>NZ_PQSS01000002.1 GCF_002920535.1 Streptomyces sp. Ru71 | reverse complement strand
GCGCCGGGACCCGCCACGCCCACCCCGACGCGGCCCCGCCACGCCGACGCGGTACGTCCGCCGCCGGCACACCCTCACCCCGCCCCGCGACCCGCAGGGTGGGCCGAAGAGACCCCGCCCCGGCGCGCACGGGGGAACGCGCACCGGGGCGGGGGGATTGTGGGGACGGAGGCGCCGGGGACAGAGGCGTCGGCGCCGGGGCGTTGGGGGCGGGGCGCCGGGGCGAGGGCATCGGGGGGCCAGGGCGTTTCGCTCCCTCACCGCCCGCCGTCGGAGGCGAGCCGCCCGCCGGGGGCCGCCTCGCCCACCCCGACGCTGCCCCGCCCGACATCTGCCGCCGAGGCGGCCTCGCCCCACCCGCCCGGACAGAGCCCCGCCCCGGTGCGTACGGGGGAACACGCGCCGGGGCGGGGGGATCGTGGGGGTTACTTCAGGTGGAGCTGCTGGCCCGGGTAGATGAGGTCGGCGTCCTCGACGATGTCCTTGTTCAGGTCGAAGAGCTTCTTCCAGCCGCCCTGCACGTGGTGCTTCTCGGCGATGGTGCTCAGGGTGTCGCCCTTGACGACCTTGTACTCGCCGTCGCCCTTCTTGACCTTCTTGCCGGTCGGCGTGGTGACCGTCTTCGTGGACTTCTGGGTCTTCGCCGCCGGGCGCTCGGCGGAGCGCGAAGCGCTCTGCTGCTCGGTGGAGCGGGTGGTCGTGCTCGCGGTGGAGCCGCCGCTGTACGGGGTGCTCGACAGACCCGTACCGCACACCGGCCAGGCGCCCTTGCCCTGTGCGGCGAGGACCTTCTCGGCGATCTCGATCTGCTGCGCCTTGGTGGCCTTGTCGGCGGTGGAGGCGTACGCGGTGCCGCCGTACGCGGCCCAGGTGGAGGCGGAGAACTGCAGACCGCCGTAGTAGCCGTTGCCGGTGTTGATGGACCAGTTGCCGCCGGACTCGCACTGGGCGACGGCGTCCCACTCGGCGGCGGTGGCGGCGGAGGCGTTGCCGGCCGCCATCAGCGGAGCGGCGACGGCGGCGCCGGTGACACCGGCGAGCGCGAGGGCGCGAGTGGCCTTGGACGGACGACGGTGCTTGCCCTTGCCGGTAAACAGCATGGTGGATCCCCTCACCGACGCCTGCGAGGTGAGCTGTCGGGTTCGGGCCGGTTGAGTTGCCCGGCCACCCCTCCCCCTGGGAGGCGTGGCTCCACCCCTAGCCGCTCCGGCTCAACCGCCGGGTACGGCACTTACCTTGGGTCCCCCGCTCCTGCCTGCGGCGCGTGTACGCGACGACTGTTCCCGTGCGGCCGCTGGCAGGATTCGGCGTTGCGGCCGGCCGGGGCTCGCGGTGGCGAGCGGTCATGACCGTAGACAGGCGTTCGGCGGAATTTCAAAGACGATCACGGCTTCTGAGACTCATCCCACACTTTCACCAAACCGGACATCAGTCTCAAAACCGGGCGTCAACTCCCGCTACTTTTCGCCCGTTTCGCCCCCGACAACCAGCGTCTGACCGGGCACGATACTGCTCGGGTCGGCACCGATCGCTTCCTTGTTCTCCTCGTACAGCGCGCGCCACCCGCCCTCGACGCCAAGGGAGTCGGCGATGGAGGTGAGGCTGTCCCCGGTGCGCACGGTGTAGCGCGAGGCGTGCCGGCCGGCGGCGGGCGCCGCGCTCACGTCGGCCGCACCCTCCTCCGCGCTGGCGCCGCGATGGCGGCCGGTGCCGCCGAGGGCGCCGGTGTCGACGAGGTCCGAAGAACCGACGATCTGCTGCAGGTTGTCCGGATCGTCGCTGTTTGGGGCACCCGTGGAGGGGCTGCCGGACGGCGGTGTCGCGACCGGGTCCGGGCTGGCGGAAGCGCCGGGCACGGCCGTACCGCTCGCGGGCGGGGTGGTGGACGACGGGCCGTCAGAGGGCTGCCCGGTGGCGCCCGTGGAGGGCGTCTGGGAGGGAGGCGTGGTCGCGGCGTCCGAGGGCGTCCCGGAGGAGTCGGACAAGCCGGGCGAGTCCACCGAACCGGAGGTACCGGAGCTTTCAGAGGTTCCGGACGACTCGGAGGATCCCGAGGCGGAACCGGAGGAGCCGGCGGTCGCACCCGCGGAGGCCGAGCCGGCGCTCGCCGTGTCGCCCGGCACACCCGTGTCGACGTCCGCCGAGGAGGAGTCCCCGGACAGCCCCGAACTCAGCGCGCACAGCGTCCAGCGGCTGACGCCCTCGTCCGCGAGGATCTTCTCGGCGACGGCTATCTGCTGCGAGCGGCTGGCGAGGTCCGGCCGGGCCGCGTACTCCAGGCCGCCGTGGCTCTCCCAGTCGTCCTGCGACAGGTGCAGGCCGCCGTACAGCCCGATGCCGGGGTTGTCGCTCCAGCGCCCGCCGCTCTCGCACTGGGCCACCTTGTCCCACGTGGTGCCGTCCGCCGCGTGCGCGCTCGCGGCGCCGAGCAGCGGGATGGCGACCGCGGAGCCGGTCACTCCGGCCGCGACGAGGAGGGCCGGAGCCTGACGGGGGCGACGGTGACGACCGTTCCCGGAGAGCATGCGGTGACCTTTCGCGAGACAGCAGTGACGGCGCGACGCCTGAGGGGCTCGGTGTCACGCTGACGAGTGAACGTATCGGCTGACGATCTCCAGTCACAAGTTCATGCCGCGCAGATCACGTGAAGATCACAAAGTTGAAGGTGTGTCATCTTTGTGTCGACGGCACGTCAGATACACCATGAGTCCTACATGACCTGGGGGGCTTCCCAGCCAGGAGGACGCGTTGCACCGGCACACCCGACTGTCCGGCGAATCCGCCGAGTACCTCGCCGCCCGCGAAGAACTCCGCCTCGCCGAGATCGAGCTGATGCGCCACCGCGAGCAGGTCGCGGCACGGCGCAGGGCGCTGCCACCCGGGCCCGAGGTCGAGGACTACGTCTTCCTGGAGGGTCCCGCGGACCTCGACGCCGGCGACGAACCCGTCCGCGAGGTCCGGCTGAGCGAGCTGTTCACCGGCCCGGACCGGGCGCTCGTCGTCTACCACTTCATGTACGGCAAGCAGCAGACCAGCCCCTGCCCGATGTGCACCCTGTGGATCGACGGCTTCGACGGCGTCGCCCGCCACCTCGCGCAGAACGCCGACTTCGTCGTCGCCGCGGCCGCCGGCCCCGCCGCCCTGCGCGCGCACGCCCGCGACCGCGGCTGGTCCCGGCTGCGCCTGCTCAGCTGCGGGGACAGCACCTTCAAGTACGACCTGGGCAGCGAGGACGAGGACGGGGCGCAGGACTCCACCGTCTCCGTCTTCACCCGGGACGGCGACGGCACGGTCCGCCACTTCTACTCCGCCCATCCGCGCATGGCCGACGACATCCGGGAACGCGGCATCGACCTGCTCAACCCCGTCTGGCACCTGCTGGACCTGACGCCGGGCGGGCGCGGGGACTGGTACGCGTCGCTGGACTACTGACGGTCCCTCAGCCGCGCACCGGGGTGAACTCCACCGGCAGGGTGCGCAGACCCCGCATGATGAGCCCGCCGCGCCAGCGCAGCTCGGCCGGGTCGGCCGCGAGCCGCAGGTCCGGCAGCCGGGTGAGCAGCGTGGCCAGCGCGGTCTGGCCCTCCAGGCGGGCCAGCGGGGCGCCGAGGCAGTAGTGGATGCCGTGGCCGTAGCCGAGGTGCTGGTTGTCGCGGCGGGCGAGGTCCAGCACATCGGGTTCGGGGAAGCGCGCGGGGTCGCGGTCGGCGGCGGCCAGGACGACGAGGACGGGGTCGCCCGGTGCGATGTCCTGCCCGCCGATGGTGAGCGGCTCGGTGGCGAACCGCCAGGTCGCCAGCTCCACCGGGCCGTCGTAGCGCAGCAGCTCCTCCACGCCCGTCTCCAGCAGCGCGGTGTCCCGCGCGGCCAGCGACTCCTGCAGCCGCCGGCGCTGCCCGGGGTGGGTGAGCAGGGCGTAGGTGCCGTTGCCGATCAGGTTCACGGTCGTCTCGAAGCCGGCGAACAGCAGGATGAAGGCCATGGCGGCGGCCTCGTTCTCGGTGAGGTGCTCACCGTGGTCGGAGGCGCGGATCAGACCCGAGATGAGGTCCTCGCCGGGAGCCGGTTCGGCGGGCAGCGCCTGCCGCTTCCGGTGGATCAGCTCGGCGAGGTAGCCGCGCATCTTCTTCACCGACCGGGCGACCCCGCCCCTCGGCCCGCCGCCGTGCCGGATCATCATGCCCGCCCAGTCCCGGAAGTCGTCCTGGTCCTCGCGCGGGACGCCGAGCAGGTCGCAGATGGCGTAGATGGGCAGCGGGAAGGCGAACTCGTGGATGAGGTCGGCGGAGCCGCGCTCGGCGAACCGGTCGATGAGGTGGTCGGTCAGCTCCTGCACCCGGGGCGCGAACTCGGCGACGCGGCGTGGCGTGAACGCCTTGCTGACCAGCCGGCGCAGCCGGGTGTGGTCCGGCGGGTCGATGTTCAGCAGGTGCGTCATCAGCTCCGCCTTGCGCTCCCCGGGGATGCCGGTCTTGCCCTTGGCGTGCGCCGGCTCGTCGTGGTGCGCCGGGTTCTTGCTCAGACGCTGGTCGGCGAGGGCCTGGCGGGCGTCGGCGTACCGGGTGACCAGCCAGGCCTCCACCCCGCTGGGCAGCCGGGTGCGGCGCACGGGTTCGTGCTCGCGCAGCCAGGCGTAGGCGGGGTAGGGGTCGGTGGCGAACTCCCAGGTGAAGAGTTCGGGGGCGGGGCCGGCGGGGTGCCGCGCGGCGGGCCGGTCAGCGGGCTGGTCACTCACTCCTCGACGGTATCCGGCTCCGGGTGGGCCTCCGCGTCGCGGTGGGGGGTGAGGCCGGCGGACACCTCGTCCGGGGCGACGCCCTCGGCCTCGCGGATCGCGTCCCGGTAGGCGCGGGCCGCCGCGCGCAGGGACGTCTCGGGGTCGACGCCCTCCGCCTCGGCGCCGGCGGCGAGCGTGAGCAGCCGGTAGCCGATGCCGTCGCCCTGCGGCAGCTCCACGTCCAGGCCGGCCGTACGGGCGCGGGCGGCGAGCTTGGCTGCGAGGGAGAGGGCGGGCTGGTGCAGCGGGATGCCCTCGGTGACGGAGGCACGCCGCTTCTCCTGCGCCTTGGTGCGCAGCCAGTGCTCCTTGACCTCCTCGGGGGTGGTGGCGGTGGCGTCCCCGAAGACGTGCGGGTGGCGGTGGATGAGCTTGGCGACGATACCGCCGGCCACGTCGTCGATGGAGAAGGGCGCCTCGGCGTCCTCCTGGGCGATCCGGGCGTGGAAGACCACCTGGAGCAGGACGTCGCCCAGTTCCTCGCGCAGCTCGTCGCGGTCGCCGTCCTCGATCGCCTCGACCAGCTCGTACGCCTCCTCCATGGCGTACTTCGCCAGGCCCTCGTGGGTCTGCCGCGAGGACCACGGGCAGGCGGCGCGGATACGGTCCATGACCTGCACGAGGTCCAGGAGGCGGGCGCCGGGCAGGTCGTAGGAGGCGGGCAGCAGCTCCAGCTCCGGCATGCTGACGCGGCCGGAGCCGGCGAGCCGTGCCAGGCCGTCGGTCAGCGCGGGTTCGCCCTCGCCGCTCGCCACGACGACGACCGTGCGGTCGCCTTCGCAGGCGGCGAGGAGTTCCTCGGC
Source organism: Streptomyces sp. Ru71 (assembly GCF_002920535.1). Lineage (GTDB taxonomy): Bacteria > Actinomycetota > Actinomycetes > Streptomycetales > Streptomycetaceae > Streptomyces. The sequence continues at coordinate 265,554 of NZ_PQSS01000002.1, read as the reverse complement.
GGTCGCGGCGGTCACCTCGACGTCGACGCCGGCCTCGCGGAGGTAGGGGAGCTGGGGGTGGGTGTCGTCGGCGCACAGCACCCTGTCGGCCTCGCGGAGTGCCTTCCAGGCGGGCCAGGAGAGGAGGCCCGGGGCGACTCTGTGGCTGGTGGTGAGCAGGACGATGCGGCCGGGGTTTGCGGTGTTCACGCTTCGAACGTACCGCCCACCAGCTCGGGGGGTGCCTGGGGGCGGGCGGGCGCGGGTTGTCTGTGGCTGGTCGCGCAGTTCCCCGCGCCCCTTGGTTGGATGCCTCGCCGTCGGCCGGGAGGTCCCGTTACGTCGGCTGCTGCTGCGTCGTCGCCGTGACCTCGCGGACCCACGGGGTCTTCACGTCGACCCTGCCGACCTTCTGGACGTCCCATGCGCCGTAGCGCGGGTTGACGTCCACGCCCAGTTCCTCCGACGCCTTGGACAGGGCCTTCCAGAAGGCGGGCTGGTCCGTGCTCGTGCCCAGCTTCGCGGCGAGCTTCTGGGCCTCGGCCTGCAGGCGCAGGTTGTCGTCGACGCGCTGCGGCGGGATGCCGTACTCGCGCAGCCAGGCCGCCTCCAGGGCCTTCGCGCCGCCGAGCTGCTGCTCCACGCCCGCGCGCAGTTCCTGCACGTCACGGCGGGTGACGGAGACGCCCGCGTCCTGCGCGGCGCGGTGCAGCACCTCGTCCAGGAGCATGCCGTGCAGGGTCTGCCGGGTGAGACTGCCGGTGCCGGCGACCACCCGGGCGTAGTTCGCCTGGTCACCCGCCGCCGCGCGCTGCGCCGAGCGGACCTCGTTCACCCGGTTCTCCAGCTGGGAGACGGTGATCTTCTGGCCGCCGACGACGGCCGCGGCGCCGGGATGCGAGTCGCTTCCGCAGGCGGTGAGCAGGGGCGCCGCGGCGATCGCGGCGGACAGCAGGAGCGCGGTGCGACGGCGGCGGTGCAAGGGGAACCTCCCGAGGAGATTGTGCGACGGTGCACAAAGTCTTGCGGTGATCGATGGTAGGCAGTGGGGCAGCTGAGGCCAACCCATTCGACCAACGATTCACCGCCACTTCGGGCACCGCCGCGCGCGCCCGCCGGGGAAGGTCGTCAGCCGACGATGGCCACCGGCGCGTCCCAGGCGTCCCGGTCCACGGTGATCGTGTAGCCGCGGCGGGTCTCCTTGCTGTTCACCTGGTACTGGTGGCCGCGGCTGTGGTTGGTGAACTGGGTCGCGCCCCACGGCCAGTCCGCGGTGGTGGTCTCCTTCTTGTCCCACAGCGCGTACCAGAGGTTGCCCGGCAGGTCCGTCTTGTTCGTGGCCGTGGCGATCGCCTTGGCGCTGGAGCTGCTGAAGCCGTAGAACCCGGCCCGGTAGGTCTTGGCCCGCAGCCCCTTCGTGAACGCGCGCACGTACGTCAGCACGGCGTCGTTGCACGCCTTGTTCGTGATGTCGTACGGCTCCATGTCGAGGTAGACCGCGCTGCCGGCCTTCATGCCGAGCGCGGACGCCTTGGCCACCGCGTCCTGCGCGTCGCTCGCGCCGAGGGAGGCGGCCGTGGCGGCGGTCAGCTTCTCCGGGTTGCGGCTGGTCTGGCAGGGGGGCTGCGCGCCGACGTAGATCGGGATGAGCTTCCAGCCCTGGGCGTTGACCGACTTCACCCAGGACGCGGTGAGGTTGGGCTGGCCGCAGCCGCGGTTCCGGCCGCCGACGTAGACGGCGGCGCCGCCGTAGTAGCCGTCGGCACGCCAGGCCTTCATCGCGCTGAGCGAGGGCGCGGTGCAGGTGTCGAACGCCCGGCCGGTGAACGTCCGCTGCGCGGGCCAGGTGGTGGCCGCCATGGACTGCTGGGCGGCGATGCCGGCCCCGGCGACGACGGCGGCGCCCGTCACCGCCCAGGTGACGTATCTGCGCTTCTTCGACTGACGATGACCGGCCACGCCGACCCCACCCCTTGATTCACACGACGGCTAGAGCGGCTCGTACGGTAACCGGGGCCGCGCCGCGCTTTCGGAAACCCGGACTCTCGCCCGCGGCAAAGATCGCCCAAGGCACGGCAAAGGCTATCCGCGCACCTGTCCGAGCCACTGCAGGGTCCGCCGTACGTCCGTGGCGAGCGGGTGGCCGGGGCCGTGCAGCCGCTCCACGTCGTGCAGCAGGCGCATCAGGGTGTCGTGGGCGGCGGGCCGGTCGCCGAGGGCGAGCAGCAGATGGCCGATGCGGCGGCGCAGTTCGTGCGCGAGCGCGGGGTCGCCGGCGACGTACTGGTTCTCGTAGTACGGCAGCAGCGCCCGGTACTCGGCCAGTGCCGCCGCCGGTTCGCCGAGCTGCTCCAGGCACTGGGCGGCGTCGTAGCGGAAGCGCAGGGACTGCGGGTCGGACGCGCCGGCCTCGGCGGCGCGCTCGTCGGCCAGGCGGCGCAGTTCGGGCAGCGCCCGCCGGTACTGGCCGTCGTCCATGAGCGTGGCGGCGTACTGCTTGCGCAGCGTGCGTACGACCGGGGAGTGCGTGCCGTGCTCCTCGGCGGCGACGGGCAGGATCGCGCCGAGGATGTCGACGGCCTGGGTGATGCGGCCCTGTCCGAGGAGCCGCTTGACCTCGTCGACGGCGGCGGCGACATCGGGCTTGCCGGCGGCGGGAGTGGTGGTGGGTGACGGCTGGGGCGCGGGGGTGCGGGCGCGGTCCGGCCAGGGGGCGTGCGGCCGCAGGAAGGGGCGGGTGGGGTCCAGCGGTGCCCCGCTGGGCATGCCGCGCGCGGGCAGCAGCGGCGCCAGCTCCTCGTAGACCTGCTGCGCGGAGGCGGGCCGGTGCTGCGGGTCCTTGGCGAGCAGCCGCAGCACCAGCGACTCCAGCGCCTCGGGGACCTCGGGGCGGATACGGCGCACCGGCACCGGCGGCTCGTACAGGTGCCGGTGCAGCACGCCGAGCGCGGTGGAGCCGGCGAACGGCACGTTGCCGCTGAGCAGTTCGTGCAGCAGCACACCGAGCGCGTACAGGTCGGTGTACGGGCCGACCGCGCCGCCCATCGCCTGCTCGGGGGCCATGTAGGCGGGCGAGCCGATGGGGGAGCCGGTGTGCGTCAGCCGTGTGGTGTCGGTGTCCATCACGGAGGCCACGCCCAGGTCGAGCACAGTGACCGTGCCGTCCTGCTTCACCATCACGTTGCGCGGCTTGAGGTCGCGGTGGACGATCGGCACGGCGTGCACGGCGCTGAGCACGGCGCACAGCTGCGCGGCCACCGCGACCGCCCACTGCCACGGGTAGGGGTCGTGCTCGGCGAGGTGGTCGGACAGGTCGGCGCCGTCGACGTACTGCATGACGAGGAACAGCTCCTCGCCCTCGCTGCCCGCGTCGTGCACGGTGACCAGGCCGGGGTGGTCGACCTGCGCGGTGACCCGGCACTCGCGCACGAAGCGGCGGCGCAGTTCGTCCGCCTCCTGCCCGGCGACCTTGTCGGGGCGCAGCAGCTTCACGGCCACCCGCCGGTCCAGCCGGCGGTCGTAGGCCGTCCACACCTGGCCCATGCCGCCCTGGCCCAGCAGGGTGGCCAGTTCGTAGCGGCCGGCGACCATGCGTCCTGTCGCCACGCTCACCTTCCGCCCTCGCCGTGTCCGTCCTGGCGGCGCAGGTAGTCGCTGAGCTCGTCGAGTTCGGCGCGCACCTGGTCGATCCGGGCCGGGGCGGGGCGCTGCGGCGGGGGCGGCGGGGTGACGGGGGCGGGGGTCCGCGGCACCGTGCCGGGCGTCATGTACGGCGGCGCCGGCTGCGGATAGCCGTACGGGCTGTGCACGGTCGTGGCACTGGGGTGCGCGTACCCGGCGGCATAGGGCCGGAAGTGGCGTATGTCGGCGTACAGGTAGTACGCGACGCACGCCGCCATGTTGAGCAGCAGGACGATCATGCCCGCGTTGCCCTGGGGCGTGCTGAAGTCGTCGGTGTGGTCGGTGGCGAGCAGGCTGAAACTGAACGCCAGGACGGCCAGCGAGCCGGCGAAGATCCACCAGTCGCCGCGCTTGCGGGTCACGATCGCCGTGCGCAGCGGCGCGACCCAGGCCAGGAAGCCGATGCTGAGGACCGCCACCGCCACGAAGATCACGCGCAGCAGGACCAGCACCCCGGTCGAGGGGCGACGGGACGGGGGCGGGGCGTAGCCGTGGCCCTGCATGGCTGCTCTCCTGAAGGCCTGATGCGGATGAACGTCGTACCGGCTCCGAGCGTATAGGCCGACACGGACAACACGTCACGTGTTGTACCGAACCGTTGTCACACTGATCACTCGGGGGCGACCGTCCCGTCCGTCAGCCCGTCGTACATGCCGCGCACGAGCTGCTCGCCGAGCCGGCTCGCGTGCCGCAGGGCCCGTTCGAACTCCTCCAGAGCCCGGAACCGATCGCCGTAGCGCCGCTGTTCCTCCAGCGGCAGCCGGGGCAGTTGCAGGCGGCGCACGTCGAGCCGGGTGGCGGTGGAGGCGTAGCTGCTGGCCTGGCGGTTGTTGGCGGTGCCGCGCAGGAAACCGGCCAGGAACCAGGGGTCGAGCGCGGTCCGGTCGGGGCGCAGCAGGACGAGGTTGCGGCCCAGCGCTGCGCCCTGGGTGGCGTCGTCGATGACACGGGCCACCGCGCCGCCGCCGAGCACCGGCACCACCACGTCGCCCGGCTGTGTCAGTACGGCCTCCTCGTCGCTCTCCGGCAGGGAGCCGGAGGGGGCGGTCCCGGCGAGCACGTCGTGGTCGGTGAGGACCCGCACGCGGGTGGGGCCGCCGGTGCCGCCGGTGCGCATCTCCAGGGCGCCGCCGCGGGCGAGTTCACCGACGGTGGTGAGCGGCCAGCGCCCACGCCGGGGCGCGTCGACGGGCGCGGGCGTGAGCTCCCCGGTCAGACGCAGGGTCTCGCCGAGGCGTTCGCGCACCGCCGTGAGCGCCCCCGCGCCGTCGGCCGGCGTCGCGGGCGGCAGATGGCGGGCGGGCGCCAGGTCCACGTCGTCGTCCAGGAGGTCGATGACGGGCAGGGAGCGGGCCAGACCGGGCCGTTCCTCCAGGGTGCCCGCGCGTTCGAAGGCGGCCCAGGCGTCGAGCACCGCCTCCCGTACGGCGTGCCAGTCGGGCCCGCCGCGCCCCTCCCCCGCGAACTGCCCGGCGTCGGCGAGCAGCACCTCGGGCTGCGCGGCCACGCCGGTGGGCCGGCGCAGCAGCCACAGGTGCAGCGGGATGTTGTACGGCGGTGCCGCGCCCACCGGCAGCGCGATCACGGCGCGCAGCGCGCCGCGCCGCAGCAGGTCGGCGCGGATACGGCGGCCGGAGCGGCGGGAGGCGGTGGCGGGCGGCATCAGCAGGACGGCGGTGCCGCCGTCCCTCAGCCGGGCGAGCGCGTGCTGGACCCAGGCCAGTTCGGACTCGGCGCGGGCCGGGAAGCCGTACTCCCAGCGCGGGTCGTAGGCGAGTTCGTCGTGGCCCCAGTTGCGCTCGTTGAACGGCGGATGGCACAGCACGGCGTCGGCGCGCAGGGCCGGATGGGCGTCGGCGCGCAGGGTGTCGCCGGCGGCGGCGTGCACGGCGGCCGGGGAGTGCAGGGCGAGCCGCAGCGCGGTGAGCGCGGCCAGGTCGGGCGCGCTGTCCTGGGCGTACAGCTGCCGGCCGGGGCGCGGCGCCAGGGCGCGCAGCAGAGCGCCGGTGCCGCAGGCCGGGTCGAGGACGGTGGCCGCGTCGGGGGCGAGGTCGGCCATGAGGGAGGCCAGCTCGGCGGGGGTGAGCGTGTACTGGCGCGGGTTGGCGTCGAGATGACGGCCGAGCAGGAACTCGAAGGTCTGCCGTGCCCCGAGTTCGGCGGCGAGTTCGGCGGTGTGCCGCAGCAGGGGCACGGAGGGCATGAGCTGGGGGCCGGTGGGGGTGCGCACGGCGGGCGCCGGGTCGTGCGGGCCGGTGAGGCGCGGGGTGAGGACCTGCTCCAGGGCGGAGGGCAGTAGGGCGGCCAGGCGTTCGTCGGAGCCGGCGCTCGCCTCCAGCCAGACGGTGGGGCGGTCGTGGATGAGCAGCAGGACGCAGCCGGCGTGGATCAGGGCGGTGACCGGGCCCTCGGGGTGGCCGGCGAGCTGCTGCCAGACGCGTTCGCGCAGCGGGACCTCGGCGAGTTTGCCCTGGCGGCGCAGCCAGGTCTCGACCTCGGCCAGGGCGAAGGAGGGGCTGGTCTCGGTGCCGCCGACGGGCTTGGGGAAGTCGGCGTGCCGGCGCCGCCAGTTGCTGACGGCGGCCCGGCCGACGCCCGCGAGGCGCGCGATGCCGGCGGCGGTCACCTCGGTGGCGCTGTCGGTGGCGTGGCCCGCCGCTGTGGAGGGCGCTGCCGCCCGCCTGCCCGCCCCGCTCATGGCGTGGTCTGCCGCCTTGTCCCGCACCGGCCGCGCTCCCCTCGTCCGCGCTGGGTGACCGCCCCGTACGGCCACCCGTGTGTCGCTGAGGATACCGAGGAATGCAAGATCCGACCCTTCACAGGCGTGTACGCAACCCACCCTGTGAACCGTGTTGACTCGGTTCACAGCTCATGCTCTTATTGACCCAGCGAACGAACGGCCGCCCACAAGGGGGCGGTCACATCGTCCGAGGGGGGACACAGCCATGGGCATGAAGGGCAAGGTCGCGCTGGGCGCCGTCGTGGGGTTCGTCGTCATCGGGGCCGTCTCGATGAACGCCGGCAACGACGGCGGCGACGGCGACAAGCCGGCCGGCGGTACGGGGTCGTCGGCCTCCGCCGGACAGAAGCCGGGCGCGGGCGAGGACAAGGGCACGGCCGAGGCCGCCGAGGAGAAGAAGGCCGCGTTCGACGGGGACGGCGAGTTCCAGGTCGGCTCGGACATCAAGCCCGGCACCTACCGCACCACCGGCAACGCCGACGGCATGTGCTACTGGGAGCGGGCCAAGGACGCCTCCGGCGAGACGGACTCCATCCTGGCCAACGACAACGTCACCGGCGCCAGTTACGTCACCGTCAAGCCCGGCGACAAGCTGTTCAAGTCCACCGGCTGCCACGACTGGGAGGCCGTGGACGCGGGGGCCAAGGGCACGCCCGCCACCGCGATGAAGGGCGACGGCGGCATGTTCAAGGTGGGCGCCGACATCGCGCCCGGCACCTACCGCTCCACCGGCAACACCGACGACTCCTGCTACTGGGAGCGCACCAAGGACGCCGGCCACTCGGTCGACTCGATCATCGCGAACAACAACGTGTCCGGCTCGGCCGTGGTGACCATCAGCGCCTCGGACGCCTACTTCAAGACCTCCGGCTGCAAGGACTGGAAGAAGACCGGCTGACCCGGCCGGAGTTCCGGACCCCCCCCACACCGGACCCATCACCCACCATCTCCACCAAGGAACCCCCATGCGTCGCACCGCTCTCGCCGCAACCGCCCTCTGCCTGGTCACCGCGACCGCGGCGGCCCTGACCGGCTGCCAGTCCGGGCAGGACAAGGCCGACGACAAGCCGGCCGCCTCCGCCGCACCGGCGAAGGCCAAGGACCCCAACGCCGGCCTGCCGACGGGCACGCAGCTCAAGCAGCTCCTGACCCCGGCGTCCGTCTTCCCGGCCGGGCTCACCCCGGTCGCCGACGGCGCGGCGGACAGCGGCGGCGACTACCTCGCGCCGAGCAGCCGCTCCACCGCCAAGACGGACTGCACCAAGCTGGAGAACACCGCCTGGCTGGACGTGACCGGCTACAAGGGCGGCGTGTCGTTCGCGCAGGACGACTACGCCAACCAGGACCAGACGGAGGAGATCGCCGAGGAGGTGGACGCCTTCCAGGGCACCACCGCCCGGACGGTGCTGCAGCGGGTGCGCGAGGTGGCCGCCGAGTGCGCGACCTTCACGGACACCGCCGACCACGTCAAGGTGCGGGTCAAGGGCAAGGCCGCGGACGGGCTGGGGGACGAGGCCTACGTCATCACGCTGACCAGCGGCTCCTGGGAGAACGGCAGCACGCTGATCGCCACCCGGGTGGGCAGCACCGTCGCCACCGTGATGTCCACCGCCGGTTCCGACAACGGCGCGGCCGCGGCGAAGAAGGTCGCGACGCACCTGGCGGCCTCGCTGAAGAAGGCCGGCCAGGCCTCCTGACCGGCCGCCCGAGGGGGGGAGGAGAGGGGTGCGGGCACGGCCCGCACCCCTCAGCCGCACTGACGCAGCATCATCTGCTTGTCGGCCGCGGTCACCGGCAGCGCGTACTTCAGCGACACCTGTGCGAAGCGCACCGCGTAGGCGCACCGGACGCGCTTGTCCGGCGGCAGCCAGGTCGCCGGGCCGGAGTCGCTCTTGGCGCCGTTGGTGGGGCCGTCCACCGGGATCAGGTTGAGCGGGTCGTTGGCGATGGCCTCGCGCTTGTCCTTGGCCCAGCGCGAGGCACCCATCTGCCAGTCGTACGACAGCGGCATGACGTGGTCGATCTGCACCGTCGTCGCACGGGACTTGGTCCACTCGATGGTCTTGCCGGTGTAGGGGTCGTGCAGGGTGAGGGCGACGACCACGCAGTTGGAGCCCTTGCGGAAGCGGAGGTTCTCGCCGTCCCGCTTCAGCAGGTCGTTGCGGGTGTCGCAGCCGTTGTGGGCGTAGGGGACGTCACCCGGTACGGAGTCCATCCAGGCGTAGCCGAACTCGGCCCGCTCATAGCCCGTCTTCGGGCCGCGGCCCTTGGTCGCCACCTTCCCGATGAGCGCGCGGGCCTCAAAGCGGTCGGCGGCGGAGGTGACGGGCGCCAGCCCGGGTTTGGTGCCGTCGGGATTGTCCAGCGGGCTGACCGCGTGCCCGTCGCCGGCGGACCCCTCGGGTCCGGAGGAACCGTCCGTCTGCTGCGTACAGCCCGTCACACCCAGCACCACCGCGGCGGCGACCGCGATCCCGCCCCTCAGACACCTCACGGTGCGTCCCTCCCCTTGCTCCGACCGGTTCCGCCCCGCACGGGCGAGTCTTCCCGCCCGCCCGCCGTGTACACACCGTAACCGAACAGAGGTTCAGACCAACTGGGCTTATCTGGGCATCCTTCGCACTCCCGGCGTATCGTCGGAAGGGAGTTCTCACCGGAAGGAGCGTCCGCATGGGCCTCTTGGACAGGTTCCGCCAGAACAAGCAGGCGCAGGACAAGGCCAAGCAGATGTCCGACGCCGGCGAAAAGATGGTCAACGACAAGACCGGCGGGAAGTACGAGAGCCAGGTCGACGCCGCCCAGCGGCAGGCCGAGGAAAGGCTCGGCATGAACCGCGAGCGTCCCGACCAGCAGTAGGGCTGTGGACCCCAGCCGAAGCCGCCCAGGGAGCACCGGAGTTCCCAGGGCGGCTTCGCCCGTCTGTCACGAGTCCAGCACCGACGTCAGGAACTCGCCCACCCAGGACAGCAGTTCCCGGCCGACCAGCGGCTTGCCGCCGACCTTCGCCGTCTTCGGGCGGGGGATCAGCACCTGGTGGGTGGCCGGCTTGACGACGCTGCCCGGGTAGAGCCGCTTCAGGCGCAGTTCCTGCGACTCGCGCAACTCCACCGGCGCGAAGCGGATGTTGGTGCCCTGCAGCACGATCTCGCCGACGCCGCACGCCCGCGCCAGCATCCGCAGCCCCGCCACCAGCAGCAGGTTCTCCACCGGCTCGGGCAGCTTGCCGTAGCGGTCGGTGAGTTCCTCGCGGACGTTCTTGATGTCCTCCTCGCTGTTGGCGGAGGCGATGGCCCGGTAGGCCTGCAGACGCAGCCGCTCGCCGGGCGCGTAGTCGTGCGGGACGTGCGCGTCGACCGGCAGCTCGATCTTGACCTCCAGCGGCGCCTCTTCCTCGATCTCGCCCGTCTCCAGCTGCCGCCGGTAGTCCGCCACCGCCTCGCCGACCATCCGCACGTACAGGTCGAAGCCGACGCCCGCGATGTGCCCGGACTGCTCGCCGCCCAGCAGGTTGCCCGCGCCGCGGATCTCCAGGTCCTTCATCGCCACGTACATGCCCGCGCCCATCTCGGTGTGCTGGGCGATGGTCGCCAGCCGCTCGTGCGCGGTCTCGGTCAGCGGCTTCTCCGGCGGATACAGGAAGTACGCGTACCCGCGCTCGCGTCCACGGCCGACCCGGCCGCGCAGCTGGTGCAGCTGGGACAGGCCGAAGGTGTCGCCGCGCTCCACGATCAGGGTGTTGGCGTTGGCGATGTCGATGCCGGACTCGACGATCGTCGTGGAGACCAGCACGTCGAACTTCTTCTCCCAGAAGTCGACGACGACCTGCTCCAGCGCCGACTCCGACATCTGGCCGTGCGCGGTGGCGATGCGCGCCTCGGGCACGATCTCGCGCAGTCTGGCCGCCGCCCGGTCGATGGACTCCACCCGATTGTGGATGTAGAAGACCTGGCCCTCGCGCAGCAGCTCACGGCGGATGGCCGCGCCGATCTGCTTCTCCTCGTACGGCCCGACGAAGGTGAGCACCGGGTGCCGCTCCTCGGGCGGGGTGGTGATCGTCGACATCTCGCGGATGCCGGTCACCGCCATCTCCAGGGTGCGCGGGATCGGGGTCGCGGACATCGTCAGCACGTCGACGTTGGCGCGCAGCTTCTTCAGCTGCTCCTTGTGCTCGACGCCGAAGCGCTGCTCCTCGTCGACGATGACCAGGCCGAGGTCCTTGAACTTGGTCTCGGAGGAGAACAGCCGGTGGGTGCCGATGACGATGTCCACCGAGCCCTCGCGCAGGCCCTCCAGGACCGCCTTGGCCTCGGTGTCGGTCTGGAAGCGGGAGAGCGCCTTCACACTCACCGGGAACTGGGCGTACCGCTCGGAGAACGTCCCGAAGTGCTGCTGCACCAGCAGGGTCGTCGGCACCAGCACGGCGACCTGCTTGCCGTCCTGGACCGCCTTGAACGCGGCCCGCACCGCGATCTCCGTCTTGCCGTAGCCGACGTCGCCGCAGATCAGGCGGTCCATCGGGACCGTCTTCTCCATGTCCTCCTTGACCTCGGCGATGGTGGTGAGCTGGTCCGGGGTCTCCGCGTAGGGGAAGGCGTCCTCCAGCTCCCGCTGCCAGGGGGTGTCGGCGCCGAAGGCGTGCCCGGGGGCGGCCATGCGGGCGCTGTACAGCTTGATCAGGTCGGCGGCGATCTCCTTGACGGCCTTCTTCGCGCGCGCCTTGGTCTTCGTCCAGTCGGCGCCGCCGAGCCGGTGCAGGGTGGGCGCCTCGCCGCCGACGTACTTGGTGATCTGCTCCAGCTGGTCGGTGGGGATGTACAGCCGGTCGCCGGGCTGGCCGCGCTTGGCGGGCGCGTACTCCACGACCAGGTACTCGCGTGTGGCGCCCTGCACGGTGCGCTGCACCATCTCGATGTAGCGGCCGACGCCGTGCTGCTCGTGGACGATGTAGTCGCCCGACTCCAGGGTGAGCGGGTCGATGGTCTTGCGGCGCCGCGCGGGCATGCGGGCGCCGTCCTTGCCGGCCGCCTTCTGCCCGGACAGGTCGGTCTCGGTGAGCACGGCCAGCTTCAGGCCCGCGTCGACGAAGCCGTTGTCGATGGAGCCGCACGCCACGTGCACGACGGACGGGCTCAGCTCGCCCAGGTCGGTGTCCAGGCGGGCGGCGATGCCCTCCCCGCCGAGCACCTCCACCGTGCGGGCGGCCGGGCCGTGGCCCTCGGTGACGTACACCGTGCGCCAGCCGTCGGCGAGCCAGCCCTTGGTGTCGGCGAGGGCCCGCGCGGTGTCGCCGCGGTAGGTCTCGGGGGCGTGCATGCCGAGCTTGAGGGTGTCGGCGTCCACGGCGAGGTCCGCCGCGAACGGCGACACCGACCACCACATCATGTCCAGCTCGCGCGCCCGGTCGCGGACGTCGGCGATGGACCACAGGGAGGCCGCGCCGACGTCGATGGGCGCCTCGCCGCCGCCGGCGGTGGCGGCCCAGGACGCCTGGAGGAACTCCTGGCTGGTCGCGACCAGGTCGGCGGCGCGGGTACGGACCCGCTCGGGGTCGCAGACGACGGCCATCGAGCCCTTGGGCAGCACGTCGAGCAGCAGCTCCATGTCGTCGACGAGGACCGGGGCGAGGGACTCCATGCCCTCCACGGCGATGCCCTCGGCGATCTTGCCGAGCAGTTCGCCCAGCTCCGGGTGGTCCTCGGCGAGCGCACGGGCGCGTTCCCGCACGTCCTCGGTGAGCAGCAGCTCGCGGCACGGCGGCGCCCACAGGCCGTGCTCGGCGACCTCCAGGGAGCGCTGGTCGGCGACCTTGAAGTAGCGGATCTCCTCGACGTCGTCGCCCCAGAACTCCACCCGCAGCGGGTGTTCCTCGGTGGGCGGGAAGACGTCCAGGATGCCGCCGCGCACGGCGAACTCGCCGCGCTTCTCCACCAGCTCCACCCGGGCGTACGCGGCCGCCGCGAGCGCCTCCACGACGTCGTTCAGATCGGCGCTCTGGCCGGTGCGCAGCGCCACCGGCTCCAGGTCGCCCAGGCCCTTGACCTGCGGCTGCAGCACGGAACGCACGGGCGCGACGACGACGGAGACCGGGCCGGTCTCGGGGTCGTCGGCCCGGGGGTGGGCCAGGCGGCGCAGCACGGCGAGACGGCGGCCGACGGTGTCGCTGCGCGGGCTGAGCCGCTCGTGCGGCAGCGTCTCCCAGGAGGGGTACTCCACGACGCCCTCGGGCGGCAGCAGCGAGCGCAGGGCCGCCGCCAGGTCCTCGGCCTCCCGGCCGGTCGCGGTGACCGCGAGCACCGGGCGGGCGGCCTCGCGGGCCAGCGCGGCGATGGTGAAGGGGCGGGCCGCCGGGGGACCCACCAGGTCGACGTGCATCCGGTTGCCGTCGGTGGCCGCCTGAATCGCTTCCGCGAGGGCGGGGTCCTTGACGACGGCGTCGAGCAGACCGTGCAGGCTCATGGAGGGCGGGTTCCATCCTGGGGCTGGGCAACACGAGCCCCCGGCGGTGTGGAGCCGGGGGTGTCCAGCGTACGTCGGTGCGGAGGCCGCCGTCGGGCCTGTGGACAACCGTGGGCCTCCGCACCCGCCCGCCCCGTCCCGGCCGGGCACAAGGGGACGCGCCACCGAGACCCCCGTCCACGGTGGCGCGTCCCTGCTCCCGCCCGGCCTGCGCGGCTAGTCCGTCGCGATGGCGTTCAGGACGTTCATCCGGCCCGCCCGGAAGGCCGGGACCAGGGCGGCGAACAGGCCCACGAAGGCCGAGCCGACGAAGACCGCGGTGATCGTCGGCCAGGGGATCTCCAGAACCTTCAGGCCCTCCAGGGCGAGCAGCTTCTGGGCGGTGGCGCCCCAGCCCATGCCGAGCCCGAGGCCCAGCAGGGCGCCGAACAGGGCGATCACCACCGACTCCATGCGGATCATCCGCCGCAGCTGGCGGCGCGAGAGGCCGATGGCCCGCATCAGGCCGATCTCCCGGGTCCGCTCGACCACCGACAGGGCGAGGGTGTTCACCACGCCCAGGACCGCGACGATGATCGCCAGCCCCAGCAGCCCGTAGATCATGTTCAGCAGCTGGCCGATCTGGTCCTTCATCGCCTGCTTGTAGTCGGTCTGGTCGCGCACCGTGTACTGCGGGTAGTCGTGCAGCGCCGACTTCAGCGACGTGTACGCGGCCTCCTGCTGCCCGTCCCTGGCGGAGGCGAAGAGCAGCATGTCCAGCGGCATCTTCTCGGCCGGCACGTACTTGGCCACCGTCGCGACCGAGGCGTACATCGCGCCCTTGTCGATCACCACGTCGTCGCTGGTGATCGCGCGGACCGTGAGCCGGGCCGTCGAACCGTCCTTGAAGTCGACGGCGACCGTGGAGCCGAGCTTGATGCCGTGGTCCTTGGCGAAGCCCTCGAAGACGGACATCGAGTCGGGCCGGTAGGCGTCCTCCAGGCGGCCGGCGACCGTCTTGGTGCGCACGTCCTGCGCATAGGTCGGGTCGGCCGCGTTGATGGTCTCCTTCTTCGTGGTGCGCCCGTCGGGGGTGGTCAGCGTGGCGTCGAGGACTTTGTACTCGGTGACCCGCTCAAGACCCGGCACGGCCTTCGCCGCCTTCACCGCCTGCGGAGTGATCAGCTGCCCGCTGTCGGACTGCACGATGAAGTCGGTGCCGACGGACTTGTCCAGCTCGTCCGTGGCGGAGGCGACCATCGAGGAGCCGACCACCGACAGGCACGCGACCAGCGCGAGCCCGATCATCAGCGCGGCGCCCGTCGCGCCGGTGCGCCGCGGGTTGCGCAGCGCGTTGCGCTCGGCCATCCGTCCGACCGGCCCGAAGACGCGCAGCAGTACGGCGCCCAGGACGCGGACCACGCCACCGGCGAGCAGCGGGCCGACGACCACGAACCCGATCAGGCTCAGCACCACACCGAGGCCCAGCCACAGCGAGCCCTGGCTCGCCTTGTCCGCCTGCGCCGCGAGGTACAGGCTCGCCCCGCCGGCCCCCGTCAGCGCCAGACCCAGCGCACCGCGCACCCAGCCGGCCTTCCCGTCGGCCGGGGTGCCCGCGTCGCGCAGCGCGGCCATCGGGGAGATCTTTCCCGCGCGCCGGGCCGGGAGGTAGGCCGCCAGGACCGTCACCACGACGCCCAGCACCAACCCGGCCACGGGGGTGGTCCAGGCGACCGTGAGGTCGTCGGTGGACAGGTGCATGCCCATCTGGCCCATGAGCTTCATCAGCCCGACGGCGATGCCCACGCCCGCCACCGCGCCGAGCAACGAGCCGACGACGCCCAGCATCAGCGCCTCGATCAGCACCGAGCGGTTGACCTGCTTGCGGGAGGAGCCGATGGCGCGCATCAGGCCGATCTCCCGGGTGCGCTGGGCGACCAGCATGGAGAAGGTGTTGATGATCAGGAAGATGCCGACCAGGAAGGCGATCCCGGCGAAGCCGAGCATCGCGTACTTCATGACGCTCAGGAAGCTCTCGACGTCCTTCTGGTTGGCGTCGGCGCTCTCCTTGGCGGTCAGCACCTTGTACTCGCCGCCCAGCCCGGCGACGACGTCCTTCTTCAGCTGGTCGTCGCTGATCCCGGGCGCCGCGGTGACGTTGACGTTGGTGTACACGCCGGTCTGCCCGACCAGCGCCTGCTGCGCGGTCTTCGTGTCCAGGTAGAAGATCGCGGCGCCGGGGTTGGTGACCTGGAAGGCGGCGATGCCGGACACCTTCGCGGTGTGCGTGCCGATGGCGCTGATCACGCCGATCGAGTCACCGAGCTCGATGTGGTGCTTGTCGGCGGTGTCCTCGTCGACCATCACCTGGCCGGGCCCCTTGGGCGCCGCGCCCTCGGTGATCTTCATGGTGCGGGCGTCGTTGCCGTTCCAGCTGCCGACGATGGTCGGGGCGCCGGACGACGGCGACAGGTTGTCCTTGTCGGCGTCGACGACGGTCACCGAGGTGGAGAAGACGGTGCCCTCCGCCGACCGCACGCCCTTCACATGGCGGACCTTGTCCAGCACGGACGCCGGCATGACCGGCGGCTTGCCGTTGTCGGAGGTCGTCTCGCCCGTGTCGGAGGCGTCCTTGGCGCTGACCGTCACATCCGAGGAGGTGGCGGCGAACAGCTTGTCGAAGGTGGTGTTCATGGTGTCCGTGAACACCAGCGTCCCGCACACGAACGCCACCGAGAGCAGCACGGCGACGGCCGACAGCGCCATCCGGCCCTTGTGCGCGAAGAAGTTGCGCATCGAGGTCTTCAGCACGGTCATGACGTGCGCCCCCGGGCGTCGAAGTCCTTCATCCGGTCCAGGACCTGATCGGCCGTCGGCTGGTGCATCTCGTCGACGATGCGGCCGTCGGCGAGGTACAGCACCCGGTCCGCGTACGAGGCGGCGACCGGGTCGTGGGTGACCATGACGATGGTCTGCCCCAGCTCGGTCACCGACCGGCGCAGGAAGCCCAGCACCTCCGCACCCGCACGCGAGTCGAGGTTGCCGGTCGGCTCGTCACCGAAGATGATCTCCGGTCGGGCCGCCAGCGCCCGCGCCACGGCGACCCGCTGCTGCTGACCACCGGAGAGCTGGTTGGGCCGGTGCTTGAGCCGCCCGGCCAGACCCACGGTGTCCACCACGCGCGCCAGCCACTGCTGGTCCGGCTTGCGGCCGGCGATGTCCATCGGCAGCGTGATGTTCTCCAGGGCGTTCAGCGTCGGCAGCAGGTTGAACGCCTGGAAGATGAACCCGATCCGGTCCCGGCGCAGTTGGGTGAGCTTCTTGTCCTTCAGCCCGGTGATCTCGGTCTCGTCGAGGTGGATCTGCCCGGACGTCACGGTGTCGAGCCCGGCCAGGCAGTGCATCAGCGTGGACTTGCCGGACCCGGACGGGCCCATGATCGCGGTGAACTGCCCCCGCGCGATGTCCACATCGACGTGGTCGAGCGCGACGACCCGGGTCTCCCCGGACCCGTACGCCTTGACGACCTGCCGCGCCCGCGCGGCGACGGCCGTACGCCCTCCAGTGCCCCCGTGCCTGGGAATGGTCACAGCCGAAGTCACGGTATGTCTCCTATGTCGGTCGGCAGAATCGAAAAGGGTGCCCCGGTCGGTCGTTCGTCCGGCGCCGTTCGGTTACGACGTCGAGTCTCGCGGGCGGCGGGGGTGCCGCGCGCTGGTGTGAGACCCCGTCTTCGGGCGGGGGAAAACCCCACCCCGGTGGTTCGGTCAGCCGCCCCCCAGCGGCGTGAAGCCAGACTAGGGACGCCGGCCGGGCCCGCTCGTCCTCCGGTGGGACGAACCCTCCCCGGGCCGTAGTGCGGAGGAACCCCTAGGGGCACTCCACCGCCGGGTGGAGAGGCGATCGGGGTCGCTCTCCACCCTCGGGCCCACCCAGGCTGCACCCTCCCGCAGCGTCAGGCACAAGTGCGAAGCTGTCCCGAGCAGATAGCTGCAAGGGGCACGCAAAACGCGTGCACGGCGAGAGGGCACCGGTGGACACAGCGAGACCAGCGATACGTGACGGCGTCACCCGCACACCCGGCACCCGGCAGCGGGCCGCGGTGGTGGCCGCGCTGATGCTGGCGATGGCACTGGCGGCGCTGGACTCCACCGTCGTCGCCACCGCCGTACCGCAGATCGTCGGCGACCTCGGCGGCTTCTCCGTCTTCTCCTGGCTGTTCTCCGGCTATCTGCTCGCCGTCACCGTCACCCTCCCGGTGTACGGCAAGCTGTCCGACACCTTCGGCCGCAAGCCCGTCCTCGTCGCCGGCGCCGCGCTGTTCCTGCTCGGCTCCCTGCTGTGCGCGCTCGCCTGGAACATGGGCTCCCTGATCGCCTTCCGCATCCTGCAGGGCCTGGGCGGCGGCGCCCTCCAGGGCACCGTGCAGACCCTCGCCGCCGACCTCTACCCGCTGCAGCAGCGCCCGAAGATCCAGTCCAAGCTGTCCACCGTGTGGGCGGCGTCCGCCATCGCCGGCCCCGGCCTCGGCGGTGTCCTCGCCGCCTACGCCGACTGGCGGTGGATCTTCCTCGTCAACGTGCCCATCGGAGCCGCCGCCCTCTGGCTGATCGTCTGCCACCTGCACGAGCCGCACCGCGAGCGCCCCGCACGCGCGCGTGTCGACTGGGCGGGCGCCCTCGCCGTGTTCGGCTGCGGCGGCGTCCTGCTGACCGCGCTCGTCCAGGGCGGCGTGTCCTGGCCCTGGCTCTCCCCGCCGTCCGTCGCCCTGTTCGCGGCCGGTCTCGCACTCGCCGCGGTCGTCGTCCTCGTCGAACGCCGCGCCGCCGAGCCCATCATGCCCGGCTGGGTGTGGCGGCGGCGCACCATCGCCGCCGTCAACCTCGCCCTCGGCGGGCTCGGCCTGCTGATGGTCGCCCCGTCCGTCTTCCTGCCCACCTACGCGCAGTCGGTGCTGGGCCTGGGCCCGGTCGCCGCCGGGTTCGTGCTCTCCGTGTGGACCCTGACCTGGCCGATGTCCGCGGCCGTCAGCCAGCACGTGTACCGGCGGATCGGCTTCCGCAACACCGCGATGCTCGGCATCGGCACCGCCACGCTGATCCTGCTGGCGTTCCCGCTGCTGCCCTACCCCGGCGCGGCCTGGCAGCCCACCCTGCTGATGATGGCGCTCGGCGCGGCCCTCGGCCTGTTCCAGCTCCCCCTCATGGTCGGCGTGCAGTCGACCGTCGGCTGGGCCGAACGCGGCACCACCACCGCGTCCGTCCTCTTCTGCCGCCAGACCGGCCAGACCCTGGGCGCCGCCCTGTTCGGCGCGATCGCCAACGGTGTCCTGGCCGCCCGCCTCGGCGGCGCGAGCGACCTCGACTCCGTCACGCGCGCGTGGGAGGCCGGTACGGCACCGGAGGCCGCCCGGCACGCCATCGCCGACGCGGTCCACGCCGTCTACGTCGGCGCGGCCTGCGCGGCGGCGCTGGCGTTCCTCGTCCTGCTGTGCGTCGCGCCGCGCCGCTTCCCCGTCCTCAAGGACTGACGGTCCGGCAGCGCGGGCACGCGCACGGCGGGAACCGGCCCACCACGTCGTACGGGATCTCGTCCCGCGACGGCTGGTACGTCACCCTCGGTCCCCAGGTGCGGCCACCGTCCCTGGAGACACGCAGGGTGATGTACGGGGCGATGAAGCCCTCTTCCTTGTCGTCCGCCTGCTCGCTCACCCGTCCGCCCTTCACTTTCCGTGCCGATCCCTGCACACAGTGACGTCGCCGTGGGTAACCTCGGAAGGTGACCGAGCGTGACAAAGAGGTTCGCACGAGGGGGAGTTGCGCGGCATGGCCATCGAGGACAACCCGCTCACCCGGCTCCAGTACGGCCAGGAGCTGCGGCGCAGGCGGGAGGCGGCGGGGCTCACGCAGGAGGAGCTGAGTCAGCGTGCGGTGATGTCCCGCACCCACATCGCCCACATCGAGGCGGGGCGCCGCCGGCCCGACGTGGAGGACGCGCGGCGGCTGGACCAGGTGCTGGGGACGGACGGGTTCTTCGAGCGGTTCCTGCCGACGCTGGACGGCAGGAAGGTCGCGGAGCACTTCGCGGAGGCGCTGGAGTTCGAGGGCCAGGCCGTCGAAATCCGGGAGTACGCCCCGAAGCTGGTGCCCGGCATCCTCCAGACGCCGGACTACGCGCGCGAGGTGCTCAGTTCAGGCGCCGTACCCAAGAGCCCCGACGAACGTGACGAGCTGCTCGTCACACGCCTTGAACGCGCCCGCATCCTCGGCAACTTCCACTCGCCCAGGGTCTGGATACTGCTGGACGAGGCCGTGCTGCGACGGAAGATCGGCGGCCCGCGCGTGATGTGCGAGCAGCTCCGTCACATCGCCGAGCTGGGCGACAGCAACCGCATTCGCGTGCACGTGCTCCCGTTCTCTGTGGGGTACCACGCCCTTCTGGAGGGCTTCGTTTCGCTCATGCGGTTCGAGGACATGCCGCCGATCGCCTACACAGAGGGCCTCAAGTCCGGCCGAATCTGGGAACTTCCGTCCGTCGTCCACGAGTGCCAGGTGGCCTACGATCATGCTCTGGGCGATGCCTTGTCGCACCGCAAGTCCCTGGCACTGCTCAGGCAGGTCGCGGAGGATTACGAGCATGAAGCACAGCGAGTACAGGATTCCTGACGCCTCCGTCCTGACCGGCTGGCGCAAGTCCAGCTACAGCGGCGGCAGCAGCGGCGACTGCCTCGAAGTCACCGCCTGGCGAAAGTCGTCGTACAGCGGCGGCAGCAGCGGCAACTGCCTTGAGGTGGACGACAACGCCCGCCCCACCCACGTCCCCGTCCGCGACAGCAAGGCTCCCACCGGCCCGGCGCTCGTGTTCTCCGCGTCGGCCTGGTCGGCGTTCGTCGCCTCGCTGCGCTAGGGGCGCTCGTCGGCGAAGGCGTTGCGGAGGTCGTCCAGCAGCGCGGGATCGCAGGGGACCAGGCTCGTCTGATGTGCCACGGCGAGAACGTGCTCGGCGATCTCGTCCAGCGCCCGTCCGTACTCCTCGGGGTCGGTCCGCATCAGGGTGCGGAGCCCCTCGCTCGTGGGCCCGGGCAGCAGCCGGTGGTCCCGCATGCGGGCCGGCATCCGGTCGGGGGGCTCCCACAGCACCGGGACGACGGCCAGGAACGGACCGGTCGACCGGCGTTCGAAGGCGTCCCACTCCCTGCCGCACCACTCGCTGCGGAAGTAGCGCGAGGAGAAGAGCGGAACGAGTACCCGCGCGCTGGCGAGCCGTCGTCTCAGCTCCGTCTCCCACGAGGCTCCGTGGGCCATCCCCTCCAGCGCGACGCCGGGGGCCGAACCGGGTGCCAGCCTCCGCACCCGCTCGTTCAGATCCCGCAAGAAGCGGCGCACCATGTCGTCGGATCCCGAATGCGCGTAGCTGAGAAAGAACAGCGGCGCGTCCGACGGCTCCCGCTCGCTGAGGGCGCTCACGAACGTGTCCAGGTCGTGCACCATGGCGTCGACCAGGTCGGGTGTGATCACATGCTCGGTCCTGCCCTCACCGCCCACCCCGACCAAGGAGTGCAGTCGGCCCTCCGCGTCGACCAGGGCTGCGGGGCCGGGCGGCGGGGTGCCACCTTCACCGGCCGGGTACAGCACCAGTTCCGGTGCGATCCGGGCCTCGCCCGACGTGTGCCATACCGCGACCACAGGGCTGTCCTCGGGTGGGGAGATGTCCGCCGGCTGCAGCACGGCTTCTGCGACTTGCAGGGCGAGCAACCCGTTCGAGTGCCTGCCCAGAGTGCCGCGAACGCCTCTGCCGAGACCGGCACTTCGAACCTGCAATGGTCCCGACCCCGTCGATGATTCGGTGGTGAGCACCAGGTTGCGCCGCACCGCCACCCCCGTGCCGACGACTTGGTCCCCCACGGTGAGCCACACCAGGGACGGCGTGATCCGGTCAAGGCGCGTCCGCTTGGCCATGAGAGCGAAGGTGTAGGAGCCGACATCCACGGACTGCCCTTCGATGCGCGACACCGCGTCCGCCAGATCCCGCGGCATCGTGCCCACCGCGTCCACGAGCACCCTGAGTTGCTGCTCGTCGTTCCACAGCGTGCCGCGCCGGGCGGCCAGTGACCGGTACAGGTACAGCGCCGCGTCCGCACGGCTGAAGCCGTCGATCCGCACGGTCGTGGCCTCGTCGTCCACCCAGTGCGTCCCGTCGGCGACCGTCACCAGCAGGCTGCCGTAGTCGGGCGGGAGCCATACGAGGGGCGGCCCGTCGGGGTGGTACGGGTCGGGGAGGTAGGTGTCCTGGGTGACTCCGTCGTAGATCAGCAACCAGTCGGGGTGGTCGCACAGGTAGTCGAAGAGCCGGTCGAGCGGCAGCGAGGACAGGTCTCCCTTCCTGCCGCGCCCGAGCCCGAGATCCTCGGCGAGCGCGCCGAGGCCCTCCAGGAGCGACCGGCGGCTGTGCGCGTCGATCCAGCGGACCGTGCCGAATGCTCCGCGCAGCCGTCGCGCGACGTCCGCGGCCATGACGGTCTTGCCGGAGCCCGGGGGACCCTCGATGACGCAGGTCGCCGTGTTGTCACGCCAGCGGTCCGACAGGGCCTCGTCGAGCAGTCGCTGCACGACCGTGATGGCCTCGGTGCGCGAAAGCTGGACCGGCGGCGGGGGCGGGATGCGGCTGTCCACCACCCGCCCACCGTCCTCGGTGAGCGCCCCGCGTTCCTCCTCGTCCTGACGCCGCCGGCGGCGAAAGCGGGAGAACAGCCCCGTGCCGCGCTGCCGCTCCCGCCGTCCCTCCGGGCCGGGCACGCCGCGTGCCGGCGCCCCGCCCAGACCCAGCTTGGCCGCCACCTTGTCGTGGTCGCCGCCGATCCCGCCGATGACCTCGACCGCGACCTCCGCGAACGCGAGGCTCTCGGCGGGCAGTTCCCGGCCGTCCGCCCCGACGCCCGTACCCGCGACCGCCGCCAGCGCCGCGAAGTCGTTGACGCCGCCCAGCGTGGCCGTCACCCGGTCGCTCACCCCGTCGACGACCTCGCCCAGCACCCGCAGGGACTCCGTGCGGGTGAGCCGGTCCAGCAGCGCGCCGCGCACGCCGTCGCGGAAGTCGTACACCACCTCCTCGGGGTCCTCGCCCGGGCGCGGCGGCGTGCGCCGGACCAACAGGCCCGACAGGAAGACCTCCGCGAGGTGCATCGGCGTGGACGACGGCAGCATCGTGCGCTGCACCAGCCGCATCACCGGCAGGCTCAGCGGGGCCGCCGCCAGCAGCCGCAGCAGCCGGTAGGCGTCGGGTGAGTAGCCCTCCTCGAAGCGTTCGACGAGGACGGCGGGGGCCGCCGGCTCGTCCGTCGCCGCCGGCGGGGCGGGACGGTCGACGACGGTCAGGGGCGCGGCGCTCAGCGGGGTCCAGTCCGTGGTGCGGCCGGAGACGAGCCGCGACCACGGGGCGATCCAGTCGGCGCTCAGTTCCAGCACCGGCAGCCAGCGGATCGCCGCCCGGGCCTCGGCACCGGCGCTGCCGCGCGGGACGCCGGGCAGCGGGCCCGAGGAGCGGTACTCCAAGGTGGCGCGGGTCGTCTCCGTGGAGCGGGCGCGGACGGGGGCCGGGCGCAGGGCCGTGCGGTGCCACAGACGGCTGGGCAGCACCTGGAGGACGGCGACGGGGCGGCGGCGGGACCAGTCGGCCAGGGTCTCGGCGAGTTCCGTGCCGTACCAGGCGGGACCGACGCCGTCGGTGAGGACGAGCACGACGCGGCGGTTCGTCGGGTCGGCCAGAGTCTGCCGCCAGCGGCGGGTGGGCGCGGCCGGCCGGCTGGTGCCGCGCCGGAAGGGCGCCAGGGTCGGCTCGGGGCCGTCCGTGCCCAGCGCCCAGGCGCGGACGTGGGCGAAGGCGCCGTGCCGGGCGAGCAGACCGTGCAGTTCGCGGGCCAGGCGGTGCCACACGGTCATCGTGGTGCCGGTGTCGACGAGCAGGTCGACGCCGAAGCGGCGTTCCGCGGCGGGCCGCAGCACCGGCAGGAGCAGCTCCGTCTCCGCGGAGGCGGCGGCGGTGGCCGCCACGTCCAGGGTGCGGGCGCGCACGGAGGGCACCGTCTGCCGCAGCGGGCGCAGCGCCCGGGTGAGCCGGAGCGGCTCGGGCAGGGCGGCGGGCTGGGCGACGCGGACGGTGTGGCCCCGGCCGGGGCGGTGGTGGCCGGTGCCGCCGGCGGCGCCGGGCAGATGGAGCTGGGTGGACGGGGTGCGCGGCGCGTCGTCCCGGCCGGGGTGGGGATCGGGGGTGGCGGGCGGTGGGGGCGGGATGTCGGGGCGCGGGCCGGCGGGTGAGGCGGCGGCGTCGCCGAGGAGGGACCAGTCCAGCGGGTCCAGGCCGCTGAGCCGGGCGATCCACAGCACGTCGAGGGCGTCACCGGCGTCCGGTGCGCCCCCGGCGTCCAGCAGCCGGGCCAGTTCCTCCCGCAGGATGCCGTCCCCCGTGCCCTCGCTCATGCCCGGCTCACCCCTGGTCCAGGCGGCGCAGCAGGTCGTCCTCGATCAGGCCGCGCCCGGCGGCGTCGTCCCACAGGCCGCGCTCCGCCATCAGCAGCGCGTTCAGCAGCTGGTCGTTGGCGAGGACGCCGTTCTCCCGCTGCTTGGCCAGGAACCGTTCGATGAGCTCGGCCCGCAGGGCCGCCGAGCGGCTGCCTTTCGGCCCGGCCTCTCCGAGGTGCGCGGCGACCATGCCGGCCAGGCGTTTGTCGTCTGCCGCCTTGATGTCCAGGCGGATGCAGCGGCGCAGGAACGCCATCGGGAACTCGCGCTCGTCGTTGCTGGTCATGACGACGAACGGGAACTCGGTGCAGGCCACCTGCCCGTCCGTGACCCAGGCCGGCGTGCGGTCGACGGTCATCACCTTCTGGCCGCCGGGGCCGAGCCGGGCCAGCTCCGGGATGAGGAACTCGCCCTCCTCGAAGACGTTGAGGAGGTCGTTGGGGAAGTCCATGTCGCTCTTGTCGATCTCGTCGATGAGCAGCACCCGGGGCCGGCTCCAGGGCAGCAGCGCGGTGCCGAGCGGGCCCAGCCACAGGTACTTGCCGATGTCCGGCGGCTCGGGCGCCGTGTCGCCGGGCTGGAGGCGCAGGCCGGCGTTGCGCAGGCCGGCTTCGTAGAGGCGGCCCACCGCGTCGTACTCGTACAGGCCCTCCTTGAGCGTGGTCCGGCTCGTGACGGGCCAGCGCAGGACGGGACCGAGCCCCAGTTCGTGGGCGACGGCGTAGGCGAGGGTGGACTTGCCGGTGCCGGGCTTGCCCGTGAGCAGCAGCGGGCGGCGCAGGTGCAGGGCGAGGTTGACGAGGTGGATCTCCCGCTCGCCGGCCTGGTAGGCGGCGCCCCGGCCGCCCTCGCCGAGGTGCCGGCGCACGGCCTCGTCGTCGGGGGCGCGGGGCGGGGCGATCGGCCGGCGGTCCCCGTCGTGCCGGAAAGCGCGCCAGGGGGGCGCCTTCGGCAGCCGGCGGATGCCGTCGTGCGGGACGCCGGATCCCCGGTACACCCACCAGTCCTGCGTCTGCGTCATGCTGCTCCTTCGCCGGCCGCCCGGGTGCCGGGCATGGGCTGGTCCTGCCCGCTGAAGACGCATGTCGGGTCGTCCCACAGCAGGGTGATCTGGTTGTGCACGCTGTGCGTGTCGTGGCGGCCGCGCCTGCGCGCCTGGTGCACGCGGTGCGGCAGTTCGGCCAGGTCGGCGGGGGGCTGCCCGGCGCGCAGGGCGTCCAGCAGCGGGTGCGGGTCGCCCGCGTCGCGCCGCCAGACCATGACGGGGATGCCGTCCTCCAGCAGGGCGTCGTCCACGGCCTGCCGGATGAGGTCGTCGTCGTGGTCGTAGGGCGTGCCCAGGCCCAGGCAGCCCAGGTCGGGGTGGGCGCTCAGCCAGTCCACCAGGTCGGTGAGCCGGGTCAGCCGCAGCGGCGGGTACTTGCCCTCGGGGCACTTCCACGGCTGTGCCGCCGCCGGGTCGGGGCAGGCCGGGCCGTCGGCCGGGGCGCGGGTGCTCAGCCAGCCGATGCGCTGCAGGGCGTCGGCCGGGGTGCGGTCGCGGTCCAGTGCGTTCCAGCGGCGGATCCAGCCGTCGTGGACCATGCTGTCCCGGTAGCGGATCAGGGACCGTACGACGACCTGGCAGCTGCGGCTGAGCGGACGTCCCGCCGGGCCGCCCGGCCATGCCTCGGCCGGGTGGCCGAGCAGCGAGTGCGGCAGCAGGAACTCCACGCGTTTGGTCACCCCGCGGGCCGCGTCCGCCGGTTCCCGCCAGGAGGTGAGGAAGTCACGGCCGCGTTCGGTGAGTTCGTCACCGGTGAACAGTCCGGGTCCGGACTGCGAGCCGAGGAAGACGGGCCGGTCGTCGCCGACGCGCTCGTAGTGGTAGCCGCGCAGGGAGTAGCGGCGCTGGGCGGGCGGGAGGTCGCTGGGCGCGTCCTCCTCCTCGACCCGGATCTGGATGATGACCTGGCGCTCGCCGTCGGCCGCCGGGGCGACGGGCTCTCCCGGCGCGGCGCCCGTGATCTCGGCCAGCAGTGCGGCGAGCGGGCCGCTCGGCCCCGTCTGGGCGGCCAGCATGCGCAGAAAGCGCAGGAGTTGCTCGCGCGGCTCGGCCGGGCCGTGGGCGGGCACCCGGGAGTCGTAGAGCTTGAGCAGCACCTGCGGCAGGCTCGTGCCGTCCAGGGGCCGGCGCTGCGCCCGCCGTTCGGCCAGGAACCGGGCCACCGTCGCGGCGCCGAACCCCTTGGGCCGGCAGCGCAGTTCGACGACGAGTGCCAGCAGGACGTCGGCGGGCAGGTGGCCGGGCGGGCCGGTCAGCGCGGTGACCGCCAGCTCCAGCCAGGCCACGTCGATGTCGTCGTCGCCGTACATCTGCGCCAGCGCGCCGCACAACGCCTCCAGCGCCCCGTCGCGGTGGGCCGCCCGGACGATGGCGTCGAGGTGGGCCAGGTACTCCGGGTCCTCCGCCACGTTGAACGGGTGGCCGAGGCGGAGCTTCTCCCCCATCCGGACCAGCAGGGCCTGCCGCATCTTCAGCTCGTTCATGCGGGGCACGCAGGCGAGGATCGGCACCAGGTGCCTGCAGGCCTGGTCCGGTCCCTGCTGCCGCTCCGGCCGGCGCTCCTTTCGGCCCCGCCGCAGCGCGCGGGGCCCGAAGAACCGCACTCACGCCTCCCCGACGTCGATCCCGGAGGCGGCGAGCAGTTTGCGCACCCGTTCGGTGCCGACGTCGTCCGGCTGGATCTGGAGCAGGGCCACGTACAGGGCCTTCAGCACCGCGTCCGGGGTCAGGAGCGTGCGTCTGATCCGGCGGGCCAGTTCCGCCAGGTGCAGCCGGGCGCTGGGGTCCTCCTCCACGTCGAAGGGGCGGTCCAGGCCCAGCTCCTCGCCCATCAGGGCCAGCAGGGTGTGCCGGTAGCGGAGCTGCGACAGCCGGGGGCACGCCAGCAGCGCTTCGGTCAGCTCCTTCTGCCCGGGCATGACGAACGACGGGGGCGGCGGCTGCGGCGGCTCCACCGGGGACGGCTCGTGGACCGGCGGGGGCAGCGTGAGCGGCGCGGCGTCCTCGGTGCGCGGCGGCAGGTACGGCTGCGGGCCCAGCGCCGGCTCGGTCTCGTACGGCTGGTCCGTCAGCAGCCGCAGCAGGGGCTCCGCGCCCTCGACGGTGAAGTCCTCGACGCCGTACCAGGTGCGGGTGGGGCCGCCCAGCCACACCGGCAGGTCGTCGGCGCTGCCGCCGGGCAGGACGACGGGGACGATCCGCTCCAGGGCGGCCCCGGGGTCGGTGTAGACGAGGGTGCGCAGCAGCCCCGCCTCCCACTGCACGCCCGCGCCCTCGCCGGGGGCGGCGTCGCCCTCCGCGCGCCGCTTGTACTGCGGCGAGGCGACCACGATCACGAACCGGCTCTCCCGCACCCCGCGCAGCATCCACAGCGCCCAGTCCTGCCGGCGCTCACCGGCGGGCAGGTCCAGCTGCGCGTCGATGCCGCTGCCCCGCAGGAACCGCCAGAACTCCCGCACCCGGCCGATGTGCCGGTCGTCGTCATGGGCGTACGAGATGAACACCCGCACGGGCGACGGTCGCGTGCCCCCCATGAACTCTCCCCTCACCCCCGCCCCCGCGACGGAGCCGGCTCCATGATGACCCAACGAGCGTCCCGGGGAGCGCTGTTCGCGGAGCTTGACGGGGGCCCGGCGTGCCGAGACGGGGTCGTAAAGGTCGGAGTTAACGCAGGTAACACCGGTGCTGGGCCGGGATTCGCGCGCAGCAAGCGCATACCGACTGATCAGTTTGGGGAAAACGCGGCGCGCGGCGGTGGGCGCGGGTAACGTGCGTCCACCCGCTCACCCCACTCCCTGCGGTCCGCCGCCCCGGACCCGAGCCACGCAAGGAGCAAGGGAATGTCCTACGACTCGTCCCCGTCGTACTCCACCTACCCCTGGCAGCCCGTCCAGCCGCCCGCGCCCCGGCCGCAGAGCCCCGCGCACCGGCCCCTCGGGCACCACAGCGACCTGCGCGTCCTGCGCAGCGCCTACCGCTGGCAGCGCCGCACCGCCACGCTGACCGCGCTCGGCTACTTCACCCTCTTCCTCGTGCTGTCGGCGTTCGCCCCGTCCTTCATGACCCGCACCGTCGCCGACGGACTGCCCGCCGGACTCCTGCTCGCCCTCGTCCAGCTGCCCGTCACCTGGCTGGCCGTCGCGGTCTACGAGCACACCGCCCGCCGCCACGTCGACCCCATCGCGGACCGCATCCGCAAGCAGGCCGAGGTGGACGCCAAGCGGGAGGCGGCACGATGACGGAGTTCAGCGGCAACGCCCAGACGATGGCCCTGATGGCCTTCACCGCCGTCGCCACGCTCACCCTGCTGCTGTGCGTGATGACCGGCCCCGACAGCGACGACCTCGACGAGTTCTACACCGGCTACAGCTCCCTGTCCCCGCTGCGCAACGGCCTCGCCATCGCCGGCGACTACATCTCCGCCGCCACCGTGCTCGGCACCGGCGGGGTCATCGCGCTGTGCGGCTACGACGGCGTCGTCCTCGCCCTCAGCACGGCGCTGTCGCTGATGCTGATGATGTTCCTGCTGGCCGAACCGCTGCGCAACGCCGGCCGGTTCACCATGGGCGACGCGCTGGCCCGGCGGATGCCCGGCCGGGCGGTGCGGGTCACCGCGAGCCTGGTGACGCTGGCCGCGCTGGTGCCGCTGATGCTGGTGCAGCTCGCCGGCACCGGACAACTGCTCGCCTTCATCCTGGGCTTCACCGGCGACTCCCTGAAGACCGGCGTCGTCATCGGCCTGGGCGCACTGATGATCAGCTACGCGGCGATCGGCGGGATGAAGGGCACCGCGCTGATCCAGATCCTGAAGATCGTGATGCTGCTCGGCTCGGGCGCCGTGGTCGCCGTCCTCATGCTGAACCGCTTCGGCTGGGACCTGGGCGCGCTCTTCGACGCGGCGGCGGCCAAGAGCGGTGTGGGGCCCGCCTTCCTGCACTCCGGGCTCCAGTTCAGCGGCGGCGCCAGCCCCCGCCTCGACATGATCACCTCGGAGCTGACCGTCGTCCTCGGCGGCGCGTGCCTGCCGCACATCACCATGCGCATGTACACCGCCTCCAGCGCCCGCCAGGTACGCCGCTCGATGTCCTGGGCCGTGTCGTGCGTGGTCCTGTTCGTCCTGGTCATCACGATCATCGGATTCGGTGCCACCGCCCTGCTCGGCCGCGCCGCCATCGCCGGCGCCGACCCGCGCGGAAACACCGCCTACCTGCTCGGCTCCCGCGCGGTGTTCGGTGCGGACGTGTCCAACGCCGAGTCCCTGCTGTTCACCACCGTCACCACGGCGATCTTCCTGACCGTGCTCGCCTCCGTCGCCGGGATGATCCTCGCCTGCGCCAACTCCCTCGCCCACGACGTCTTCGCCACCCGCACACAGGACGTCTCACCCCGCCGCGAGATGCTCCTGGCCCGGCTGTCCGCGCTCGGCGTCGGCGTCCCGGCCATCCTGCTCGCCACCCAGGTCCAGCACCGCAGCCTCCAGCCGCTGGTCACCCTGTCCTTCTGCATCGGCGCCTCCGCCCTGGCGCCCGCGCTGGTGTACAGCCTCTTCTGGCGCCGCTACACCCGCGCCGGGCTGCTCGCCACGCTCATCGGCGGCACCCTGTCCGTGGTGCTGCTGATGCCGGGCACGAACCTGGTCTCCGGCTCGCCCGTCGCGGCCTTCCCCGAGGCCGACTTCAACTGGTTCCCGTTCACCACGACCGGCCTGGTCACCATCCCCCTGGGCTTCGCCCTCGGCTGGGCCGGCACCCTCCTGTCGGGCCGCCGCACGGCCGAGGAACAGCGACGCCAGTACGAGGCGGTGGAGGGGTGGATCCTGGCGGGGGCGGTACGGCGGGGCGGGTGACCGTGGGCGCCGGCTGCGGGGGCCGGGCCATGGGGTACTTCTCGGTGCAACCCCCGTCCACTGCGCCCCCGTCTACTCCACCAAGCGGCCCGTCAGGGCCGTGAGGCTGCTGCGCATGCGGTCCATGTGGGCGCACACCTCGTCCCAGCGCTCGCCGTGCTCCCGCAGCACCTCTTCCGTCTCGCGGGCGATCTGTTCCTCCCGCAGCCGCGCCTCCGCCAGCAGTTCGGCCGCCTGCACCCGGGCCTCGTCCTGCCGGCGGCGCCCGGCCTGCTCGGCGTCGGCGCACGCCTGCATCGCCTCGGCCAGCGCCTCCTCCGCCCGGGCCGTCAGCCGCGCGTGCTCGGCGTCCAGCTCCTCGGCCCGCGCGGCGGCCTCCCGGTCGGCCGCGGCCAGCCGCGCGGCGTGCTGCTTCTCCTGATCGGCGAGCATCCCCGCGGTGCGCTGCCGCAGCGCCCGCCGCGCGGCCAGCTCCTCGACCCGGGCCGCCTTGAGCGCGCGCCGGGCGGAGACCCGGATCTCGTCGGCCTCGGCGCGCGCCGCGAGCAACAGCTGCCGGGCGTCTTCGCAGGCCTCCGCGCGCCGTACGTCCGCCTGCTCGTGCGCCGCCCGGAGCACCTCCTCCGCGTACGCCTCGGCCTGCGCGATCTCCTCCTGCGCCGCGCGCCGCGCGCCCTCCCGCACGGCCTCCGCCTCCTCGCCGGCGAGCGCGAACAGGCGCTGTGCGCGCTCCCCCAGGACGTCGTACGTCTGCGGCTTGAGCTCGGCCACCACCTCCCGCAGCCGCTCCGCCTCGGCCTCCATCTGCTTGGCCAGCACGGTCAGCCGGGCCGCCCGCTCCCAGCCGGCGTCGCGCTCCTCGGCGAGCGCCGCGACGCACGCCTCGACCTGTTCGGGGCGATAACCACGCCCCCTGACGGTCACGAAGCCGTACGGCGACGACGGTGCACTGCTCATCCCGGAACCCTCTCCGCCGAACGGACGCGAAATGATGATGTGGCGCACATCTTGAGGTATCGGACAGAAATACTCATAACGCGACACTCCGGGCGCATGTCACGGTCGCCGGAGAACAGAAAAGGGCCGGCCCCGATCTTCCGATCGGAACCGGCCCATTCGGCCCAAGGCCGCGGGTCACTGACGGAGGGTCAGAGCAACCCGTCCCACATCTGCTCCAGCAGCACCGACCACCAGCTCTCCGCCGACGCCAGCGCCGCCGGGTCCAGCGCCGCCAGCTGCGCCTGGAAGTCCACCGTCCAGCGGCCCGCCTGCTCCTGGTTCAGCCCGTACCTCAGCCGCCACATCCGTCCGAGCAGCGCCAGGCACCGCTGGAACTCCGGCAGCCCGGTGTTCACGAACTGCGGCGGCACCGAAGCCCCGCCCGGTCCCGCCTCCACCGGCACCGCCACGATGTTCGCGGTGCCGTACTGCACACACAGCGCCCTGCCGAAGTCGGTGCCCATCACCAGGTACGAGCCCGCGTCCGGCGCCGGCTGCACCCCGCGCTCGGCCGCCAGCTCCGCCAGCGTCGGCACCGGCCGCCCCGGCTGGGCCTGCGCCCAGAAGAACGGACCCAGGTCCACCGGCAGACCCGCCACCACCAGCGAGTGCGCCACGATCGGCGGCACCCCCTGCCGGGACACCGCCTGCTGCTCGAACCGGAAGATCCCCGGCCCGAACGCGCCCGCCAGCTCCTGCGCGATGCCCTCCGGCGGGATCGGCGGCACCGGCTGCACCGGCGGCAGCGGCGCCCGCACCGGCGCCGGCCGCGCCGGGCCGTCGGCGACCTGGTGCAACTCACCCTGATGGGCGAGCAGCTGCCGCATGCCCTGCTGACGGCTCGCGTGATCCGTGCCGTACGGCGCGATCGACGTGATCCTCGCCTGCGGCCACTGCTCCCGGATCATCCGCGCGCAGTACGCACCCGGCAGCTCGCACGACTCCAGCTCGGTGTGCAGCTCCAGCACCTGGTCCGGCGGCACGTTCATGGCGCGCAGCTCGTGGAAGATCTGCCACTCCGGGTGCGGCGTGCCCGGCGCCGAACGCCGGATCAGCTGCTGCTCCGAGCCGTCCTGCGCGCGGTAGCGCAGCACGGCCTGGTAACCGGGGCCGACGGTCGGCTGACCGGGGGCCACCGGCTGCGGGTAACCGGGGGCCGGCTGGCCGGGACCGGGGGGCATGGCCCCGGGGGGCACGGCGCCAGGCGGCATCGCGCCGGGCGGCACGGCCCCGGGCGGCATCTGCTGGACGGCGCCGGGGGGCGGCGGCGGTGTGCCGGGGGCACCCGGGGCACCGGGCGGGGGCACGGGAGCGCCGGGGCCGCCCACGGGGGGCGCGGCCAGCACGGTCTCCGCATGGTGCACGGCACCGCGCGCGCCACCCGCCGAGTGGTGGGCACCCGGAGCACCCGGGACACCTGGGGCACTCGGAGCACCCGGAGCGCCCGGAGCGCCTGGAGGCTGGGGGGCGCCCGGTCGTCCGGGGTCGGCGAGCATCGTCGCGGCGTGGTGGACACCGCCGGGAGGCGTACCGCCCGGAGTGCCCGGCGCACCGGGGACACCCGGAGTGCCCGGGGCACCCGGAGGCTGCGGGGCCCCCGGTCGTCCCGGGTCGGCGAGCATCGTCGCCGCGTGGTGGACACCGCCCGGAGGCGTGGCACCCGGGGTGCCCGGAGCGGGCGGAGGCGTGCCGGGACCGGCCGGGGCCGGCTGCGGGCCCTCCGGGCCGTCGGGTCCCAGCGCGGACACGAGTTGGGTGGGCACATACCCGCCCGGCGCGGACGGCGGCGCAGGCGTACCGCCCGCCCGCGCGCCCGGAGCCCCCGGGGGGCGCCCCGGCGGAGGCGGCGGGGTCGCACCCCGCCCACGCCGCGGAGGCGGCGCCGCCTTGCTGGTCGCGGCATCGGCGATGTCACCGGAGTACGGCGCCGACGGCTGCGCGGGCGCACCGGGAGCGGCCGGCGGAGGCGTCGCCGAAGCACCGGGAGCCCCCGGAGCCTGCGGATAGCCGTACGACGGCGCAGCGGGCGGCGGAGGCGTCTGGCCACCCTGCGGATAGCCGTAGGACTGCCCACCGGGAGCCGGCGGAGGCGGAGGCGTCTGCCCGCCCTGCGGATAGCCGTACGACTGCGCGCCGGGGGCCGGCGGAGGCGTGCCCGGAGCACCGGGGCCCTGCGGGTAGCCGTACGACGCGGGACCCGGAGGTGGCGGCTGCGTACCGCCCGGCGCCGGCATCGGCGGCGGGGTGCTGCCCGGCGCGGGCGCGTCCGGTTCGGGGATCGCCGGGGCGACCGCCGTCGGGGGAAGCGCGCTGCCGGCCGACATCAGCGCGGTCTTGGCATCCGGCAGCGACACCGGCGGCCGGTCCTCGCCGGCCTCGCTCAGCGGCGGCGCGAACACCGTCTCCGGCAACGGCACGGAACGGTCCTCGCCCGCATCGGCGTTGGTGTCCGTACCGGCCCACGGAGTGGCCCCCGCCGGCGCGCTCGGCGCCTGCGAGGAAGCGGGCCCGACCGGCGCACTCGGCGCCTGCGCGGCACCGGGGCCAACCGGCGCACCGGGCGCCTGCCCGGCACCCGGGACCTGCCCCGCGCCCGGCCCACCGGCCGCACCGGCTGAACCGGCCGCACCCGAACCCGTCCCCCCGGCCGAGCCGTCCGACGCCCCCCGGGCACCCGGCGCCGGCACACCGGCCTGCGTCTGCGGCAGCTCCCCGGCACCGGCAGCCGCGACGGCACTCCCAGCCCGCCCGGCACCCTCGGCTGCGACGGCACTCCCAGCCTGCCCGGCACCCTCGGCCGCGGCGGCACCCCCCGCCTGCCCGGCGCCGGCGTCCGCGTCCGCGGAACCCCCGGCCCCCCGCCGATCCGGGATCCCCAGCTTGTCCGCCGCCTCCTGCAGCCACTCCGGCGGCGTCAGCAGGAACGACGTCTGGTTCAGGTCCACCCGGGCCGCGGGGGCCGGCGTCGGCTCCTCCGCCGTCTCCGGGCGCCCGTACTCCTCCTCGTACCGGCGGATCACCTCACCCACCGGCAGCGCCGGCCACAACGTGGCCTCCCCGCTGTCCCGCGCGAGCACCAGCCGCTGCCCGCCCCCGTCGGAGCGCGGCCCGTCCGCCCGGTCCTCCCCCCACACCACGAACCCGAGCTCGAACTCCCGCACCCGCACCTCACGATGCTGGTACGCGGGAACGTCCCCGTTGATCCACTCTTCCGCACGCTCCTGCGCCTGCGCGAACGTCACCATCGCGAACTCACTCCCCCGCGGAAGAAACCGGAACGGCACGCGCGAACCCGCCGTCCACCATCAGATTCGCCACCGTCTCCAACTCCGGCGGAGATCCCGCGAGCCGCGACAAGAACGCGTCGAAGTCCTCCCCGCACGGCAGCAGCAGCCGCTCCGTGCGCTCCGCCGGCGTCCACGACGGATCGACGTCCCGCGCGTCGTCGTACGCGCAGAACCACACCGAACCGATCCGCTCGCCCTTCACCTTCACGGCCAGCAGACCGCCCTGGACGAAACCGACGCCCAGATAGTCCTTCGTCAGATGGTCCCGCAGACACTTGTTGACGTACACCAGGTCATTGACCGCCGCCTCGTCCCGCACCGTGAAGAACGGCTGGTCCACCAGCAGCCCCAACTCCGCGTCCAGCGCGGTCCCCACCGGCGCACACCCACCGGCAGCCTTGAGGAACGAGCGGTACGCGCCCGGCAGCCGGTACCCGAGGTCCTCCTCGACCCCCTGCACCTGCGCCTCCGTCACCGCCACACCCGACTTCGGCAGCCCGAAATGCGCCGGCCGCGTCTCCTGCAACGGCCGCGTACCACGCTTGTCCTGGTCCACCGCCGACGTCGCGATGCCACCGTGATGCCGCAGCAACGCCTTCACCTCGACCGGGACCAGCTCAAGGCGGCGCGAACCC
This sequence comes from Streptomyces sp. Ru71, assembly GCF_002920535.1. Lineage (GTDB taxonomy): Bacteria > Actinomycetota > Actinomycetes > Streptomycetales > Streptomycetaceae > Streptomyces. Next base: position 231,390 of record NZ_PQSS01000002.1, on the reverse strand, counting down.
ACCACGTGATGCCACGTCCACCCGTGCGGCGTCGCCACACTCGGCACCGTGTCCCACAACTCGTGCCCGCTCGCCGACAGCGCCGCGTTCGCCGACACATAGTCCGTCAACCGCAACTCGTCGACACCGAAGCCCTCCGGCGGCTCCGCGATCTCCACAGCCGCACGCGCATAGGGCGAGAAGTCGGGGTAACCACGCTCGTCCACCCGCACCCCCCTGGGATGACGAGCGGCCCGAACCGGATCCGGGAAGTGCACGACCTGCCCGGCATAAGCCGCGTTCGGCGGCGCGGCTTGTTGCCCGAGCCGACCTGTCGTCATGGCGGTTGCCCCCTGCGGCACTCTGTACGACCCGCAGGGACCACCCTTGGCCCACCACGGCCCGTATCCGACTGTCTCAACGGTCCTGGGCGCTCCGACCGCGCCCATCGCGGTGCCGACAGCCTATGCGGTACGACCGCCCCGGTCACCGGCACCGGCCCCGCACCGGCACCCACCCCTCCGCTTCCCGTGACCAGCCGTCACGCCCATGTCACCGCACCGTCACAGCCCACACCGGCACAGGCGTGTCACCCCGACCCAGCTTCCGCACGCAGCACACCATTTGGCACTCTGAGTCCTTCGGGGGATGCTCGGGAGGGTATGACGATCATGAACGCCACGCAGACGGGACCGGACACCGGCGCAGCCACCGGCGACCCCCGCATCGGCTGGAGCAGCACCGACACCGCTCAGCCGCCCACCCTCCGCCACCGCCGCGACGGCATACTCCCCACCGTCGCCGCCGCACTCTCCGTCCGCGGCGCCACCCTCACCGGCACCGCCGCCCGCGGCGACCAGCCGCCCGCCCTGCACCCCCTCGTCCAGGACTTCCTCGACACCCTCACCAGCGGCCAACGCGACCGCTTCACCGGCCGCTGCGCCGAGACCATCCTCATCTCACGGCACATCGCGACCGCCGACGCCGCCCGCAGCAAACGCGCCGCCCGCAAACCCATGACCAACGGCGAAGCCCGCAAAGCCCTCAAACACGCCAAACTCACCACCCGCCGCATCCGCGAGGACGGCGACCCCCTGCACGGCACCTTCGCCACCCCCTGCCGCGCCTGCACCGCCCTCAGCGCCCACTTCGGCGTCCGCATCGTCGACCCCACCACCAGCGACGACTGACCACCCACACCCACAAGACACCGACGAACCAGGGCAGATGCACACCGACCGCACCTCGACCACCCGCTTCCCCGTCCCCGTCGACGCCGCCCTGCGCACCGCCGGCTGGCAACCCGGACGCTGGGACATCAAGCAAGCCGAGACCTGGGCCGACACCCTGCGCGAACACACCTCACCCGCAGGCCACCGCCACACCGTCTTCCCCGCCGCCGTCGAAGCCTGGGCCGAATTCGGCGGCCTCACCGTCGCCCCCACCGGAGCCGGCCGCCAGATCGCCCCCACCGCCCTCCACCTCGACCCCCTGCACGGCCTGCACCTGGCCCGCACCCTGGCCGACCTCGGCCGCGCCCTCGACACCGACGTCGCCCCCCTCGGCACCGAAGCCGACACCCAGGCACTCATCGCCATCGACGCCGACGGCCGCGTCTACGCCCTCGACCACACCGGCGACTGGTACCTCGGCCCCGGCATCGACCAGGCCCTCACCGCCCTCATCACCGGCACCCAGCCCGTACGCCTCACCACCGGCTGACCCCCCGCACGCCCTACGGCGCCGGAATCACCGCCGAAACCCGGAAACCCCCCGCATCCGTCGGCCCCGACACGAACACCCCACCGAGCGCCACCACCCGCTCCTTCATGCCGACCAGCCCATTGCCCCCCGACGGCAACCGCGCCGACGACGCCGACCCCACCTCCGGCGGCGGCCCGTTCTCCACCTGCATCGCGATCTCCGACACCCGGTACGCCAGACGCACCCGCGTCTTCGCGCCCGCCGCATGCTTGTGGACGTTCGTCAGCGCCTCCTGCACCACCCGGTACGCCGTCGCCTCCACCTCCGCGCCACACGAGCGCGCCTCTCCCTCGACCGACAGCTCCACCACCATCCCCGCGGCCGCCGACTGCCCGATCAGCTCCTCGATCTCCGCCAGACACGGCCCCTCGACCGCGGCCTCGTCACCGGCCGCCCGCGACGCCGCGGCCGCGGCCGCCACCCCCACGGCAGCCAGCGGCACGGACTCCTTCCGGGCACCCCCACCACCGTCGGAACTGCGCAGCACCCCCAGCATCTCCCGCAACTCCGTCAACGCCTGCCGCCCCATGTCCCCCACCAGCGCGGCATTCCTCACCGCCTTCTCGGGGTCCTTCCGCGCGACCGCCTGCAACGCCGCCGCATGCACCACCATCAGACTCACCCGATGCGCGACGACGTCATGCATCTCCCGCGCGATCCGCGTCCGCTCCTCGTTCCGCGCCCACTCGGCGCGCTCCTCGGCCCGCTCCGCCAGCAACTGAAGCTCCCGCTCCAGCGAATCGGCCCGTTCCCGCAGACTCTCCATGAGCCGCCGCCGCGCCCCCACGTACAGCCCCAGCAGCACGGGCGGAGCCGTCATCCCCAACGCCATCGAGATCGAGGCGAACGGCACGAACCAGTCCCCGACCTCCATGTCCCCGGTGTCCGAGGCCTGCCGCAACCGCACCAAGGTCACGATCAGCATGGCCACCAGCGACATCCCGGCGAGGGAGGCGATGATCCTGCGCGGCAGCTCGGAGGCGGCGAGCGTGTACAGCCCCACCACACCCATCAGGAACCCCATCTGGGCGGGCGTGACCGCGATCGACACCAGCACGACGGCGATCGGCCACCGCCGGCGCACCAGCAGGGTGACCCCGGCGAGGAACCCGAAGACGACCCCCGCCGAAACCGGAATCCCCGCATCCCGCGCGAACGGAATGCCCTCCACGGCACACTCCACCGCGGACACGGCCGCGAGCCCCCAGTCCAGCACCGCGGAACGCCACCGCGCCCACCACCACGGCCCGGTCCCGGCCGCGGAGTGGTCTTCCCCCGTCGTGGTCATGCCCCCAGCCTACGATCGCCCCCCGAGCGTTTTCCGGCGAGTTTCGAGCAGGACCGGAGGCGACGACTGCCACGGCTGCCTGGTCATCGGCGTGGCCCGCGGCGCCGACCTCTGCAACCGCATCGAGGGCTGGTGGAACGGAATCGTCACCCAGGGGCAGGCACGTCTCCGGTAAGGTCTGATGCGCTGTCCCCCGTGGTGTAACTGGCAGCACACTGGTTTTTGGTACCAGCAGGACAAGGTTCGAATCCTTGCGGGGGAGCTCTCAGCACACAAGACCTGGGTTCGGGCCCTGACAGCACTGTCGGGGCCCACTCTCATGTCCCTCACCAAACACCCCGGTATCCTGCGGATGTCCACCCCCACCCCACCACCAGCCGAAGGGCACCCCCGTGAGCGTCATCCGCCCGGCAGCCGTCGTCGTACTCGCAGCGGGTGAGGGCACCCGTATGAAGTCGGCCACACCGAAGGTGCTGCACGAGATCTGCGGTCGCAGCCTCGTCGGCCATGTGCTGGCCTCCGCCCGTCAGTTGGACCCCGAGAACCTGGTCGTCGTCGTCGGGCACGCGCGCGAGAAGGTCACCGCGCATCTGAACGAGATCGACCCCGGCGTCCGCACCGCCGTGCAGGAGCAGCAGAACGGCACCGGGCACGCCGTGCGGATCGCGCTGGAGCAGCTGGGCGGGGCCGTCGACGGGACCGTCGTGGTCGTGTGCGGGGACACCCCGCTGCTGACCGGCGAAACCCTCACCGCGCTGGCCGCGACGCACTCCGCGGACGGCAACGCCGTGACCGTGCTGACGGCCGAGGTGCCGGACGCGACGGGGTACGGGCGGATCGTGCGGGACGACTCCGGCGCGGTGACGGCGATCGTGGAGCACAAGGACGCCTCCGAGACGCAGCGGGAGATCCGGGAGATCAACTCCGGGGTCTTCGCGTTCGACGGTGCGCTGCTGGCGGACGCGCTGAAGAAGGTGCGGACGGACAACAGCCAGGGTGAGGAGTACCTGACCGATGTGCTGGGCATCCTGCGCGAGGCCGGGCACCGGGTCGGCGCGTCGGTGGCCGGTGATCACCGGGAGATCGCGGGGATCAACAACCGCGTGCAGCTGTCCGAGGCGCGGCGGATTCTGAACGAGCGGCTGCTGACGGCCGCGATGCTCTCCGGCGTCACGGTGATCGACCCGGCGACCACCTGGGTGGATGTGACGGTGACCTTCGAGCAGGACGTCGTCGTGCATCCGGGGACGCAGCTGACCGGTGCCACCCACCTGGCGGAGGGCGCCGAGGTGGGTCCGAACAGCCGGCTGAAGGACACGCGGGTCGGCGCCGGGGCGCGGGTGGACAACACCGTGTCGGACGGGGCCGAGGTGGGCGCGGAGGCGTCGGTGGGTCCGTTCGCGTATCTGCGGCCGGGGACGCGGCTGGGCCGCAAGGGCAAGATCGGTACGTACGTGGAGACGAAGAACGCCGAGATCGGCGAGGGGACGAAGGTTCCGCACCTGTCCTACGTCGGTGACGCGACGATCGGCGAGTACTCGAACATCGGTGCCGCGAGCGTGTTCGTGAACTACGACGGTGAGAAGAAGCACCACACGACGATCGGCTCGCACTGCCGTACCGGTTCGGACAACATGTTTGTGGCGCCTGTCACGGTCGGGGACGGTGCCTACACGGCTGCCGGCTCTGTGATCACCAAGGATGTGCCGCCCGGTTCGCTGGCCGTGGCCCGTGGTCAGCAGCGGAATATCGAGGGTTGGGTGGCGCGCAAGCGTCCCGGGAGCGCGGCGGCGAAGGCGGCCGAGGCGGCGTCCCGGGAGTCGGGCAACGAGGACTGACCGGAAACAGGTGCGTCGAAGACGGCGTACCGTGATAAGTGCACACACCCGCACCCACCAGCTGAGACGGCCTGCCGCCGCGCCCCAGCGGCGAGGTCTCTCGACACCCAGCTGAGAACACCTCTGAGGAGACAGTGCTGTGACCGGGATCAAGACGACCGGCGAGAAGAAGATGATGTTCTTCTCCGGCCGCGCCCACCCCGAGCTTGCCGAGGAGGTCGCCCAGCAGCTGGGTGTCGGGGTCGTCCCGACGAAGGCCTTCGACTTCGCCAATGGTGAGATCTATGTCCGTTACCAGGAGTCCGCTCGTGGTGCGGACTGCTTCCTGATCCAGAGCCACACGGCTCCGATCAACAAGTGGATCATGGAGCAGCTGATCATGATCGACGCGCTGAAGCGCGCGTCGGCCCGCTCCATCACGGTCATCGTGCCGTTCTACGGTTACGCGCGGCAGGACAAGAAGCACCGGGGTCGTGAACCGATCTCGGCGCGTCTGATCGCGGATCTGATGAAGACGGCGGGTGCGGACCGCATCCTGACCGTGGATCTGCACACGGACCAGATCCAGGGCTTCTTCGACGGCCCCGTCGACCACCTGTTCGCGCTGCCGCTGCTGGCGGACTACGTGGGTGCGAAGGTGGACCGGGAGAAGCTGACGGTGGTGTCTCCGGACGCGGGCCGGGTGCGGGTGGCGGACCGGTGGTGCGACCGTCTGGGTGCGCCGCTGGCGATCGTGCACAAGCGGCGTGACAAGGACGTGGCGAACCAGGTGACCGTCCACGAGGTCGTGGGTGAGGTCAAGGGCCGGGTCTGTGTGCTCGTGGACGACATGATCGACACGGGTGGCACGATCTGCGCCGCCGCGGACGCGCTGTTCGCGCACGGTGCGGAGGACGTCATCGTGACGGCGACGCACGGTGTGCTGTCGGGTCCGGCCGCGGACCGGCTGAAGAACTCGCGGGTCAGCGAGTTCGTGTTCACGAACACGCTGCCGACGCCGGGTGAGCTGAACCGTGAGCTGGACAAGATCACGGTGCTGTCGATCGCGCCGACGATCGCGTCGGCGGTGCGTGAGGTGTTCGAGGACGGTTCGGTGACGAGCCTGTTCGACGAGCAGTAGGCGTGCACTGGACGTGCAGTAAGGGTTCTGCAGCCCTGGGCTGTTGATCCTTTTGGTGCGGCCTCCCTGTGCCGAGTAGACTGCTGCAGTTGCTCGGCGAGGGAGGCCGTATCCATGTGGTGCGGCGGTCCGTAATCGACGCGCTCTTCGTAGCAGGCCGTTCGTTGGCCGGGTGACCTCCCCCAAGCTCCAAGGAGCAGGGGGTACCCCCAGTCCGATTTTCCGCTTCCTACGAGGAGTGATCAGCATGTCCGAGGTGAAGCTCGCCGCCGCCACGCGCACCGAGTTCGGCAAGGGTGCCGCGCGTCGTATCCGCCGTGACAACAAGGTCCCGGGTGTTCTGTACGGTCACGGCGCCGAGCCGCTGCACCTGACCCTGCCGGGCCACGACCTGCTGCTGGCGCTGCGTACGCCGAACGTCCTGATCGCCCTGGACATCGACGGTCAGCGCACCGAGCTGGCGATCCCGAAGGCCGTGCAGCGCGACCCGCTGAAGGGCTTCCTGGAGCACGTGGACCTGCTGCTGGTCAAGCGCGGCGAGAAGGTCACGGTCGAGATCCCGGTGCACACCGAGGGCGAGCTGGCCCCGGGTGGCAACCTGCTGGAGCACGTGCTGAACGCCCTGCCGGTCGAGGCCGAGGCGACGCACATCCCCGAGGCCGTCACGGTGTCCGTGGAGGGCCTGGAGGCCGGTGCCTCCGTCCACGCCAAGGACATCGCCCTGCCGAACGGCGTGACCCTGGCCGTCGACGAGGACGCCGTCGTCCTGCAGGTCCTGGCCGCGCAGGTCGAGGAGGCCGCCGAGGGCGCCGAGGGTGAGGGCGAAGAGGCCGCCGAGGCCTGATCCTCGCCGTCGTCATCGACTGACCAGCCGCCGCTTCCCTCGCAGGGAGCGGCGGCTGGCGCGTATCAAGGAGACATGGACGTGACCACCCCTGCCAGTGCCCCCTGGCTGATCGTCGGGCTCGGCAACCCGGGCCCCGAGTACGCCATGAACCGGCACAACGTCGGTTTCATGGTGGCGGACCTGCTCGCCGAGCGGATCGGGGGGAAGTTCAAGCGGGCCGGCAAGGCGCAGGCGCAGGTCGTCGAGGGGCGGATCGGTCCGCCCGGGCCGGCGGGCCGGCGGGTGGTGCTGGTGAAGCCGATGTCGTACATGAACCTGTCGGGCGGTCCGGTGAACGCGCTGCGGGAGTTCTACAAGGTGCCGCTCGGCAACGTGGTGGCGGTGCACGACGAGCTGGACATCGACTACGGGACGCTGCGGCTGAAGCTGGGTGGCGGGGACAACGGCCACAACGGGCTGAAGTCGATCTCGAAGGCGCTGGGGCGGGAGTACCACCGGGTGCGGTTCGGGATCGGGCGGCCTCCGGGCCGTATGCAGGTGGCGGACTTCGTGCTGAAGGACTTCTCCTCGGCGGAGCGCAAGGAGCTGGACTACTTCGTGGACCGGGCGGCGGACTCGGTGGAGTGTCTGGTGACGGAGGGTCTGGAGCGGGCGCAGAGCGCGTACAACTCCTGATTTGTCCCTTACGTGAGTTGACCGGTGCGCGGGGATGGCGAATGATCCCGGCCATGCCTGCTGCCATAGCCACTCGGTCCCGCCAGGCCTCCGTCGCGGCGCTGCGTTTCGGCCGCCTCGCCGCGATGGGCACGGTCACGGCGCTGATCCTCATCGCGGGGGTGTGGGCGTCGTGGGGGACGGCGCAGCACGTGATGCTGACCAAGGGGCGGGAGCGGGGCACCGTCGTGGTGACGCGGTGCGGTGAGCATGTGTGCAGCGGGCCGTACACGCCGGCGTCGACGGGGTCGCAGGCTCGGCGCAGCGTGGTGATCGACGACACGCTCGCGGTGCGCAAGGGCCGTACGTACGCGGTGGTGGTGAAGCCGGGCAGTGACGAGGTGGTGCGTTCGGGTCCGGCCGGGGTCCTGTACGCGTGGGTTCCGCTGGGCGGGGCGCTGCTGCTGGCGTCGGTGGTGGTGGCGGGCGGGCTGCGGCTCACGCGGGCGGCCTGGGTGCTGGCGGGGGCCGGGGTGGCGTTGCTGACGGCCGCGTTCGTGACGGTCTGAGGGGTATTGGCGTTCTCCAGGTTGTGGAGAGTGTGAGTGTTGCCTGTTCGTGATTGACCTGGTCATGGCACTGGCAGGAAGCTGAGCCGCCCCCTCCACATCTTCCCGTTCGTTTCTCGAAGATGGACTGCCCATGCGTACCCCCACTCGCGTCGGCGCCGTGTGCGCCCTCGCCGCCGCCGCTTTTCTGACGGCCCCCTCCGCGCACGCGACCGCGCCCGGCGACAACGGCACGGTCAAGATCCACGATGCGTCGACCGGCGAGGAACTGCGCCGGAACGAGCCGCACGTGTGCACGTTCTATCTGGACGCCTTCGGTTTCGACGGCGGTCAGCAGGTGTCCTGGCACATCGAGTCCTGGGCGCCGACGGCCGGTGTGAAGGGCGAGACGGTGAAGTCCGGCTCGCTCGCACTGGACGGTTCCGGTCACGGCCGGACAGAGGATCTGTCGCTGCCCGACGGGCACTACAAGCTGTTCTGGAACTTCGCCGGTGAGAAGGGTGCGGCGAAGCACAAGGTGTTCTGGACGGACTGCGAGAAGTCCGAGGGCGGTGCGGCGCCGTCGGCGTCCGCGTCGGCGTCGGTCTCGGCGTCGGCCGGGGTGTCGGCGTCGGCGGCTCCGTCGGCGTCCGCGTCGGCGGCCGCCGGTGAGGCCGCCCCGTCGGCGTCCGCGTCGCCGTCGGCGCAGGGCGGTGTGGGCTCGGGTGACCTGGCCGAGACCGGCAACGGCGCCCCGGTGGGGCTGCTGTCGGGTGTGGCGGCCGCGCTGGTCGCGGGCGGCGGGTTCCTGGTGCTGCGGCGCCGTAAGGCGGCGCGTGGCTGACGCCCGCTGAAGACGGACGGTGCCCCCGAGCAGCGTGGCTCGGGGGCACCGTCGTGTCCGGGGCCGGGTCAGCCGGTGTTGCGCAGGCCGGCCGCGACTCCGTTGACGGTGAGCAGCAGGGCGCGGGAGAGCAGCGGGTCGGGCTGCTCGCCGGCCGCGACGGCGTCGCGCTGCCGCTTGAGCAGGGCGACCTGGAGGTAGCTGATCGGGTCGAGGTAGGCGTCGCGGATGGCGAAGGTCTGCTTCAGCACGGGCTGGGCGTCGAGGAGCTCGCTCTCCCCGGTGACGCGCAGCACCTCGGCGACGGTCAGCTCGTGTTCGGCCTTGATGGTGTCGAAGACGTGCTTGAGCTCGTCGGGGACGAGGGTGTCGACATAGTGCTGGGCGATGCGCAGGTCGGTCTTCGCCAGCGTCATCTCGACGTTGGAGATGAAGTTGCGGAAGAAGTGCCACTGCTCGTGCATCTCGTCCAGGACGGTGTCGAGGCCGGCCTCGCGCAGGGCCTTGAGGCCGGAGCCGACGCCGAACCAGCCCGGGACGATCTGCCGGGACTGAGTCCAGCCGAACACCCACGGGATGGCCCGCAGTCCGTCGAGGGAGACGCCGGAGCCGGGGCGGCGGGAGGGCCGGGAGCCCAGGTGCAGTTCGGCGAGCTGGTCCACCGGCGTCGAGGCGAGGAAGTACGTCGGCAGGTCCGGGTCCTCGACGAGGCGCCGGTAGGCGGCGTGGGCGGCTTCGGAGACGACGTCCATGGCGGCGTCCCAGCGGGCGAGGGCCTCGGTGGACTGGCGGGGGGCGGTGTGCAGGGCGGACGCCTGCAGGGTGGCCGCGACCGTCAGTTCCAGGTTCTCCCGGGCCAGGGAGGGGATGAGGTACTTGTCGGAGATGACCTCGCCCTGCTCGGTGACCTTGATCTCGCCCTCCAGGGTGCCCCAGGGCTGGGCGAGGATGGCGTCGTGGGAGGGGCCGCCGCCGCGGCCGACGGTGCCGCCGCGGCCGTGGAAGAGGCGCAGGCGGACGCCGTAGCGGTGGGCGACGTCGCGCAGGCGGCGCTGGGCGCGGTGGATCTCCCACTGGGAGGTGGTGATGCCGCCGAACTTGGAGGAGTCGGAGTAGCCGAGCATGACCTCCTGGACGTCGCCGCGCAGGGAGACCAGGCGACGGTAGGAGGGGTCGGAGAGCATGTCCTCCAGGATGGTGTCCGCGGCCTTGAGCTCGTCGGTGGTCTCCAGCAGCGGCACGATGCCGATCTTGGCCCAGCCGGCGTGCAGGTCGATCAGCCCGGCCTCGCGGGCGAGCACGGCGGCGGCGAAGACGTCGTCGGCGCCCTGGCACATGGAGATGATGTAGGACTCGATGACCTCGGGGCCGAAGACCTCCAGGGCCTTCTTCACGGTCTGGAAGACGCCGAGGGTCTTCTCGCCGGCCGCGTCGACGGGGGCGGGGCTGGGCGCGAGGGGCCTTCTGGAGCGCAGCTCCTTGGCGAGGAGCTTGGTGCGGTAGTCGCGGGGCATGTCGGCGTAGCGCCAGGACTCCTCGCCGAGCCGGTCGAAGAGCTGGCCGAGGGCGTGGTGGTGGGCGTCGGCGTGTTCGCGGACGTCCATGGTGGCGAGCTGGAGGCCGAACGCGGCGAGGGTGCGGATGGTGCGGGCGAGGCGGCCGTCGGCGAACAGCCCGCCGCGGTGCTCGCGCAGGGAGGTCTGGATGATGCGCAGGTCGGCGACGAGCTCGGAGGTGCCGAGGTAGTCGCGGCCGGCCTCATGGGGGGTGCCGGTGGCCAGGCGCTGCTTGGTGTTCTGCAGCTTCTGCCGGATGCAGGTGGCCTTGAGCCGGTAGGGCTCCTCGGCGTTGAGGCGCTTGTAGCGGGGGCTGATCTCGGGGAGCAGCTCCAGGTCCTTGTCCAGGGAGTCGAGGAGTTCCTGGGTGGCGCCGGTGTAGCGGATGGAGTTGGACAGCAGGCCGCGCAGCTCGTCGATCATGTCGAGGGCGTCGTTGATGCCGTGCTCGTGCTGGAGGATCAGCACGTCCCAGGTGACCTGCGGGGTGACGTTGGGGTTGCCGTCGCGGTCGCCGCCGATCCAGGTGCCGAAGGTGAGGGGGCGGGTGTCGTCGGGCAGCTTGACGCCGACGCGCTCCAGTTCCGCGGTCAGGTCCTCCAGGACGTCGCCGACGGCACCGGCGTGCAGTTCGTCCAGGTAGTAGATGGCGTTGCGGGCCTCGTCGGCCGGCTCGGGCCGTACGACGCGCAGCTCGTCGGTCTGCCAGACGAGGTCGATGTTCTCGGCCAGCCGGGTGTCGTGACGGCGGCGGTCGGAGTCGAGGACGGGCTCTTCGAGGAGCGCTGCGATGCGCCGGAGCTTGTTCAGCACGGAGCGGCGCGCGGCCTCGGTGGGGTGCGCCGTGAACACGGGGCGGACGTTCAGGTTCTGAACGGTCTGGCGCAGGTGCTCGGGGTCGGCGTCCTTGAGCCGGTCGGCGGTGCGGGCGAGGAGGCCGCCCTCGGCGGCACGCCTGGCGCGCAGTTCGCGGCCTCGGTGGACCTGTTCGGTGACGTTGGCCAGGTGGAAGTAGGTGGAGAAGGCGCGGACCAGCTTGGCCGCGGTCTCCAGTTCCGTGCCGCGCAGCAGTTCGGCGGCGGCGTCGCCGTCCTCTCGGGTGAGGCGGCGGACCTTCTCCACCAGTTCCAGGAGCTCGGGGCCTTCCTGGCGGACGAGTGTCTCGCCGAGGAGATCGCCCAGCCGGCGGATGTCGGCGCGCAGCTCGGTGCTGGTGGTGGTCCGGTCGTCGGCACTGCTCACAGGTGCGGCTCCTTGCAGTGTTGAAGCTCGTCTGGGAGGGGAACCCGGACGAGCGTCTCGCGCGGCGGGCGCCGCTTACGGGCCGGACGTCCGGGAAAAACTTCAGAGCGGACCGCGCTGTCCGACCGACTACAGGATAGGTGCCGGTCGGAAGGCCCAGGCCCTTGGGCTCTTGCCGCCGCGCAACACGCTGACATACTTACGATGCCGTAGGTTACGGAACCGTAGGAACGAGTGCGGGTTCCCGCAGCTCGGCATCGCCCAGACCCTCTACCCCACAGGGGACCGCGTATGACCACTAGTTCCGATGTGATCGCAGACGCTCCGAAGGCGCCCGACGACACCCTCGCACCGCCCGCCACGCTCGGCGGCGAGCAGAAGCGTTCGATCGAGCAGATCGCGCTGCTGCTGTTCATCACCGTCCCGTTCCTGGCGCTGGTGGCGGCCGTGCCGTTGGCCTGGGGATGGGGCGTGAGCTGGCTGGACCTGGGCCTGATGGTCTTCTTCTACTACCTGGGCTGCCACGGCATCACCATCGGTTTCCACCGTCACTTCACCCACGGTTCCTTCAAGGCCAAGCGCCCGCTGAAGATCGCTCTGGCGATCGCCGGGTCGATGGCGGTGGAGGGGCCGCTGGTGCGCTGGGTGGCGGATCACCGCCGGCACCACAAGTTCTCCGACGCCGAGGGCGACCCGCACTCGCCGTGGCGCTACGGGGAGACGGTTCCGGCGCTGATGAAGGGCCTGTGGTGGGCACACATCGGCTGGATGTTCGATGAGGAGCAGACTCCGCAGGACAAGTACGCCCCGGATCTGATCAAGGACCCGGCGCTGCGGGCGATCTCCCGGCAGTTCGTGCTGTGGACGGCCGTGTCGCTGCTGCTGCCGCCGCTGATCGGCGGGCTGGTGACGATGTCCTGGTGGGGCGCGTTCACCGCGTTCTTCTGGGGTTCACTCGTCCGGGTGGCGTTGCTGCACCACGTGACGTGGTCGATCAACTCGATCTGCCACGCGGTGGGCAAGCGCCCGTTCAAGTCGCGGGACCGCTCGGGCAACGTGTGGTGGCTGGCGATCCTGTCCTGCGGTGAGTCCTGGCACAACCTGCACCACGCCGACCCGACCGCGGCGCGGCACGGTGTGATGCGCGGCCAGCTCGACTCCTCGGCGCGCATCATCCGCTGGTTCGAGCAGCTGGGCTGGGCCTACGACGTGCGCTGGCCGTCACGCTCCCGTATCGATTCGCGCCGCAACGGCGGTGAGGACGGCTCCCGGCGGCGGAAGGTGACGGCCGAGGCGGCATGATTGACGCCGTGGCGACCGACTCCAGCAGCAGCTCAAGCACCGACAAGCCGCGGCGTACGCGCCGTACCCGGATGACCGGCGCGGAGCGCCGCCAGCAGCTGCTGGAGATCGGTCGGACCCTGTTCGCGGCGAAGGGCTTCGAGGGCACGTCGGTGGAGGAGATCGCGGCGAAGGCCGGGGTGTCCAAGCCGGTGGTGTACGAGCACTTCGGCGGCAAGGAGGGTCTGTACGCGGTGGTGGTCGACCGCGAGATGCGGCGGCTGCTGGACATGGTCACCAGCTCGCTGACGGCCGGCCACCCGCGTGAGCTGTGCGAGCAGGCGGCCTTCGCGCTGCTGGACTACATCGAGGAGTACACGGACGGGTTCCGCATCCTCGTCCGTGACTCCCCGATCCCGCAGTCCACGGGCTCCTTCGCCTCGCTGATCTCGGACATCGCCACCCAGGTGGAGGACATCCTGGGGCGTGAGTTCAAGTCCCGGGGCTTCGATCCGAAGCTGGCGCCGCTGTACGCGCAGGCGCTGGTGGGGATGGTGGCGCTGACCGGGCAGTGGTGGCTGGACGTGCGCCGGCCGAAGAAGGCGGAGGTCGCCGCGCATCTGGTGAACCTGGCGTGGCACGGGCTGGACGGGCTGGAGCCGAAGCCCCGGCTGATAGGTCACCGCAAGAGCTGACCCCGTAGAGCGCGTGCGAAGGCCCCCCGGATCGTCCGGGGGGCCTTCCCATTAGGCGGCTCAGTGCTTGAAGACGTCCTTGGTCTTCTCCTTGGCCTGGCGGGCGTCGCCCTTCATCTGGTCGGCCTTGCCCTCGGCGGTCAGGCGCTCGTTGCCGACGGCCCTGCCCGCCGCCTCCTTGGCCTTGCCCTTCATCTGTTCCTTCTTCGACCTGGACTTCTCCTCGCCTGCCACGATCATCACTCCCAGTGAGGTCGTCGTCTGTGTCGTCACACCGGGTGGCCAGGCAGGCCGGGCTCAAACCTGGGGCTGTCGTGGGGCTGGAGAAACTCCAGGCGGTTGCCGACCGGGTCCCCGGCGTAGAAGCGCAGGTGGCCGGGCAGGCCGTCGTCCCAGGTGACCTCGGTGCCGCACGCGGTGAGGTGGGCGGCGTAGGCCCGGATCCGGGTGACGCGCAGGCCGGGGTGGGCCTTGCGGGCGGGACGGAAGCCGTCCTCGATTCCGAGGTGGAGCTGGACGGCGCCGGCCTGGAACCAGCAGCCGCCGCGGGCCGCGAGCACCGGCGGCTTGGGGATCTCGGTCATGCCGAGGACGCCGGTGTAGAAGGCGCGCAGGGCGTCCTCGCTGCCGGGCGGGGCGGCGAGCTGGACGTGGTCGATCGCGGCGATCACCGTCAGGCCTCCTTCACGGCCACGGCGAACAGCCGGCGGAAGGGCAGGACGGTGCCGTAGTCCTGGCGCGGGTAGGCCTCGCGGAGCAGGTCGCGGTACTCGGCGAGGAAGGCGTCGCGGGCCTCGGGGTCGTCGGCGAGGGCGGTGAGGGCGGGACGCAGGCCGGTGCCCTTGACCCAGTCGAGGACGGGGTCGTCGCCGGTCAGGACGTGGAAGTACGTCGTCTGCCACACGTCGGTGGTGCAGCCGAGGCGGGCGAGCCGGTCGAGGTAGGCGCCAGGGGTGTGCACCGAGTCGGTGCGGCGCAGCACGTCGGCGAGGCGGGAGCGCCAGCGGGGCGTGGCGGCGAGGTCGCGCATGAGGGCGTGCAGCGGGGCGTCGATGTTGTCGGGGATCTGGAAGGCGAAGGTGCCGCCGGGGCGCAGGGCGGCGGTCCAGGCGGCGAACCTCTCGGCGTGTCCGGGCACCCACTGGAGGGTGGCGTTGCTGACGATCACGTCGTACGGCTCGGAGGGCGTCCAGTGGCGGACGTCGGCGTGGGCGAAGTCGAGGTGTCCGCCTCCGGCCGTCGGTCCTTCGTGGCCGGTGTGGGCGGCGTCGAGCATCTGGGGTGAGTTGTCGTAGCCGGTGATGTGGGCGGTGGGCCAGCGCTGGGCGAGCAGGGCGGTGACGTTGCCGGGGCCGCAGCCGAGGTCGGCGATGCGGGGCCGGCCGCCGGGTGGGGCGGGGATACGGGCGAGGAGGTCGGCGAAGGGGCGGGCACGGTGCCCGGCGTGGCGGAGGTACTGGTCCGGATCCCAGGTCGGCGTGGTCATGGAGCCACTCTCCTCCCGGATCTATCTTGACGTCAAGAGACTCGACATCAAGAGACTCAATGTCGACACAACCACTACACTGATCGCCATGGAGGACGAGGTCGATCGGCTGGTCGCAGCGTGGCGCCGGGAGCGCCCGGACCTCGACGTGGAGCCGCTAGAGGTGCTCAGCCGGGTGAGCAGACTGGCCCGGCACCTGGACCGGGCACGCCGTCTTGCCTTCTCCGAGCACAGCCTGGAGCCCTGGGAGTTCGACGTGCTGACGGCCCTGCGGCGCGCGGGGTCCCCGTATCAGCTCTCCCCCGGCCAGCTGCTGACGCAGACACTGGTGACTTCGGGGACGATGACCAACCGGATCGACCGCCTGGCCAAGAAGGGCCTGGTGGAGCGCCTGCCCGATCCCAGCGACCGCCGCGGTGTGCTGGTCCGGCTGACCGACGAGGGCCGGGACCGCGCCGACCAGGCCCTGGCCGGGCTGCTGGACCAGGAGCGGGCGATCCTGGCCGAGCTGTCCCGCGCCCAGCGCGGCGAGCTGGCCGGCCTGCTACGCCAGCTGACCGCCCCGTTCGACAACATCCCCGGCTAGGTCGGCGGGCCCGACCCCGGCCCGCCGGGCGAGCGCGACGGCGGCCAGGGTGGAGTGGACACCCAGCTTGCCCAGCACGTTCTGCATGTGCGTACGCACCGTGTGCGGGGAGAGGAACAGCCGCTCGGCGACCGCCTTGCGGCCGAGCCCGGCGACCATGCAGCGCAGCACCTCCCGCTCGCGCGGGGTGAGGGACTCCACCAGGGCCTCGCTCTCGGTGCGGTGCTTGCGTGCGGCCGTCAGCTCGCGCAGGACGCCGGTCAGCAGGGCGGGCGGCAGATGCGTCTCGTCGCGCAGCACGCCGCGGACCACGGTCAGCAGCCGGGACAGCGAGCAGTCCTTGGCGACCCAGCCGCAGGCTCCGGCCTGCAGGGCGAGCGCGGCCCGGCGCGGGTCGTCCCGCTCGGCGAGCACGACGACCCTGACGTGCGGCTGCGCGGTGCGGACCCCGGCGACCAGGGAGATCCCGTCGACGACGCCGTCCTCCGCGCCGTTCGCCGCCCGCACCCCGGGGGGCATCGCCCCCAGGTCGGCGTCGACGAGAGCCACGTCGAAGCGGCGCCCCTCGGTGGCCGCCCGCTCCAGCGAGCGCAGCGCGGCCGGGCCGCTGCCGGCCGCGGCCACCTCGACGTCGGGCTCGGCGGCCAGTGCCGCGGCGAGCGACTCGGCGAAGATGCGGTGGTCGTCGACGACCAGGACTCGGATGCGCACCACGGATGACCCCCACTGGCCCTCTCAACGACGACCGTCGCGGGTACGGCGCCCGAGGGGTCACCGAACCGTACGGCCGCCGCCGTACCGGACTGCTTCCCCCCGCCGCGAGCACCGCACCCGACCGACTCGCCCCCTGAACGAACACCGGCCCCCACCGGTGCTGTTCACAGGGTAGGGCCGCAGGCGAGGAGGGGAAGCAAAATTACAGAACTGGCCGTATCCCGGCGTTTAGGGTGAGCCGCATGTTTCGTATTGAGGCAGAAGTAGACAAGGCACGACGCGATCTGCTCCGCTCCCGCCTCCGCGACACGAACACCGCGGCCTCCCCGGTGCTGCGCGCCCTGCGCGGCGAGCGCGAGCGGGACGTCCCCCTGCACCTGTGGGCCATGGACGACACCGACGACCTCGCGGGCGGCCTGGTCGGCCACACCTGGGCGGGCTGGCTGCACATCACCTACCTCTGGGTCGCCGCCCCCCACCGCGGCACGGGCCTGGGCTCCCACCTCCTGACCCAGGCCGAACACCTGGCCCACACGGACCGATCCTGCACAGCCGCCCGCGTGGAGACCTGGGACTTCCAGGCCCCCGACTTCTACCGCAAACAGGGCTACGAGGTGGCCTGCACCATCCCGGACTACCCCCCGGGCCTGACGGAGTACACGCTGATCAAACGACTGGGCTGAGCCCCGCACGCTGCGGCTGCCGACAGGGCAGGTCTTGGGTCTGTCACGTCCAGCGCAGCGACTTGGCGATCGCCTCGAAGAGATCCACCATGGCGTCCGCGAACGGATCCAGCGGCGTCGAGAAGGTGAGGAGCAACGAGGCCGACGTCAGCGGCACCCTCACCGCGTAGTCGACGGTCGTCACCGGAAGCTGGTTGCCCGAGGCCTCCTCCGCCTCGGGGATCACCCGCCTACGGCGTCGCGTGGCCGTCCCGGCGAAGGGCAGCTGAACGGTGCTCACCTCTTGTGCACGGCGTTTGCCGGTGACCGCCGATCCGATCTCCTCGCCCGGCGGAACGACACTCACGAGCAGGGAGGCTGCCAGCGGGACCGGTCCGACGGAAGCCGTCGACACATAGAGCTCGACACCCCCGTTCCGGTAGCCGGCCTCGGCTCGCTCGCGCAGGCTTCTGGACAGCTCACGCTTGAGTACGACGGCGTCGTCCCGCCCATCGAAAACCCTGTCCGTGAACGCCCGGATCGAGGATTTCCACTGGTCCGGCTCAAGCGGAATCCTGAACCAGCCGTCGGGAACGATCAGGCTGTAGTCCTCCGGAGGCGCCTGGGAGGGAACTCCCTCAGCAATCGACTCCGTCACGCCTCATGCTCCTTCACTTCGGCCAGCTCCAGTGATTCGGCGAGGGTCTGAGCCAGTTCCAGCAGTGCCTCGCTGAAGACGAGATTCGTCCAGGACATCCGGAAGACAAGGACGTTCTCCACCTGCGGCGGAAGCACCGCATAGGTAACGGATTCGACCATCGTCTTCTTCTTGAACACCGAGCCCGTGTCAACGGCTTGGAGTTCTTGCACCCTGATCCCGGGCCCCGCCGGGAGACTCACCTCTTCAGTGCTCCGACGGACCGGAGAAGTGGGCAGCACATCCCTCAGCAGATCGGGCAGGCGCTGCGGCGTCCGATACCCCTCACCGTCGTAGTCATGGACCTCGTAGACAGCCGTTACCGCCTTTGCCGCATCCACCACGTAGGCGTAAGCGAAGGTGGGATCGGCGAGTTCGGACGACTCGGCCAGGCGGGTCAGGACAGACGCCAGTTCCCGCACCTGGCCGCGCGGGGACGAGGGACCGAGATACGTCTGCGCCGCCTGCTTGGCCCATGCCCTGAGGTCGATTCCCTCGCCCACCGGCAACCTGATGCCGCCTTCCGGCTCGTGGATCAGGCACTGCCACACCGCGTCATCGTCCACTGCGGATTCTCCCGGTTGTCGTCATCCCACGGTCCAGGCTTGTTTCCACTTGTTGTACGCGTCGTCCCATTCAGTCAGTCCGTGCACCTTGTCGTTTCCGTCCACCGCAGTGGCCGCAGCAGTGTACGCAAACCAGCGATGACCGGCTGACCGTACGTAATCCGTGAACTTAACGCCTGCCATGCTCTCGAACTTGCCCAGGATCGGGATCTCTTTCAAGGCCTTGCTGGATTCGACCCACTCCGGGTTTCCGAACGGCCGTGCACCTGCCCAGGCGTCCCGACTCAGCAGCTTTCCGATGTTCTTGAAGTCCTTGAGACCCTTCACGGCGTCCACAGAGTCCTTGAGGACGACCTTCGGATTCACCACATGCGCGAACTCGTCCAGCTTGCCGAAGGCACCAGGAAGGTTCCCCGCCAACCGTTCCGCCGCGTCCTCGGCCGCCCGGTTGGCAACTTTCGTCGCCTTTCCTTTCAGCGTGTTCGCAGCTTTGGCCGAACGCCCTGCGAGCGAGTTCGCCGCCAAGAAGTCGGCGCGGGCACTGCGGCTCGCCGCCTGCACTCCGCGCACCCCTGCCGCAGCGGACTTCCCCGCACTCAGGGCCGCCCGGCCAAGTCCCAAGGTCAGCAGCGCGATGCCGTCCAGTACGAGGTCGGCGATGCTCGCGTCCCCGGTAAACACCAGTACGAGGTGGCATGCGAGCGAGACCAAGGTCGCCAACAGCGCGATCGCGTCCAGTACACCGGCCAGCGCCCAACCGATGACAGGTATCCAGCCGACCAGCAAGGAAGCCAACGCGCAGAAGGTCGCCACCCAGCCGGCGATGTCGGCGATGCTCTTGAGCGCGCCTTTGATGTTCTCCCAAGGAGAGTCCTTGAGCTTGTCGTGGTCGATCAAGTCCTCAAGAGCCCGGGCCGCGTTCTCACCGGCCTGGTTCCGCGCGTCCTTGGCCGCGTGGACCCGCTTGATCGCACCCTGAATACGTGCCTCGGCCGCATCCCGTTTCCGCGTCAGATCCCGCTTCTGCTGCTCGTAGTCGTCAGCCGACTCGTCGAGGGCGTCGATGGCCCGGTTGAGCCGGTCGCGCTCGGCGCAGTCCTGCTCGGCGTCGGTGCGGGCCCGGTCCGCGCTCTCCTGGGCGGACTTGAGCACGGAGGCGTACTTCGTGTCCGGCTGATCGCACTGCTCGCCGAGCACGTCCGCGGCCTTCTCATAGCGGGCGAGTACCTTCTTCAGGCGCCCGACGGTTCCTTCAGACGTCTTCCGGAACTCGTCGGCCGCATCGCTCTGCCAGCCCTCCACGCCGCAGAGCGCCTCGATGTTCCCCGACTGCCTTCTGATGGTGTCGGCGACCGCGCGGAAACGCCGGCCGAGCTTCGCCACCGCCTCGGGATCCCCGGACACCGGGTCGGAATCCAGCCCGACAGGCGACCAGTCCTTGGGGCGCGACACCGGTCACCCCCGGCCCTTCGAGGCTTTTTCCTGCCGGCGCACCGCATTGGCGAGATCGGTGTCGATCTGTTCGTAGGCCTCCGCCGCAGCCTTGGTGATGCCCGCCAGTTTCTTCAGCTCCTCTTCGAGCTTCGACCGCTTGTAGTCCCAGTTGGTCGCGAAGTCGTTGAGTCTGTTCGCGAGTTCCTCGTGACCGATGACCTCCCGGCTCCAGCCGTACTTGTCATCGTCATCGAGCCGCTCCAGCTCGTCGACGATCTTCTGGAGACCGGTGGACACGCTCTTGATCACGTTCAGGTCGTCGATCCTGGTCCCGTCTGCCACGGCAACCCCCACTGCGTTCTCTTGGCCGTCGTCAACGGTTCACAGCCTGAATCTCCTGGACCACGACCTGCTGTGTGGCGCCGAACGCGCCATCAGGCAGATCGCCGCCTGGCGCGTTGGTGCCCGTCCAGTGGATGTGCCAGGTGACGGTGGCTGTGAGTCGGTAGGAGCCGGTGCCGGAACTGCGCAGGTACCTCACTCCACAGGGCGGCTCCCGGTCCGCTTTGCCCTTGGCGTACGGCTCGCCGACCCGTCCGGAGGCCACCTGGCAGACACCGCTCGCCGGGTAGGTCTCGGCGTCCGCGGTGCCGCGATCGATCCTCACCGACACAGGTTCCGCGGTGGTCGTGGCCGAGATGCCGAGCAGGGGGACCGAGGCGGTCACCGACACCGGCTTGAACGTCGCGGCATCCAGCCAGGCCCAGGTAGGCAGATTCACCTTGGTCACGCCTGCGGGCGCGAGAGTGACCTCTGTGGACGGAACCCTGATCTCGGCGTAGGCGAGTTCGGCCAGCATCCGCGCACTGATCGCCTGGGGAGCGTCGGCGGGAGGAGCCTCGCCCTTGTCGACCCAGAAGATGTCCTTGTCGCAGTCCAGCGCGTGGGGGTCGCCCTCACGGCCCGGAGTGACGTACGAGTCCCACCAGTAGCCCTTGCCGGCCTTGTCCTTGTTGAAGTCCTTGTAGGGATCGCCGTCGACGTACTTCTTGCGCTGCCCCAGCTCCCACTCGTGGCCCGTCGACTCGGCCCCCCAGATGGCTTCCAGGTACTTCTGCAGCTGCTCAGGCGTGTACTTCGGCGCGTAGTAGCAGGCCGGCGGGGTCCATGTGGTCGTCGACGTCACGGGCCCTGCAGCCGGTCCGGAGCCGTTGCGGGAGCGGTCGAAGACGACAGCCCCCGCAGTCGCCGAGAGGTTGCCGGCGCCGTCGGTGTCACCGTGCGCGTCCGTGCTCGGCGCGGGCGCCTGTGCACCACCCCGATCTTGTTGTCGGCGAAGGCCGGGCTGCCGACCGCCATCACCAGGCCGACGGCCATGCACGCCGGAAGGATGCGTAACCGTGCGGTCAGGGCTGGCACCGGTCGCTCCCCCGCTGCGACAGCATCTTCTCGATGACCCAGACGCCCTTGGTGTTCCGGTGCAGCTGGGTGTTGTAGAGGACGTAACTGTTCTTCGTGACCGGCGTCTTGTCGACCTTCTTGGTCGCGAGGTACATGTCGTACGCCTTGCCCTGGTCCTCGCAGTACACGAGGGAAGCCGATTCCGGTCCGCGCAGGCTGACGACGGCGCCGTAGTAGCGGTACGCACCGGTGACGCGGGCCTTCGCCTTGACGTACGCCTTGATGAACCGCTCGGTCTCGGCGGCCGCCTCGCCCTCGTAGTAGTACCGGTAGCCCTCATCGAGGGCGTTCTGACGGACGATGGCCATGTCCACGGCTTTGATCGACTGCTCGCCGTCGGCGAGAACCGCGTCCTTGTCCTTGTCGCCGGTCTTCGGCCAGTCGAAGGTGTACGTCAGATCCGCCGGCAGTTCGATCGCCGGCCGGTCCGCGGCCTCGGCGGCCGAGGGGCTCGGTGACGGCACCGGCGAGCTGCCGGTGTCTGCTCCCGCGATCTTGTCGTTGCCCTTCGTACTGTCGTCACCGCTGCCGCAAGCGGTCAGCGTAAAGGCCGCCGCAGCGCTCAGGGCGACCGCTGCGAGCAGGGTGGGGCGGCGGATCACTATGACTCCCGGTGGGGCGGATTCTCAACGAGTGACCCAACGTTACCGATGGTGCCGTTGATGTCACCAGGCGCTGCCCGGCCATCAGGCTCGGCTGTCGGTGAACGCCGACGCCCCCGCGTCCACGAGGGGTGCGGGGGCGTCGGTTGTCGGGGGCTGGGCCTCAGCGAAGGCGTCGGGCGCCCGGGGACGGGGTCGCTTCGAACGTGCGGGGCTGTGTGAAGCCCGCCGTGGTGAAGGCCTTTTCGATCGCTGTGGTGATCGTGTCGACCTCCGTCGCCTCCGTCAGGACGATCGCCGAGCCGCCGAAGCCGCCGCCGGTCATGCGGGCGCCCAGAGCGCCGGAGGCCAGGGCCGTGTCGACGACCAGGTCCAGTTCGGGGCAGGAGATGCGGAAGTCGTCGCGCAGGGAGGCGTGGCCCTCGGTCAGGAGGGGGCCGATGGCGCGGGTGCCGCCCGACTCCAGGAGGGAGACGACCTGTTCGACCCGGTGGTTCTCCGTCACGACGTGGCGGACCAGGCGGCGGACCTCCTCCTCGTCGCCGAGGCGGGACAGTGCGTCGTCGAGCTCGTCGTACGGCACGTCCCGCAGGGCGTCGACGCCCAGCAGGGCCGCGCCCTTCTCGCAGCCCGCGCGGCGCTTGCCGTACTCGCCCTCGCTGTGCGCGTGCTTGACCTGGGTGTCCACCACCAGCAGGCGCAGGCCCTCGGCGGCGAGGTCGAAGGGGATCTGGCGCTGGGACAGGTCGCGGGTGTCGAGGAACAGGGCGTGGCCCGCCTCGCAGCAGGCCGACGCGGTCTGGTCCATGATGCCGACCGGTGCGCCGACGTAGACGTTCTCCGCGCGCTGGCACAGGCGGGCCAGTTGCCAGCCGCGCAGGCCCAGGGAGAACAGGTCGTTCAGGGCGAGGGCGACCACCACCTCCAGGGCCGCCGAGGAGGACAGGCCCGCGCCCGCCGGGACCGTGGAGGCCAGGTGGATGTCCGCGCCGGTCACCGGATGGCCGGCCTCGCGCAGGGCCCACAGCACACCTGCCGGGTAGGCCGTCCAGGCCGTGTCCGACTCGGGGGTCAGGGAGTCGAGGCGCAGTTCGCTCACGCCGCCTTCGACGTCCTGCGAGTGCAGGCGTACGACGCCGTCCTCGCGGCGGGACACCGCGGCCACCGCGGTGTGCGGCAGGGCGAACGGCATGACGAAGCCGTCGTTGTAGTCGGTGTGCTCGCCGATGAGGTTGACGCGGCCCGGCGCCGCCCACACCCCTTCCGGATCGGCTCCGTACAGCTCCTTGAACCGCTCGGCTACGGCGCCGGCGACGGCCTCGCTCATCCCTGACCCTGACCTTTCGTACCTTCTGCTCGAAAGTGCGTTACTTTGCGCGGTTCTGCGCGAACTCCCACGCGTCCGCGACGATCCCGGCGAGGTCCGCGCGGCGCGGCTGCCAGCCCAGGCGCTCGCGGGCGGTGTCCGCGGAGGCGACCAGGACGGCCGGGTCGCCGCCCCGGCGCGGCGCGACCACCTCGGGGATCGGGTGGCCGGTGACCTGGCGGACGGTCTCGATGACCTCGCGGACGGAGAAGCCGTTGCCGTTGCCGAGGTTGCAGATCAGATGCTCGCCCGGCTGTGCGGCCTTCAGGGCCAGCAGGTGGGCCTCGGCCAGGTCGGCGACGTGGATGTAGTCGCGCACACAGGTGCCGTCCGGCGTCGGGTAGTCGTCGCCGTAGACGGAGATCGCGTCGCGGCGGCCCTGGGCGACCTGGAGGACCAGCGGGATCAGGTGCGACTCCGGGTCGTGGCGCTCGCCGTAGGCCCCGTAGGCGCCGGCGACGTTGAAGTAGCGCAGGGAGACCGCGCCCAGGCCGTGCGCGTTCGCCTCGCTGGTGATCATGAAGTCCACGGCCAGCTTGGAGGCGCCGTAGGGGTTGGTGGGCTTCGTCGGAGCGGTCTCGACGATCGGCACCTGCTCCGGCTCGCCGTAGGTGGCCGCCGTGGAGGAGAAGACCAGCTTCTTCACGCCCGCCTCGCGCATGGCGCCGAGCAGGGCCATGGTGCCGCCGACGTTGTTGTCCCAGTACTTCTCCGGCTTCACCACCGACTCGCCGACCTGCGAGAACGCGGCGAAGTGCAGCACGCCGTCGAAGGAGGAGTCCAGCCACTTCGCGGCGTCGCGGATGTCGCCCTCGACGAAGGCGGCGCCCGCCGGGACACCCTCCCGGAAGCCGGTCGTCAGGTTGTCCAGGACGACGACCTCGTGGCCGGCCTCCAGCAGATGCTGGGCCACCACACTGCCGACGTACCCCGCACCGCCCGTCACCAGGTACTTACCGCTCATGAACTCGCTACCTCTCGCAGTCGCTCGGCCGCGCGCTCCGGAGGCACGTCGTTGATGAACACGCTCATGCCCGATTCGGAGCCCGCGAGGTACTTCAGCTTGCCGGACGTACGGCGAATGGTGAAAAGCTCCAGGTGGAGCGCGAAGTCGTCACGGCTGACGCCGTCGAACTCCGCCAGCGGGCCGAACGGCGCCTGGTGCCAGGCGGCGATGTACGGCGTCGGCGGTTCACCGCTTCCGAAGATCCGGTCGAAGCGCCTCAAGAGTTCCAGATAGACCTGGGGGAACTCTGTGCGGGCCCCCTCGTCCAGCGCCAGCAGGTCCGGCACGCGCCGCTTCGGGTACAGGTGGACCTCGTACGGCCAGTGCGCCGCGTACGGCACGAAGGCCACCCAGTGTTCACCCTCCAGGACGACCCGCTCACCGGCGAGCTCACGCTCCAGGACGGCGTCGAAGAGGTTCTCCCCGCCGCTCGCCTCTTTGTGCGAGGCGACCTGGCGCAGCATCAGCGCGGTGCGCGGGGTGGTGAAGGGGTAGGCGTAGATCTGCCCGTGCGGGTGGCCCAGGGTCACGCCGATCTCGGCGCCGCGGTTCTCGAAACAGAACACCTGCTCGACGGAGGGCAGATGCGACAGCTCCGACGTGCGGTCGGTCCAGGCGTCCAGCACCAGCCGCGCCTGCTCCTCGGTCAGGTCGGCGAAGGAGGCGTGGTGGTCGGAGGTGAAGCAGACCACCTCGCAGCGGCCGGAGTCGCCGGCGAGCGAGGGGAAGCGGTTCTCGAAGACGACGACGTCGTAGGAGGAGTCCGGGATCTCGCTGAGGCGCTCGCCCTCGGACGGGCACAGCGGGCACTCGTCGGCCGGGGGGTGGTAGGTGCGGCCCTGGCGGTGCGAGGCGACGGCGACCGCGTCACCGAGCAGCTCGTCGTGGCGGACCTCGGAGGTCGTCACGGTCCGCTCCAGGGGGCGGCGGTCGACCGCGGCCCGCACCGAGTCGTCGCGCAGGTCGTAGTAGATCAGCTCACGACCGTCGGCCAACCGGGTCGAGGTCTTCTTCACGCCGGACTCCCTCTGTCCGCACCACACAACTCTTACTCAACATAATCAAACATAACACGCCACAACCCACCAGCCCTCGTCACATCACAATCCAACAAAGGTCATCATCAGAAGTGTTCAAATTCTGAAGGCGGAGGCGTAGGTTCCGCTGAGGATCAGTTCGCGCAACGAAGCGAGTACGCATGCAGACCCCCACATATCTGGCCGCCGAGCTACGGCTCCCCACGAACTGGCTCGACTACACGATCCTCGCGATCTACTTCGTCGTCGTGCTGGGCATCGGCTTCGCCGCCCGGCGCTCGGTGAAGACGAGCCTCGACTTCTTCCTGTCCGGGCGCTCACTGCCCGCGTGGGTGACGGGCCTGGCGTTCATCGCGGCCAACCTCGGCGCCACCGAGATCCTCGGCATGGCCGCCAACAGCGCCCAGTACGGCGTCTACACCACCCACTGGTACTGGATCGGCGCCATCCCGGCGATGGTCTTCCTGGGCCTGGTGATGATGCCCTTCTACTACGGCAGCAAGGTCCGCTCGGTCCCCGAGTTCCTGCTGCTGCGGTTCGACAGGGGCGCGCATCTGCTGAGTTCGATCCTGTTCGCCTTTGCGGCGATCCTGATCGCCGGCGTCAACCTCTACGCCCTCGCGATCGTCGTCGAGGCGCTGCTGGGCTGGCCGCAGTGGGTGGCGATCGTGGTCGCCGGGTTCTTCGTGCTCGCCTACATCACCCTCGGCGGCCTGTCCTCGGCGATCTACAACGAGGTGCTGCAGTTCTTCGTGATCCTCGCCGCGCTCATCCCGATCACCGTGCTCGGTCTGAAGAAGGTCGGCGGCTGGGA
The DNA here is from genome assembly GCF_002920535.1 of Streptomyces sp. Ru71. Taxonomy (GTDB): domain Bacteria; phylum Actinomycetota; class Actinomycetes; order Streptomycetales; family Streptomycetaceae; genus Streptomyces. Next base: position 205,303 of record NZ_PQSS01000002.1, on the reverse strand, counting down.
CGGGCTGTCCGACTCCCTGACCAAGAGCCGCGGCGGTGATTTCCTCACCTCCTGGGGCGGCACCGGCATCGGCCACGCCAACCCGCTCGGCGCCAACTGGCTGACGATCGTGCTGGGCCTCGGCTTCGTGCTCTCCTTCGGCTACTGGACGACCAACTTCGCCGAGGTGCAGCGCGCCCTGTCCGCGAAGAACCTCTCGGCGGCCCAGCGCACGCCGCTGATCGCCGCGTTCCCGAAGATCTTCATCGTGTTCCTGGTGATGATCCCGGGCCTGGTCGCTGCCGTCCTGGTGCCGAAGATCGGTACGTCCGGCTCCGACCTGCAGTACAACGACGCCATCCCGTACCTGATGGAGCAGCTGCTGCCCAACGGCGTGCTCGGCATCGCCGTCACCGGGCTGCTCGCCGCGTTCATGGCCGGCATGGCGGCCAACGTGTCGTCCTTCAACACCGTGTTCACGACCGACATCTGGGCCAAGTACGTGGTCAAGGACCGCGAGGACGTGTACTACGTGCGGTTCGGGCGCCTGATCACCGCGATCGGTGTGCTCGCGTCCATCGGTACGGCGTTCCTGGCCTCGTCGTTCTCGAACATCATGGCCTACCTGCAGACGCTGTTCTCCTTCTTCAACGTCCCGATGTTCGTCGTCTTCATCATCGGCATGTTCTGGAAGCGGGCCTCGATGAAGTCCGGCTTCTGGGGGCTGCTGGCCGGCACGGTGACCGCGATGCTGAACTACTTCTGGATCTACAAGCAGGGCATCATCGACATCCCCTCCGACCAGGGCGCCAACTTCGTCTCCGCGATCGCCGGGTTCGTGGCGGGTGCGGTGGTGATGGTGGTGGTGACGCTGTTCACCAAGCCGAAGCCGGTCGAGGACCTGCAGGGGCTGGTCTACGGCACCCGGTCGCCGGGCATGGCCGAGCCGCCCGCCGCCGGGGACGACGCATGGTACCGGCGGCCGGCGCTGCTGGGCTGGGGTGCGGTGGTGCTGGCCGCCGTCTGCTACATCCCGTTCTCGTTCTGACGGCCGCTGTGACGAAGAGGGAGTTTGAGAGAGCATGAGCGACAATTCCGGGCGTCACGAGTACTCCGAGCGGGATGTGCAGCGTGAGGTGACCGAGCTGGAGGGGAAGTCGGCGACCGCGGCGCGGCTGTTCGACATCCGTCGGATCATCGGGGGGTTGTTCGTCGTCTACGGCGTCATCGTCACGATCACGGGGCTGACGGATTCCGATGCGGCGATCGACAAGGCCCAGGGGGTCAATATCAACCTGTGGACGGGGCTGGGGATGCTGGCCCTGGGTGTCTTCTTCCTGGCCTGGCTGAAGCTGCGGCCTGTGGCTCCGCCGACTCCGGATGAGCCTGTGGAGTAGGGCGGTCGGGGCGCGGGGTGCGTTGCCGGGTGCGGGTACGTCGTGGCCGGTCGCGCAGTTCCCCGCGCCCCTTGGTTGACGTAGCTGCGGGCAGTCGTGCCGCTGGGGCGGCACGGGTGGGCGCTGGGGCCCCCTGCTCGAAGAGCTTGGGGGAGGCACCCCGTCGCGCCGGGTTGCGCTACCCACCCTCGGACCGCCCCAGCCGGCGGTCAGTCGTCCGTGCCGGGGTGCGCAGCCCGTTCCAACAACCCCGTTCTCGCTGCCAGGGCCGCTGCCTCCAGGCGGGAGCCCACCCCCAGTTTCATCAGGACCCGTTGGACATGGGTCCGGGCTGTCGACGGGGCTATCCCCATGCCCGCCGCGATCACCCTCGTGTCCTCGCCGTCGGCGACCCGGACCAGGACCTCCACCTCCCGCGGCGTCAGCATCTGCAGCAGCCGGCGGCCCTCGTCGTCCGGCTGGGCCGCCGGGTTCAGCAGCTCTCCGAACGCCTGCTGCAGCAGCGCCGGCGCCACCGCCGCCTCACCCGTCCGCGCCTTCATGATCGCCCGCTCGACGCCCTCGATGCGCTCGTCGTGCCGGACGTACCCACAGGCCCCCGCCGCGAAGGCCGCGGCGATCCCGTGCGGGTTCGGCACCGGGCCCAGCACGACCACGGCCACCTGCGGCCGCTCCCGCCGCACCCGCACCACCGGGTCGAAGACCCCGGGCTGGGCCGGCGCGGCCGTGCCCAGCAGGCACACCTCCGGCGCCCGCGAGATCATCAGCTCCGCCGCGCCCGCGACGGGCGCCGCCGCGGCGAGCACCCGGTGCCCCCGCAGCTTCAGCGCCGAGGCCAGCGCCTCGGCGTGCAGTCGGTGGTCGTCGACCACCATCAGCCGCACTCCCAAGTAAACCCCCCAGTCCCCCGAGCCATTGCACCCGGAAGCTACACGCTTGTACGACTTCGCGCGCCCCCAACGGAACGAAAAGTGGCCCCGCCCCCTGAGCAGGGGCGGGGCCGCACCGTGCGGATCACCCGGTCGTCAGCGCGTACCGAAGGCGATCGCCAGGTAGTTCTTCTCGCCCGCCGTGGGCTTACGGGCGTACACGTCCGCCATGTACAGGCGGCCGTTGGCGAAAATCAGCTCGGCGTGGTCGGGGAGCATGCTGGTCTCCACGTCCCGCACCGACTCCGTGGCCGGGTTCTCCAGCAGCGTGGTCGCCTTGAAGCTGGTGCCGTCGATGCTGACGATCTGTCCGCCCTTGTCGTACGGCGGCCGCTTGTACGCGATCACGTTGGAGCCGTCCATGCGCAGCGGCGTGTAGGCGTAGCCGTCGCCGGCGTCCGCGCGCTGGCCGGTCTGCTTGCCGGTGGTGAGGTCGAAGGAGACGATCTCGTTGGTGCGGCCGTGGTCGCCGGTGCCGTCGTGCTCCTCGGTGGAGACGTACAGCTTGCCGTTGCCGACCACCAGGCCGTGGCAGTTCTCGACCTCGTCGAGGGTGTCGCAGTCCTCCGCGTATCCGTCGCCGGACAGGGAGATGCGCGCCTTGAGCTGCCCGTTGGTGTTGTCGATGGAGAAGATGTCCGACACCCCGCTGCCGTTGCCGGTGTCACCGACGTCGGCGCCGACGACGAGCGGGTTGCTGGAGACGATGGCCGCGTCCTCGATGCCCGGGGACATCTTGTAGTCGGAGAACACCTTCCCGGACTTCGGGTCGATGGTCTGGATGTGGACCGTCGGGTTGTCGTACGACCCGCACTTGCGCACCGCGACCAGCTTCTCGCCACCGCCGTAGCCGGCGTCCTCGCAGGTGTCGGCCGGCTTCGGGGCCCACAGGGCCGCGCCGGAGGTCGCGTCCCAGGCGGCGCCGCCGTCCAGGCCGCCCGCGGCGATGGTGCCGCCGCTGAGGGTGACGTTGTCGAACGTGGCGAGCTCGTCGCCGTTCTTCGCGGTCTTCGTCCACAGCTTGCGGCCGGTCGTCAGGTCGATGGCCGCGACCTGGCTGCAGCCGTGCGACGGCTTGTCCTTGGTCGGCATCGCCGGCTCGTAGACGACGGCCGCCTTGCCGTCGGCGGAGGCGTACTTGCTGGCCGTGCACACCGGGCCGGACAGCGGGATCTTCCACATCGGGGAGCCCTTGACGGGGTCGTAGCCGACGATCTCGGCGGCGCCGGTCTTGGCGTACACCTTGTCGGTGAGCCAGGAGCCGTTCACGCTCATGCTGTCGTCGTCCGCGACCGGCGGCATCGGCACCTGGAACAGCACATGGGACGCGGGGTTGTCGGGCGCCTTCTCGCTGCCGCCACCGCCGCCCTTGTCGCCGCCGGTGCTGGAGTGGGCGGTGGGCTCGTTGCCGTCGTCCTTGGAGCTGGAGTACCAGACGCCGCCGCCGATGATCAGCGCGATGGCGGCGACCGCGGAGACGATGATCGCCACGTTGGGGTTGATCTTCCGCCCGCCGCCGGTGGTGGCGGCCTGCGGCTGCTGCGGCGTCGTCTGCTGCGGGTAGCCGTAACCGGGCTGCTGCCCGTACGGCGGCTGCGGCTGGCCCGGGTAGCCGTAACCGGGCTGCGGCTGGGGCGGCGTGGGGGCCTGGCCCGGCGCCTGGCCGGCCTGCGGGTAGCCGTAGCCGGGCGCGGGCTGCTGCCCGGGCATGGGTGGCGGAGGCGTCTGCGGAGCCTGCGGAGCCGGGGGCTGCTGCGGGGCGCCCTGCGGCTGCTGCGGGTACTGCGGCGCACCCTGCGGCTGCTGCGGGTAGCCGTAACCCGGCGCCGGCTGCGGGCCCTTGTCCAGGCTCGGGGGTACCGGCGCGGCGGCGGGCGGGGTGTGCGGGGCGGCCGGCGGAGCCTGCGGCGGCTGGGCGGGCTGCGGCGTGCCGTAGCCACCCTGCTGCGGAGACTGCGGGGGCTGCGGCGGCTGCGGCGGCTGCTGGTCCTGGGGCGGGCCGAAGCCACCCCCCTGCTGCGGGGGCTGGTTCGGGGGCGGGGGCGGCTGGGTCATGACGTGGAATACCTCAGGTCGGACGACGAAGGTCGTCGGCGGGGCGGACGGGTGGAGAGGCGGACGCGACAGCGGGGCCCGGCAACGGGCCCCGCGTCAGGCTCACTTGCCGAAGGCGAGCATCAGCTTCTCCTTGGCGTCGTCGTCGCCGCCCAGCCGGGTGGTCGCGATGTAGAAGCGACCGTCGACCCAGTCGTAGGTCTTGTCGAAGAAGCCGTTCTCGATCTCCGCGGTGGCCGCGGGCATCTGCAGCAGCTTGGCCGGCTGGTGCGCGGTGCCCGCCGTCGGGACGCCCACGACCTGGCCGCCCGCGTCGTAGGACGGCTCGACGTAGGCGACGAGCTGGCCGCCGCCGACGTGCATCGGCAGCATCGACTCGTCCGCCGGGGACTTCACGCGCCACTTCTCCTTGCCGTTGGCGAGGCTGATGGCGACGACCTCGTTGGCTCCGGTGGTGGCGTCGGTGGGCAGGTAGAGCGTGTCGGCGTCGGCGGCGGTGCCCGCGCAGCCCTGCAGGTTGCGCTGGAAGATGCTCCAGCCGCACTGGAAGTCGAACTTCTCGTCCACGTTGACGTGGGTGCGCAGCTTGCCGTCGGCGCCCAGGACCACCATGTCCCAGACCTTCTTGTCCTCGTTGGTGAGGTAGACGACCAGCGGGTCCATCGAGAAGACCTTCTTGGCCTCCCAGCCCTTCTCCAGCGGCTGGGTCCACAGCACGGCCCCGGTCTTGGGGTTGAGGCCCTGCAGTTCCTCGTGCTCGTTGGACGTCATGGCGCCGCAGCTGGCGACCTGGATCAGCTTGGTCGGGCTGCCCGCGAAGGCGGCCGGGAAGCAGGCGTCGCCGTAGCGCTTCTTGTCGTACAGCTTGTGGCCGCTGTGCACGTCGAGGGCGACGCCGGACTGGGAGCGGCCGATCATCAGCGTGTCACCGGCCAGCACCAGTTCGACGTTGAGGGTGCTGTCGAACAGGGCGCCGTCGTCGATCGAGCCGGTCCAGCCCTTCTGGCCGGTGGCGAGGTCGATCTCCTGGAGCTGGTTGCACTTGGCGCGCTCGCTGGTGCCGCTCATGTACGCGACGATGATCTTGTTCTGGGCCGTCTTCTCGCGGGTGGCGGCGCAGATCTTCGACGCGAAGGTGATGGGTGCCCAGGCGGGCTTGCCGTCGGAGATGTTGTAGCCGAAGACCTGCTTGTACGCGGCCTTGACGGCGACCTTGTCGGTGATCCACAGGCCCGGGGCGTCGGCGCCGCCCTTGGGCGCGTCGGGCGCCGACTCGTACCACAGCACCTTCGCCTCGCCGGGCTGGCGGCCGGCGTTGAGGTCCTCGGGGTCGTCGCCGCCGCGGCCACCGGGGGTGTCGCCGCTGCTCTCGGAACCGGACGGCTTGGGGTCGTCGCTCTGCTGGGCGACCGGCTTCTTCGGGTCGTCGTCGCCGCTGACCGCCCACACCGTGCCGCCGATGACCAGCAGCGCGGCGACGGCCGCGCCGATGATGGCGAGCGGCTTGCCCTTGAGGCCCTTCCCGCCGCCGAGGGCCGGCGGCGGGGTGCCGGGCGCCCCGGGGAACTGCGGCTGCGGCGGGTAGCCGTACCCGGGCTGCGGCTGGCCGTACGGGCCGGGCTGCTGCGGCGGGCTGTACGGGCCGGGCTGCTGGCCGTACGGGCCGGGCGCGGGCGGCGTGCCGGGGGCGCCCGGTGCCGCGTAGGGTCCGCTCGGCTGGGCGTAGGGCCCGGGCTGCTGCGGGTAGCCGTACCCCGGCTGCGGTGCGCCGGCGGGCGGGGTCTGCGGTGGAGGCGGCGTCTGTGGTGCGCCGGCCGGCGGGGGTGGCGGGCTCTGCGGAGCGCCGAACCCGCCACCGCCCTGCGGTGGCTGGTCCTGCGGTGGGCCGAACCCACCCTGCTGCGGCGGCTGGTTGGGCGGCTGAGTCATCAGCGTCTCCCCCTACCTCACTGATTTTCACCCACGCCCTGAGGTACGCGATGGACCCAGAGTCGTTCGACAGACAGTTCTCAGACGGCCCTTTCTATCACCCGCCGCCGACAGTCCACCGGAGTCGGCCCACGGCTGTACCGAACGGAGGACCGGCCCGTGATGCCCTTGTTACGCGCCTTCACGCCCCCTTCACGCGACCTGCGCGCCGGGCGCATGCGCCGCCGAACGGTCAGGCGTCCTCGGCCAGTTCCAGCCAGCGCAGCTCCAGCTCCTCGCGCTGGCCGGCCAGCTCCCGCAGTTCGGCGTCGAGTTCGGCGACCTTCCCGAAGTCCGTGGCGTTCTCGGCGATCCGCGCGTGCAGCTTGGTCTCCTTCTCGGAGATCTTGTCCAGCTGCCGCTCGATCTTCTGCAGTTCCTTCTTCGCGGCACGCTGGTCGGCGGCGCTCTTCTCGGTGCCGGCCGGCTTGGGCGCGGTGGGGGCGGCCTGCGCGGCGACCGCCTCCTCCATGCGCTTGCGCCGCTCCAGGTACTCGTCGATGCCGCGCGGCAGCATGCGCAGGGTGCCGTCACCGAGCAGGGCGAAGACGCGGTCGGTGGTGCGCTCCACGAAGAACCGGTCGTGGGAGATGACGATCATCGAGCCGGGCCAGCCGTCGAGGAGGTCCTCCAGCTGGGTGAGGGTCTCGATGTCGAGGTCGTTGGTGGGCTCGTCGAGGAAGAGGACGTTGGGCTCGTCCATCAGCAGCCGCAGCAGCTGCAGCCGGCGCCGCTCACCGCCGGAGAGGTCCCCGACCGGCGTCCACTGCTTCTCCTTGTTGAAGCCGAACGTCTCGCACAGCTGCCCGGCGGTCATCTCGCGGCCCTTGCCGAGGTCGACGCGCTCGCGGACCTGCTGCACGGCCTCCAGCACCCGGGTGTTCGGGTCGAGTTCGGCGACCTCCTGGGAGAGGTAGGCGAGCTTGACGGTCCTGCCGACGGCGATCCGGCCGCCCGCGGGCTGCGTCTCGCCCTCGGTGCGCGCGGCGGCGGCCATCGCCCGCAGGAGGGAGGTCTTGCCGGCGCCGTTGACGCCGACCAGGCCGATGCGATCGCCCGGGCCGAGCTGCCAGGTCACGTGCTTCAGCAGGACCTTGGGCCCGGCCTGGACGGTCACGTCCTCCAGGTCGAAGACGGTCTTGCCGAGCCGGGAGGAGGCGAACTTCATCAGCTCGCTGGTGTCCCGGGGCGGCGGCACGTCCTTGATCAGCTCGTTGGCGGCCTCGACGCGGAAGCGCGGCTTGGAGGTGCGCGCGGGGGCGCCGCGCCGCAGCCAGGCCAGCTCCTTGCGGACCAGGTTCTGCCGCTTGGCCTCCTCGGTCGCGGCGATGCGCTCACGCTCGGCCCGGGCGAAGACGTAGTCGGAGTAGCCGCCCTCGTACTCGTAGACGTCACCGCGCTGCACGTCCCACATGCGGGTGCAGACCTGGTCCAGGAACCAGCGGTCGTGGGTGACGCACACCAGCGCCGAGCGGCGGTTGCGCAGGTGCTCGGCCAGCCACGCGATGCCCTCGACGTCGAGGTGGTTGGTGGGCTCGTCCAGGACGATCAGGTCCTGCTCCTCGATGAGCAGCTTGGCCAGCGCGATACGGCGCCGCTCGCCACCGGAGAGCGGGCCGATGACGGTGTCCAGGCCCTTGGGGAAGCCCGGCAGGTCCAGCCCGCCGAACAGCCCGGTGAGCACGTCGCGGACCTTGGCGTTGCCCGCCCACTCGTGGTCGGCCATGTCGCCGATGACCTCGTGGCGGACGGTCGCCTCCGGGTCGAGGGAGTCGTGCTGGGTGAGCACGCCGAGCCGCAGCCCGCCGGAGTGGGTGACCCGGCCGGTGTCGGCCTCCTCCAGCTTGGCGAGCATCCGGATCAGGGTGGTCTTGCCGTCGCCGTTGCGGCCGACGACGCCGATCCGGTCCCCCTCGGACACGCCGAGCGACACACCGTCCAGCAGGGCACGGGTGCCGTACACCTTGCTGACGTTCTCGACATTGACCAGGTTGACGGCCATTTCACTCCTGCCCGGGGGGATCGATCAGCCTTCAAGCGTAGGCCCTGCGGGGTGGGGAGCGGCGCGCGCGGGGTCGGTCACTCTTCGTGATGACGTGATCGGGATGCGGCGGCTACCGTGGAGGGCAGGCAGCAGGATCCCGTCCATGGGAGGAACCATGACCGCCGAGTCCGTGAAGCACCAGGGCCAGTGGCCGGTGCCGCCGCCGGACGGCTACACCGTGGACGACCTGTTCACGCTGCCCGATCTCCCGCCGCACACCGAGCTGATCGACGGGAGCCTCGTTTTCGTGAGTCCGCAGCGCCGCTTCCACTACCTGGTGGTCAATCTGCTGTTCAACGGCCTGTGCAGTTCTCTCGGGCCAGAGTTCAGTGTCGAGCGAGAGATGACCGTCCTCCTCGACAACCGAAATGGGCCTGAGCCGGATGTCAGCGTGGTCCGAGCCGACGCGGTCACCGGGCTGGACCAGACGAGTTTCCAGGCCGAGGATGTCCTGCTTGCTGTAGAGGTCGTCTCGCCCGACTCGGAATCTCGCGACCGTACGACCAAACCGCAGAAGTACGCCGCCGCGGGGATCCCCAATTTCTGGCGCGTCGAGCAGAACGGAACCACCGGCGGGCCCGTGATCCATGTCTACGAACTCGACCCACTCACCAAGTCATACGTGCACATGGGCATGCACCGCGACCGGATCAAGGTCGACAAGCCGGCCCCCATCGACATCGATGTGACCGCCATCGACAGCCTCTGAACCGTCAGAGAACCGTCGCCCCCGGCACCGCCCCCGAAGCCACCCGCACGCTCCGGCACGTGCCGGACTCCCGCAGCGCCTCCGCCACCGCATCGGCGGAGGCGCCGTCGCGCACCAGGAACGCCGTGGTCGGGCCGGACCCGGAGACCAGCCCGACGAGCGCTCCCGCCGAGCGGCCCACCGCCAGGGTCTCCGCCAGCTCGGGATAGAGGGACAGCGCGGCCGGCTGCAAATCATTGGTGACCGCTGCCGCCAGCGCCTCCGCGTCGCCCTTGGCCAGGGCGTCGAGCACGTCCTCCGACGCCACCGGCTCCGGGATCTCCCGTCCCTCCGTCAGCCGGTCGAACTCGCGGAACACCGCCGGTGTGGACAGCCCCCGCTCGGCCATCGCGAACACCCAGTGGAAGGTGCCGCCGGTCTCCAGCGGCGTCAGCTTCTCGCCGCGCCCGACGCCCAGCGCCGCCCCGCCGACCAGGCTGAACGGCACGTCGCTGCCCAGCTCGGCGCAGATGGCCAGCAGCTCCTCGCGGGTGGCGCCGGTGTTCCACAGCGCCTCGCAGGCCAGCAGGGCGCCCGCGCCGTCCGCGCTGCCGCCCGCCATGCCGCCGGCGACCGGGATGTCCTTGGCGATGTGCAGGTGCACGGCCGGCTCGATGCCCGCGCGGGCGGCGAGCGCGATCGCCGCGCGTGCGGCGAGGTTGGTGCGGTCCAGCGGGACCTGACCGGCGTCCGGCCCCTCGCAGGTCACCCGCAGCTCGGCGGCCGGGGTCACCGTGACCTCGTCGTAGAGGCCGACCGCCAGGAAGACGTTGGCCAGGTCGTGGAAGCCGTCGGGGCGGGCGGCGCCCACGGCGAGCTGGACGTTGACCTTGGCCGGGACGCGGACGGTGACGCTCACTTAGGCCTGCTCCTTGTGCTCGGCGATCCGCGCGAACTCCTCCACGGTCAGGGACTCCCCGCGGGCCTGCGGGGACACGCCCGCCGCGACCAGCGCCGCCTCGGCCGCCGCAGCCGACCCGGCCCAGCCCGCGAGCGCCGCGCGCAGCGTCTTGCGGCGCTGGGCGAAGGCCGCGTCGACCACCGCGAAGACCTCCCGCTTGGAGGCCGTCGTCTTGATCGGCTCGGTGCGCCGGACCAGGGAGACCAGCCCGCTGTCCACGTTCGGCGCGGGCCAGAAGACGTTGCGGCCGATCGCGCCGGCCCGCTTGACCTCGGCGTACCAGTTGGCCTTCACGGACGGCACGCCGTACACCTTCGAGCCGGGTCCGGCGGCGAGCCGGTCGGCGACCTCGGACTGGACCATGACCAGGGTGCGCTCGATGCTCGGGAAGGTGTCGAGCATGTGCAGCAGCACGGGTACGGCCACGTTGTAGGGCAGGTTGGCGACCAGCGCGGTGGGCGGCGGGCCGGGCAGCTCGGTGACGTGCATCGCGTCGGAGTGCACCAGCGCGAACCGCTCGGCCCGCTCCGGCATCCGCGCGGCGATCGTCGCGGGCAGCGCGGCCGCGAGCACGTCGTCGATCTCGACGGCGGTGACCCGGTCGGCGACCTCCAGCAGGGCGAGGGTCAGGGAGCCGAGCCCCGGGCCGACCTCGACGACCACGTCCTCGGGCCGGACCTCGGCGGTGCGGACGATCCGGCGGACCGTGTTGGCGTCGATGACGAAGTTCTGTCCGCGCTGCTTGGTGGGGCGCACGCCGAGGGCGCCCGCCAGCTCGCGGATGTCGGCGGGACCCAGCAGGGCGTCCGGGGTGGGGCTGCTCACGGGACAAGGGTACGGGGGTGCGCGGACCCGGCCGGCCAGGGCCGCTCAGCCGTGCAGCCGGGCCCCGCAGTGCGGCCAGGGGCTCGCGCCGCGCCGCAGGTACAGCTTCTTCGCCCGGTACGTCTGCTCCGCCGCGGGCGCGTCCTGCGGGCGGCCGCTGCCGCCCAGGGCGTGCCAGGTGCGGGTGTCGAACTGGTACAGCCCGCCGTACGTGCCCGACGCGTCCACCGCGTCCGGACGGCCGCCGGACTCGCAGACCGCGAGGGACTGCCAGTTCAGCTGGTCGGCGCCCCGCACCGAGGTCGGCAGCGGTTTCGTGCCCACCCGCACCACCTGCGTACGCGGCTCGCGCACCACCTCGCTGCGCTCGCGCCGCGGTTTGAGCCGTACGCCGTTGACGGTCCGCAGGGTGTACGTCACCCGGCGCAGGCCGGGGCGGCCCTGCTGCTCGACGACCTCGGTGCCCTTGAACAGGGACGGGTCGTCGGTGCGGCGCTCCCGGAACGGGATCGGCTCCTCCCGCACCTCCCGGCTGCCGGTGATCCTCAGCACGGTCACGGTCTGCCCGTCGCGCGGGAAGCTGCCCGGCGCGACGGAGGTGGTGTCCTGGCCGCGCAGGGTGAAGCCGGCCTCCTCCACGGCCTCGCGCACGGTCGCGGCGTTGGTGCGGACGGTGCGGGCCTGCCCGTCCGCCATGACGGTCACGGCGCGTTCGGTGCGCACGTCCAGGGCGAGCCCGGCGCGTCCGATGCGCTGGGAGCGCGCGGCGGACAGATAGGCGCCCTCCGCCCGCACCCCGAGCTGGCGCAGCGCCGCCTCCACGGTGTGGGCCGTCGTCCACACCTCGCGGCGGTGCCCGTCGATGGTGAGCCGCACGGGGCGGGCGTGGTGGACGGCGATCTCGTCACCGCTGGCCAGCGGTTCGCCGGGGGCGGGGGCGATCACGTCGTGCTCGCCCACCTCGACGCCCTCTTGCGCGAGCAGGTCGGTCACGTCGTCGGCGAAGGTGTGCAGGGTGCGCGGCCGGCCGCCGTCGACGCTCAGCTCGACCGCCTTGTCCTGGGCGACGAAGGCGGTGGTGCCGCCGGCCAGGAAGGCGACGACGAGGGCGCGCGGGAGCAGGCGGCGCACGGAGCCGTCCACGCGCTCGGCGTACCGCGCCCTGCGCCGGCGCGCGGCCCTGCGGTTCGCAACGGTTCGCGGGGCGGGGGTGGCGGTGGGAGCAGGGACCGGGGCCGTGGTGGCGGGGATCGGGGCCGTGGGGGCGTCGTACACCTCGCCGTACCCCAGGGTCTCGGCCGTGTACGGGTCGAAGGCGGGGTCCTGCGGCGGATACGGCGGCTGCGGCTGCCCCCACTGCGGCGCCGCCTCGTGCCACTGCGCCTGCGGCTCCGCGTCCTCCCGGCGCGGACGCGGCTGATACGGCGAGTACTGCGGGTACGCGTACGGGGAGTTGTTCACGCCGCCACTCCAGGGTCCGAGAGGTCCGGATCGGGCCCAGAACCTAGCGGAGCCGCGGTCACTCTCCAAAGCGGCGCGGCTACCGAGGGTGGCGAACAGATGGCCAGTGGCGGTCAGTAGCCGAAGGCCCGGGCGGTGTTCGCCCCGAGGGCGCCCGCGAGCGTGTCCTCGTCGACGCCGCGCACGGCCGCCATGGCCCGCACGGTGACCGGGACCAGGTAGGGCGCGTTGGGGCGGCCGCGGTAGGGCACGGGCGTGAGGAAGGGCGCGTCGGTCTCGACCAGGACCAGCTCCAGCGGGGCGACGGCGAGGGCGTCGCGCAGGTTCTGGGCGTTCTTGAAGGTGACGTTCCCGGCGAACGACATGTAGTAGCCCGCGCTCGCGCAGACCTTGGCCATCTCGGCGTCCCCGGAGTAGCAGTGGAAGACCGTCCGCTCGGGGGCGCCCTCCTCCTTCAGCACGCGCAGCACGTCGGCGTGGGCGTCGCGGTCGTGGATGACGAGGGTCTTGCCGTGCCGCTTGGCGATCTCGATGTGGGCGCGGAAGGACCGCTCCTGCGCCTCCTTGCCCTCCGGGCCGGTGCGGAAGTAGTCCAGGCCGGTCTCGCCGACGCCCTTGACCTGCGGGAGTGCGGCCAGCCGGTCGATCTCGGCGAGCGCCTCGTCCAGGGCCGCGTCCCCGCCGGCCTGCCGGGCGCCCTGCCGGGACCACCCGTCGGGGTCGCCGTGGACGATGCGCGGGGCCTCGTTCGGGTGGAGGGCGACCGTGGCGTGGACGGCGTCGTAGCGCGCCGCGGTCTCGGCGGCCCAGCGCGAGCCGGCCAGGTCGCAGCCGACCTGCACGACCTGGGTCACGCCCACCGAGGCGGCCTTCGCCAGCGCCTCCTCGACCGTGCGGGACTGCATGTCGAGGTGGGTGTGGGAGTCGGCGACGGGGACCCGCAGGGGCTCCGGGAGGGGCGGCGCGGCGTTCTTGTCGCGCGGGTCGGCCGGGTCGGGGGCGTTCGAAGGCATGCCCCGATCCTACGAAAGGGGCATGCCCGGCTCCCCATGCGTGTGACGCGGGACTCAGACCGCCTTGCGGTGGAAGACGTGGAGGAGGTCGGACAGGTGCCAGTGGTGCGGCTCCTTGGGCTGCGCCTGCTCGGCGGCCTGCTCCGCGACCGTCGTCGGTGCCTCGACCGGTCCCGCCGGGGGCGCGAGGCGGTGTGCCGCCGACGTCACACGGCCGGGCCGCATGATGCGGACCACATGGCTGTCGCAGTGCTGGCACCGGGGCCGTTGCAGCGGCGACGGCACGACGCGGCCGTCGACGACGTACATCACGACGTCCTGGCCGTCGGCGTCCGTGTGGTGCTCTATCTCGTACGACTGCTCCCAGCCGAGGCCGCAGCGCATGCAGGCGAAGGAATAGGACTCGTGAACGACGGCCTTCGCGGCGCTGCGCAGGCTCGTCCGCCCGGTGATCTCACTCATGCCAGCTCCTGTTGTCCGCTGGATGGGGCTGTGCGTCCCTTCATCAAGTGGACGCCTCCCTGTCCGGAAACGCACGGGTCCTGTCGAGTCATGGACCCGATTTGGAGCTTCCTTGCCGAAAGCGACCTGTTCGGTGCGTTTGGCCTTTGCCTTCGACGACGGCCGTTTACCCCGCCATGGGGCGCACGCTCAGCCGAGATGCGCCCTGCTCAGAGGGGTTTCACGCCCCCTCGCCGAGCGCCCCGGGGTCGAGCGCCCGGGGCCGAAGGTTCACGCCCCCTCGCCGAGTGCCCCCGCGTTCTTCGCCGCCACCACCGCGTCGAACACCTGCCGCTTGGGCAGCCCGGCCTCGGCCGCGACCGCCGCGATGGCCTCCTTGCGGCGCTCCCCGGCCTCCTCGCGCACGCGCACCCGGCGCACGAGTTCCTCCGCGCCCACCTCCTGCGCGCCCCGCTCGGGCGCCCCCTCCACGACGACGGTGATCTCGCCGCGCACGCCCTCGGCCGCCCACGCCGCCAGCTCGCCGAGCGGGCCCCGCTTGACCTCCTCGTACGTCTTGGTCAGCTCCCGGCACACCGCCGCGCGCCGCTCGGCGCCGAACACCTCGGCCATCGCGGCGAGGGTGTCGTCGAGCCGGTGCGGGGCCTCGAAGTAGACCAGCGTCCGCCGCTCCTCGGCGACCTCGCGCAGCCGTCCCAGCCGCTCGCCCGCCTTGCGGGGCAGGAACCCCTCGAAGCAGAACCGGTCGACGGGCAGCCCGGACAGCGCCAGCGCGGTGAGCACGGCGGACGGCCCGGGCACGGCGGTGACCTTGACGTCCTTCTCGACGGCGGCGGCGACCAGCCGGTAGCCGGGGTCGGACACGGACGGCATGCCCGCGTCGGTGACCAGCAGCACCCGGGCGCCGCCCAGCAGCTCCTCGACCAGTTCGGGCGTACGGGCGGACTCGTTGCCCTCGAAGTACGACACGACACGCCCCTTGGGTGTCACCCCGAGGGCCTGCGTCAAACGCCTGAGCCTGCGCGTGTCCTCGGCGGCGACCACGTCCGCACCGGCCAGCTCCTCCGCCAGCCGGGGCGGCGCGTCCGCGATGTCGCCGATGGGGGTGCCCGCCAAAACAAGGGTTCCAGTCACGCCCCCATCCTCCCAGGACGCGCCGGGCCGGGGCGCATCCCGGCCATGCACGGGACTCACACAGCGCCGTTCCCTACGATGGCGCGGTGACCAGTACCGCGTCCTCCACGGACACCCGGCAGGGAACGGCCCCGCACGACCGGCGGCCGTCGTGGCCGCAGCGGCTGCGCCGTTTCGGCTATGCGGCGCCGCCCGCCGCCGACGTGCGCGACCGGCTCGTGCCGCCGTACGCCGAACCGAGCCCGCGGCTGTGGCACGTGCTGGGCGTGCCGCCGGTCCTGGCCGACCGGATCGGCCGCTGGTCCGGCTGGGGCGGCCCGCTGCTGGTGACGCTGCTCGCGGGTGTGATCCGGTTCTGGAACCTGGGCAGCCCGAAGGCGGTGATATTCGACGAGACGTACTACGCCAAGGACGCCTGGGCGCTCGTCCACCGCGGCTTCGAGGTCAACTGGGACAAGAACGTCAACGATCTGATCCTGTCCTCGAACGGCCATGTCCCGGTCCCGACCGACCCGGCGTATGTCGTGCATCCGCCGGTCGGCAAGTACGTCATCGGGCTCGGTGAGCTGATCTTCGGCTTCGACCCGTTCGGCTGGCGGTTCATGACGGCCCTGCTCGGCACGCTGAGCGTGCTGATGCTGTGCCGGATCGGCCGGCGCCTGTTCCGCTCGACCTTCCTCGGCTGTCTGGCGGGCGCGCTGATGGCGGTGGACGGGCTGCACTTCGTGATGAGCCGCACCTCGCTGCTGGACGGGGTGCTGATGTTCTTCGTGCTGGCCGCGTTCGGCTGCCTGGTGGTCGACCGGGACAAGGCGCGCGAGCGGCTGGCGGCGGCGCTGCCCGTGGACGCCGACGGCCGGGTGCGCCCGCACGCGCACACCGCCGACACGGCGGGCCTGGGCCTGCGGCCGTGGCGCTGGCTGGCGGGCCTGATGCTGGGCCTGGCGATCGGCACCAAGTGGAACGGCCTGTACGTGCTGGTGGCGTTCTGCGTGATGACGGTGCTGTGGGACGTCGGCTCCCGCAAGGTGGCCGGCGCCCGGCGCCCGTACGCGGCCGTGATCAAGCACGACCTGGGGCTGGCGTTCGTCGCCACGGTGCCCGTGGCGGTCGTCACCTACCTCGCCTCCTGGACCGGCTGGATCCTCTCCCCGACCGACGGCTCGGGCGGCTACTACCGCAACTGGGCCGCCACCGACGGCAAGGGCGGCAGCTGGACGTGGCTGTTCCCGGACTGGTGGCGCAGCCTGTGGCACTACGAGCACGAGGTGTACGAGTTCCACCTCAACCTGCACTCGCCGCACACCTACCAGTCCAACCCCTGGAGCTGGATCGTCCTGGGCCGCCCGGTGTCGTACTTCTACGAGTCGCCGGCGCCCGGCAAGGACGGCTGTCCGGCGGACGCGGGGGAGAAGTGCGCGCGCGAGGTGCTGGCGATCGGCACGCCGCTGCTGTGGTGGGTGGCCTGCTTCGCGATCCTGTACGTGCTGTGGCGCTGGTTCTTCCGCCGCGACTGGCGCGCGGGCGCCATCGCCTGCGGCATCGCGGCCGGCTATCTGCCGTGGTTCCTGTACCAGGAGCGCACGATCTTCCTCTTCTACGCGGTCGTCTTCGTGCCGTTCCTGTGCCTGGCGGTGGCGATGCTGCTGGGGGCGATCGCCGGCTCCCCGGGCGCCAGCGACACGCGCAGGGTGGCGGGCGCGACGAGCGCGGGCGTCCTGGTCCTGCTGATCGCGTGGAACTTCATCTACTTCTGGCCCCTGTTCACCGGCACGGCGATCCCCATCGACCAGTGGCGGTCGCGGATGTGGCTGGATACGTGGGTATGACACGGATTGACTGAGCGCTTCGCGTCTCTCTTCGGACAACTTCCGGAAACTGCCGCCCCACTCGGCCCCCGGGCCGCATACAGTGCGAGGCGGCAGAGTCTTTGAACGCGTTCAATAAACGGCGTGGGCGAAGACCTCATGGGGAGGACACGGGGAGGAACGCGTCATGCGTACGGGGGTCAAGGCCGGCATCGTGACCGCGGTGCTGGCCGCCATGGTGGGCGGAGCCGGGTACGGGGCGTACAACATCGTCTCGGCGCTGAACGGCGACGGCGGGAGCGGGGCGAGCGGGCCGGCGCCCGCGCGGACCGGGCCGCCCAGTGGCGACGAGGTGCAGGAGACGGCGCGGAAGTTCTTCGCCGCGTGGGCGAAGGGGCAGGCGGCCGAGGCGGCGTCGTACACGAACAACGCGGCGAAGGCCGAGCCGCTGCTGACCTCCTACGGTCAGGCCGCGCACATCACCGGGGTGCGGATCACGCCCGGTGCGGCGAGCGGCGCCACCGTGCCGTTCACGGTGAAGGCAACGGTGTCATACGGCGGCAGGAGCAAGCCGCTGGACTACAGCAGCCGGCTCACCGTCGTGCGCGGGCTGACCACCGGGCGGGCGCTGGTGGACTGGCAGCCGTCCGTGGTGCACCCGCGGCTGACCGGCATGGACGACACCCTGGTCACCGGGGAGGCCGCGTCCCCGCCGGTGCAGGCGGTGGACCGGGACGGCGTGGTCCTCACCAAGGACGCCTACCCCTCGCTCGGCCCGATCCTGGACGAGCTGCGCGCCAAGTACGGCGAGCAGGCGGGCGGCAGCCCGGGCGTCGAGCTGAGCGTGCACCACGCGGATGCGAGCGTCCCGGACACCAGTCTGCTCACCCTCGCCGAGGGCAAGGCGGGCAAGCTGACGACCACGCTGAGCGCACCGGTGCAGGCCGCCGCGGAGAAGGCCGTGAAGAACTACGCCGAGTCCTCGGTGGTCGCGGTCAAGGCGAGCACCGGCGAGGTGCTGGCCGTCGCCAACCACCGGGGCGACGGCTTCAACGCCGCCTTCCTCGGCAAGCTCGCCCCCGGCTCCACCATGAAGATCGTCACCGCGGCCACGCTCATCGACAACGGCCTCACCACGGCGAACGGGCCCGCGCCCTGCCCGGACGACGTGATGTGGGAGGGGCAGACCTTCCACAACCTCAAGAGCATGAAGCCGGACCCGGACGCGACGCTCGCCGACAGCTTCGCCCGCTCCTGCAACACCGCCTTCATCAAGTACGTGAAGCAGCTGAAGAACGAGTCGCTGAACCAGGAGGCCACCGAGCGCTTCGGGCTCGGCCAGGACAACTGGCAGACCGGCATCCCCTCGTTCGACGGCTCCGTCCCGGCCGTCGAGGGCCCCGACAAGGCGGCGGCCCTCATCGGCCAGGGCCAGGTGCAGATGAGCCCGCTGAACATGGCCTCGGTCACGGCGACCGCGATGACGGGCGCCTTCCACCAGCCGGTGATCGTGCCGCGGAGCCTGGACGACCGTGAGCTTGCCCACGCCCGGGGGCTGTCGCCGGACACCGTGCGGCAACTGCGCGCCATGATGAACCGCACCGCGACCAGTGGCACGGCCGCGCAGGCGATGGCCGGGCTGCACGGCAGGATCGGCGCCAAGACCGGATCGGCCGAGGTCGACGGGCAGTCGAAGTCCAATAGCTGGTTCACCGGCTACCGGGGCGATGTCGCGGCGGCCGCGATGACCCAGGAGGGCGGACACGGCGGCGACGCGGCCGGGCCGATTGTCGCAAGCGTGCTACGGGTGGGCGGCTGACGTCACCCGCTCAGGACGGGACTCTAGGGTGGTTGCCGTCGTTGGGGTGTGTGAGGGCAACGAGGGCAATGGGGCGTGTGGCGCCCTGGGGAACGCGCGGAGGAACACGGAGCAGTGGGTAAGAGACGACGCGTCGCCGAGCGGCGCAGGACCGGACCCGCCGTCGTAGGCGGAATGATCGCCGTGGTCGTCGGCGGCGCCGGGGTCGGCGCGTACGCGCTGTACGGCGGCGGCGCGGCGGCCGAGGACAACAAGGCCACCACGGCCGCGGCCCACAAGAAGGCCGTCAAGACGGGCCCGTTGTCCGCGGCCGAGGTCGCCACCACCGCGCAGACGTTCCTCACGACGTGGCAGCAGGGCCGCCTCCCCCAGGCGGCGGCCGCCACGAACGACCCCGCGGCCGCGACCGCCCTGCTCACCGGCTACGCCAAGGACGCCCACATCCAGGGCCTCACCCTCACCCCGGGTGCGCCGCAGGGCGCCAAGGTCCCGTTCACCGTCAAGGGAACGGTGTCCTACCAGGGCGTCAGCAAGCCCCTCACGTACAGCAGCGCCTTCACCGTGGTGCGCCGCGCCGAGGACGGCAAGCCGTACGTGGACTGGCACGCGAACGTCGTCCACCCCGACCTCGCCGACGGCGACACCCTGGTCACCGGCGAGTCGGGCACGCCGCCGGTGAAGGCGCTGGACCGCGCGGGCGGCGAGATCACGGAGGCGAAGTACCCGTCGCTGGGCTCGGTCCTGGACGGGCTGCGCGAGAAGTACGGCAAGAAGGCCGGCGGCAAGGCGGGCATCGAGCTGCGCGTGGTGCGCGGCAAGGAGTCCAAGGCGAAGAAGCTCTCCGACAAGACCGTGCTGGAGCTGAGCAAGGGCACGCCGGGCACGGTGAAGACGACGCTGAGCCCGCGGATGCAGGCGGCAGCGGAAGCGCAGGTGGCCAAGCGGGCGCGGGCCTCGGTGGTCGTGGTGCGGCCGTCGACGGGTGAGATCCTCGCCGTCGCCAACAGCGGCCACGGCTTCAACACCGCGCTGCAGGGCTCGCTCGCGCCCGGCTCCACGATGAAGATCGTCACGTCGTCGCTGCTGATCGACAAGGGCCTGGCGTCGTCGGAGAAGCAGCACCCGTGCCCGAAGTACTTCACCTACGGCGGCTGGAAGTTCCAGAACGACGACGAGTTCGAGATCAAGAACGGCTCGTTCAAGGCGAGCTTCGCCCGCTCCTGCAACACGGCCTTCATCAGCCAGGCCCCGAAGCTGGACGACGACGACCTGACCCGGCAGGCCCAGCAGGTGTTCGGCCTGTCGATGAACAACTGGGCGATCGGCGTGCCGTCCTTCGACGGGGCGGTGCCGGTGCAGTCGGCGGCGCAGAAGGCGGCCTCGCTGATCGGCCAGGGCGGGGTGCGGATGAACCCGCTGAACATGGCGTCGGTCGCCGCGACCGTGCAGTCCGGCTCCTTCCACCAGCCGTACCTGGTCTCCCCGGAGGTGGACGGCCGCAGCCTGGCCCACGCCTCGCGCTCGCTGTCGCCGTCGACGCTGTCGCAGCTGCGGGAGCTGATGCGCTACACGGCGGCGGCCGGTACGGCGGCCGAGGCGATGTCCGGGCTCGGCCCGGACTACGGCGCGAAGACCGGCTCGGCGGAGGTCGACGGGCAGGAGAAGCCCAACGGCTGGTTCACCGCGTACAAGGGTGATCTCGCGGCGGCCGGTGTGGTGCAGGCGGGCGGTCACGGCGGCGACACGGCCGGGCCGATCGTGGCCTCGCTGCTGCGGATGGGCTGAGGCCCACCCCCTTGGGCTGAGGCCCACCCCATTGGGCTGAGGCCCACCCTGTGAGGGCTCAGACGGCGGCGAGATAGGTGCGCCGCAGGAAGCGGAGCAGCGTCTTCGACTCGAACTGGACGACGGAGACGCCCCGCGCGGAGTGGAACTCGACGACGGCGCCGACGCGCCCGCACGGCCACACCCGCACCTCACCGGTGCCGACCGGAGCGCGCAGGCCCTGTTCGAGCAGGGTGCGGGAGAAGGTCCACTCGTCGGTTCCGGGCAGGCCGACGCGCACGGAGCGCGGGTCGGCCTCGGGGTCGTAGCGCAGGACCACGGGTATCGCCGTGTCCTCGTCGGGGTCCGCGTCCGTGACGACGTGGGCTCGGGCGTACTGCTCGACTACAGACATCGGACGGCCCCTTACGCTCAGTGACCTATGTGAAAGCTATCAATCCGCTTCCCTTACCAATGTCCCACATGAGGCGCCTTACGCCCTGTTGAGCGTTCCGGTCTCGGATCTCAAGCAACCACCGACTCGCTCTTGCAAGTAGTTCGCATTAAGCCACTATCATCGAACGGTGCACGTACCTGACGGATTCATCAACGCCCCGGTCTCCGCCGCGACCGGCGTCGTCGCCGCCGGCGCGATAGCCGTGAGCCTGCGCGGCGCCCGCCGTGAGCTGGACGAACGCACCGCGCCGCTGGCCGGCCTGGTCGCCGCGTTCATCTTCGCGGTGCAGATGCTGAACTTCCCCGTCGCGGCCGGCACCAGCGGCCACCTGCTGGGCGGAGCGCTCGCCGCGATCCTCGTCGGGCCCTGCACCGGCGTCCTGTGCGTCTCCGTGGTCCTGCTGATGCAGGGCATCCTCTTCGCCGACGGCGGCCTGACCGCCCTCGGCGTGAACATCACCGACATGGCGATCGTCACCACCGTCGTCGCCTACGCCGTCTTCCGCGGCCTGGTGAAGGTGCTGCCGCGCGGCCGCCGCTCGGTCACCGTCGCCACCTTCGCCGCCGCGCTGCTGTCGGTGCCGGCCGCCGCCCTCGCCTTCACCGGCATCTACGCCCTGGGCGGCACCACCGACGTCTCCCTGGCCAAGGTCGCCACCGCGATGATCGGCGTGCACGTCCTCATCGGCCTCGGCGAGGCCGCGATCACCGCGCTGACCGTCGGCGCCGTCATCGCCGTACGCCCGGACCTGGTGTACGGGGCGCGCGGCCTGCAGCAGCGGCTGAAGCTGCGGGTGAACGGGGAGCTGGTTGACGCCCCGACGCCGGTCACCGTGCCCGCCGCCGCGCGCACCTCGCGCCGCAAGCTGTGGGTCACCGGGCTGGTCACCTCCCTGGTCCTCGCCGGCTTCGTGAGCTTCTACGCCTCCGCCAGCCCCGACGGGCTGGAGAAGGTCGCCCACGACCAGGGCATCGACGCCAAGGCGAAGGAGCACGCCTCCGCCGACTCGCCGCTCGCCGACTACGGCGTGAAGGACATCGGCAACGCCCGGCTGTCCGGCGGTCTCGCCGGTGTGATCGGCGTGGGTATGACGGTCGTCGCGGGCAGCGCGGTGTTCTGGGCCGTGCGCCGGCGCCGCGGCGACGACGTGTCGCCGGCGTCGACGACCGTGGAGAACGTCTGACATGGGCGCCGGGCACGCGCACCGGCTCTACCGGCACGGGCACACCCCGGTGCACGCGCTGCCGCCGCACACCAAGCTCGCCGCCGCGTTCGCCTTCGTCGTGGTCGTCGTCTCCACGCCCCGGGAGGCGCTGTGGGCGTTCGCGCTGTACGCCGCCCTGCTCGGCGTGGTGGCGTACCACGCGCGCGTGGGGGCCGGGTTCCTGCTGAAGCGGCTGCTGATCGAGGTGCCGTTCGTCGCGTTCGCGGTGCTCATGCCGTTCGTCGCGGAGGGCGAGCGGGTCGACGTCCTCGGGCTGTCGCTGAGCGTCAACGGCCTGTGGGGCGCCTGGAACGTGCTCGCCAAGGGCACCCTCGGCGTCGCCGCGTCCGTACTGCTGGCCGCCACCACCGAGCTGCGCGAACTGCTCCTCGGACTGCAGCGGCTGAAGCTGCCGCCACTGCTCGTGCAGATCGCGTCCTTCATGATCCGCTACGGCGACGTCATCACCGACGAGATGCGCCGCATGCGCATCGCCCGCGAGTCGCGCGGCTTCGAGGCGAAGGGCGTACGGCACTGGGGGGTGCTCGCGAAGTCGGCGGGCGCCCTGTTCATCCGCTCCTACGAACGCGGCGAGCGCGTGCACCTCGCCATGGTCAGCCGTGGGTACGCCGGTTCGATGCCGGTGATCGACGAGGTGACCGCCTCCCGGGCGCAGTGGTCGTACGCGCTGGCCCTCCCCTGTTCGGCCCTGGTCGTCTGTCTGCTGGGATGGTTCCTGTGACCCCTTCACTGGAAGTGGCCGGACTGGCCTTCGCGTACCCCGACGGGCACCAGGCCCTGTTCGGCGTGGACTTCTCCCTGGCACGCGGCGAGCGCGTCGCGCTGCTCGGGCCGAACGGCGCCGGCAAGACGACCCTCGTGCTGCACCTCAACGGCATCCTGTCCGGCGGGACCGGCACGGTCACGGTGGCCGGACTGCCCGTGGACAAGCGGAACATGGCGGAGATCCGGCGCAAGGTCGGCATCGTCTTCCAGGACCCCGACGACCAGCTGTTCATGCCGACGGTCCGCGAGGACGTCGCCTTCGGGCCGGCCGCCGCCGGGCTGAAGGGCGCCGAGCTGGAGGAGCGGGTGGACCGGGCGCTGGAGCGGGTCGGCATGCTCGCCTTCAAGGACCGCCCGCCGCACCACCTGTCCTTCGGGCAGCGCCGCCGGGTGGCGGTCGCGACCGTGCTGGCGATGGAGCCGGAGATCCTCGTCCTGGACGAGCCGTCCTCCAACCTCGACCCCGCCTCGCGCCGCGAACTGGCCGACATCCTGCGCTCCCTGGACGTCACCGTCCTGATGGTCACCCACGACCTGCCCTACGCCCTGGAGCTGTGCCCGCGCTCGCTGATCCTCAGCGACGGCGTGATCGCGGCCGACGGCAAGACGGCCGAGCTGCTCGCCGACGAGGAGCTGATGCGCGCCCACCGCCTGGAGCTGCCCTTCGGCTTCGATCCCCGCTCCGTGACAATGGGCGCGTGACGCGCCACGACGAGGACTCCCCGCGCCTGGACCACCAGCTGTGCTTCGCGCTGTACGCGGCCCAGCGCGCGGTGACGGCCGCCTACCGCCCGCTGCTGGACGAGCTGGGCCTGACCTATCCGCAGTACCTGGTGCTGCTGGTGCTGTGGGAGCGGGGCGAGACCACGGTCAAGGAGCTGACCGAGGCGCTCCACCTGGACTACGGCACGGTGTCCCCACTGCTCAAGCGCCTGGAGTCGGCGGGCCTCGTGCGCCGTGAACGCGCCCCGCACGACGAGCGGACGGTTCTCGTGGCGTGCACGGGTCGCGGTGAGCAGCTGAAGGACCGTGCCGCGCGCGTGCCCGGGGCGCTGCTCACGGCGACCGGCCTGGAGGCGGCGGAGGTCGCCCGGCTGCGCGAGGAGCTGCACCGGCTGGCGGCCCGCGCCCAGGCCGCCGCCGAACGCCGCTGACCTCGCGTTACCCCGGGTCGCCACCCCCTGCCGGGGACCGGGAGGCTACCGGCCAGTACCTTGTGCGCAATGTACTTGTGCGCACTTGTTTCTGGGGGGTCCCACCATGACTGACGGCGCCGCGGCGGACACCCGCCCCGACACCCGTCCTTCGAAGATCATGTACGTCGCCGAGGCCACCGCGCACGGCGGCCGCGACGGGTACGTCACCAGCCAGGACGGGCAGCTCGACCTGAAGGTGGCGATGCCCCCGGAGCTGGGCGGGGACGGCAACGGCACCAACCCCGAGCAGCTCTTCGCGGCCGGTTACGCCTCCTGCTTCCACAACGCCCTGATCCTCGTCGGCAACCGCTCCGGCTACGACCTCACCGGCTCCACCGTCGCCGCGAAGGTCGGCATCGGGCCCAACCGGCAGCGCGGCTACGGGCTCGCCGTCGCCCTGAGCGTGTCGCTGCCGGTGCTGGACCCCAACCTCGCCGCCCAGCTCGTCGACGCCGCCCACGAGGTCTGCCCCTACTCCAACGCCACCCGGGGCAACATCGATGTAACGATCCTGCTCGGGTAGTCCCGCCACGGAATCGCAGGCCCTCCCCCACTGTTGCCCTCTACGTCGCAGGCGAGCTGGAGGGAAGTGCGGACGTGGACGTGCACGGAGCGGTGGCCGAGGGCTTCGAGCCGGTCAGGGAGGCGTTCGCCCGCAACTTCGCGGCGCTCGGCGAGCGCGGCGCCGCGGTGACCGTCTACCGGGACGGGCACAAGATCGTCGACCTGTGGGGCGGCACGAAGGACGTCGACGGCACCGAGCCCTGGGAGCGCGGCACGGCCCAGATCGTGCGCTCGGCCACCAAGGGCGTGGCCGCGGCCGCCCTGCTCCTGCTGCACCAGCGCGGGGAGCTGGACCTGGACGCGCCGGTCGGCGCCTACTGGCCCGAGTACAAGGCGGCCGGCAAGGAGCACACCCTGGTGCGGCACCTGCTCGCGCACCGGGCCGGCGTGCCGGTCCTGGACCGCCCGCTGACCCTGGCCGAGGCCGCCGACCCGGACCGTGCCGCGGCGGCGGTCGCGGCGCAGGCACCCGTGTGGGAGCCGGGCACCGACCACGGCTACCACGCGCACACCTACAGCTGGCTCACCGGCGAACTGGTGCGACGCGTCACCGGGCGGCCGATCGGCGAGTGGATCGCCGACGAGATCGCGGGGCCCGTGGGCGCGGACTTCTGGCTCGGACTGCCGGAGGACGCCCGCCCGCGCGTGGGCCGCGTCGGGCCCGTCACGGCACCCGAGGCGGGCGGCCTGAAGACCCGGCCCAAGCGCGCGGTCGCCGAGGCGTACGCGGACCCCGCGTCGCTGACCCTGCGCGCCTTCGGGGCGATCGCCCCCGCACCCGACGAGAACGACCCCGCCTACCACGCGGCCGGCCTGGCGGGCTCCACCGGCATCGCCACCGCCGACGGGCTGGCCCGCGTCTACGCCTCACTGATCGGCGAGGTCGACGGCGGAACGCGGCTGTTCACCCCGCACACCACGGAGCTGGCCCGCGGCGAGCAGTCGGCCGGCCCGGACCGGGTGCTGGTGGTCACAACCCGGTTCGGCCTCGGCTACATGCTGCACGGCGGCGCCTCCCCCTTGCTCGCCGACGGCTCCTTCGGCCACCCCGGCCGCGGCGGCGCCCTCGGCTTCGCCGACCCCGACGCGGGCATCGCGTTCGGCTATGTCACCAACGGCTTCAGGAAGAGCGTGACGGCGGACCCCCGCGCACAGGCCCTCGTGCGGGCGGTGCGGACAGCCCTGTCCCGGTGAGGCGGGCGCCGGAGCCGAAGGAGGCCCGGCCTCACACGTGGATCGGGTGCGACGTGCGGCCCGACGCCTCGTCGATCTCGTCGTGCGCCTTGGTCAGCAGCCGCATCGCGAGCTCGTTCAGCGCCCGCGCACCGGCGATCTCCTCCCCGACCCTGGGCTGATTGGAGTCCGTGCGGTGGCGGGTGGCACTGCCGTGGGCCCGTACCTCCGAGCCGTCCGGCAGCCGCACCAGCGCCACCGCGCGCGTGTGCTGGTCGTCCTCGATGAACTCCAGCTCCACGTGCCATCCCACAGCGGTGTGCATCGTCATGCCGATCACCTCCGGAACACTTGCTTCCAGGGTGCGCCTCTCGACGCCGGGACGCATCCATGCGACCGGGACCGGGCGGTCAGTCCGGCTCGGCGTGGGCCTCGGTGCGCGGGGCCGGGGCGCGCGGCGGGGTGCGCGGAGGCGCGGCGAGCCGCGTGACCCGCGCGTCCAGCGCCGCCAGGTGCCCGGCGGCCTCGGCGACCAGGTCCTCGCGCATCCGGCGCTGGCGGCGGTGACCGAGCTCCAGCGTGCCGGCGGTGGCGCCCGCGCCGATCAGCACCGTCGCCGCCAGCGCCCCGAACACCCGGGGTATACCGCGCCCGGCCGCGTCGAAGGTGAGCGCCGCCGCGACGGCCAGGCCCAGCGTCCCGGCCAGCCACAGCACGTACCAGCCCAGCAGCCAGGGATGGTCCTGGCGCAGCCATGCCCGCCGTGACCGCCGGGCCTCGCCCGTCAGGCGGGTCAGCGCGGCCCGCAGGTCGGCGAGTTCCCAGGCCGCCTTCTCCCGCTGCTCCCGGGAGAGCGGAGCGCGCCAGCCGTCGACCCGCCGGTGCAGACGGGCCACCGCCCGGCGCAGCGCCGCGCGCGGCACCCGCTCGGGCAGGCCCTGCGGCCAGTTCTCCCACTGGTCGCGTTCGCGCTGCCGGGTGCGGAAGAAGTGCGCGACGGCCTGTCCGAGTCCCAGCACCACGATCAGC
The DNA here is from genome assembly GCF_002920535.1 of Streptomyces sp. Ru71. Classification (GTDB taxonomy): domain Bacteria; phylum Actinomycetota; class Actinomycetes; order Streptomycetales; family Streptomycetaceae; genus Streptomyces. The sequence continues at coordinate 178,587 of NZ_PQSS01000002.1, read as the reverse complement.
ACCATGACCAGCGCGGCCTCCACGCCCGTGCCGCCCCGCCCCGCGAAGACGACGGCCAGCGCCGCACCGGCCAGCGCCGCCGCCATCGGCCAGGTCAGCCGCACATACGTCTCGTGGCGCAGCTTGTGCAGCTCGCGCTCGACGGCGTCGACACCTCGGCGCAGCAGCAGCTGCATCAGGCCGACCGTCACCAGCGGCACGCCCATCGCCAGGCACGACCACACCACGCCCCACAGGGGCAGCGGCAGTTCGTCGTCGGTGGCGGGCGCCCAGTGCCGGTCGGTCAGCAGCACCGGCAGTCCGACCAGGGCGAGGGCACCGGCGACGGCGGCGACGGCCTCGGTCACCCGCCCGGGGCCGGGCCGCGGCTCGGGCGCCGGGATCTCCCGCCAGCTCCGGCTGACGTCGGCCTCCACGACCGCGACCAGTGCCGCCAGGTCCTCTTCGAGCCGCGCCTCGCGCAGCCGCTGCGCCTGCCGGTGCGCCAGGTCGCGCACCGGCTCGGGCAGCTCGTCGGGCAGCGGCGGCAGGGCGGCGTCCAGCAGGACGGGCACGATCGTCTTGCCGCCGCGCAGCGCCTGCTCGATCTCCCGGCGCACCCAGTCGCCCGGCTGCTCCAGGCGCCGCGCCCCGGTGTCGGTCCGGTCCCCGGCCCACCCCTCGTGCATGACGACGAGCAGGACGTCGCAGTCCTCGACGCGCTCGCGCAGGGCGTCCGGGTAGCGCGCACCCGGCACGAGCGAGGGGATGTCCTGGAACACGCGGTCCGCGCCGAAGTGCTCCTGCAGGCGCTCGTACAGCCGGGCGACCAGATGGCCGTGCGGCCCCCTGCGGTAGTTGATGAAGACACCGCCCTCGGCGCGCATCCCCGGCCCCCTCAAGCTCACGTCCCTGTCTGCTCGAACCCCGTACGTATCACAGGGGTGGCCGCGCGGACCGCGGGTACCGTGAACCTTCCCGTCATACGGGGGACGGCCTCCGACGGAAAGGGGAGACGGTGATGGCTGCGGACACCGGGGACTGCGTCTTCTGCGCCATCGCCGCGCACCGCGATCCCGCGCGCATCGTCCACGAGGACGCCCACACCGTGGCCTTCTTCCCCCTCGCACCGGCGGTCCCCGGACACACCCTGGTGGTGCCCCGCGCACACGCCGCGGATCTGTGGGAGATGGACGAGGTGGCGGTGGGCCGGGTGATGCGGACCGTGCTGCGGGTGGGGTCGGCGCTGCGCGCGGTGCTCGCTCCGCAGGGGCTGAACATCATCCACTCCTCCGGGACGGCGGCCACCCAGACCGTCTTCCACGCGCATGTGCATGTGGTGCCGCGCCACGCCGGGGACGCGATGGGGCCGATCTGGCCGCCGCGGCGGGAGGGTGACGCGGCCACGCTGGACGACCTGGCCGGCCGCCTCACCGAGGCTCTCGCCTCACCCTGACCCGGGCCCTCACAGCGCGACGCCGAGGATCACCAGGTCGGCGGCGACCAGCGGGCCGTAGTAGAGCACGAGGGTCTGCGACAGGGCGGTGGGCAGCCACGGGGTCTGCGCCAGATAGGGGCCGACGTTCATGGACATCGGCTCGACGGCGCTGCCCGGGCGGCGGACGTCGTCGTAGAGGCGGCGGAAGAGGCGCTCCTGGCGCAGGAAGAAGGTGTCCAGGTACCAGAAGCACAGCAGCGGCACCAGGCCGACCGTGGCGATCGGCCAGCTCAGCCGGCTCGCCGACACCGCGAGCAGTGCGGCCGTCAGGGTCAGCGCCCAGCCCTTGACCAGGAACGAGTTCGTGCCCAGCCGGGTGACGACCTGCTGGATGAACTCCAGGTGCTTGATCCGGTCCTCGCCCAACACCACGACGCCGGGCTCCCCTCCCGCTCGACGCGGCGTCACATGCCCCTGGGTGAGCCGCGGTTCACCGATCGTATCCGCCGGGGAGGACCGGCGAGAAGGGCTCCCTCTCCGCCGTCGTGGCCGCTCACCCCGCGTGCAGCATGAGCCCGATGCCCACGACGAGCAGGCCCGCCGCGGCGATCCGCGGTGCGCCGAAGCGCTCCTTGAAGAAGACCGCGCCGATGGCCGCGCCCACGATGATCGACGACTCACGCAGGGCGGCGATCGGTGCGAGGTCCGCCCTGGTCTGCGCCCACAGCACCAGCCCGTAGGCGAAGACGGACAGGGCGGCACCGAGGAGACCGAGCGCGGCGCAGGGGCGCAGCACCGCCGGCGTGCGCCTGCGCCAGCGCAGCACGGCGTACGCCGGGACGACCGTGCCCTGGACGATCATCAGCCAGGCGATGTACCCCACGGAGGAGCCGGAGGCCCGCACGCCGAGCCCGTCGACGACGGTGTACGCGGCGATGGTGAGCCCGGTGGCGAGCGCCGCGCCGATCGCCGCCCAGTCGGGGCGGCGCCCGCGCAGTCCCCACAGGGCCACGCCGGACAGTCCCGCGCAGGAGACGGCGATGCCGGCGGTGGCCCAGCCGCCGGGCACCTCGTGGGCGAAGACGGCGGCGAGCACGGTCACGACCAGCGGTGCCGAGCCGCGGGCGATCGGATAGGCCTGCCCGAAGTCGCCGAGCCGGAAGGACCGCATCAGCAGCGCGTAGTAGGCGACATGGACGGCCGCGGAGACCAGCAGATACGGCCAGGCCCCGGCCGCCGGGACGGCCGTGAACGGCGTCAGCGCGAGCCCGATCAGGACACCGCCGCCGGTGATGAGCGTGAACCCGACCAGCTTGTCGGTGATCCGGTGCGCGATGGCGTTCCAGCCGGCGTGGGTGACGGCGGCGAGCAGGACGGCCGCCGTGACGAGGGGCGTCACGAGGCGCGCTCGCGCACGTCCACGGCGGCGTCGGCGGTGGCGATGACGGTCGCTGTTGTCATGCACAGCACGGTAGTCGTGGAACGAGGAAGCCGGTGAGGGCGCCCCGTCCCCACGGAACCCTCACCGGCGGCTTGTGCGGTGTGCGTCAGGCGCGCACCAGTTCCTTGTCCTCGTCCGGGTCGCGGCGCCCGTCGAGGGCGCGCAGGCCCTCGCCCTCGACGTCCACGTTGGGCAGGGCGCGGTCCAGCCACTTCGGCAGCCACCAGGCCCGCTTGCCCAGCAGCGCGAGGACGGCCGGAACGATGGCCATGCGGACGACGAACGCGTCGAAGAACACCGCGATGGCCAGGCCGAAGCCGATCATCTTCACCATGGACTCGCTGGAGCCGATGAAGCCGGAGAACACGGCGATCATGATGACGGCGGCGGCCGTGACGACCCGTGCGCCGTACTTGAAGCCGGTCACGACGGCCTGGCTCGGCTTCTCGCCGTGGACGTACGCCTCCCGCATCCGGGTCACGAGGAACACCTCGTAGTCCATCGCGAGGCCGAAGACCACGCCGACCATGAAGATCGGCATCATCGACATCACCGGACCGGTCTCCTCGACGCCCATCAGGCCGGACAGCCAGCCCCACTGGAAGACCGCGACCACGGCGCCGAGCGCGGCGAGCACGCTGAGCAGGAAGCCGAGGGCCGCCTTCAGCGGGACCAGGATCGAGCGGAACACCACGATCAGCAGCAGGAACGCCAGGCCCACGACCAGCACCAGGTACGGCACGAGCGCGTCGTTCAGCTTCTGCGAGACGTCGATGTTCATCGCCGTGGAGCCGGTGACCAGCACCTTGGCGCCGGTGTCGGACTCGATGCCCGCGCCCTTGCCGCGGATCGCGTGGACCACGTCCTCGGTCTGCGTGGACGACGGCTTGGAGTTCGGGATCACCGTGATGGTGGCCGTGTCACCGGCCTTGTTCGGCTGCGCCGGGGTGACGGTGACGACGTCCTTCAGGCCCTTGATCTCGGCGCCGACCTTGTCGAAGGCGGCGCCCGGGGCGGACGCGCCCTTGGCGTCGACCACCACCATCAGCGGGCCGTTGAAGCCCGGGCCGAAGCCCTCCGACAGCAGGTCGTAGGCCCGGCGCTGGGTGGTGGACACCGGCTGCGAGCCGTCGTCCGGCAGTCCCAGCTCCAGGGAGGCCGCCGGGACGGCCGCCGCGCCGAGGCCGACGATGCCCAGGAGCAGCACGGCGACCGGGCGGCGTACGACGAAGCTGGCCCAGCGGGTGCCCATGTTCGGGCGGCCCGTCTTCCTCGCGGCGCGGCCACCGCCGAGCAGCTTGGACTTCTGACCGGCCGGCTTGACCTTGCGGCCCGCGTAGCCGAGCAGCGCCGGGATCATCGTCAGGGCGATGAGGACCGCGATGGCGACCGTGCCCGCGGCGGCGATGCCCATCTTGGTCAGCATCGGGATGTTGACGACCGAGAGGCCGACCAGGGCGATGACGACGGTCAGGCCCGCGAAGACCACCGCGGAGCCCGCGGTGCCGACGGCCCGGCCGGCCGCCTCCTCGCGTTCGCGGCCCTCGGCGAGCTCGGCGCGGTAGCGGGAGACGATGAACAGGGCGTAGTCGATGCCGACCGCGAGGCCGATCATCGTCGCGAGGGTGGACGTGGTGGAGCCGAGGTCGAGGGTGGACGCCAGCGCGGTGATCGAGGAGACGCCGATGCCGACGCCGATGATCGCGGTGAGCAGCGGCAGACCGGCCGCGAGCAGCGAGCCGAAGGTGATGACGAGGACGACCGCGGCGATGGCAATGCCGATGACCTCGGTGGATCCGGTCTCGGGCGTGGCGGACAGCGCGTCGCCGCCGATCTCCACGGTCAGTCCGGCGTCCCGCGCGTGCTGCGCGGTCTCCTTCAGGGCGTCGCGCGAGGAGTCCTCAAGCTCCATGCCGGAGACCTTGTACTTCACCGAGGCGTACGCGATCGTGCCGTCCTTGCTGACGGCGTGCCCGGTGTAGGGGTCGGCGACGGAGACGACCTCGCTGCCGGTGGACAGCTCCTTGACCGTCTTCTCGACGGTGGCCTTGGTGCCGGCGTCGGTCATCTTCTGGCCGGCCGGCGCCTTGAAGACGACGCGGGCGGTGGCGCCGTCGGCGCTGGCCCCGGGGAAGCGCTGTTCCAGCAGGTCGAAGGCCTTCTGGGCCTCGGTGCCCGGGATGGAGAAGGACGTGGTGCCCGGTGCGGGCGCGGACGCGGCGCCGACGCCGGCGAGCGTCAGCAGCGCCACCCAGATCAGGGCGACGAAGTGCCGTCGCCTGAAGGCGAGGCGGCCCAGTTTGTAGAGGAACGTGGCCACGAGGGCGTTCTCCCGGTCATGTCGTGGGGTTGCAGGGCAGGGATGATCAGCCCGACGACGTGAGCGGTGACGTCAGAGGGTGGGCTTGCAGGGAGGGGACTGTCAGGAGGTGGGGACGCCGAGGGCGGGGAGGACCACGGCGTCGATGTACGAGGTGAGGAAGGCCTGCGTGGGTGGCTGGTCGTCGAGCAGCGCCCGGGTGGCGAAGCCGCCGACCATCATGTGCAGCAGGAAGTCGAGCGCGGGACAGTCCGGCCGGACCTCGCCGCGGTCGATCGCCCGCTGGAGCACCTGGTGGAATCCGGACATCTCAGGCTCGACGAGCTGGGCCCGGAACGCCTCCCGCAGGTCCGCGTTGTGGTGCATCGCCATGGCGACGCCCCGCATCAGCGCGGAGTTCTGCTGGATGGTGCAGTCGTCCTCCAGCCGTACCAGGGCATGCAGGTCGCCCCTCAGCGAGCCGGTGTCGATCTCGTCGATCCGGCCGTGCTTGGTGTGCCGGATGGCCTTGACGACCAGTTCGGCCTTGCCGCCCCACTGGCGGTAGAGCGTGGCCTTGCTGGACCGGGTGCGGGCGGCGACGGCGTCCATGGTGAGGGCGTCGTAGCCGACCTCGCGCAGCAGGTCGAGCACGGCCTCGTACAGCTCGGCCTCGCGCTCGGGGGTGATACGGCTGCGACGTGCCGTCGTGGCCTCGGTCATCCCGCTCACCTCCTGTTCCCGCTGCTGGTCCCGCGTCCGAACGACACGGTTTCGTACACGTCCGACGGTACCCCACCGAGCAAGCGAAACGAAACGGTTTCGTTCGTGTCGTGGGTCACGGTTGTCAGCGCCGCATAAGGTGCCCTCGCACGAGTTGCCCGGGCCCCTCGCGCGGAAAAGCATGGGGAGGTGAGCTATCTGCGCATGCCCCATCTCCATGGCGACCTGTTGTGCTTCGTGGCCGAGGACGACCTCTGGCTGGCCCCGCTCGACGGACGGGAGCGCGCCTGGCGGCTCACCGCGGACCGCACCAAGGCCGGCCACCCCCGCTTCTCGCCCGACGGCGGCCTCGTCGCGTACACCAGCTGGCGCACCCTCGACCCGGAGATCCACCTCGTGCCGGTGGACGGCGGCACCAGCCGGCAGTTGACCTACTGGGGCAGCTCCGACACCCGGGTGACCGGCTGGAGCCCCGACGGCGACATCCTCGCCGTCGCCTCGCACGGCGAGCCGTTCTCCTACTTCACCTGGGCCTACAAGGTCACCACCGAGGGCGACCCGGGCCGCAAACTGCCCTGGGGCCCGGTCAGCGACCTCCAGGTCGCCGACCTCGACGGGGAACGCAAGTCGCTGCTGCTGACCGGCACCCCGCCGCACGACCCGGCCTCCTGGAAGCGCTACCGGGGCGGCGCCATGGGCCGGCTGTGGCTGCACGGACGCCGGCTGCTCGCCGACATCGGCGGCCACCTCGCCTCGCCGATGTTCGTCGGCGACCGCATCGCCTTCCTCTCCGACCACGAGGGCGTCGGCAACCTCTACTCCTGCGCCCACGACGGCTCCGACCTGCGCCGCCACACCGACCACGACGCCTTCTACGCCCGCAACGCCGCCAGCGACGGCAGCCGGGTGGTGTACCAGTGCGCGGGCGAGGTGTGGCTGGTCGACGACCTCTCCCCCGGCGCCGAGCCGCGCCGGCTCGACGTACGCCTCGGCGGGCCGCGCACCGGGCGGCGGCCCTACCAGGTGCCGGCCGCGCAGCACGTGGACGGGCTCAGCGTGGACGAGACGGGGCGCGCGAGCGCCGTCGTCGTCCGCGGCAGCCTGTACTGGCTCACCCACCGCGACGGCCCCGCCCGCACCATCACCGACACCCCCGGGGTGCGCGTGCGGCTGCCGGAGATGCTCGGCTCCGGCGGGCAGGTCGCCTACGTCACCGACGCCGAGGGCGAGGACGCCATCGAGATCGCCTACCTGCCGCGCACCACCGGCGACCGCGCCCCGCGCCGGCTCGCCCAGGGCGCACTCGGCCGGGTGCTGGAGCTGGTCGCCGACCCCGACGGCGAACGGCTCGCCGTCGCCTCGCACGACGGCCGGCTGCTCCTGCTGGACGCGAGCGAGGACGGCGGCGGCGAGGTCACCGAGCTCATCCGGTCCATCAACGGGCCCGTGCGGGACCTGGCCTTCTCCCCGGACGGCGCCTGGCTGACCTGGTCCCACCCGGGCATCGGCCGCTCGCTCAGGCAGATCAAGATGGCCCGCATCAAGGACGCGCTGATCGTCGACGTCACCAACGGCCGCTTCGAGGACGAGGGTCCCGTCTTCACCCGCGACGGCCGCTACCTCGCCTTCCTGTCCTGGCGCGGCTTCGACCCGGTGTACGACGTGCACACCGGCGACCTGTCCTTCCCGCTCGGCTGCCGCCCCTACCTGGTGCCGCTGTCGTCGGCCACCCCCTCCCCGTTCGCGCTGAGCCCCGAGGGCCGGCCGGCCGCCGGGGGCCTGGACCCGGTGGAGGACGAGGGCGCCGACGGACAGGTCACCGTCGAGGTGGAGGGCCTCGCCAACCGGGTCGTGCCCTTCCCCGTGATCGCCTCCAAGTACTCGGCCCTGTGCCCGGTCGCCGGCGGCGGCCTGGTCTGGCTGCGCTGGCCGATCTCCGGCGCGCTCGGCGAGACCTTCGTCAACCCCGACGACACCAGCGGCCGCCCCACCCTTGAGTACTTCAACCTGGCCAAGGCGAAGAAGACCGAACTCGTCGGCCACCTCGACTGGTTCGCGGTCAGCGGCGACGGCACCCGGCTGGTCGTCGTCGACGAGGGCGACCTGCGCGCGGTGCCCGCCACCGAGCCCGGCGACAGCGACTCGACGGTGTGGATCGACCTGCGCCGCATCCTGCACGAGGTCGACCCGCCCGCCGAGTGGCGCCAGTCCTTCGACGAGGCCGGCCGGCTCATCCGCGCCTACTTCTGGGACCCCGGCATGAGCGGCATCGACTGGGACGGGGTGCTCGCGCAGTACCGGCCGCTGGTCGAACAGGTCGCCTCGCCCGACGAGTTCGCCGACCTGCTGCGCGAGGTGCTCGGCGAACTCGGCACCTCGCACGCCTACGTCACCGCCGCCCGCCGCAACGAGGGCCCGCCGCACTTCCAGCGCTGGCAGGGCCTGCTCGGCGCCAACTTCGTCTGCCGGGACGGCGCATGGCTGGTCAAGCGCATCCTGCCCGGCGACTCCTCCGACTCCAAGGCCCGCTCCCCGCTGGCCGGCGCCGGCATCCGCGAGGGCGCCGCGCTCACCCACGTCGACGGCCGCCCCGTGGACCCGGTCGCGGGACCGTATCCGCTGCTCGCCGGGTCCGGCGGTACGACGGTGGAGCTGACGTTCTCCGTCGCGGAGGGCGAGGAGGGCGAGGAGGCGCACTCCCGGCGCGTCGCCGTCGTCCCGCTGATCGACGAACGGCCCCTGCGCTACCAGGACTGGGTCGCCAAACGCCGCGAGGTCGTACGCGAGCTGAGCGGCGGCAAGTGCGGCTATCTGCACATCCCCGACATGGGCGGCTCCGGCTGGGCCCAGTTCAACCGCGACCTGCGCATGGAGATGTCCCGGCCGGCGCTCATCGTCGACGTACGCGGCAACGCCGGCGGCCACATCAGCGAACTGGTCGTGGAGAAACTGACCCGCACCATCCTCGGCTGGGACCTCACCCGCGACGCCCAGCCGGTGTCGTACGCCTCCAACGCCCCGCGCGGACCGGTCGTCGCCCTGTGCGACGAGGCGACCTCATCCGACGGCGACATGATCACGGCCGCGTTCAAGCTGCTGAAGCTGGGGCCGGTGGTCGGCCAGCGCACCTGGGGCGGCGTCGTCGGCATGACCGGACGGCACCGGCTCGGCGACGGCTCGGTGATCACCGTGCCGATGAACGCGGCCTGGTTCGACGCCTACGGCTGGTCCATCGAGAACCACGGGGTGGTCCCCGACGTGGAGGCCCTGCGCACCCCGCTGGACTGGGCCGAGGGCCGCTACGCCCAACTCGACGACGCGGTACGGCTGGCGCTGGACCTGCTGCAGACCAACCCGCCGGCGAGCCCGCCGGACTACCGGGGCGTCCCGAACCGGGCCCGGCCCAAGTTGCCGCCGCGGCAGTGAACACGCGGCCGCCGCCACGGCAGTGAGCCTCTGCCCAGGCGGTGAGCACGCGCGTGGGGTGCCCGGACGTCTCCGGGCACCCCACGGCGTACAGGTCAGGCCGAGCTAGATCATGTCCTCGTCGCGGTCGAACCGCTCGTCCAGCTCGTGCTCCGGGTCCTCCATGCCCTGGCGGCCGCGCTCACGCTGCGGCTGCTGGGGCTGCTGGGACCCGCGGTTGCCCAGCTTCTCGCGAGCCTGCTCGCCCTTCTGGCGGGCCTGGTTCTGCCACTGCTCGGCCTGGTCCTGGAACTTGTCCTTCATGCCCATGTGGGTTCACTCCTGTGGTGGGTGAGTCGGTGACCCCCGAAGGGGCCTCGACCAGATTCACACGGGCGGTCACCCTGCGCATGTCGATCAGTCACGCAGCGTGCTGCGCTCCTGCTCATCGGCCGCGCCACCTGCGCCGACGAGGCCCGAGCGCATGCCCTGGAGCCGGTCGCCGAACCGCCGCATCTCCCGCTGCCCCACCGTGCCGATGAGGCCCGGCAGATACCCGCGCACCGACTGCATCCCGCGCAGCCACCACTGCCCGTACACATGGCCGGCGCGGCGCTCGATCCCGGCGACGATCCGGTCGACGGCCGGGCCCAGCGGGTAGGTCTTGTTGGACGGCCACGGCAGCCGCTGCCGCAGCTCGCGCATCACCTCGTCCTGGTCGGCGCCGCGCACCATGTCGGTGTCCGTCCACGACAGGTAGGCCACGCCCACCCGCACGCCCTTGTAGCCGACCTCGGCGCGCAGGCTGTGCGCGTACGCCTCCACGCCCGACTTGGACGCGCAGTACGCCGTCATCATCGGCGCCGGCGTGATCGCGGCCAGCGAGGCGACCTGGAGCAGATAGCCGCGGCTCTCCATCAGCACCGGCAGGAAGGCACGGGCCGTCACCGCCGAGCCGATCAGGTTGACCTCGATCACCCTCCGCCAGGCGTCCGGATCGGAGTCGACGAACGGACCGCCCGTCGCCACACCGGCGTTGGCGACCACGATGTCGACCTTGCCGAACCGCTCCTTGACCTCCTGCGCCACCCGCGCCATCGCCTCGTGGTCGGTGACGTCGGCGTGCCAGTACGCGCTCTCGCTGTGCAGCCGCTCCGAGACCTCCTTCAGCGCCTGCGGCTCCAGCCCCACCAGCGCCACCTTCGCGCCGCGCACCGACAGCTTGCGGGCGAGGAGTTCACCGACCCCGCGCGCGGCACCGGTGACGACCGCGACCTGCCCTTCCAGGCTCACCTTGCTCATGCGCTCTCCTCGACCTCGGTGTGTGCGGGTATGTGTGCGGCGACCAGTTCGCGGATGGCGCCGGTGACCAGCTCGGGCGCCTCGACGGGGGTCATGTGGCCGATCCCCGGCAGCTCGGTCAGCCCCGCGCAGTCGGGCAGCGCGGCGGCGAGCGACCGTGCGTGCGCCGGCGGGGTGAGCCGGTCGGCGGTGCCGGCGACGATCGCGGTGGGCACCCTCAACTCCCGTACCCCCTGGTCGAGATCGAGCGCGTCCAGCACCTGCGACCAGGTGTGGCGGGCGGTGCGCGGGCAGCCGTGCACGATCCGCGCGCACGCCTCGACCATGTGCGGGGCCGAACCGGGGCCCATCGTCGCGTACTTGAGGATGCGCAGCGCGAGCGGCGTGATGGGACCGAGCGGGGCGCGGGAGCCGAGGATGTGCTTCGTGAGCCAGGTCCGCAGCCGCCCGGCCCTGATGGGTACGACGGTGGCCTGGGCGACCAGCCGGGAACTGCCGGTGCTGCACAGCAGGACGGCCGCGGCGTGCTCGCGGAACGCGTCCCGCTCGGCCGCCGCCATCACCGTCATGCCGCCCATGGAGTGGCCGGCGATCACCGCCCGCTCGCCGGGCGCGAGGGTGGCCTTCAGTACGGCTTCCAGGTCGTCGGCGAGGGTGTCGGTGCTGCACGTCGCGCTCGCCGGGCTGCGTCCGTGGCCGCGCTGGTCGTAGGCGATGACGCGGTGGTCGGCGGACAGCGCCCGGATCTGCGCGGCCCAGAAGGCGGTCGAGCAGGTCCAGCCGTGCGCGAGGACGACGGCCGGCGCGTCCGGGTCGTCCACGGGGCCGTGCACCTCGACGTGCAGCCGGGCGCCGTCGGCGGAGGTGACGGTGAGGGTGCGGGCGGGGGCCGGCGGGGCGTACGGGCCGAAGGTGACGTGGTGGGGACGGCTCACGCGGTCACCTCCGCGGTGTCGTCGCTCTCGGCCTTGGGCGCCGTGGGAACGGCCGGCGGCCGCAGGACGGCGTACTCCGCGAGGTCCACCCGCCGGGTCGCCCGGCGGAACTCGGTGGTCGTCCCGGGCCAGATGGTGGTGTTGCGGCCGCTCGCGTCCAGGTACCAGCTGGTGCAGCCGCCCGTGTTCCACACCGTGCGCGTCATCCGGTCCTGCACCCTGCGGTTCCAGGCGTGCACGGCACTCGGGCGGGCATCCAGGGCGGCGCGGCCGCCGAGGACGTTCAGCTGGCGCAGATAGTCGGCCATGTAGTTCAGCTGGGACTCGATCATCAGGATCATCGAGGAGTTCCCGAGGCCGGTGTTGGGCCCGATGATCGTCATCCAGTTCGGGAAGCCTGCGGCCGAGGCGCCGCGCAGGGCCTGCATGCCGCCGCTCCAGTGCTCGGCGAGCGTGCGCCCGTCCGCGCCCACGACCCGCTCGGCGATCGGCATGTCCGTGACATGGAACCCGGTGCCGAAGATGATCGCGTCGACCTCGGCCTCGGTGCCGTCGGCGGCGACGACGGTGGACCCGCGGACCTCGCTGAGCCCGCTCGCGACGACGTCGACGTTGGGCTGCGCGAGCGCCGGATAGTAGGTGCTGGACAGCAGGATGCGCTTGCAGCCGATGCGGTAGTCGGGGGTGAGCTTGGCGCGCAGCGCCGGGTCCTTGATGGCGCGGGCCATGTTGCGCTTGGCGAGCTGCTCGACGAACCCGAGTTCGTTCGGGTGCTTGGTGAACGCCTGCACCTGCAGCTCGCGGATGCCCCACAGCAGGCCGCGGCGGGCCTTGGTGGTGAACGGCAGCTGCTGGTGCAGCCACCGCTCGGCGCCGCTGATCGCGCGGTCGACGCGGGGCATCACCCAGGCCGGGGTGCGCTGGAAGAGGGTGAGCCGGCCGACCTTGGGCTGGATGGACGGCACGATCTGGATGGCGGAGGCGCCGGTTCCGATCATGGCGACGCGCTTGCCGGTGAGGTCGTAGTCGTGGTCCCAGCGGGCGGAGTGGAAGACCTTGCCCGGGAAGGAGTCGAGCCCCGGGACGTCCGGGATCTTCGGGTCGGACAGCGGCCCGGTGGCGGAGACGACGACGTCGGCGGTCAGCTCCCCGGAGCTGGTCTCGATGTGCCACCGCAGCTGCTCGCCGTCCCACGTCATCCGCTTCACCTCGGAGTCGAAGCGGATGTGGGGGCGCAGCCGGAAGGTGTCGGTGACGTGCTCCAGATAGGCGCGGATGTGCTCCTGCCCGGAGAAGGTGCGGGGCCAGTCGGGGTTGGGCGCGAAGGAGAAGGAGTACAGGTGGGAGGGCACGTCGCAGGCGCACCCCGGGTAACTGTTGTCCCGCCAGGTGCCGCCGACGCTGCTCGCCCGCTCCAGGACGACGAAGTCCGTGATCCCCTCGCGGCGCAGCCGCACGGCGGCCCCCAGCCCGCCGAACCCGGACCCGATCACCGCCACCCGTACATGCTCGTGCTCAGCCATGCCGAAGCTCCTCCTGGCGCCCTGCGACTCTGCCAGTGAACACTGGCGCAATGGGGAGAGTAGAGGAGCTCCGTACTGATGGGTAGGGGGCGGGCGAGGAAAGTTACCCGCGGTAGAACATAGGCTCCTCCCGTGGCAGAGAAGCGTGAATACCGCATGGAGGAGCTGGCGGAGCTGGCCGGCATCACGGTGCGCACCCTGCGCTTCTACCGCGAGCGCAAGCTGCTCGCGCCGCCCCGCCGCGAGGGCCGTATCGCCTGGTACGACGACCACCACCTGGCCCGGCTGCGCACCATCGCCGCGCTGCTGGAGCGCGGCCACACCCTGAACGGCATCGCGGAACTCGCCGAGGCCCTCGACCAGGGCCGCGACGTCGCCGACCTGATCGGCGTCGGCGCCCCCACCGAGGAGGAGCCGGTCCGCCTCACCCCCGAGGAACTCGCCGCCCGCTTCGAGGGCGACGTCACCCCGGAGAACCTCGCCGCCGCCATGGACCTCGGCTACCTCGGCACCGACGGCGACGAGATCGTCCACATCAGCCGCCGCCTGCTGGACGTCTCCTCCACCCTGGTCCGCGAGGGCATCCCGCTCGCCGAGGTCCTGTCGGCGGCGGCCCGCGTCCGCGAACACGCCGACGCCCTCGCCACCCTCTTCACCGACCTCATCCTGCGCCACGCCACGGAGTCCGACCTCCCCCGCCTGCGCCCCCTGGCCCGCAGCGTGGTGGAGGCGGAACTGTCTTTGGCGCTGGACCGGCGGTTGCGCAAGCAGGGGGACGGGTAACGTCCCCTGCGTCGCGGTGTGCCCGCGCCGCCCCTCACGGCTCCCGGCGCGAGGCGCCGGCGACCACGGGGAGCAACACGACGAGGGGGGCGACCGTGTCCGAGGGACCACGGGTCAGCGAGGAGGAAGCGACCCGCCAGGCCTGGCAACTCCAGGGCGCGCTGTCCGAGTTGACCCGCACGGCCGACGCCAAGGCGTCCTTCGCGCTCGCCATCGAGTCCGCGACGCTCGCCGCCATGGCCGCCCTGGCCAACTCCCGGCACGGCCTCGGCCAGGTCTCCGGCTCCCTGCCCCGGGCGGCGCTGTGGACGGGGGTGGCCCTGCTCGGGCTCTCCGCCGTCATGGCCGTCCTCGCGGTCCTGCCGCGGCACGGCCGCGAGGGCCGCACCCGGGCGCACCACCCGGACGACCTCGTCTTCTACGGACACATCCGCCACCTGACCCCCGCCGAGCTGGCCGACGGCCTGCGCGGCCACCGCCCGCTGCCCGCGCTCAGCCGCCAACTCGTGGCCATGAGCCGCATCCTGTGGGTCAAGCAGCGACTGGTACGGCAGTCGCTGCTGACCGCCGTGGCGGGCGGCGCCCTGGTGGCGGTCGCCGCGCTGACGGGCTGACCACCGGGGCCACGCGGAAGGGACGTCGATGACCGCGGACTTCCTCAGCGGCGGGCCGACGGGCCGCGGGCCCGGCCACACCCCCTTCTGGGACCTGCTGGACGCGCCCGCCCGCTCCGCGCTGCGCGCCGCGGGCCGGGTGACGGCGTATCCGGCGCGGGACGACCTGATGCGCCAGGACGACCTCACCGACCACCTCCTCGTCGTCGGCGACGGCTGCGTGAAGGTGACGAGCCTGTCCGCCGCCGGCTACCAGGCGGTGCTGGCTCTGCGTGGCCCCGGCGACCTGGTCGGCGAACAGGCCGGACTGGACGGCGGTCCCCGGTCGGCGACGGTGACCGCGCTCACCCCGGTGCACGCCCTGCTGATTCCGGCCGGCCGGTTCCGTACGGCGGCCCGTGACCACCCCGTCATCACCGGCGCCGTGCACCGGATGCTGTCGGCCCGTCTGCGCGACGCCGACCGGCAGCGCACCTCCGCGGGCGCCGACCCGCTCGCCTCCCGGCTCGCCGGTCTCCTGCTCGATCTCGCCGCGGCCCACGGGCGCCGGCGTGCCTCCGGCGCCGTCGAGATCGCACTGCCGCTGTCCCAGGACGACTTCGCCGGCCTGGTCCTCGGCTCACGCAGGACCGTCAGCCGCGTCCTGGAGCAGTGGCGGGCCGACGGCTGGGTGACCACCGGCCGCACCCGGCTGACCCTGGACAATCCCGACGCCCTCAAACGCGTCCGCGAGGGCGGGCCGACCGCCGGAGCGGGATGAGCACCGCCGGGCTCACAGGTCGCTCCAGACCAGCGTCGTGAGGCCGTACTGCTCGGCGAGCGGGTTCCACTGTGTGACGAAGTCCTTCTTCGCCCGCGTCGCCTCGGCGCTCGCGTCCGCCGCGTCCTGCCAGGCGCCGGAGCTGTTCACGGCGTCGGCCGAGCAGTTCCCCGACACCTCGTCCACCACCCGTGCGTAGGCCCGGTCGGCCTCCTCGGAGCTGCGCCAGGCGGTGCGCAGCGTCGACAGCAGGCCGTCGGGCAGCGCGGACCCGCTCAGCGCGTCGAGCCGTGTCACCAGGTCGTCGCGCGCGTCGGCCGCCTCGGTGAACACACTGCGGGCCGACTGCAGACCGGTGCAGCGCGTCATCGACTGCACCGCGTCGGCGACGCCCCCGCGCCGGCCGGCGTTCTCCTCCAGCAGGTCGTCCAGCGTGCGGGCCTGCTCCGCAAGGCTGTCCGACGAACCCGCCTCGCCCTGGAGCGTGCCCGTACTGCTGCTGCTGTTGCCTCCCGAGCCGCTGTCACCGTTGGAGCCGTGCACCCACGCCACCACCGCGACGACCAGTGCGACCAGGAGCAGCACGGCGACCGCAATCGCACAGCCCGTCCGCGAACCCTGCGGGGTGGCCTGCTGCGGCGCGTGCGCGGTGACCGGCCCGGAGCCGGCCATGGTGCGGCCCGGCGACGTCGTCCTGCCCGGCCCGGGCGGCGGGCCGGAGGGGGTGGCCGTGGGCGGAGGGCTCGGCGGTGGGGTCGGGGGCGTCGGGCGGGGCTTCGGGCCGGCGGTGGCCGGCCAGGTCACCGGCGCGGTGTCGAAGGCCCGGCGCAGCGGATCCAGCCACTCCGACAGGGCCGGCCGATCGGGGGCCGTGCCCCGCAGGGCACGCTCCGCCAGGTCGCCCACGGCGCCGTCGACGCGCCGTAGCGCCCCCGTGTCCTGCCCGTGCTGCTCGTGCAGGAAGAGACGGACCGCGAGCAGCGCGAACTTGTAGACGTCGCCCTGCCGGGTGCCGACCGCCTCACCGGCGGGCAGCTCCCAGCCCGGCGTCTGCACGGGCTTGAGCGCCCAGTCGCCGCCCAGGCCCATCGCGTCGCAGTCGATGAGGAAACAGCCCGGGCGCGGTCCGGCCAGGGTGAACAGCAGGTTCTTCGGCGACAGGTCGCCGGCCACCACCCCCAGCCCGTGCAACCGCTGCAAGGTGTCGGCCAGGGCGAGCAGCAGCCCCATCATCTGCCGGGGCGTCACCTCGCCGACCATACGGTCCACATAAGCCAGGGAGTTGAGCAGGAACTCGAAGCCGGCCGTCTTGCGGTCGCCCGAGGGCAGGGTGAGGAAGTACTCGTCCGGGATCTGCCGCATCAAAAAGCCGCACACGTCCTGCCCGCGGGTCACCAGCGCCGCGGGCCAGGCCGTGTTCCGCGCCATCCACTCACCGACCGCGGCCGGCTGTGCGGGCAGGAAGGCGACCATGCGCTCCAGCGTGCCGACGCGCAGCTCGCCCAGCGCGGTCGGCTTGTACTCCTTGTACGCCACGGGCCAGGTCTTGTTGATCAGCCGCTTCTCGATCTCCCAGACCTTGCCCTGGCCGCCGTCGCCCAGCGAGCGGCCGAGGAGCAGACGCTCGTGGGGGATCCGGGCGGCCGCGCTGTCCGTCACCGGCTGCCCCCGCTCGGACCGGGCCCGGTGGGCAGGCGGTGCCTGGGCCATACGGCGAGCAGGGTGCGGTCGTCGTCGAACGTCTCCCGGGAGAAGTCGAGCAGACGGGCCAGGGTCCACGGCTGCACCGGCGGCACCGTCAGACCCTGCGCGAACATCTGCCCGACCAGCCCGGTGCCGTCGCCGAGCGGCACCCCGAATCCGTCGGTGCCCACCAGCAGCACGCAGTCCGCGGGCAAGGTGTACGACAGCGGGCGCACCTGACCGGCGAGCCGCGGCAGCGCGACCACGGCGGTGCTGGAGATGTCGTCGCTGTCCTCCGTCCCGTCGTGCAGCAGCGGCATGAACCGGCCTGCCTGCAGCAGCCAGGCGGAGGAGTCACCGGCGCGCACCACCGTGACGTGCATCCCGCCGTCCTCGGCCGGGGCGACCGTGCCCGCCACCAGGGTCGTCGCCAGCGTCCGCACGGCCTCCGCCCGGTCCCTCTCGTCCGGCTCCCGGCCGCGTGCGACGCGCATGTGGAGCTGGTAGGCGGCGGCGTGCACCACGCGGGACCAGTCCGGTCCGGCTCTGTCCTCGCCGAGCTGCACCAGCAGGTCGTTCACGGCCGTACGGCAGGCCAGCGCGGCGCCCACGTGGGACTGCGGCGCGGCCGAGACACCGTCGGCCACGGCGAAGGCGACCGTGCCGGTCGGCTCGTGCCAGGCGACGACCACGTCGTCCTGCCGGGGCAGCCCGCCGACGCGGTGGGCGTCTCCGCGGACGGAAGCCAGCCGCACGGTCAGGTGCGGCGTCGACCATCCGTCGAAGAGGGTGTCGGGCCGGTAGGGGTCGGCGGGCGGAGGCTTCGCCTCCAGGCTGACCGCCGGCGTACCGAGCACGATCCGCTGCCAAGGGTCACCCTCGGGACGCGGGACGCGCGAACCGCGCCCGGCGGACTCCGGCTGCCCGGGTCCGCTCACGGCGCCATGGCCGCGCGGTGGCTGGGCAGGGGGCGGGGGCGGGGTGCCGTAGCCCTGGGACCGCTGGCCATCCGGCGGCGCGGTGCCGTACCCCTGGGACCGCTGACCATCCGCCGGCGGCGCGGTGCCGTAGCCCTGGGACCACTGACCATCCGGCGGCGGCGCGGTGCCGTACCCCTGGGGCGGCACGCCGTACCCCTGTGGTGGGCGGCCGTCGAGCAGGGGCGGGGTGCCGTAGGCGGGGTGGTCGCCGGGGGCGGGCTGCTCGGCGTACGCGCCGCCGGCGCGGTCCGTGCTGCCGGGCGGCCGCGGCCGGTCGGGGGCGTTCAGGTCCGGACCGGAGTACTCGGGTACCTGGTAGTCCGACACCCGGTAGTCCGGCACCTGGTAGTCAGGGACCGGATAGTCGGGCGGCGGGTAGGGCCGGGCCGGGTGCCCCGCGCCCGGGGGGCCGGCCTGCGCCGGCGCGGGCCGCGTGCCGTCCGGCCCGTCGTCCGTGGCCGCCTCCGGCGCGTCCTGCCGCTCGTCCGCCCGGTCCTTGTGCCAGGGAAACCGCACCCGCTTGTCCACCTCAGACCTCGTCGATCGCGAGCCGGAAGCCCTCGGGCTTCTCCACCACCAGCTCGGGCCGGCCCGACGCCATCGCGTTGCCCGACTCCACCACGCTCTTGGTGAGCGCGGTGAAGAACCTGGCGATGGAATCGCCGAGTTGTGCCCCGGGAAGGGACACGAACGCGAAGTCCTGCCGCGTCGCCACGGACAGGATCGTGTCGGCTCGGGCCTCACCGATCCCGAACGCGATGACGTTGGGCGCCGCCGGGGTAACCGACCGGTCGGTGAGCCGGCTGTGCGTCTGCCGCCACTCCTCCCCGCAGGTCGGCTGCCCGTCGCTGAGGAAGAACACCGCGGGCCGGTGCACCCGGTAGCCCTGGGCCTTCAGCGCCGCCACGTCCTGCGGGATCCGCTGCAGCAGCGCCCCGAACGCCGCGTCGTAGTTCGTGCCGCCCCCCGCCGACAGCCGCGGCAGCTCGGCCTCGCTTCTCAGATCGGCCAGCACCAGCCGCTCGGTGACACCCCCGGCGAACCCGAGCACCGAGAAGCGCACCTTGGCCGCCGCCATCGGCTCCCCCAGCAGCGCCACGTGCAGCGACTTCATCCCCTCGTTGAGGTCGCCCACGTACGCCGTCATCGACCCCGACTCGTCCGCGAGGACGTACACCGGCAGCAGCTGCCCCAGCGTCTCAGCCATCCCACTACTCCCCTTCCCGTTCCGCTTCAGTGCTCGCCGGGGACCGGCATCAGGCCCTGCGGGCAGTCCAGCCGCAGCTCCATCCGTCCCGCGAGCGCGCTCCGGCCCAGGTGCAGCAGCGTCTGCTGCACCAGCACCGAGAACTGCACGACCGACTGCGCCGTGTCCGCCCCCTCCACGGCGACCACGCCGAGTTCCGGCCGCGAGGCCAGCCGCTGCACCGCACGCACCCGGCCCGGCCCGACGCCGCAGGCCACCAGGTGCGGGTGGTACGTGTGCGCCATCAGCTCCGCGTGCGCCTGCGGCCACTCGGTGTCGTCCTCGGCCTCGGCGACGGCGAGGAAGAAGACCACCGGGCGCAGCACGCGCGGCACCTGCTCCTTCAGCCGCTCGGTCTCCAGCGGCACGAGGTCCCGCAGCCGCCGCAGCACGGGCCGGTAACGGCAGCCCGGCGCGGTGTTCAGGCCGGGCACTCCGGTGCGCCAGGACACCTCGGTCAGCGGCAGCACCACGTCGGCCCCGTCGGCGTAGGTGATCACCGACAGCCGGACCGCTGCCGCCACGTCGGGGCTGCTGGCCAGCACGGTCTGCACCGAGCGCAGCATGTTCCCGAGGTCGGTGAGGCAGCCGGCCGCCGCGGCGGAGGTGTCCAGCACGAGGTAGACCGGGATCAGCCCGCTGGGCGGCGCTGAGGTGACCGCGGGGGTGGAGCCGCCCCACTGGACGGGACCGCCGGCCTGCGCGGAGGCGGGCGCGGACGAGTAGTCGGGCAGCTGCGGCGGCGTGCCGGTGCTGAACGACGGCGCGGTGCCGGCGTCGGGACGCTCCAGCACCCCGGCGACGCCGGTGCCGGCCGCGCCGGGTCCCAGCACTCCCTTGCGCAGCCCCGGCAGGTCGACCTCGCGCACCACGCCCCGCTCGATCAGGAACTTGACCATCTCCGCGTGCCGCTGGTCGCGGATCTCGTGCTGGGCGGCCTCGGCCGCACGGACCTGGCCCCACAGGGTGAGCGCCTGCGCGGTGTCCTCCGGGTGGCGCACGAGGTGCTCGGACAGGAGCCGTTCCATGTCCATCGGCCCGCTGCCCAGCGCGGCCCGCTCCTCCCGCTCGCGCTCCCGGCGGCCCGCGGCACGCAGCGCCTCGATCTCCACCTCGGAGCGGGCCTCACCGAGCCTCGCCTCGTGCTCGTGCACCCCGAGCCGGGCGCGGCGGCGGGCCTCCTCCAGCTCCTGGATGTGCCGGGCGGCCGCCGCGTCGGGCTCCATCTGGATCTTGCAGTAGTAGATCGTGACGCCCTCGGGCAGCCGGATCTCCCGGTCCAGTTCCTGGTTGATCGCCAGCTGCGCCGCCATGGCCTCGGTGATGGCGAACCGGGCGGCGCACAGGCGGACGCGGTCGGTCAGATACCCGTAGACGACCGTGAGCGCGTCGCGCACATTGCGGGCCACCACCATCGCCGGGTCGTGCACGCGGAAGCCGACGTCGATCGTCGCCTGGAACCGGTGCCCGCCGTCCTTGCAGGTCAGCGGGGTCTTGGTGACGTTCGCCTGACGCCGGTGATCGCTCAGGTCGACGACGTAGCAGGGCCGGCTCCCGCCGAACCAGCGCTGCCCGAACGTACGGACCCGCTCCACCTCGAAGGGCCCGCCCTCCACGGGGTAGACGATCGCCACCGCCGGCGGCAGGTTGGGCAGCTCCCCCACCCGGCTGCGCGGGATCGCGCGGTCGTTCAGTATCAGCGAAAAGGACACCCTCACACCCCTTCCAGATCGAGCTGCGCGCGCACCACCCGGGCGGTGAGCGGAAACCGCACGACGCGCTCGGGGTGGACCCAGTCCTCGGCGCAGCCGCGCAGGATCCGGCCCGAGCGCGTGTCCCCGTGCGCGATGGCGCCGACGAGCAGACGGAACATCTCGCGCAGCAAGGAGTCCCGTTCGGCCAGCCGCGCCCACTGCCCGATGACCTGCTCCGCCTCGTCGTGGAAGAACGACTCGTTCAGCGCGCCCCGCCACAACCGCACGAACGGGTCCCGCAGTTCGTGCCGGCGGTGCGCCAGGTGCAGCAGGGTCGGCCACTCCGGAACCGTCGCGTCCGGCTCCACTTCCCTGGTCTCGACGACGACCTGCGCGGCCACGATCAGGAAGGCGAGCGTCGCCGCCCGGCTGGAGCGGTGCTCCTCCGCGCGGGCTCGCAGCATGGACAGCACGGCCCCGGTGACATCGGGATCGTCGGCGACCAGGTCGGCCAGCGCGTAGCCGACGGCCACCGCCACCGTCACGCTGTCCACGGGGAGCAGCCGGCCCAGTTCCTCGACCGGGCTGCCGGAGACCGCGCCCAGGCCGTGCACCCGCGCCGCGGTCGCCCGCGCGGCGGGATGGTCGTCGGCGTACCAGCCGTCGACCAGAGCGTCCGCCTGCTCCCGCACCCACGGGTTCTGGCAGGCCACGGCGAGCGCGTAGGCGACGGCCGTGCGCCGCGGCACGCTGTCCCCGTACGCCCACGGGACCAGCACGCGGCGCTCCACCGTGCGGTAGGACTCGGCGGCCAGCACCCCGAGCCCGGCGGCGGCCGCGTACACGCGCACCTGCTCCGAGGGGTGGGTGACCAGCTCCGCCAGCCAGTCGAGGATCTCGGCCTGTATCTCGTACTGAGTCCAGGCGTGCACGATGACCCGGCGCGCGTAGGCCGGGTCCCGGTACTCCAGCAGCTTGCCGGGCTCGCCGTCGGGCTGGTCCAACTCCTGGGCGCGCAGGCGGTGCAGCTGTCTGCGCCGCGGCGTCCGGAACGGGTCCCTGGCGAGCGGGAGACGGCCGTCGGGTCCCGGCGCCCTCACATACGGGGAGTCGTCCTCCAGGCGGTCGCGCAGCGAGCGGGCGGCCTCGGCGACGTCCTCCTGCGGCAGTCCGTTGAGCACGGCCAGCGCGAGCGCGAAGCTGCGGGTGGCGGGGTCGGGCAGGCTCTCCGCCCAGATCTCGAAGTCCTCCGCCTCCAGCCGGGCGCGGTGCTCACGCAGGCGGTCCAGGTCGACGCCGCCGTACAGGTCGACGTGTTCGCCCATCACCGCGGCGAGTTCGCCGGCCTGCCGGCAGGCCGGGAGGTCGCCCAGCAGTTCGGTGACGACCTCGCGCACGTCGTCGCGGGCCATCAGCCGGTCGGCGTCGCGCTCCCCGAGGCGCCACCGCAGGTGGGCGCGCACCACTTCCCACGGCTGGGGAGCATCGGACAGGTCCCGCACGCCGGCCAGCAGTTCGCCGTCGGCGAGCTCGCCGGCCGCCACGGTGACGACCATCCAGGCACCGGCCTGCGACAGCGCGCCCTGCACCTTGTCGTACGTCTCACGGCTGAGGCTGGCGATGTCCTCGGGACGCTCCAGCAGGAACCCCGCGCCGGGTTCGATCACCCCGCTGTCGTTCTCCAGCTGATCGGCCAGGGAGGTCAGGTCCACGCCGCCGTCGAGGTGGTAGAGGGTGCCCTGGCAGGCTCCCAGCAGCAGCCGGACCGCCATGCCGGACTTGCCGTGCCCGGCCGCCCCGCGCAGGATCAGCAGCCGCTGGCGGAGCAGGGCGTCGCGGGCGTCGGGCAGATCGGCGGGAGCGCAATAGGCGAACCGGACACGTTCGACGGTGAGCGGGGACAGCACCCGTAACTTGCGCCTGCTGCCGCCCAGCAGCACCACGTACTTGTCGCCGCCGACCATGTCGCCCTCGACGTTGGCCACGGCGTTCTGCAGATGCCCGCGCCGCTGGGAGCCCTGCCCGAGCCGTCCGGTCGCCTCGTAGGACTCGGCGCCGGGCCCGGACTGGGGTGCCGCTCCCTCGCCCGCGCCGGGCGACGGTGCGCTGTCGGGGGTGCCGTTGGGGGCGGGCTGCTCGGGTGTCGCCGGGCCCGCGGCGGGCGGAGGGGACGTGGTCCCCGCCGCGCCCGCCGTGGGTCCCCCCGAACCGGCCGCCGGCTGGCTCCCCCCGGATGCGCCGGCGGCCGGAGCCGCGCCGGCCGGACCGGCCGTCACAGCCGCACGCTCCCGCTCGTGTGAACGGTCACGTGCTTGTCTCCGGCGATCTGGTCGCCCTGAACGGTCTGAGCGTGCTGCGAGACAACGGGGTGGGGGGCTTGCCGGACGTCGTCCTGTGACGGGGTGCCGCCTTCAGGGGCGGCCGTCGGCTGCGCCGGCGGTTGCCCGGCGGCGGGGTCGGCGGCGGGGTCGGCCGGTGTGGCACGACCTGCCGTGGCCGCAGGAGCTGCCGCGCCGGCACCGCCCGCCTCAGTGGCGGTGGGCGGGTTCGGCAGGCCGACCGGGGCGGACCGGCCGGGGACGGTGATCCAGCTGCTGATCGTCTCGCCGTGCTTGGTGAGGAAGTCGCAGGGCAGGTAGGCCGCGGGGTCGATGCCCCGGTGCCCGTGTCTGATCACCGCGCGGTGCACCTCGCCGGAGACGGCGAACACCATGCGCGCCGACGGCGCCGCGGTGAGCACGTCCCGCAGCGGCTGGGCGTCGACCAGCCGGCACGCCGTGTTGACGGCGTCCCCGGACCAGCCGCGCTCGTCCCGGGCCGCCAGTCCCTGGTGCAGCGCCAGCCGCAGCCGCAGCGCGTGCTCCGCGTTGGCGCCTTCGGCGTACTCGCCGAGCTCCAGGTCCAGCTCCCGCACGAAGGGCCCCGCGATCAGCAGCGGGGAGACGGAGGGCTCGACCAGCATCAGCACGCCGTCGCCGCGGTCCTCCGTCACCGTGTCCGCCGCACCGAGCCCGGACCGCTCCATCGCGGCCGTGAGCACCCGATACATCGCGCCCCGCACCCGCCGCTGGACGGGATCACGGCGCGAGCTGAAGTTCTCGACGTCCAGCGCCATGATCCAGCGATGCGTGGCCTCTCCCGCCATGAGCGTGCCTCCCCGTGCTCCCCGTGACGCGCAGCCGATCGATCAGCCCCACCAGTAGACGGCACCCGGAGGGAGCGGGTCCACGCCATTTGGCGCATTGGCGGGATTGGCCGGAAAGCATTCACGACAGACGCTCGAAGGAGCCAGACGTGTTCGAAATAGCCCTGGATCAACGGGAGTTGAGAGACGACAGGGACGCTTCCCGAGGGGAGCCGGCGGGCGCACGCCGGAGCGTACGCCGGGGCGGACGCGCCGGAGGCGTCACCGGTCGTAGACGACCGTCACCGGGGCGTGGTCCGACCAGCGGTCGGTGTGTGTGGCGGCGCGCTCCACGTAGCCCTTGAGCGCCCGGGCCGCAAGTCCCGGCGTCGCGCAGTGGTAGTCGATCCTCCAGCCCGAGTCGTTGTCGAAGGCCCGTCCCCGGTAGGACCACCAGGTGTAGGGGCCGTCGGTGTCCGGGTGCAGGGCGCGGATCACGTCCACGTAGCCGCCGTCGGCCGGGGTCAGGACGCGGGTCAGCCACTCGCGTTCCTCCGGCAGGAAGCCGGAGTTCTTCTGGTTGCCGCGCCAGTTCTTCAGGTCGGCCTGCCGGTGGGCGATGTTCCAGTCGCCGCAGACCAGGACCTCCCGGCCGTCGGCGGCGGCCCGCTCGCGCAGTTCCTTGAGGTGGGCCAGGAACTCGCCCATGAAGCGGATCTTCTCGTCCTGGCGCTCGGTGCCGACCTCGCCGGAGGGCAGGTAGAGGGAGGCGACCGTGACGCCGGGCAGGTCGGCCTCGACGTAGCGGCCGCTGCCGTCGAACTCCGCCGAGCCGAAGCCGACGCGGACGCGGTCGGGCTCGCGGCGGGTGTAGAGGGAGACGCCGGCGCGGCCCTTGGCGGCGGCCGGGGCGTGCACGACGTGCCAGCCGTCGGGC
Organism: Streptomyces sp. Ru71; assembly: GCF_002920535.1. GTDB lineage: Bacteria > Actinomycetota > Actinomycetes > Streptomycetales > Streptomycetaceae > Streptomyces. Next base: position 153,721 of record NZ_PQSS01000002.1, on the reverse strand, counting down.
TGCCGGACCTCCTCGGGCAGCTGGTGCGGCTCGGCGCGCACCTCCTGGAGGCAGACGACGTCTGCTTCCGTCCGGGCGAGCCACTCCACGAAGCCCTTCTTGGCGGCGGCCCGCAGCCCGTTCACGTTCACGGTGGTCACTGTCAGCACCCCGGCACGATACCGGCACACTGGTCCAGGTCCTGAAAATCCCGAGAGCCCACCTCCTGCATAGAAGTACGATACCCAGCATGCTTATACGCCGCGTCCCCTTCGACCACCCCGACGCCGTCAAGCTCAACGACGAGGTCCAGGCCGAGTACCACGAGCGCTACGGCGACGGCGGCGACGCCACCCAGCTCGACGCGTCCGACTTCGAGCCGCCGAACGGCGTGTACCTGATCGCGTACGACGCCGACGACCGGCCCGTGGCCACCGGTGGCTGGCGCCGGCAGGACGCCAACGAGGAGGGCAACCGGGACGGCGACGCCGAGCTGAAGCGCATGTTCGTGGTCGCCGACATGCGCGGCCGGGGCCTCGCCCGGCGCATCCTGGCCGCGCTGGAGGAGGACGCCCGCGCGGCGGGCCGTATCCGCATGGTCCTGGAGACCGGCACCAAGCAGCCCGAGGCCATCGCCCTGTACACCTCCTGCGGCTACGAGCCCTGCGAGAAGTTCGGCTACTACCGCTTCCACGAGGACAGCCGCTGCTTCGCGAGGGCGCTGTAACCCCGGGCGGGCGGGCCGCTCACTCGCGCAGGAACGCCAGCACCGCCAGCACCCGGCGGTGCACGTCCTCGGCCGGCGGCAGGTCCAGCTTGGTCAGGATGGAGCCGATGTGCTTGCCGACCGCCGCCTCGGAGACCACCAGCTGCCGGGCTATCGCGCCGTTGGATCTGCCCTCCGCGACCAGCGCCAGCACCTCCCGCTCCCGCGGGGTGAGCCGCGTCAGCGGGTCCCGGCGGCGGCGCAGCAGCTGCCGTACGACCTCCGGGTCGACCACCGTGCCGCCGGCGGCCACCTCGGCGAGGGCGTCCACGAACTCCTCGACCTGACCGACGCGGTCCTTGAGGAGATAGCCGACCCCCGTGCCGTCCCCGGAGTCCAGCAGGTCGGCCGCGTACGCCCGCTGCACGTACTGGCTGAGCACCAGCACCGGCAGCCCGGGCCGCTCGGCGCGCAGCCGGACCGCCGCGCGCAGCCCCTCGTCGGCCTGGCCGGGCGGCATCCGCACATCGGTCACCACCACGTCCGGCTCGTGCTCGGCGACCGCCGCGAGCAGCGCCTCCGCGTCGCCGACCGCCGCCACGACCCGGTGCCCGAACCGGGTGAGCAGCGCGGTCAGCCCGTCCCGCAGCAGCACGCTGTCCTCGGCCAGCACCACGCGCAGCGCCGCCCGTCCGCCCCTGCCGTCCCCCATGTCCCCCGTCCTCTCCGCCCCGTCGTTCACCCGGGCCGCTCCCCCGTGGCGACCCGAGCGGCCCCTTCCTGGGCGTCCGCGAGCGCCGCGCACGGGATCTCCGCGCGCAGCACCGTCGGTCCGCCCGGTGGGCTCGACACGGAAAGTCTTCCATCGACCACTGACAACCGGTCCCCGAGCCCGGTCAGCCCGCTGCCGCCGGCCGGGTCCGCGCCGCCGCGCCCGTCGTCGCGCACCTCGACGGTCAGCCGTCCCCCGGCGTGCCCGCCGCGCACCTCGGCGCGGTCCGCCCCGCTGTGCCGGGCGACGTTGGCGAGGGCTTCGCACACCACGAAGTACGCGGCGGCCTCCACCGCCCCGGGCAGCCGCCCGGGCAGGTCGAGCCGCACGTCCACGGGGACGGGGCTGCGGTCGGCGGCGTCGGCGACGGCCGCCTTGAGGCCGTAGTCCGCGAGCACCTTGGGATGGATGCCGTGGATCAGCTCGCGCAACTCGGCCAGGGCGGCGCCCGCCTCCTCGTGGGCCCGGGCCAGCTGCTCGGCGAGCGGTCCGGGCGGGGCGTCGAGGCGGGCCAGGCCCAGTGTCATCGTCAGCGCCACCAGCCGCTGCTGCGCCCCGTCGTGCAGGTCGCGCTCGATGCGGCGCCGCTCGGCCTCGAAGGCGTCGACGAGGCGACTGCGGGAGCGGGCCAGTTCGGCCACCCGCGCGCCGAGCTCCGGCTCGCGGGGCGCGATCAGCAGCCGGGTCAGCCCGGCCCGGGCCCCGGCCGCCGCGCCGAGGACGTACGCGCCGGCCGCCAGCAGCAGCACGCCCAGGACGGCGACGCCCCACGCGGCCGGCCAGCCGGTCACCGTCCAGGTCTTGAGCACCTTCGCCTCACGGCCGTCGCCCGTCGTCGCCATCAGCAGGGGGGTCGCCGCCATCGCCGACGGGAAGAGCAGCGCCACGGTCACCACCAGCACCTCGGCCGGCCACAGCAGCGCCGCGCACAGCAGCGCGTGGCCCAGCTCCCGCCAGGTGGCCTGCTCCCGCAGCCGGGTGGTCAGCCAGCTGCGCAGTCCGGGCTCGGGCGGCTCGACGTGACCGCCCGGGGCCGGCCCGTCGGCCACCAGCCGCAGCCGGTGCCGTTCGAGCGCGGCCACGGGCAGCCCGGCGAGGGCGACGGCGGCGAGCAGCGGCAGCCCGACGAGCGCGAGCGCCAGCACACCGCCGACCGCGAGCAGGGTCAGCAGCGACACCAGCACGGCGATCCCGAGGGCGACGCCCGACACCAGGTAGGCGGCGGCACGCCACGGCCACGGGGTGAGCAGGTAGCGGGGGCGGGCCAGGGCCTGCCAGAGGGTGCGCGGCGGTTGCATGCGGATCACGGTAGGAGCGGCGCCCCGGTCACGGCCATCGGTCCAGCGGGTGGGCTGGGGGTATGCCTGGCCCTACCCCAGGTCTCGTCCCTGCCCGACTGATCCGGACGCCCGGCGGCGGTTGGCTTGTGCCATCGGGACCGAACGAGTGGGGCGGGAAGGGCAGATGACCACGGACGCGATCCAACTGACCTGTGTGAGCAGGAGATACGGCAGCACAGACGGCGGTGTGACGGCGCTGGACTCCGTGTCGCTGGCCTTCCGGCGCGGCACGTTCACCGCCGTGATGGGCCCGTCGGGCTCCGGCAAGTCGACGCTGCTGCAGTGCGCCGCCGGGCTCGACCGGCCCACCTCGGGCTCGGTCCGGCTCGGCGGGACGGAGCTGACCGGGCTGAGCGAGCGGAGGCTGACGCTGCTGCGGCGTGAGCGCGTCGGATTCGTCTTCCAGGCGTTCAATCTGCTGCCGTCCCTGACCGCCGCCCAGAACGTCGCCCTGCCGCTGCGCCTGGCCGGCCGCCGCCCCTCCGGGGCCCGCGTGCGGGAGGCGCTGGAGCAGGTCGGCCTCGGCTCGCGGGCCCGGCACCGGCCGTCGGAGCTGTCCGGCGGCCAGCAGCAGCGCGTCGCCCTGGCCCGCGCCCTGATCACGCGCCCCGAGGTGCTGTTCGGGGACGAGCCGACCGGCGCGCTGGACTCGCGCACCAGCCGTGAGGTGCTGCGGTTGCTGCGCGGCATGGTCGACGACGAGGGCCTGACCACCGTCATGGTCACGCACGACCCGGTGGCCGCCTCCTGTGCCGACCGGGTCGTGTTCCTGGTCGACGGGCGGGTGCACGGCGAGATGAGCGGGGCGTCGGCGGGGGACGTCGCCGCCCGGCTGGCGGACCTGGAGGCCGAGGCCGACCGGGGCACGGCGCACGCGCGCGTGGCTGCGGAGACCGACCAGGGTGCCCGGCACACGCGTGTGCGGGAGGCCGACCACCGTGCCGCGCACGCGCGCGTGCGGGAGGCGTTCCCGTGCTGACTCTCGCCCTGCGCACCGTCCGCACCCGCTGGGTGTCCTTCGCCGGCAGCTTTCTCGCCCTCTGTCTCGGCACGGCGCTGCTGACGGTGATGGGGCTCGCCCTGGCCGCCACGCTCGACGCGCCGCCGCACCGCCCGGAGCGCTTCGCCGCCGCGCCCGTCGTGGTCCGGGGCCAGGACACCCTGCGGGTCGAGACCCCGGCCGGCGTGCGCACCCGGCCGCTCACCCGGCCGCGCGAGGTGCCCCCGGCCACGGTGGCCGCGCTGCGCGCGGTGGGCGACGTCGTCGTCGACCGGTCCTTCGCGGTGGATGTCGCGGGCGGGCCGGGCGATCTGGTGGGCCACCCCTGGCCGGTCGCCCGCTTCGCGCCGTACCGGCTGACCGCCGGGCGCGCGCCCCGCGCCGCCGACGAGGTGGTCGCCGCCGACGACTGGACGGCGGTGGGCCGACGGCTGCGCAGTGACCGCGGCACGCTGCGGGTGGTCGGCACGGTCCGCGCCACGGCGGCCGAGAACCCGGTGTTCTTCACCGACGCGCGTGCCGCCCGGCTCGCCCCCCGTGTCGTCCAGCTGGTCGTCGACGCCGGCCCCTCGGCCGTACGGCGGGCCGTGGCCGCGGCGGACGTGCGGGTGCTGACCGGTGACGCGCGAGGGCTCGCGGACCCCGATCCCGGGCGGGACGCTCGGGCGCTGACGGCGCTGAACGCCCTGTTCGGCACGGCCGGTGGCGTCAGCGGCTTCGTCTCGGTCCTGGTCGTGGCGTCCACCTTCGCGTTCACGGTGGCCCAGCGCGGGCGGGAGTTCGGCCTGCTGCGCGCCGCGGGCGCGACACCGGGTCAGGTGCGGCGCACGGTGCTGGCGGAGGCGCTGCTCGTGGGCACGGCGGCCTCGGCGGCGGGTTGCGCGCTCGGCGCGTACGGGGCGCCGCCGCTCGTCGCTGGCGTGGTGGACGGCGGCCTGGCGCCCGGCTGGTTCGCCCCCGCCGATCCGCCCTGGCACGCGTGGCCGTATCAACTGGCGTTCTGGGCGGGCCTGCTGGTCGCGCTCGGCGGGGCTGCCGCCGCGTCCTGGCGGGCGGGGCGGATCGCGCCGACGCGGGCGCTGCGCGAGGCGTCGGTGGACAGCCGCACCCTGACCTGGGGGCGCCGGGTGTGCGGTACGGCCCTGCTGCTGACCGCCGCCGGGACGCTCGCCCACACCCTGCTGACCGACCCGGCCGACCTGCTGCACCGCAAGACCTACGTCAGCCGCCCCCTGTTGCTGACCGGGGCGCTCGCGCTGCTCTCCCCCGCGCTGCTGCGGTCGGCGGTGCGTCTGCTGGCCTGGCTGCCCGCCAGGCTTCCGGGCGCGCTGGGGATGCTGGCCCGGGAGAACACCGCGACGAGTGGGCGCCGTACGGCCGCCGTCGCCGCCCCGGTGCTGGCCACGGTCGCCCTGACGGGCTGTCTGCTCGGCACACCGGCGGCGCTTCAGCAGGCGCGGGCGGCGGAGGCGGGGGCGCGGACGGTGGCCGACTTCACGGTGGTGCCGCGGGGGCACGCGCTCGTGGCCGGCGCGGCGGTGGACGACTCCGGCGGGATCGGTACGGCGGTGGTGGCCCGGCTGCGGTCGGTTCCCGGCGCCGACGTCTCCCCCGTGCGCGGCACGGCCGTCCACGTCCTGGAGGACGGCGTCGCGCTCGTCACCTTCGACGCCCGTGCCGCCGGCCCCCGTCTGCTGGCCGCGACCGTACGGCTGCCCGTGACCGCCGGACGGATCTCCGACCTGGACGATGCGTCGATCGTCGTGAACGAGGAGTGGGCCGAGCACACCGTCGGCCACCGTGTCACCGTCCGGCTCGGCGACGGCACCCGCCGGACGCTGCGCGTCGCCGCCGTCCTGGCCACCGGCACCGGCGACAACGGCGTGTGGGTCACCCCGGCCAACGCCCCCGGCGCCGGGGTGGAACGGATCGACGTACGGGTGCGGTCCGGCGCGGACCCGGCCGCGGTCGCGGCGGCGCTGCGCACGGCGGTACGCCCCGGGGACGGCGTACGGGTCCTCACACGCGCGCAGTGGCTGCGCGAGTCCCGGCCCGGGACGAACGCCACCACCCGGCTCGGTCTGTTCCTGGTCCTCGGCATCGCCCTGCTCTACACGGGCCTGTCGCTCGCCAACACCCTGACCATGTCGACGTCCGGCCGGGCCGCGGAGTTCAGGGCACTGCGGCTGGCGGGTGCCACGCGGGCGCAGATCCTGCGGCTGACGGCACTGGAGTCGCTGACGGTGGTGGCGGCGGGCGCCCTGCTCGGGCTGCTGGTGACCTTCGTCACGGCGGCCGGTACGGGCGCCGCCCTGGCCCTGTTGTCCGCGCCGGCGCCGCTGGTGATCCCCTGGCCCGCGCTGGGCGCGGCGACGGCGGCGTGCGCGCTGCTCGCGGTGGTGCCGGCGACGGCCACGGCGGCGGTCGCGTCGCGCCGCTGAGACGAAGGGCCGGGACAAAGGCGAGAGCCCCGGCGATCGTGATGATCGCCGGGGCTCTCATTGCGTGGACCTGAGGGGATTTGAACCCCTGGCCCCCTCGATGCGAACGAGGTGCGCTACCGGACTGCGCCACAGGCCCTTGCAACGAGTGAAACTTTAGCATCCCCCACGGCGTGCTCGGAAATCCGCTCCCGGGCGGGTGGATGCCGGGCTCACTCGTTGGCCGCGCGCGGCCGGTCGCCGTCCTCGTACTGGTCGAAGAGGGGGGTGCGGCCGCGCTCGCGTGCCCGGCGTGCGGAGGCGGCACGGCGCGCGTCGCTGCGGCCGTCGGCGGCGTTCGGCCTGTCGTCCGCGCCGGGGGGCTCCTCCACCGCGACCGGCTGCTCGTCGGCCGGCTCCGGGATGACCGCGCTGGAGCGTGCCGAGCTCCACGCGTCCGGTGCGCCCAGGTCGACGTCGGCCGTGGCGCGCGGGGCGACCGGCGCGGTGACGTAGGTCGGCAGGGGCACCGGTACCGGGTCCCAGCTGTCGCCGTGGCCGGGGCGCCGCTGCCGTTCGCGCTGCTGGTCGACCCACTCGGCGTGGTCGGTCTGCTCCACCAGGGCCCGCCGGTCGGCGGCGAGCGCCGACAGCCCGGTGTCGGTCACCACGTCGTGGGCTTCGTCCGGCTCCTCGGCGTCGGCGTGCGCACCGGTGTCGACGGGGGTGCGCCGGCGCGGCTGGCGCTCGCGCAGTCGCTGTGCGGCGGCCTCGGCCCGGCGGCGGTCCATGTGGTAGGCGAAGCGGCGGCGCTCCTGCCGGCGCAGGTAGACGATGTACGCGCTGAGCATCACGGCGGGCACGCCGGGCGCCCACAGGAACGCCAGCCCGCCGACGGCGGCGACGACCGCGCCCAGCGTGAACGCCAGGAACAGCATCACGGTGGTGCGCCGGCGCCGGGCGAGCACCTTCGAGCGCCGGGCGCGCGCGGCGGCCGCCTGCGCGGAGGGCGCGGAGGACGCGGACGGAGCGGAGGGCGCACGCCGGGCTTCCGGCACCCGCGCTTCGGGCACCCGGCCGCGCGCCGGCTCGGGCGCGGGCTCGTGCACCGGCTCACTCACCGGCTCGGACTCCGGTACGTCGTGCTCGTACGCCTGCGCCTGGGCCGCCGCGTGGGTGTGCGGTCGGGTCGGAGGCACGGCGAAGGCCCGGACGTCCACCGAGTCGGTGACGGCGTCCGGGTCGGCGAAGTCGGGCTCCCCCTCGTCGGTGGAGCGCGCCCGCAGGTCCTTGGCGTACCGGCGCTCCATGCCCGCTCGTCCGGACAGCAACCGGATGGCGGTGCTGAAGCGTTCCGTCGGACGGGCCTCGTTCAGCTCGTCCTGCCTACGGAGCCACATGGGCACCAAGTAGGCGGCCCAGGCCCCGACGATGACTGCGTAGATGAGGCCGCTGCTGCTCACGTCTCACACGGTAGAGGGGTTTGCGTGAGGCCATCCGCCAATTGGGCCGGTGTGTCGCACGATCTGGCTGATATTCCGAACTTTTTTTGTGATCGGCGCGATCAGCGGGCCGCTTCATCCCGGAATTCACCGCCCCGAGATGGTCACAGGCCGATCAATTTCGAACACTTATTCAATTTCCCGGAGTGACGGCTCCGACTAGCCGTGATTCCGGGGCGTGTTCTGCGTGCTGTGCGACGAGCCGTTCTGGGTGCGGGTGCGCCGCCAGCGGGCCAGAAGTCCCTCCGGCACCTCCTCGGCGGTCAGCGCGAAGACGAGATGGTCGCGCCAGGCGCCGTCGATGTGCAGATAGCGGGGCCGCAGCCCCTCCTCGCGGAATCCGAGTTTCTCCACCACCCGGCGGCTCGGCCCGTTCTCCGGGCGAATGCACACCTCGATGCGGTGCAGACCCACCGTGCGGAAACAGTGGTCCACCGCGAGCGCCACGGCCGTCGGCATCACCCCGCGCCCCGCCACGGCCTGGTCCACCCAGTAGCCGACGTGCCCCGAGCACATCGACCCCCAGGTGATCCCGGCCACGGTCAACTGCCCGACCAGCTGCCCCCGGTACTCGACGACGAACGGCAGCATCCGGCCCGCGCGCGCCTCGCGGCGCAGATGCCGGACCATCTGGCGGTAGGTCGGCCGGTGCGCGATCGGCCCGGTCGGCGTGGGCGGCGGAATGGTCGCCTCCCACGGCCGCAGCCAGTCCCGGTTGCGCCGGTTGACCTCGCGCCAGGCCCGCTGGTCGCGCATCTTTATGGGCCGCAGGACCACATCGCCCTCGGCCAGCACCACGGGCCAGGATGAGCCGTTCAGCTCGCACCCCCACTGCCGGCGCCGGGTCTGGGGTGGTCGCCGCCGCGGATCTGGTCGACGGCGTGCACCAGCAGCGGCTCCAGCACGGCCAGGCCGTCCTTCACACCACCCGTGGAACCCGGCAGGTTGACGATCAGGGTCCGCCCGGCGACACCGGCCAGGCCGCGGGAGAGCACCGCCGTCGGCACCTTGTCCCGGCCGTGGGCGCGGATCGCCTCCGCGATGCCCGGCACCTCGTGGTCGATCACCGCACGGGTGGCCTCCGGCGTGCGGTCGGTGGGCGAGATGCCGGTGCCGCCGGTGGTGACGATCACGTCGTAGCCGTCCTCGGCGCCGGCCCGCAGCGCGTCCCGCACCGGGTCGCCGTCGGGCACCACCCGCGGGCCGTCGACGTCGAAGCCGAAGCGCTTGAGGCCGTCGGCGACCAGGGGGCCGCCCCGGTCCTCGTAGACACCCGCGGCGGCCCGGTTGGAGGCCGTGACGACCAGGGCCCGGTAGCTCATGCCCGGCTCCAGTCGCCCGACTTGCCGCCCGTCTTCTCCTCCACCCGCACGTCCGTGATGACCGCTCCCTTGTCGACCGCCTTGACCATGTCGATCACGGTGAGCGCGGCGACAGAGACCGCGGTGAGAGCCTCCATCTCGACGCCCGTGCGGTCCGTCGTCTTCACCGTGGCCAGGATCTCCACGGCGTCGTCCGCGACCGACAGGTCCAGTTTCACACCGGAGAGGGCGAGCGGGTGGCACAGCGGGATCAGGTCCGGGGTGCGCTTGGCGCCCATGATGCCCGCGATCCGCGCGGTGGCCAGCGCGTCGCCCTTGGGCACCCCCTCGCCGCGCAGCAGCTCGACCACGCGGGGAGAGACGAGGACGCGGCCGCTGGCGCGGGCGGTGCGCGCGGTCACGTCCTTCCCGGACACGTCGACCATGCGGGCGGCGCCCGCGTCGTCGATGTGCGTCAGGCGGTCCTGCACAGGGGTGCCGGGGGTCTCCCCCCGGTTGGGCACAGTCATGGTGGTGGCGCTCCCGGTCCGGGCCCGGCGCGCTGCGGCGCACGGGCCTGTTTGCGCGACACGGTACCGCCAACCGGGAGCGGTCAGCCGAGCAGGACGACCTCTACCTCGTCGCCGGACGCCACCGACTCCACGTCCTCGGGTACGACGATCAGCGCGTCGGCCTGCGCCAGGGCCGCGATCAGATGCGAGCCGGTCCCGCCCACCGGGCTGACCGTGCCGTCGGCGTAGGCGCCGCGCAGGAACTGCCGGCGGCCCTTCGGCGAGGTCAGCGGCCGCTCGGCGGACAGCGTCGCCCTGGCCGTCGGCCGGTGCACATCGGGAAGGCCCATCAGGGTGCGGATCGCCGGGCGCACGAACAGCTCGAAGGAGACGTACGACGACACCGGGTTGCCCGGCAGGGCGAGCAGCGGGGTGTGGTCGGGTCCGATGGAGCCGAAGCCCTGCGGCTTGCCGGGCTGCATGGCCAGCTTGCGGAACTCCACGCCGCCGCCCGGCTCGTCCTCGTCGCCGATGTGCGACAGCGCCTCCTTGACCACGTCGTACGCGCCGACGCTCACCCCGCCCGTGGTGACCATCAGGTCGGCGCGCACGAGCTGGTCGTCGATGGTGGAGCGCAGCGTCTCGGCGTCGTCGGCGACGGCGCCCACCCGGTAGGCGATGGCGCCGGCGTCGCGCGCGGCGGCGGTGAGGGCGAAGCTGTTGGAGTCGTAGATCTGACCCGACGCCAGTTCCTCGCCGGGCTGGACGAGTTCACTGCCGGTGGAGAGCACGACCACGCGGGGGCGCGGGCGCACCCTGACCGTGCCGCGGCCGATCGCGGCGAGCAGGGCGATCTGCGGCGGGCCGAGCACGGTGCCGGCCACGAGGGCGCGGTCGCCGGCCTTGACGTCGCTGCCGGCGGCGCGCACGTGCGCGCGTGCCTCGGCGGGCCGGTACACGCGCACGTGCCCCTCGGCGCCCTGCGGGGCCAGCGCCCGCGCGCGCATGCCGCTGACGGGGCCCTCGCCGAGCCCGCCGTCGGTCCACTCCACGGGGACGACCGTCTCGGCGCCGGGCGGCAGCGGGGCGCCGGTCATGATGCGGGCGGCCTGGCCGGGGCCCACCGGCAGCAGGTCGGCCTGGCCCGCGGCGACGTCCCCGACGACCTCCAGGACCGCCGGGAACTCCTCGCTCGCGCCCGCGACGTCCGCGACCCGCACCGCGTAGCCGTCCATCGAGCTGTTGTCGAACGGCGGCAGGGACACCGGCACCGTGACGTCCTCGACCAGGACGCAGCCCTGGGCGTCGAGGAGCTGCAGCTCGATCGGTTCCAGCGGGCGGACGGTGGTCAGGACGTCCTGAAGGTGCTCGTCCACCGACCACAGGCGGTCGGGGCCCGGGGTGCGGGACGCGGCATCGCTCAAGGTGGCTACATCTCCTCGCTGACGTAACTGCGCAGCCAGGTCCGGAAGTCCGGGCCCAGGTCCTCACGTTCGCACGCGAGTCGGACAATGGCCCGCAGATAGTCGCCCCGGTCGCCGGTGTCGTAGCGGCGGCCCTTGAAGACGACGCCGTGCACCGGGCCGCCCACCTTCTCGTCCTCGGCGAGCTGCTGCAGGGCGTCGGTGAGCTGGATCTCGCCGCCGCGGCCGGGCTCGGTCTTGCGCAGTATGTCGAAGACGGCCGGGTCGAGGACGTAGCGGCCGATGACGGCGTAGTTCGACGGGGCGTCGGCCGGGTCGGGCTTCTCGACCAGGCCGGTCACCTTGACCACGTCGCCGTCCTCGGTGTTCTCCACCGCGGCGCACCCGTAGAGGTGGACCTGCTCGGGCGCGACCTCCATGAGGGCGATCACGCTGCCGCCGTGCTGCTCCTGGACCTCGATCATCCGCTGCAGCAGCGGGTCGCGCGGGTCGATCAGGTCGTCGCCGAGGAGCACGGCGAACGGCTCGTGGCCCACGTGCGGGGCCGCGCACAGGACGGCGTGACCCAGGCCCCTGGGGTCGCCCTGGCGCACGTAGTGCATGGTCGCCAGGTCGCTGGACTCCTGCACCTTGCCGAGCCGTTCGGTGTCGCCCTTCTTCTCCAGGGCGGATTCGAGCTCGTAGTTGCGGTCGAAGTGGTCCTCCAGCGGGCGCTTGTTGCGGCCCGTGATCATCAGGACGTCGTCGAGGCCCGCGGAGACGGCCTCCTCGACCACATACTGGATCGCCGGCTTGTCGACCACCGGCAGCATCTCCTTGGGAGTGGCCTTGGTGGCCGGCAGGAACCGGGTACCGAGGCCCGCCGCGGGGATGACAGCCTTGTTGATCCTGGGGTGCGACTGGGTCATGCCCGCCACCTTAACCGGTGTGCGAGACGGTCCCCGCGACTCCCGGACATCGGCGCTCATATGAGCACAAGAGAACGGTACGGGAGCGACAAGTGGGCGAAAAAGGGCCGGATGTGGAGCCGGACAAGCGTGCGGTACGACGGCGGTTCCTGGCCGCGCGCACCGCGCTGACCCCGGCCGATGTGACAAAGGCCGCGTCCGCCTTCGCCGAACGGGCGGGGGAACTGCCCGAGCTGGCGCACGCGCGAACGGTGGCGGCGTACGTCTCCATGGGCGGCGAGCCGGGCACGCTCCCGCTGCTGGACGCGCTGCGCGCGCGGGGCGTACGCGTCCTGCTGCCCGTGCTGCTGGACGACAACGACCTGGACTGGGGCGAGTACACCGGCCCCGACTCCCTCACCACGGTGCAACATGGCGGAAAGATGGCCCTGTTGGAGCCCGCCGGCGAGCGGCTGGGCCCGCAGGCGGTGACCACCGCCGACGTGGTGCTGCTGCCCGGGGTCGCGGTCGACGCGCGCGGGATGCGCCTGGGGCGCGGCGGAGGCTCGTACGACCGGGTGCTCGCGCGGCTGGAGCGCGCGGGTGCCCGTCCCGCGCTGGTGGTGCTGCTCTACGACACCGAGGTCGTCCCGCGCGTCCCGGTGGAGCCGCACGACCGGCCGGTGCACGCGGTGGTGACGCCGTCCGGGGTGCGCCGCTTCCGCGCATGACGAGGGCCCTCCACGCGCGCGTGGAGGGCCCTGCGGGATCGTTCAGCGGGTCACGGCTTCAGCACGAGCGTGTCGCTGGTGCTGTCGTCCACGGCCGTCTGTGAGAACGACCACGGCAGCAGTTCGCCCTTGGCCCACTTGTCCGTCTGATCGGTGTAGTGGGCGCTGAAGGCGTGGCCCGAGGCGCCGGAGAGGTTGATCCACTTCGACTTGTCGAGGTTGTCGAGGTTGACCACCATCCGCATCGACGGCACCCAGACGACGCCGTAGCCGCCGGCGGCGTTCCAGCCGGAGGCGTTGACCGCCGCCTCACCGCCGCTGAGCTTCCACGGGCCGCGGTTGAGGACGTACTTGAGGATGCCGGGGCCCTCGGTGCCGAGCGTCTGGTTCTTCAGGAACAGCCGGTGCAGCCGGCCCCAGCTCCAGGTGTCGATGTCCTTGCCGAGCTTGGCGGTCAGCTCCCAGCGGGCGTCGATCATGGCCCGCTTGAACAGCTCGTCGCGGTTGTGCGCCGCGGGGCGCGTGCCCGAGCGGGGCGTCTTCCACCAGTCGCTGTCCGGCTTGTCCATCAGCGTGCGCACCACCTCGAACCAGCGGTCGCCGCCGTCCGGCTGCGCCTGGTCGGCGTCGCGCTGCCCGCACTCACGGACCTTGGAGGTGTCGTCGGCCGGTCCGGTGGTGTTGACCGGGTCCACCCACAGGCACTGGCCCTCGACCCGCAGCTCCTTGGGCAGCTTGTTGCCGAAGGCCAGCTTGAGGACGTTGCGCCACACGGCGTTGAAGTAGGCGGCGGCCGCCGAGTCGGCGTCCTGGGTGTAGTCCCAGCCCTCCAGCAGCTCCTGCGCCTGGCGGACGTCCGTGTCGCCGACGTCGATCTTCAGCAGGTTCGGCACGAGCAGCTTGGCGATCTCGCTGCTGTTGTCGAGCTGCATCTGGCGCATGTCGTCGGTGGAGATCTTGCCGCCGCCCTTGATCTTGGACTCGATCAGGTCGGCGATGCGCTGGCTGCGGGTGCCGTAAGCCCAGTCGGTGGTCAGCGTGTAGGGGTACTCGTCCGGGTCGACGACGGCCTGGTTGGCGGTGACGATGTAGCCCCGGTCGGGGTTGTGCTCGTAGGGCAGCTCGTCGAAATCGAGGTAGCCGGTCCAGCGGTACTTCGGGTCCCAGCCCGGCGCCGGGATCGAGCCGTCGCCCTTGCCGCGGGTGGGGATCTTGCCGGGCAGCTGGTAGCCGATGTCGCCCTTGGCGCCCTTGTTGTCGGCGTAGATCAGGTTCTGCGAGGGGACGTCGAACAGCTTCGCCGCGTCGCGGAAGTCGTTCCAGTTCGTGGCCCTGTCCATGGCGAACACGGCGTCCATGGAGGTGCCGGGCTGCAGCGCGGTCCACTTCAGGGCGATGGCGTAGCCGTCGCCGCGGTCGGGCGCCGCGGTGTCGACGGTGGCCTTCTTGCCGACGTTCACCAGTTCGTCGTCGCGGTCGGACAGCAGGGGCATGCCGTCCTGGGTCTGCCGGACGACGATCTTCTTGGACTCGCCGCCGGCGACCTGGATGGTCTCCTCGCGCGTGACGAACGGCCGGACCTTGCCGTCGTACAGGTAGCCGTCGCCGGTGACCTTCTCCAGGTAGAGGTCGCTGACGTCGACGCCGGAGTTGGTCATGCCCCAGGCGATGTCCTTGTTGTGGCCGATGACCACGCCGGGCATGCCCGCGAAGGTGTAGCCGGTGACGTCGTACTGGCAGGTGCTGGAGACGCTGCGGCAGTGCAGGCCCATCTGGTACCAGACGGACGGCAGCGAGGCCGACAGGTGCGGGTCGTTGGCGAGCAGCGGCTTGCCGGTGATGGTGTGGGCGCCGCCGACGACCCAGGAGTTGGAGCCGATGCCGTTGCCGTTGACGCCGACGGCCGTGGGGACGTCGTCGAGGACCTTGTAGAGGCCGGCGAGCTGGCTCTGCAGGCCGGCGCCGGACGAGGTGCCGGTACCCGTGCCGGTGCCAGTGCCCGTACCAGTGCCCGTGCCGGTGCCGCCGCTCAGCGAAGACCCGGAGCCGCCGGATCCACCGGAGCTGCCGGAGCCGCCGCCCTGTTCGAAGGACTTGGTCAGCTCGTCGTACTGGCCCTCCTGGACGATCGCCTTGTGGCGGTCGTAGGGGTACCGCGGGTAGAGGTCGGCGATCTGCTGGGGGCCGAGCCGGCTGGTCATCAGGGCACGGTCGATCTCGTCCTGCATGTTGCCGCGCAGGTCCCAGGCCATCGCCTTCAGCCAGGCCACCGAGTCCACCGGCGTCCACCGCGCCGGCTTGTAGTCGTTGCTGAAGCCGAGCGCCGCGTACTCCAGCGAGATGTCCTTGTTGTCCTTGCCGGCCAGGTAGGCGTTGACGCCCTTGGCGTAGGCCTGGAGGTACTTCTTGGTCGAGGCCGACAGCTTGGTCTCGTACTCCTGCCTGGCCACGCGGTCCCAGCCCAGGGTGCGCAGGAAGGCGTCGTTGTCCACCTGGCTCTTGCCGAACATCTCCGACAGGCGCCCGGAGGTCATGTGCCGGCGCACGTCCATCTCGTAGAACCGGTCCTGGGCCTGGACGAAGCCCTGCGCCATGAACAGGTCCTCGTCGGAGGACGCGTAGATCTGCGGGATGCCGTAGCCGTCGCGCTTGACGTCGACGGGTCCGGACAGGCCCTTGAGGGTGATCGAGCCCTTGGTCTGCGGGAAGGACGCCCGGACCGTACTGACGGACCAGTAGCCGCCCCAGCCGATGCCGCCGATGACCGCCAGCACCAGGACGAGCACGACCAGACGGGCTTTTCGCCCCTTCTTCCTGCCGGACTTGCCGGGCTTGTCACCCGTTGTGGCGGTGGTGTTGGGGGGCATCGCTGTCCTTGCTGTCCTTCGCGAGCGGCAGGTTCGGCTGTGCTTTTAACTGAGCGCTGGAGCAACCATAGGCGCAGGGCCCGTCGGCCCTTGACGCGGAGTCCGCAACCAGCCGGGGCGGGCGTTCGATCTTGCCTCGGCGAGCGTCAAGAAATCGTCAAGAGTTAGGTAAGGTAACGAAGTAATCGGAAGATCTCGAACATCTCGGAGAGGAACCGGCCGCTGACTGTCAACCACCTCAACCAGCTCCTGCTCGTCTGCTCGCTCGTCCTGCTCGTCGCCGTGGCAGCGGTCCGGATCTCCTCGCGGAGCGGACTGCCGAGCCTGCTCGTCTACCTGGGCATCGGCATCCTCATGGGCCAGGACGGCATCGGGCACATCCACTTCAACAGCGCCGAGATGACCCAGGTCATCGGCTACGCCGCCCTGGTCGTCATCCTGGCCGAGGGCGGTCTCGGCACGAAGTGGAAGGAGATCAAACCGGTCCTGCCCGCCGCCTCCGCGCTGGCGCTGGCCGGGGTCGCGGTGAGTGTGGGCGTGACGGCCGCGGGTGCGCACTACCTGGTGGACCTGCAGTGGCGGCAGGCGCTGATCATCGGCGCGGTGGTGTCCTCGACGGACGCGGCGGCGGTCTTCTCCGTCCTGCGCAAGATCCCCCTCCCGGCGCGCGTGACGGGCACGCTGGAGGCCGAGTCCGGGTTCAACGACGCACCCGTCGTCATCCTGGTCGTCGCCTTCTCCACGGCCGGTCCGGTCGAGCACTGGTATCTGCTGCTGGGCGAGATAGCCCAGGAGCTGGCCATCGGCGCCGCCATCGGACTGGCGATCGGCTGGGCCGGCTCCTGGGGCCTGAAGCACGTCGCCCTGCCCGCCTCCGGCCTCTACCCGATCGCCGTCATGGCCATCTCCGTCACGGCGTACGCGGCCGGCGCGCTGGCGCACGGCAGCGGCTTCCTCGCCGTCTACCTCGCCTCGATGGTGATCGGCAACGCCAAGCTGCCGCACTGGCCCGCCACCCGCGGCTTCGCCGAGGGCCTCGGCTGGATCGCCCAGATCGGGATGTTCGTCCTGCTCGGCCTCCTGGTCACCCCGCACGAGCTGGGCGACGACGTGTGGCCCGCGCTGGTCATCGGGCTCGTGCTGACCATGCTGGCCCGCCCGCTGAGCGTCGTCGCGTGCCTCACACCGTTCCGGGTGCCCTGGCGGGAGCAGACCCTGATGTCCTGGGCCGGTCTGCGCGGCGCCGTGCCCATCATCCTGGCGACCATCCCCATGGTGAACGGCGTCCAGGGCAGCCGGCGCGTGTTCAACATCGTCTTCGTGCTGGTCGTCGTCTACACCCTGCTCCAGGGCCCGACCCTGCCCTGGCTCGCCCGCACCCTGCGCCTGGGCGACCGCACGGAGACCGCCGACCTCGGCATCGAGTCCGCGCCCCTGGAGCGGCTGCGCGGCCATCTGCTGTCCGTGGACGTCCCCGAGGGCTCGCGGATGCACGGCGTCGAGGTCAACGAGCTGCGCCTGCCGCAGGGGGCGGCGGTCACCCTGGTGGTGCGCGAGGGCAAGTCCTTCGTGCCGCTGCCCTCGACGGTGCTGCGCCGCGGCGACGAGCTCCTCGTCGTCACCACCGACCCGGTGCGCGACGCGGCGGAACGCCGGCTGCGCGCGGTCGCCCGCGGCGGCAAGCTGGCCGGATGGCTGGGCACGGAGAGTGAGGGACGCTGACCACGGCGTGGTCCGATTTCCGGCACCCCGGCCAATCCCAGGTGAACACTTGGGCGGTGCTCGTATTCACAGGGCTTTCCCGCGGGATCCCTGTACGATGAAGGCGCACCCCTGATCGAACCAACTCTGCCTGACGCAGAGCTGGCGCGACCGTATGGCGGCCGTGCAGCCCCTCACCGAGGGCCCCGGCATCTACCGCAGTCCGCGCAAGAGGACAGCTCTCGGCGCACGGCCCCTTACCAGGGCGCCGCGCTACCAGGCGGCAGAAAGGCACGGGCCGTGGCGTCCACGGTCACCTCGGAGAAGACGAAGGCGGCGACTCCCGCCCGCCCTGGATACGGGCAACTGCTGCGCACCCGCGGCGCCTGGACCTTCCTGCTCCCCGGCTTCGCGGCACGCCAGCCGTTCGCGATGCTCACCCTCTCCATCGTGCTGCTCGTGCAGCACACCACCGGCTCCTACGGCGCGGCCGGCGCCGCGGCGGCCGTCACCGGCGTGTCGATGGCGCTGTTCGCCCCGTACAGCGGCCGTCTCGCCGACCGCTACGGCCAGCGCGCCGTCCTGCTGCCCGGCGTGATCGTGCACGCGCTGTCCGGGCTCACCCTGACCGCGCTCGCCCTCGCGCACGCCCCGCTGTGGGCACTGTTCGTGGCGGCGGTGCCGACGGGCGCCTCGGTGCCGCAGATCGGGCCCATGGTCCGCGCCCGCTGGGGCGTGAAGCTCAAGGGCTCCCCGCTGATGAGCACCGCCGCGGCCTTCGAGTCCGTCACCGACGAGCTGACCTTCGTCGTCGGCCCGCTGCTGGCGACCGCCCTGTGCACCACCGTGGCGCCCGCCGCCGGTCTGATCACCGAGGCCGCGCTGACGCTGGTCGGCGGTCTGCTCTTCGCCGCGCAGAAGAGCACCCAGCCCCAGGTCCACTCCGCCGACGCCCACGCGCGCGTGGAGCGCACCTCCGCGCTGCGCGTCCCCGGCGTGCGCGTGCTGATCGTGACGTTTCTGGGCATCGGCTCCGTCTTCGGCGGCATGCAGGTGTCGCTGGCCGCGTTCACCGAGTCCATCGGCGAGCCCGGCCTGAACGGTGTGCTCTACGGCGTCTTCGCGGCGGGCAACATGATCTCCGGGCTCGTCTGCGGCGCCGTCGCCTGGAAGGTCGCCCCGCAGCGCCGCCTGGTCGTCGGCTACGCCGCCCTGGCACTGGTCGCCTCCGCCCTGTGGACCGCCCACTCCACGCTCCTGCTGGCCGGCCTCGGCCTGCTGGTCGGCATGTGCATCGCGCCCGCCCTGATCACCGGCTACACCCTGGTCGAGGGCCTGGTGCCGGCCGGTGCGCGCACCGAGGCGTTCACCTGGCTGACCGGCGCGGTCGCGCTCGGCCAGGCCGCCGCCGTCACGGTCGCCGGACAGCTGGAGGACCGGCTGTGGGGCGGCGCCGGTTTCCTGGTCCCGATGGGCGGCACGGTGCTCGCCCTGGTGACCCTGCTGGCGCTGCGCTCCCGGCTGGTGGCGCACCCCCGGGGCCGTACCGTCGCGCGTGGCGTGGGTCACCGCGTGCCGGTGACAGTGGACTGACGCTCGGGAATACGTCAGTATGGATCGTCGTTAGCACTCATTGAGTGAGAGTGCCAGGAGGAAGACAGTGCCCACCTACCAGTACCAGTGCACCGAGTGCGGCGAGGGCCTTGAGGCGGTGCAGAAGTTCACCGACGACGCCCTGACCGAGTGCCCCAGCTGCAAGGGCCGCCTCAAGAAGGTGTTCTCCGCGGTCGGCATCGTCTTCAAGGGTTCCGGCTTCTACCGCAACGACAGCCGCGGCTCCTCGTCGAGCAGCTCGCCGGCGTCGTCGAAGTCGTCCTCTTCCACGTCGAGCACGTCCTCGTCGTCGTCCTCGTCCTCCTCGGACGCGGGGTCGAGCTCCTCGTCGAGCAGCTCCACCAGCTCCTCGGCCGCCTGAGACTCACTTTTCCCGGGACCCTGCCGTCGCCCGACGGCGGGGTCCTCGGCGTGTGCCCGGCCGGTTAGGGTGCGGGCATGGCGAACAACGCGAACGCCGAGATCGGCGTGATCGGCGGCTCCGGTTTCTACTCGTTCCTGGACGAGGTGACCGAGATCCAGGTGGACACCCCCTACGGTGCGCCCAGCGACTCCCTCTTCCTCGGCGAGATCGCCGGCCGCCGGGTCGCGTTCCTGCCCCGCCACGGCCGGGGTCACCATCTGCCGCCGCACCGCATCAACTACCGGGCCAACCTGTGGGCGCTGCGCTCGCTCGGGGTGCGCCAGGTCCTCGGGCCGTGCGCGGTGGGCGGGCTGCGGCCCGAGTACGGGCCGGGCACGCTGCTGGTGCCGGACCAGCTCGTGGACCGCACGAAGTCCCGGGTGGGCACGTACTTCGACGGGCTGCCGCTGCCCGACGGCACGGTGCCGAACGTCGTGCACGTGTCCCTGGCCGACCCCTACTGCCCCACCGGGCGCGCGGCCGCGCTGAAGGCGGCCCGGGGGCGGGACTGGGAGCCCGTGGACGGCGGGACGCTCGTCGTGGTCGAGGGGCCGCGCTTCTCGACGCGTGCGGAATCGTTGTGGCACCAGGCGCAGGGCTGGTCCGTGGTCGGCATGACCGGCCACCCGGAGGCGGCGCTGGCCCGCGAGCTGGAGCTCTGCTACACCTCGATGACCCTGGTCACCGACCTCGACGCCGGGGCGGAGACCGGTGAGGGCGTCTCCCACGACGAGGTGCTGCGGGTGTTCGCGGCGAACGTGGACCGGCTGCGGGGGGTGCTGTTCGACGCGGTGGCCGCGCTGCCCTCGAACGGGGAGCGGGACTGCCTGTGCACCTCGGCGCTGGGAGGGATGGACCCGGGGTTCGAGCTGCCGTGACGGGGGTGTCGATCCGTTCGTGACGGGGGTGGAGGCTTCCGTGACGAGAGTGTGGAACCGTCCGTGACGGGGGCGTGGAACCTTCCGTTCGAGTGAGGGAGTTGTCCACAGCCCGTCGGTTGTCCACGGGCGTCGGCGGGCCCCGGCGCGAGGCCTCATCGTGGGTCTCGCAAGCGATGTCCTCGCCAGCGGGTGGTGATCCCTGTGTCCGTTTCCTTCGCCCCTTCCTTCCCGGGACCTTCGTCCTCCTCACCGTCGGACGGCGTGCCGCCCACCCGCGAGGTGCCGCGGTTCGCGCCGGTGCGGGTGCGCGGTGTGCGTCTGCTGGCGCACCGGCTGGCCCGGCACCGCAGGCGGGCCGTCGCCGCCGGGCTGGCCGTCACCGCGGCCGCGCTGGTGGCGGCGGGGCCGCGGGAGACGGCCGACAGGGGCCGCGGGCACCCACCGGGACGCCCGTTGGCACACCCGGCGGCACCTTCGCCTGTGCGCGGCGGTGCGGGGGCCGGGACGGTGGCGGCACCGGTGCGGATCGCCGACGCCGGCACGGTCCGCCTGCTGCGGCCGGGGGACCGGGTCGACGTCATCGCCGCCGAGGACGCCACGAGCGGCGGCGACGCCCGCGTGGTGGCCCGTGGGGCCCGGGTGGCCCGGCTGCCCGGGGCGGCGGACGACACGGCGGACGGCGGCGCCCTGGTCGTCCTGTCGGTGCCGCGCGCCACGGCGGCCCGGCTCGTCGGGGCGAGCGCCACGGCACGTCTGGCGGTGACGCTGTGCTGAACCCGGAGGTCAGCCGCCTGCGCTGTTTGTCAAGTAGCTCGATCGAGTTATCGGATTGGACACGCCTCCCTTGGCCTGTCGTAGGTTGCGGAGCGGTTTACTCCACATGCCGTAAGGACGAGGAAGGGCCCCGAGGTGAGCGAGAAGAAGGATCCGGGCGTCTGGGAGGGCTTCAAGGCCTTCCTGATGCGCGGCAACGTCGTCGATCTGGCAGTAGCGGTGGTCATCGGCGCCGCCTTCACCAACATCGTGAACTCGGTGGTGAAGGGCGTCATCAACCCGGTGGTCGGCGCGATCGGCACGCAGAGCCTGGACAACTACAGCTCCTGCCTGACCGGGACCTGCACCAAGGACGAGGGCATCCGCATCATGTGGGGCTCGGTCCTCGGCGCCGCGCTGAACTTCGTGATCACCGCCGCGGTGGTCTACTTCCTGATGGTCCTGCCGATGGCGAAGTACCTGGCCCGTCAGGCGGACCGCAAGGCGGCCCGGGAGGGCACGAAGGAGGTCGTCGAGGTGAGCGAGCTGGAGGTGCTCAAGGAGATCCGCGACACCCTGGTCGCGCAGCGGGGTGCCGGGCGCGGCGAGTAGCGGCGCACGGCCCGGCCGGCTCAGAGGTGGTGGGGCGGCTTCTCGTCGAGGAAGCGCTTCAGGTCGGCCGCGCTGTCGCCGGCCGTTCCCGGGCGCTCGCCCCACCCGCGGTCGGTGTCGTCCGAGGACTGCAGCTCGAACGGGTCGTCGAAGACCAGCGCGGCCTTCGGATCACGGGGCTCGGGGGCGGACTCGGTGCTCATGCCTCCAGGGTACGGGGCGGCGCCGGTCCGCTACGGCGCGGTGCCGACGCGGTACGGCGCGCTGCCGGTCCGGTACGGCGCGGCGCCGGTCCCAAGATTTTTGGCTCGTTATCTGCTGTGCTGGGAGGCATGACGTCGAGTTCCAGCCAGCCCCCGGCGCCTTCCGGCGTGCCCGCCCATCACCGGCCCCTGCGCAGGCTCACGTCGCGCGGGCGCGAGGAGGCCCATCGCGTCGCCTCACCGCTGGAGCTCTTCTTCGACCTGTGCTTCGTCGTGGCGATCTCCCAGGCCGGCGCCCAGCTGGTGCACTTCCTCGCCGAGGGGCACGCGGGCCAGGGCATCCTCAACTACGCGATGGTCTTCTTCGCCATCTGGTGGGCCTGGATGAACTTCTCCTGGTTCGCCTCCGCCTACGACAACGACGACGTGCTGTACCGGGTCGTCACCCTGGTGCAGATCGCCGGTGTCCTGGTGCTGGCGGCGGGGGTCTCCCGGGCCTTCGACGACCACGACTTCCTGGTCGTCTGGCTCGGCTATGTGATCATGCGGCTGGCGATGGCGGCGCAGTGGCTGCGCGCCGCGAGAGCGGCCGAGGGCGCCGAGCGCACCACCGCGCTGCGGTACGCCCTGGGCGTGCTGCTGTGCCAGATCGGCTGGTTGGGACTGGTCCTGCTGCCCGAGCCCGCGCGGCCCTGGCTGTTCCTGGTGATGGTGCTGGTGGAGCTGGCCGTGCCGGTGCTCGCCGAGAAGGACTTCGCCACGTCCTGGCACCCGCACCACATCGCCGAACGCTACGGCCTGTTCACCATCATCGTGCTCGGCGAGACGATCGCCGCGGCCACCGTCGCCGTGAAGACGGCCGTGGACGAGCACGACGCCCTCGGTGAGCTGCTGCCCATCGCGGCGGGCGGCCTGCTGATCGTGTTCGCCGCCTGGTGGATCTACTTCGTGGTGCCCATCCACGGCCGTCTGCGCTACGGCGGCCAGATCTTCCTGTGGGGCTACGGCCACTACCTGATCTTCGCCTCGGCGGCGGCGATCGGCGCGGGTCTTGAGGTGGCCGTGGAGCAGGCGGTCGGGTCGGCGCACATCTCCACCACGGCGGCGTCGGCCGCGGTGACCCTGCCGACGGCGCTGTACCTGCTCACCGTGTGGGCGCTGCACGCACGCCACTTCAAGGTGGGCATCGCGCAGCAGCTGGTGCTGCCGGTGACCGCGCTGCTGGTGATCTGCTGCACATTCCTGGGCGACTGGGCGGTGCTCGCGGCGGGGATCGTGTCGGGGACGGCGGTGGCGGTGGGGGTGACACTGACGGCACGGACGGCGGCCCGCAGAAGCGCGCAGAGAGCCGCTACGACGACGTGAGGGGCCTTGCGCCCTGCGTGCCGGGTCACACTGGGGCGTATGACAGTTGACTCTCTGACGGATGTCGCCGGGGTGCGGGTCGGACACGCGACGCGCCGTGGTGACGGGTGGCTGACGGGGACCACCGTCGTGCTCGCGCCCGAGGGGGGAGCCGTGGCCGCCGTGGACGTGCGCGGCGGCGGGCCGGGGACGAAGGAGACCGACGCGCTCGATCCGCGCAACCTCGTGCAGAAGGTCGACGCCGTGGTGCTCACCGGCGGCAGCGCGTACGGACTCGACGCCGCGTCCGGGGTCATGGCGTGGCTGGAGGAGCGGGGCCGCGGAGTGCGGGTGGGTCCCGATCCCGCGCATGTCGTGCCCGTGGTTCCGGCGGCGTGCGTCTTCGACCTCGGGCGCGGGGGTGACTTCCGGGCCCGGCCGGATGCCGCGCTGGGGCGGGCGGCGGTGGAGGCGGCCGCGGGCAGCGGGTTCGGGGCGGCGGTCGCACAGGGGTGTGTGGGGGCCGGTACGGGGGCGGCCGTCGGGCTGTTGAAGGGCGGGGTCGGGACGGCGAGCGCGGTGCTCGGCTCGGGGGTCACCGTGGGCGCGCTG
The DNA here is from genome assembly GCF_002920535.1 of Streptomyces sp. Ru71. Lineage (GTDB taxonomy): Bacteria > Actinomycetota > Actinomycetes > Streptomycetales > Streptomycetaceae > Streptomyces. Next base: position 130,157 of record NZ_PQSS01000002.1, on the reverse strand, counting down.
GTGGTGGCGAACGCGGCCGGGGCGGTGGTGGATCCGTCGACGGGGGTGCTGTACGGGGAGTTGTTCCAGGGCGGGCGGGTGGAGTATCCGCCGGCGGGGGTGCACGAGGCCGCGCGGGCGCGTCTGGCCGAACTCGCCGCGGCGTCGGCGGCGCCGCCCCTCAACACGACGCTGGCCGTGGTCGCCACGGATGCGGAGCTGTCCAAGGCGCAGGCGCAGAAGCTGGCGGGTACGGCCCATGACGGCATCGCGCGGGCCGTGCGGCCGGTGCACCTGCTCAACGACGGGGACAGTGTCTTCGCCCTGGCGACGGGGGCGCGGGCGCTGGAGGCCGGCAACCCCCTTGCCCTGAACGAACTGCTGGCGGCGGCCGCGGACGTGGTGACCCGCGCGATCGTGAAGGCGGTGCGGGCCGCGGAGTCGGTGGACGGCCCGGGGGGCACCTGGCCGTCGTACGGGGAGCTGTACGGCTGAGGCAGCGCGGGACGGGTTCCGCCCCGAACGCCCTCCCCCGGCCCAGGAATTGTCGCAGTTCTGTCACGCACGCCCCTCCCCCGGCACCGCGGGGAACCGTGCCGGTCGTCCGATCACTCTTTCTTCACGTAATCGGAGTGGATCACGCACACCACATGAGGAGCAGCCCGTGACAACGCCGGACACAGCAGCGCGGCGCGTACTGGGGGCCTGTGCCGCCCTGATGGTCGGCGCCCTGACCCTCACCGCGTGCGGCGGGAACGCCAGCGCCGACAACAACGACGGCAAGAGCGGCGGCGGCGACACCAAGACCTCGGTCGCGAAGATCGCCATCTCCGCCAAGGACGGCTCGACCGGCGCCTCGATCAACACCACCGGAGTCAAGGTCAGCGACGGCAAGCTGACGGACGTGAAGATGACGGTGGCCGGCACCGGCCAGGCCGTGGCCGGTGAGATATCCGCCGACGGCAGCACCTGGAAACCCAAGGAGCAGCTGGAGCGCGGGACGAAGTACCAGATCTCCGCGACGGCGAAGGACTCCGACGGCCGGACGGCGGCCGCGAACTCCATCTTCACCACCGTCTCGTCGGCGAACAGCTTCATCGGGTCGTACACCCCGGACGACGGCACGACGGTGGGCGTCGGCATGCCGGTGTCGTTCACCTTCGACAAGGCGATCAGCGACAAGAAGGCCGTGCAGTCGCACATCACGGTCACCTCCAGCAGCGGCCAGCAGGTGGTCGGGCACTGGTTCGGGGCCCAGCGGCTCGACTTCCGCCCGCAGGACTACTGGAAGGCCGGCTCCAAGGTCACGATGAAGATCGACCTGGACGGCGTGCAGGGCGCGAACGGCGTCTTCGGCGTGCAGAAGAAGACGGTGACCTTCACCGTCGGGCGGTCGCAGGTCTCCACGGTGGACGTGAACACGCAGACCATGACCGTGGTGCGGGACGGCCAGACGGTGAAGTCGATCCCGATCTCCTCCGGCAGCCCGGACCACACCACCTACAACGGCACGATGGTGATCTCCGAGAAGTTCACCCAGACCCGGATGAACAGCCGGACGGTCGGGCTGGGCGGGGAGTACGACATCCCGGACGTGCCGCACGCGATGCGGCTGACGCAGTCGGGGACGTTCATCCACGGCAACTACTGGTACAACAAGGGCAATCCGCCTTTCGGGCGCGAGGGCACCAGCCACGGCTGCGTGGGCCTGGCGGATGTGCGGGGTGCCCAGGGCGACACTCAGGCGAAGTGGTTCTACGACCACTCGCTGCTCGGTGACGTGGTGATCGTCAAGAACTCCCCGGACAAGACCGTGGCCCCCGACAACGGGCTCAACGGCTGGAACATGACGTGGAGCGAGTGGGTCGCCGGCAGCGCCGTCTGACCAGTCGAAACGCCTGCTGAGCAAGGCCGCTGACGATCCGTCGGGCCGTGCGGGAACTTCCCGCACGGCCCGGCGCGTTTCCCGGGCGTACGTTTTCTCGGTTCCCGGACACGATGTCCGGCCGAGGGGCTACGGTATGCACCCACAAGGTGACATGCAGCAAGCGCGGGAGACCCCTTGAGCGTTCCGTACGAGACGGCAGCGTACGAACCACCCGAGTCGCCGGAGTCCCCGGAGGACCAGCTGGCGCGGCTCCTGGGCCGGGCCCTGAACTCCTTCGAGCTGCCCGACGAGGTGATACGTCGGCTGGAGTGCGCGCTGGCGTACGACAGCTCGCTGCACTCCGCGCACCACAGCGCGGGGCTGCACCGGGAGACCTACCGGCACACCTGGCTGCTGGCGGACGGCTCCGCGCTCACCTTGTGGGAGCTGGTCCACAACACCGCACCGGGCAGCGACCCGGACCACGAGGTGTACATCGACGAGGAGGAGCTGCGCGCGGCCACAGCCCGGCTGCCGCTGCCGTCGGACGGGACGGAGTTCGAGCTGCCGCTGCCGGCGCAGTGCGCGCCGGTGCCCCGTCCGCGCCATGTGTACGTCACCGACGGCTCGGCGGACCACGCGCGCCGGCTGCTGCGCCGCGCGGAGAACGCGGACCGCCCCGGCGGGGAGACGGCGGCCCTGCTGGCCACGGCGCGGGGGCACCGGATCACCCAGGCCTTCGGACGTCCCTGCCGGGCGGGCCGTATCGGCCTGTGCTTCTCGCTCTACGAGCACGCCTTCCTGCTGGGCGACGGCCGCGAGGTGGCCCTGTGGGAGGTCGAGCACACGGCGACGCCGGACGGGCGGCACATGTGCGAGGTGTACACGAGCGAGGAGGCGGCTCGGGAGGCGATGGAGCGGCGCGCGGCGAAGGTGTCCTGAGCGGCGTACCCCGCCCGCGCGGCCCTGTCGTCAGTGACCGCTGTCGAGCCGGCGTACCAGGCCCGCGAAGGCTTCCCGTTCGGCCGGGGTGAGTTCGACGGCCTCGCGGCGGGGGCCGGTCTCGCGCGGTCCGGGCATCGCGGGCAGGGCGGTGTCCTCACCCGGGGACGCGGGCCATGCCATGGCGGCCTCGGCCCGGAAGCGGCGCAGCATGCGGGTGACGCCGATCAGCCAGGCGACGCAGGCCAGGGTGAGGAAGGCCGCCCCCGCCGCTGGGAGGAACGAGAGGTGCTCGGGCATACGGTCCAGTACACAGCACGGTCCGGGACTTTGGCCCCGGACCGTGACGTATCTCGCATGTGGACCTATCCCGACAGCCATCGTGAACAAGTCACAGTGGCTGAAAGGGATATGTATGCCGCTCCTACGCGGCCACCGGCTGCTTGGAGCCCTCCGCGGGGAGCGTGCCGTCGGCCGGCTCCGGGGCCGTCGCGCCCGGGGCCGGCTTGCGCAGCCCCTTGAGGACGATGACCAGGGCGGTCGTGACACAGACGCCCGCGGCGATGGCGATCAGGTACAGCAGCGGGTTGCCGATCAGCGGGACCACGAAGATGCCGCCGTGCGGGGCGCGCAGGGTGGCGTCGAAGGCCATCGACAGGGAGCCGGTGATCGCGCCGCCGACCATCGCGGAGGGGATGACCCGCAGCGGGTCGGCCGCCGCGAACGGGATGGCGCCCTCGGAGATGAAGGACAGGCCCAGCACCCAGGCGGCCTTGCCGTTCTCGCGCTCGGTCTGGGTGAAGAGCTTGCCGCGCACGGTCGTGGCCAGGGCCATCGCCAGCGGCGGGACCATGCCGGCGGCCATCACCGCGGCCATGATCTTCATCGCGGAGTCGCTGGGGCTCGCGACGGCGATACCGGCGGTGGCGAAGGTGTAGGCGACCTTGTTGACCGGACCGCCGAGGTCGAAGCACATCATCAGGCCGAGCAGCGCACCGAGCAGGACGGCGTTGGTGCCGGTGAGGCCGTTCAGCCAGTCCGTCATGGCCTTCTGGGCGGAGGCGATGGGCTTGCCGATCACCACGAACATCAGGAACCCGACGATCGCCGAGGAGATCAGCGGGATCACCACCACCGGCATGATGCCGCGCAGCGCCGCGGGTATGCGCACCTTCTGGATCGACATCACCACCCCGCCGGCGATCAGACCGGCGGCCAGACCGCCGAGGAACCCGGCGTTGATGGTGAGGGAGATCGAGCCGCCGACGAAGCCGGGCACCAGGCCGGGCCGGTCCGCCATGCCGTAGGCGATGTACCCGGCCAGGACCGGGACGAGGAAGGCGAAGGCCACACCGCCGATCTGGAACAGCAGGGCGCCCCAGCTGTCGGCCTGGGTCCAGATGAAGTGGTCCATCACCGACGGCGCCTTGTTGATCTTGTAGCCGCCGATGGCGAAGCCCAGCGCGATGAGCAGACCGCCCGCCGCGACGAACGGGACCATGTAGCTGACACCGCTCATCAGCCACTTGCGCAGCTTGGTGCCGTAGCCCTCGCCCGTCTCGCCCGCGCGCTCGACCGGGGTGGCGCCCGAGGCGGGTGCCGCCGCGGTCGCCTCGCCGCGTGCCGCCTTCCCCCGGACCTCGGCGATCAGTTCGGCGGGGCGGTTGATGCCCGCCTTCACACCGACGTCGACGGTGGGCTTGCCGGCGAAGCGGTCCTTGTCGCGCACCGGCACGTCGTGGGCGAAGATCACGCCGTCCGCGTCCGCGATCACCGCCGGGTCGAGCCGGGTGAAGCCGGCCGAGCCCTGCGTCTCCACGACGAGCTCGACACCCGCCTCGCGGCCCGCGTTCTCCAGCGACTCGGCGGCCATGTAGGTGTGGGCGATACCGGTCGGGCAGGAGGTCACGGCGACGATCCGGAAGGGACGCTCACCGCGCTCACCGGACGGGGAGGTGGTGTCCGTGGCGGCGCCGGCGGAGGCCGCCACCGGCGTCGCCACGGAGTCTGAGGGGGCCTGCGCGGAGGCCGGTCCGGTGTCCGCGGAGGCGGCTTCCCCGTCCGCGGGGGCCGCTGCGCTGTCCGCGGAGGCCCGCTCGGCCTCGGCGTCGGCCGGGGTGATGTCCCCACGGATCAGCGCCGCCGCCGTGCCCGTCCCGGCCACCGACCGCAGCGCGCCCGTGAACTCGGCGTTCATCAGCTGCCGGGCCAGCGACGACAGGATCGTCAGATGGGCGTCGTCGGCGCCGGCCGGTGCGGCGATCAGGAAGATCAGGTCGGCGGGGCCGTCCGCGGCGCCGAAGTCGATGCCGGCGGCGCTGCGCCCGAAGGCCAGCGTCGGCTCGGTGACATGGGCGCTGCGGCAGTGCGGGATGCCGATGCCGCCGTCGAGGCCGGTCGGCATCTGCGCCTCGCGGGCGGCCACGTCGGCGAGGAAGCCGTCCAGGTCGGTCACCCGGCCCAGCGCCACCATGCGCTCGGCGAGGGCGCGGGCCGCCGCTTCCTTGGTCGTGGCGGACAGGTCGAGGTCGACCAGTTCCGCGGTGATCATGTCGCTCATCGCGGGCTCCTTAGCTCGCGTATCGCCCGGTCGGTGGGGTGGGCGGGGTGGGGACGGGGAGGGGGGAGGGTGCGGGGACTACGGGGACTACGGCGACGGGGGCGGTCGCGGCGCCTAACGGGGAGCCGGGCCGCGGGAGAGCGGGCACGTGGGGCGTCATGGCACCGGCTCCGTCAGCGGGCGGTCGACGGGCACCTGGTCCGTGACGGTCACGGCCGCCGGGTCCAGGTCGCCCGGCGTCGGCATCACGCTGCCGGGCAGCTGCACGGCGGCGGCGCCGTGCGCCACGGCGGAGGCGAGGGCCTCGGGGCCGCTGCCGCCGGCGATGAGGAAGCCGGCCAGGGAGGAGTCACCGGCGCCGACGTTGCTGCGTACGGCGTCCACGCGGGCGCTGCCGAACCAGGCGCCCGAGGCGTCCACCAGGAGCTGGCCGTCGGCGCCCAGGCTGGCGAGCACGGCGCCCGCGCCCATCTCGCGCAGTTCCTCGGCGGCCTTGAGCGCGTCGCCCACCGTGGCCAGGGGGCGCCCGACGGCCTCCGCGAGCTCCTCGGCGTTCGGCTTCACCACGTCGGGCCGGGCGCGCAGCGCCTCCAGCAGCGCGCGCCCCGAGGTGTCCAGCGCGATCCGCGCGCCCCCGGCGTGCGCCCGGGTGACGACATCGGCGTACCAGGAGGGGGCCAGACCTCGCGGCAGGCTGCCGCAGCAGGCGATCCAGTCCGCGCCGCGCGAGGCCTCGCGCACGGTCTCCAGCAGCCGTTCCTGCTCGGTGGCGGTCAGTTCCGGGCCCGGCGCGTTGATCTTCGTCAGGACGCCGTCGGCCTCGGCGAGCGCGATGTTGGAGCGGGTGGCCCCGGCGACGGGCACCGGCGCGACCTCGATGCCCTGCGCGTCGAGCAGGTCGGCGACGAGCGCGCCCGGCGCACCGCCCAGGGGCAGGACGGCGACCGTGCGCCGCCCGGCGGCCGCGACGGCGCGCGAGACGTTCACGCCCTTGCCGCCGGGGTCCGTGCGCTCGGTCTCGGCGCGGATGACCTCGCCGCGCTGGAGCGCGTGGACCTCGTAGGTGCGGTCGAGGGACGGGTTGGGGGTGACGGTGAGGATCATGCGCGTACCACTTCCGTGCCGCCGCGCTCGATGCCGGCGGCGTCTTCGGGGCTCAGCCCGCTGTCGGTGATCAGCAGGTCCACGTCGCTCAGGTCGCCGAAGCGGGCGAAGTGCTCCTGGCCGTGCTTGGAGGAGTCGGCGAGCAGGACCACCCGGCGGGCCGCGGCGACGGCCGCGCGCTTGACGGCGGCCTCGGCGAGGTCGGGGGTGGTCAGGCCGTGCTCGGCGGAGAAGCCGTTGGCGGCCACGAACAGCACGTCGGCGCGGATCTCGCCGTACGCCCGCAGCGCCCAGGCGTCCACGGCGGCCCTTGTCCGGTGCCGCACCCGGCCTCCGACCAGGTGGAGCTGGATGCCGGGGTGGTCGGCGAGGCGGGCCGCGATGGGCAGCGAGTGCGTGACGACGGTGAGGTCGGCCTCCAGCGGCAGCGCGGCGGCCACCCGGGCGACCGTGGTGCCGGCGTCGAGGATCAGCGTGCCCTCGGCAGGCAGTTCGGCCAGGGCCGCCTTGGCGATGCGGTCCTTCTCGCCGGCGGCGGTGGACTCGCGCTCGGTGAGGTCGGGCTCGAAGTCCAGGCGCCCGACGGGGATGGCCCCGCCGTGCACACGCCGCACCAGCCCGGCCCGGTCGAGGGCCTTCAGGTCGCGGCGGATGGTCTCCGCCGTCACCTGGAACTCCTCGGCGAGCGACACGACGTCCACCCGGCCGCCGTCCCGGGCGAGCCGGAGGATCTCCTGCTGCCGCTCCGGTGCGTACATGTCCGTTCGCCTCCGACTCATACCCGAACGTGTGGTTTCACTCGGAGGCTACGCCCGGATTTCTGGAAAGTAAACAGGTTCGGGCGCAATCAGAAGCAAACGGGCATGATCAGGCAGGGAAAGGTGCCACGACCAGGCATGAGGAGAGGGGCCCGGCGCCATCGGCACCGGGCCCCTCTCTGTCTCCTACGACCGTGAGGTGATCGTCAGGACACCAGCTCCGGCTCCTCGTCCCGCGCCGGAAGCTGCTCCGCCGCCGCCCCCTCCACGTGCTGCGCCGGCCGCCTCGGCAGGGCGAACATCAGCAGGAAGATCGCGCCCATCACCCCGGCCACCCAGCCCAGCGCGTGCTGGAAGGCGTGCACGAAGGCGGGGCCCACCTCGGCCGGGGCCAGCCGGTCGCCGATCTCGCCGAAGAAGACCACCGACACCAGGCCGAGGCCCAGCGCGTTCCCCATCTGCTGCACGGTGTTGATCAGCCCGGACGCCGAACCGGCGTGCTCGCGCGGCACCTGGGACAGCACCGCGTCCGTCAGCGGGGCGACGATCAGCCCCATGCCCACGCCCATCACCACCAGCGGCAGCGCCATCTGCCACGGGGCGATGGACAGGCCGTAGTGCGCGGCCTCCGCGATGTAGACGAGCACGCCCAGCGCCATCACCAGCGCGCCCGCCTGCAGCACACCGCGCCCGAACCGCGGAACCAGCTTCTGCACGCTCAGCCCGGCCGCCGTGGACACCGCGATGGAGAAGGGCACGCCGGTCAGCCCCGCCTTGAGCGGGCTCCAGCCCAGGCCCATCTGCATGTACAGGGTCCACACCAGGAAGAAGACGCCGAGCGCGATGCCGAACACGGTCTGCACGGCGATCCCGGCCGCGAAGCTCTTCACACGGAACAGCGACAGCTCCACCAGCGGGGACCCGTCCCGCGCCGCCTTGCGCCGCTCGTAGGCCACCAGCGCCGCGAAGACGACGAGCGCGCCGGCCATCGAGCCGTACCCCCACAGCGGCCAGCCCAGCTCACGGCCGCGGGTGAGCGGGTAGAGCAGCATCAGCAGCCCCAGCGTCACCAGGGCGACGCCGACCAGGTCCAGCTTGAGCGCCTTGGGGGCGCGCGACTCGGTGATGAAGCGCCGGCCCAGCAGCCAGGCGGCGACACCGACCGGCAGGTTGATCAGGAAGATGGGCCGCCACTGCAGACCGAACAGGTTCCACTCCGTCAGCAGCGCGCCCAGCAGCGGACCGGACACCGCGCCCAGTCCGACGATCGCGCCGAACAGGCCGAAGACCTTGCCGCGTTCGTGCGCCGGGAAGGTGGCGTGCACGATCGACAGCACCTGGGGCACCATCAGCGACGCCATCGCGCCCTGCAGGACGCGGGAGGCCACGAGCATCTCCGGGTTCGCGGCGAAGCCGCACAGGGCGGAGGCGAGCGTGAAGCCGGCGATGCCGAGGAGGAAGATCCGCTTGCGGCCGTGGATGTCACCGAGCCGGCCGCCCGTGATGAGACCGGCGGCGAAGGCGAGCGCGTAGCCCGCGGTGATCCACTGGATCTGGCTGAAGGAGGCGCCCGCGTCCCGCTGGATCGACGGTATGGCGATGTTGACGATCGTCACGTCGACGAGGTCCATGAAGGCGGCGGTCATCACGATCGCCAGGGCGAACCAGCGGCGGCGGTCGCCGGTGCCAGGGGGTGCGGTGAGGCGGGTTTCGGTCTCGCTGGAGGTCATGCGTCGAAGGTAGGACGCCAGTAGGTCAGATCACGTCCTATTTCTGCGGCATTCTCGATTCCATGACGACGGACACCCCGGCCCGGCTGCTGCAGTTGCTCTCCCTCCTCCAGACGCCGCGCGAATGGCCCGGCGGCGAGCTCGCCGAACGGCTCGGCGTCTCCCGCCGCACCGTCCGCCGGGACATCGACCGGCTGCGCGAACTCGGCTACCCCGTGCAGGCGACCATGGGCGCCGACGGCGGCTACCGGCTGGTCGCGGGCAAGGCGATGCCGCCGCTCGTCCTCGACGACGAGGAGGCGGTCGCCATCGCGGTCGGGCTGCGGGCGGGAGCCGGCCACGCGGTCGAGGGCGTGGAGGAGGCGTCCGTGCGGGCGCTGGCCAAGCTGGAACAGGTGCTGCCGGCCCGGCTGCGCCACCGGGTGACCACGCTGCAGGCCGCCACCACGCTGCTGACCAGCGGGGACGGGCCGAGCATCGCACCCGAGACGCTCACCGTGATGGCGTCCACGGTGGCCGGGCGGGAGCGGCTGCGGTTCGCCTACCGGGCCGCCGACGGAACCCAGTCGCGGCGGCTGACCGAGCCGTACCGGCTGGTGTCGACGGGGCGGCGCTGGTACCTCGTCGCCTACGACCTGGGGCGCGAGGACTGGCGGACGTTCCGCGTGGACCGGGTGAGCGAGCCGTTCGCGACGGGCGCGCGGTTCACCCCGCGGGAGCTGCCCGAGGGGAGCGCGGCGGAGTACCTGCGGCGGTCGATGCGGCGCGGGCACGAGTCGTACGACTTCCTCGTCGCGTTCGCCGCACCGGCGGAGGCGGTCGCCGCGCGGGTGCCGGAGTGGCTCGGGGCGCCGGAGCCCGCCGAGGACGGCGGGTGTGTGCTGCGCGGCCGGGGCAGCGGCCCGGTGGACTGGCTGGCGGCCCGGCTGGCGATGCTGGGCTTCGACTTCACGGTGCGCGAGCCGGCGGAACTGGTGGAGTCGGTACGCGAGTTGGGCGAGCGGCTGAGCCGGGCCGGGCGAAGCGGCTGAGCGGGGCGGGGGCCATGGCACTGAGCGGGGCGGGGCCATGGCGCTGAGCGAGGGAGCCGGGCGAGGCGGGGCGGCGGAGGCGGGCCGGGCGGGGTGAGGCATTGCACACCGATGTGACAGAATCTCCGGTCCGGGCGGGTCACCCCGTGGTTCAGGTACGGGGTGGCCCGTTCCGTCTCGCCGTGCTCCCGCCCTTCGGTGATCCCGTCGTAGGCACAAAGGAGCCGGACCCCGGCACCCGGGGGGAAGGCGCCGAAGTCCGGCTCTGGGAAGTCCCGGCGCCGGGGGGGATTGCGTCGGGACGTGGTTCAGTTGGCTCGCGAGCCGCCGAAACGGTCTGCCGGGGGCGGGAGTCGGTGGGTCTCCGTCCGAACTCCCGTGCTGTGAAGTCTTGTTCCCTGGCCCCCGCGGGTTGAAGCGGCGGAACAGCGCCATGTTTGCGCGGTCTTTCGCCACCCGGCGTACGCGCCCGCGCACGCCGGACGCCCCTCGTACGCCCGCTCAGGCCGCCGCGTCGAAGCCGGTGTCACGGGCCAGCTTCTTCAGCTCCAGCAGCGCGTGCTTCTCGATCTGCCGGATCCGCTCGCGCGTCAGGCCGTGCTCCTTGCCCACCTCGGTCAGCGTGCGCTCACGGCCGTCCTCGATGCCGTACCGCATCTTGATGATCGAGGCCGTGCGCTGGTCCAGGCGGCCGATCAGGTCGTCCAGCTCCTCGCTGCGCAGCAGCGTGAGGACCGACTGCTCGGGGCTCACCGCGGAGGTGTCCTCCAGCAGGTCGCCGAACTGGGTCTCGCCCTCGTCGTCCACCGACATGTTCAGCGAGACCGGGTCGCGGGCCCAGTCCAGGACGTCGGTGACGCGCTCCGGCGTGGCGCCGAGCTCGGCGGCGATCTCCGCGGGCTCCGGGTCGCGCCCGTGCTCGCGGTTGAACTCGCGCTGCACGCGGCGGATGCGGCCCAGCTCCTCCACCAGGTGGACGGGCAGCCGGATGGTGCGCGACTGGTCCGCTATGGAGCGGGTGATCGCCTGGCGGATCCACCACGTGGCGTACGTGGAGAACTTGAAGCCCTTGCGGTAGTCGAACTTCTCGACCGCGCGCACCAGGCCGGCGTTGCCCTCCTGGATCAGGTCCAGCAGGGGCAGGCCGCTGCGCGGGTAGCGCCGGGCCACGGCCACGACCAGCCGCAGGTTGGAGCGGATGAAGACGTCCTTGGCCCGCTCTCCCTGAGCGACCAGGGCCTTCAGCTCCTCACGGCTCGCATCCACCTCGGACTCCTCGAACCCGTCGAGGATCTGCCGCGCGAAGACACCCGCCTCGATCTGCTGGGACAGCTCGACCTCCTTGGCGGCGTCGAGCAGCGGTGTCCGCGCGATCTCGTCGAGGTACATGCCGACCAGATCGCGGTCGGCGATGTCGCCGGTGGCGCGAACACTGCTTGCCGCGTCGGCCGTCTCGCCGGTGGCGGACTGACGACGGGCGACGGCACGGGTTGCCATGCGTGCTCCCTTGCGATGGTGGGTCAGCGGGTGGTCCGTCGGACACTCGGCACGGCGAGGAGCGCCTCCGAGGTCTTCCGGACCCTCCTCCGGACTCCTCGGACTCTCCTCGGGTGCCCTGCATCCGATGGAAACAACGACTGGAATCCGGACAGAATTCCCAACCCGACCCCCGAATTTTCTGATCATGCAGTACCCTGTGCGGCCGCACGAGGAGGCGAGGTGCCGATGCGACGTCGAGATGTGCAGGTCAGGCCCGGGACGGAGGCCGACCTCGAAGGCCTCACGGATCTGTACAACCACTATGTACGTGAGACGCCCATCACATTCGACACCACTGCGTTCCCCCCCGAAGAGCGCCGCCCTTGGTTGCTCTCCCACCCTGAAGACGGCCCGTACCGTCTGAGGGTTGCCACGGACGCGGACACACAGGAAATTCTGGGGTACGCCACATCCAGCCCTTACCGCGCCAAGCCCGCCTACTCGACCTCCGTGGAGACGACGGTCTACGTCGCCCCGGGGGCCGGCGGGCGCGGCGTCGGCACGCTGCTGTACACGGCGCTGTTCGAGGCGCTGGCCGGTGAGGACCTGCACCGCGCCTACGCGGGCATCGCCCAGCCGAACGAGGCGTCCGCCCGGCTGCACGCGCGCTTCGGTTTCCGGCACGTGGGGACGTACCGGGAGGTGGGCCGCAAGTTCGGCCGCTACTGGGACGTGGCCTGGTACGAGAAGGATCTCTGAGGCCGCCCGGAGCGGACGGGTCAGCCGAACTGCACCGACCGCTTGGCCAGCCCCAGCCAGAACCCGTCGATCACGGACTTCTGTTCCCCGAGCTCACCGGCGGCGTCCGCCGCGCCCATGGTCACGAACAGCGGGGCGAAGTGCTCGGTGCGCGGGTGGGCGAGCTGCCCGGCCGGGGAGCGGTGCAGGAAGTCCAGCAGCGCGTCCACGTCACCGCCGTCCAGGGCCTGCCGCCCCCAGTCGTCGAACTCCGCCGACCAGGCCGGGACGCCGCCGGCGTGCCGCAGCGCGGCCAGGTTGTGGGTGAAGAAGCCGGAGCCGACGATCAGGACGCCCTCGTCGCGCAGCGGCGCGAGCCGGCGGCCGATCTCCATCAGCCGCACCGGGTCCAGCGTGGGCATGGAGACCTGCAGGACGGGGATGTCGGCGCCGGGGTACATCTCGACGAGCGGCACGTAGGCGCCGTGGTCGAGGCCGCGGTCGGGGATGTCCTGCACCGGCATACCGGGGGCGCGCAGCAGCTTGCGGACGCTCTCGGCGAGCTCCGGGGCGCCGGGCGCCTCGTAGCGGACGCGGTAGTAGTGCTCGGGGAAGCCCCAGAAGTCGTAGACGAGCGGGACGGTCGTGGTGGCGCCGAGGGCGAGCGGGGCCTCCTCCCAGTGCGCGGAGACCATCAGGATCGCCTTCGGCCGCGGCAGCGCGGCGGACCAGGCGGCGAGCTCACCGGGCCAGACGGGGTCGTCCGCGAGCGGCGGGGCGCCGTGGCTGAGGTACAGGGCGGGCATGCGCTCCCGGGTGGTGGCGGACATCGGCGGTACTCCCTCGGAACGTGGTGCTCAAACAGATGCTTTAAGTCTCAAGCTTTCCTCTCTCCAGGGTACGTCCGATTTGTTTAAGATTCAAGGACAGGGCCCGTACAGTGGTGGTATGACCACGGCACCCGCATCCGCATCCACGGAGACATCCACGGAGACACCCCGCTGGCTCAGCGACGAGGAGCAGCGCGTGTGGCGTTCCTACCTGGAGGCCACCACGCTCCTGGAGGACCATCTCGACCGCCAGCTCCAGCGGGACGCGGGCATGCCGCACATCTACTACGGCCTTCTCGTCCGTCTCGCCGAGTCCCCCCGCAGGCGGCTGCGCATGACCGAGCTGGCCATGTACGCCAAGATCACCCGCTCCCGGCTCTCCCACGCGATCGCCCGCCTGGAGAAGAACGGCTGGGTGCGCCGCGAGGACTGCCCATCCGACAAGCGCGGCCAGTTCGCGGTGCTCACCGACGAGGGCCTTGAGGTGCTGAAGCGCACCGCGCCCGGCCATGTGGCCGCCGTGCGCCAGGCGCTGTTCGAGCGGCTCAGCCCGGCACAGCAGAAGGCCCTCGGCGAGATCATGGAGATCGTCGCCGAGGGCCTCCAGCCCAAGGAAGCGGGTGCGGACCTGCCCTGGCTCCGCTAGTTCACCGGGCGCCGGTCAGTGGGCCACCACCGGAATCGGGGCCTCGTCCTCGACGCCGTCGCCGGAGCCGGAGGCCACCGGGGAGGAGCCGGGGCGGCCGGCGTTGACCAGGGTCACCGCGATCACCGCGGCCAGCGCCAGCATGCCGACGGCGAACCAGATGGCGTTGGTGTAGCCGTGCACCTGGCCCTGCAGCTGGACCAGCTGCGCCTGCGACTTCGAGGTCGCGCCGGCGATGTGGTCCTTGATGTACGCGGTGGTCGCGGAGGCGGCGATCGTGTTCAGCAGGGCGGTGCCGATCGCGCCGCCCACCTGCTGCGAGGTGTTGACCATCGCGGAGGCGACACCGGCGTCCCGGGGCTCGACGCCCAGGGTGGCCAGCGACATGGCGGGCATGAACGCCGTACCCATGCCGAGGCCGAGCAGCAGCATCGACGGCAGCAGCGTCGAGGTGTACGACGAGTCGATCGTCAGCTGCGTCATCAGCAGCATGCCGGCCGCGGCGACCACGAAGCCGGGGCCCATCAGCGCGCGGGCCGGGACGCGGGTCATCAGACGGGTGCCGATCTGGGTGGAGCCGACCATCATGCCCGCGATCATGGGCAGGAAGGCGAAGCCGGTCTTGATCGGCGAGTAGCCCTTCACGACCTGCAGGTAGTAGGTCAGGAAGAGGAAGGTGCCGAACATCGCGATGATGGCGATGCCGAGCGAGAGGTAGACGCCGCCGCGGTTGCGGTCGGTGATCACACGCAGGGGCAGCAGCGGGGCCTTGACCTTGGCCTCGGTGACGACGAAGGCCAGCAGCAGGACGGCGGACGCGACGAACAGGGAGGTGGTCGTCGTGTCGCCCCAGCCGTCGGACTCGGCGCGGGTGAAGCCGTAGACCAGCGCGACCAGGCCCAGGGTGGACAGGAGCACGCCGGGGATGTCGAGCGGGTTGCGGTTGCGGCCGCCCTCGGGCTCACGGATGACGAAGTAGGCGCCGGCCGCGGCGATGACGGCGAACGGGATGTTGACGAAGAAGGTCCAGCGCCAGTCCATGTACTCGGTCAGCACGCCGCCGAGGATGAAGCCGACGGCGCCGCCGCCACCGGCGATGGCACCGTAGATGCCGAACGCCTTGGCGCGCTCCTTGGCGTCGGTGAACATCACCGCGAGCAGGGAGAGCGCGGCCGGCGCCAGCAGGGCGCCGAAGATGCCCTGGAGGGCGCGGGCACCGAACATCATGGCGCCGGTGGTCGCGGCGCCGCCGAGCGCGGACGCGGCGGCGAAGCCGGCCAGGCCCACCACGAAGGCGCGCTTGCGGCCCCACAGGTCGGCGATCCGGCCGCCGAACAGCAGCAGACCGCCGAAGGCCAGGGCGTAGGCGGTGACGACCCACTGGCGGTTGCCGTCGGATATGCCGAGGTCCTGCTGGGCCGAGGGAAGGGCGATGTTCACGATGGTGGCGTCGAGGACGACCATCAGCTGGGCGAGCGCGATGAAGACGAGCGCTTTCCAGCGGTTGGCGTCGCCGCCGCTGGGGACGGTGTCGGGTGCCTTGACGGCGGTTTTGGACATGGAGGTACCCACTTCGGGACTTCGTGACGGAAAAAGCGTGCGAAAGCGTGCGTTGCGGGAACGGCTCGCCTACCGCGGCGGCCGATGGAACGGTCGTCGTTCGTTCAGACGGATGTCGGGCGCGGAACTCATCGTTCAGGCGTTGCGGAGATCCTCCACGGTCGCGGCCGCGCCCGGCAGGGCGGAGCGGGCCGGTGCCCGCATCCCGTCCAGGAACAGCTGCACATGGCGGTGGACGAAACGGTCGAGGCTGCCGCTGCCGGTGCCGGCCGGGGGCCGGCTGAGCTGCGCCACGGCGATCACCAGATCGCCGACCTCCACGTCGGCGCGGAGCTGACCGGCCGCCTTGGCGCGGTCCATCATCTCCGCGACCAGGCGCTCGACCCGCTGTCGCGCCGCCTCCAGGTCGGGGTGGGACTTGTCGAAGGTGCTGGAGACCATCGGGCACAGCGCGCTGATCCGCTCGTCGGCGGCGGTGTGCGCGAAGCGCTCCAGAGCCTCGAAGGCATCCCCGGTCTCGGCCAGCGCCTGTTCGGCCGCCCGCGCCGTCCGGTCTATGACGGAGCAGACGACCTCGCGGACGAGGGCGTCACGATCGGGGAAGTTGCGGTACACCGTGGCGTTGCCGACGCCGGCCCGGCGGGCGATCTCGTCGAGCGCCACGTCCGGGCCGTCCTCGACGAACATCTCGCGGGCCGCGGTGACGATGCGCTCGCGGTTGCGCAGGGCGTCGGCACGCGGCCGGCTCACCTTGCGCGGCGCGGTTGCGGTGGTCGTCACGGCGTACTCCTGTGGCTGACTGTCTGTGGCTCGCGATCCGGGGAAAGGCTCCCCGTTTCGCCCGGACACCTGACTAAACGGGGAAGCGGTCCCCGGTTATTTCCCACCCGCCGAGAGATTTCCTGTGACCTGGATCACATCTCCGAGCGAGGCCCCCCCGGCGCGGGGATCAGCGCGCCCACCACCCCCGGGAACCCCCGATCGGCCCGCTTCAGCGCGCGGGCCGATCCGGCTGCGATGAGGGTGATCACAAAGGCGCAGCCGGTGGTCAGGGGGCTGCCTGGAGTGAAGGGTCCTGGATGCAGCCGCAGCGAACCCGGAACCGCCGGATACGCCCGCGCCGCATGGCCGCCCTCGTCTCTGTCAGCCTGCTCACCCTCACCGTCAGCACCTCGGCCGGCACCGGCCGTCTGGCGCCGGGTGCCACGCCGGCCGGAGCGGGCCCCGTCGCGGCGCTGTCCCGTTCCACCAGGCTGGGCCCCTGCATGATCAGCGGCGGCCCGGCCGTCCAGATGTCCGAGGGCGTCCCCACGCCCGGCGGCTACGCGCACTCCACCGGTACCGTGCGCGCGCTCACCCTGATGATCGACTTCCCGGACGCGCGGGGCGCGGGCCGGGCGATGGACCGCTTCCACGAGTTCTTCCCACAGACCCAGCGGTGGTTCGCCACCAGTTCCTACGGCCGCCTGGACTACCGCCCGGTCACCCCGATCACCGGCTGGCTGCGCATGCCGAAGCCGTTCAAGGCCTACGGCATAGAGCGCGGCGCCCCCTTCGACCCGGGCTACCGCGACCTGGTCCAGGACATCGTGGCCACCGCCGACGGCCAGGTGGACTTCGGCGACTACGACCTGCTCAACGTGCTCGTCACCCCGAACGCCGGCCCGTCCGCCCTGGACACCGTGCTGTCCGTGACCTTCGCCGGCAACAACGAGGCCCCCGTGGCGGACGGGGTCCCCATCTCCAACGCCTCGTTCGTCTACTCCCGCCAGGACGACGGCTCCGGCTCCTACGGGCGCACCGGCTTCCGGGTCCTGCCGCACGAGAACGGCCATGTCTTCGGTCTGCCCGACCTGTACACGGCGGACGGCGGGGGCGCGGTCGGCCACTGGGACATCATGAGCGAGGACTGGGGCGCCAACAACGACCTGCTCGGCTGGCACAAGTGGAAGCTGGGCTGGCTGGACGCCTCCCAGGTCCGCTGCGCCGCCTCCCCCGGCACGGCCGAGTTCCCGCTCACCCCGCTCGCCCGGGCCGGCGGCCCCAAACTGGTCTTCGTCCCGCTGGACGCCCGTACCGGATACGCCCTGGAGCTGCGCACCCGGGCCGGAAACGACGAGGCGGTGTGCCGGCCCGGGGTGCTGATCTACCGTGTGGACGCCGACGTCGACACCGGCATGGGCCCGGTGCGGGTGTACGACTCGCGGCGCGACAGCGGCGGCTGCACCCGCAGCCCGAACGTCCACGCCGAGCTGTCCGACGCCCCCTTCGTGCCGGGCCAGTCCTTCGAGGACCCCCGGCACGGCATCCGCATCACGGTGACGGAGCCGGACGGGGAGGAGGACGCGGAGGGCGAGGTGGTGGTACGGGTGACGCGGAAGTAAGCGGAGCCCTGCGGTCACGACATCGCGCGGGACCTGACCCGGCCGCGCGCCGCCCGGCGGTCGTGGCGGCGCCGGCGGATGGACGCCACGTACGTCGCCAGGCTCACGACGACCACCCCTACGGTGATCACCAGGGCGATCTGGTCCAGGGTCGCCACCCGGGTCGCACCGTAGGCGATACCGGCCAGCAGCGCGCAGACGCCCAAACCCCTGAGGGTATTCATTTCTCTCTCCGATTGTTTCCCTGGTTATTCCGCTCCGTTCACTTCCGGGCGGCGGGCTATTTCCAGGAGGACACGCGCGTCACATAGGACTTCACGATGGACGATATGAGCCAGTAGGCGCGCACGACGGTGTAGACGAGTTCCGGCAGCAGCACGGCCTCGACGAGCATCGCCTTCCAGCCGAGATTGCGCACCCGCAGTGCGGGATAGACGATCCAGAAGGCGAACAGCGCCCACAGCAGCGGGTGGTGGTAGAAGCCGTATTCCGCCAGCGCGACGAGTTGCGGGGCGCCCCAGCCGAAGATGTACACGATGCCGAGCAGACCCAGGATCATCGTGCTGATGGAGTGCCAGGTGAACTTCGTCCAGCCGCGCCGGCGCAGCGTGTCGACGGTGCCCCGGCTCCACCGCTCGCGCTGCTGGATCAGCTCGCGCAGCGTGGGCATCAGGTCGGTGTAGGCGATGCAGAGCTGGTTCGCCGTGACCTTCCAGCCGGACTCCTTCAGCGCGAGCGTGGTCTCGTAGTCCTCGACCAGGTTGCGGTGGTCCTCCCAGAAGACCTCGCCGCGCCAGTCGATCAGGTTCTGCAGGGCCTCGGCCCGGTAGAAGGAGCCCGCCCCGGACATGGTGTGCACGTCCTTGCGGTAGCGCGCGTTGGCGGCGCGGCCGTACTCGATGATCTGCATCCCGAGCAGGAACCGCTGCCAGGGGTTGCGCCACAGGTCGGTGCGGCCGAGGCAGGCGGCGCTGACGCCGCCGATCTCCGGGTCGGAGGCGATGACGTTGCGGGCCCGCTCGACGAAGCGGGAGTGCAGCTCGGTGTCGGCGTCCATGACCAGGATGTGCCCGACCCGCCCGGTCAGCCGCCCGCCGACGGCCTCGCGCAGCCAGCGCAGGCCGTGGTTGAGGGCGCCCGCCTTCTTGTGCGGGTTGTCGTCCAGGGTCAGCACGACCGTGGGCGGGGTGCGCTCGTCCTCGGCGAACGCCCGCGCGAATTCCTCGGTGCGGTCGGTGGAGTTGTTGACGACCACGACGATGAGGTCGGGCCGCCGGCTCTGTCCGGCCAGGGAGTCCAGCGAGGTGAGGACCCCCGCCTCCTCGTTGCGCGCGGGCACCAGGACGACGGTCTCGTAGACCAGCGCGTCCGGCGCCTCGGCCACCTGCCCGTACGCGGCGCGGCCTCTTCGATGCCGGCTGCGTGTCGTCACTTCGGACACTTCCGAAACCCCCCACCGGGCTTTTTCACACAACGCCCCCCGCGCTGTGCCCATCCTGTGAATGCGATCGGAAAATACCGCACGTCCGTCTGACCGGCCCATACGGAATCACGGCCCCCACGTGCCCGATCGGAATCCTGAATGAAGCACAGGTGAACAACACGGGGCGCAGCTGCACGAGAAAGGCACTGCAATTCGGACACTTGGGTGACATAAGCCCACTCGACGCCTGTGAGGGAAAGCACAGGGGAGGTTACGAAAAAAACCCACCCTGGTGGGTTCGGCGAAATCGCGCTTACGATACGGCGCGATGATCACCCACAGACACGCGCCGGGCGAGGGAGCACCGTGGTGAGCCGCGGGCGCCGCCGGCCGTCCCACCGCACCCGCAACACCGTCCTGTCGGTCCTCGCCGCTGGCCTGCTCGCCGGCGCGGGCGTGACGGGCTACGCCAAGTGGCGCTCCGGCGACGCCCAGGACACCGCGCTGACGGTGCGCTACCGCACCGGCGTCCCCGCCTCCAGCGGCGTGGCGCAGCCCTGGCTGGAAGTCATCAACTCCTCCGCACAGCCGGTGAACCTCGGCGACGTCACCCTGCGCTACTGGTACTCGGCCGACGACGGGGCGCCGTACGCCGCCAACTGCGTGCAGACGTCGCTGGGTTGCTCCCGCATCACGCTCACGACGGCCGCCGCCGGCGCCCCGGCCGCGCAGGCCGACCACTACCTGCAGGTCGGCTTCACCTCCGACGCCGGCACGCTCGCTCCGGGCGCCTCCACGGCCGCGATCGGGCTGCAGCTCTACCGCACCGACGGCAAGAAGGCGGACCAGTCCGACGACCGTTCCTTCCAGGCCGGGGTCACCCACTACGAGACGTCGGAGCGGGTGAGCGCGTATCTGCGCGGCACCCGCGTCTGGGGCGAGGAACCGGAAGGCAACGGCCCGGCACCGAGGACGGCCCGCGCGGCCCTGCCCGCCGGTGTGCTCTTCGACGACTTCGACTACACCGGCCCCCACGACCCGGCGCTGGCCGCCAACGGCTGGGAGGCCCGCGACGGGGAGGGCGGCCCGGGTATCAAGGACAGCTGGTCGGCGCAGGGCGTCAGCTTCCCGGCGGCGGCCCCGGACGGCACCGGCACCAGTGGGCAGACGCTCCGGCTGACGGCCGAGAGCGACGGCACGCGGCAGGGCACCCGGCAGTCGGAGTTCCACACCACGGCGCCGGCCTTCTCCACCGGCACCCTGGTCGCCCGGGTCCGCCTGAGCGACAAGCCGGTGAGCGGGAAGGACGGCGACCACGTCGCCCAGTCCTTCTTCACCATCTCCCCCGACCACACCTCGCCGAAGTACAGCGAGCTGGACTACGAGTACATGCCCAACGGCGGCTGGGACCGCTACGGCCCGCTGATGGACACCACCAGCTGGCGCGACAGCGCGCGCAACGACCGCGTGACCAGGTCCCGTATGACGAAGCTCGGCGGCTGGCACACGCTGGTGGTCACGGCGGTGGACGGCCACACGACGTACTCGGTCGACGGCGAGAAGCTGTTCGGCAACGGCAGCGCGCACTCCCCGCGCGAGCCGATGACGATCAACTTCAGCACCTGGTTCATCGACCTGCCCTTCAAGGGGCCGCGCACCTGGGACATGCAGGTCGACTGGCTCTACTACCAGGCGGGCAAGGCCGTACCGGCCAAGGACGCCCAGCGCACCGTGCGGGACCTGGCGGCGGGCGGGACGCACTACGTGAACACGCTGCCGAAGTCCTGACGGGGGCGTGCGCTCGGCGGGCCCGCGGGCCTGCGGATACCGTGTGGGCGAGACCTCCCCGCCAGCCCTGGAGAGCGCACGGCCATGCACCCGCCCGACGCCGCCGCCACCGCCGCGCCCCCGGAGGAGGCCGTCACCCCGCTGATCCGCGGGGTCGCCGTACTGCGCCGGCTGACGGAGGCGGGCGGCACGCTCAGCCTGAGCGCGCTGGAGAAGACCACGGGACTGGCCCGCGCCACGGTGGACCGCATCACCGCCACCCTGGCCCGCATGGGCTACGTGCGCCTGGACGGCCGCGACGCGGTCCTGACGCCCCGTGTGATGGAGCTGGGCAACGCCTACCTGGCGGCCCTGCGCCTGCCCGCCCTGCTGTCCGCGCACGCCGACGCCCTGGCGGACGAACTGGACGAGTCCGTGTCCCTGGCGGTCGCCGACCGGGACGGCATCCGCTTCATCCACCAGGCGACCCGCCGCCGCGCGATGTCGCTGAGCTTCCGCATCGGCGACCTGCTCCCGGCCGAGCGCACGGCCCCCGGCCCCCTCTTCGCCACCGAGTGGACGGCAGCGGACTGGGCCCGCTGGCGCGAGCGCCGGGCGGCGGACCCGCGCGACGCCGCCTTCACGGCCGTACCACCGAGGGAACGCCCGTTGCCCGACGAGGACTTCGAGCGCCGCACCCGGCGGGCGCGGCGCGACGGCTGGTCGCTGGACGACCAGCTGATCGAACCGGGCCTGGTGGCCGTCTCGGTCCCGGTGCGGGACCCGCACAGCGGCCGCATCGCCTGCGTGGCGAGCGTGGTGAGCCACACCAGCCGCCACACGGCCGAGGACCTGGCGACGACGCTGCTCCCGCGCCTGCGCGAAGCGGTGCGGGCGATGGAAGGTGCCCTCACCGCCCAGCCGGCCGGCGCACCGGTCTCACCGCCCCCCGCCGGCCTGGCGACCTGGACGGCGGCGTCGAAGACCGAACTGGGCCGCACCTTCGTCGAGTCCCTGGCCCGGGGCCTGACCGTGGTGACGGCGTTCGGCGAGGGCAGAGGCAGCCTGACGCTGACGGAGGTGGCGAAGGCGACGGGCCTGGCGAGAGCGACGGCACGCAGGGCGCTGATCACCTACGAGCACCTGGGCCTGGTGGAGACGACGCAGGACGACCGCGCCTTCCGCCTGACCCCCCGGGTGCTGTCGCTGGGCTTCCCGCCCCTGTCCCGCACGAGCCTCCCGGACATCGCCCGGCCCCACCTGGCCGACCTGACGGCCCGCATCCACGAGTCGACGGCCCTGGCGGTCCGCACCCCGTCCCCGGACGAGATCCAGTACGTGGCCCGGTCGACGCACCACCGGGTGATGAGCGCCGACATCCCCCTGGGCACCCGCCTCCCGGCGTCCGGGACCTCGGCGGGCGGCGTCCTGCTCCCCCACGGCGAGGCCGCCCCGTACGTGCTGCTGGACGCGGAGCTGGAGGCGGGTCTGCGCACCCTCGCGGTCCCCGTCCACGACGCCGGCGGCGACGTGGTGGCGGCCCTGACGGTGGCAGCCCACGCGGCCCGCCGCACCCCGGAGGAATGCGTGGAGGCGCTCCTGCCGGAACTCCTCGCGGCGGCGTCCCGGATCGAGAAGGACCTGCGCACGGCGTCCCGCTTCACACGGGTCCCGCTGACCTGACCGGCCCACGGGCGGCTGCGGGGCGTGATCAGCGCGGCCGGCCGAACCAGGCGCCCAGGAGGTCCGCGAGATCCTCGCTCTCGGACGTCCAGGCGATGTAGCCGTCGGGGCGGACGAGCAGGGCGTCCCGCTCCAGGGGACGCTGCCCGTGCACCCGCACCAGCCGGACCGTGTGGTCCCAGCGCCCTGCCACCGCCGCGTGCCGCAGGCCCGAGTCGGCGTGGTGCAGCAGCAGCGGGCGCCCCGCACGCAGCAGCTCCATGACGTCCTCGGTGCCGTGGTCCGTCTTGAGGAGCCGGTTGGACAGGAACCTGCCGGTCCAGGCGCAGGCGCTGTCCCGGCCGGCGGAGCACACCGTCTCCTGCGCGCTCAGGTCACCGCCGAGCAGGGCGCTGACCTCGCCGAAGGGCAGCAGGCGCGCGAACAGCTCGCGCAGCGGGTCGAGTTCCGGTCCGGGGCGCATCAGGGCCAGCTGCGCCCGGGTGTTGCGCACGACCTGTTCGACGACGGGGCGGCGCTCCACGTCGTAGGTGTCGAGCAGTCGGTCGCCCGAGCCCGTGCGCACCGCGCAGCCGAGCTTCCAGGCGAGGTTGAAGGCGTCACCGATGCCCGTGCTCAGGCCCTGCCCCCCGATGGGGAAGTGGATGTGCGCGGCGTCCCCGGCCAGGAAGACCCGCCCGCGGCGGAAGGTGCGCGCGACCCGGGTGAAATCGCTGAACCTGCTCAGGTACAGGGCCTCGGTCATCGGCACGTCGTGTCCGAGGACGCGGGAGACCTCGGTGCGCAGTTCGTCGAGGGTGGGCCGGGCCCGCCGGTCGGCGGGCGCGTCGAAGTCCAGGGTGCGGATGACGCCGGTCCCGTCGGGCTCCGGCCGGCACACCACCCAGCCGCGGGACGTGCGCTGCCAGCCGCG
Source organism: Streptomyces sp. Ru71 (assembly GCF_002920535.1). Taxonomy (GTDB): domain Bacteria; phylum Actinomycetota; class Actinomycetes; order Streptomycetales; family Streptomycetaceae; genus Streptomyces. Next base: position 106,763 of record NZ_PQSS01000002.1, on the reverse strand, counting down.
CGGTGCGGTGTCCGGGTCCGCGAACCGGACCTGCCCCATCAGCGCGGAGACGGTCGCCGCGCTGGTGTCCGCGGCGAAGCCCGCCTGCTCCCGCACTCGGCCGGCGCCGCCGTCGGCGCCCACCAGGTAGAGCGCCGAGAAGCACGTGGTGCCGTCGGGCGTGCGGGCCTCGACCCGGACCCCGTCCGCGTCCTGGGAGACCTGCGTGACCTCGTGGGAGCGCAGCACGGTGACCCCGTGCGCCACCGCCCGCCGTTCCAGGGCCCTTTCCAGGTCCGCCTGCGCGAGCTTGAGGATCGGGGTCGGCTCGCCCTCGGGGGCGGCGATCTCCAGGCCCCCGATCCCGGCGAAGTGGAAGGGCTGCGCGGCCGCGTCCGCCGCGCCCGCCACCGCGTCCAGATAGCCGCGTCTGGCCAGGCTCTGCACGGCGCGGGCGTGCAGGGTGTTGGCCTTCGGGCGGTCCGAGACCGCCGCGCGCCGCTCCAGGACGACCACGCGCACGCCCGTCAGCCCGAGTTCGGCGGCGACGAGCATGCCGACGGGGCCGCCGCCCACCACGAGCACCTCGGCGTCGACAACCTGCGGCATGTCACCCTCCCCCGTCGGTGGGCCACATGCTAAGCGGGGCGGGTGGCGCCCTGCTGACCGGGGGCGGGCCTGAGCAGGCAGGTCAGACGGGCCGTGCAGATCCGGCGGGCCCGCTCGTCGCTGACGACGATCTCGTACGTCGCCGTCGTCCGGCCGCGGTGCACCGGTGTGGCCTCGCCGGTGACCGTGCCGGAGTCGGCGCCGCGGTGGTGGGTGCAGTTGAGGTCGACGCCGACGGCGATGTGTGTGGGCCCGGCGTGCAGGGCGGCGCCGATCGAGCCGAGGGTCTCGGCCAGGGCCGCGGAGGCTCCGCCGTGCAGCAGGCCGTACGGCTGGGTGTTGCCCTGCACGGGCATGGTGGCGACGACCCGCTCGGCGGAGACCTCGGTGAGTTCGATGCCCATGCGGGAGGCGAGGTCGCCCAGCGGCAGGGGGCGCTGCAGGGTGTTCGGCATGTTCTCTCCGGTCGGCTGTGCTGCGGAATGCTGTACGGGGACGGGCATCACAGGCCCCAGACCCGCTGGCGCCGCACGGCGATGCGCAGGATGACGCGGTCGGAGCCGATGTCCTTCTGCGGGTAGGGGCGGCCGTTGTACTTCATGGCGAGTTCGTCGATGTGGGCGCGGGCGGTGGGCCCGTTCTCCTCCTCCACGACCTGGCCGCGCACCTCCGCGTAGACATAGGGGTTGTCGCGCTTCCAGATCATGAGTGTGGCCCGGGGGTCGCGCCTGAGGTTGCGCACCTTCTGGCGCTCCACCTCGCTGTTGATCACCAGCCGGTCGCCGTCGGCCGACAGCCAGACCACCTGGGTCTGCGGGGTCCCGTCCGGCATGAGCGTGGTCAGGGCGGCGAAGTTGGGGCCGTCGGCCAGCTCCCGGACGGCGGGGTCCAGGGGAAGGGCTGCGCTCGTCATCGCGAGTCCTGCCTTTCAAGGGGTGGGTCTGGTCGGGTCGTTCGTTGATCGGGGGTCGGTCCCGGGGCGCCGGGATGGGCCGGCGCGGGGACTCACCGGCCGATGAGCACTCCGGGTTCGCCGGTGTACCAGACGTTCTCGACGTGTACGCGGCGCATGCGCCAGTGGCTGCCGGCGCGCACCAGGTCCACGGCGTACAGGTTCTTCAGGAGCAGATGCCGCCCGTGGTCCGCGCCGGGCAGGTGCTGGGCCTCGACCAGGGCGGTGAGGCGTGCCGCGTCCTGGTCGATCTCGGTACGGCAGTTGGTGACGGCGTGGGTGGTGTCGAGCGGGATCCCGGGGTTGAGGACGACGCCCGTGATCATGTCGCGGCCCGTCATGAGCGGCAGGTCGAGACCGAGCCGGCCGGCCACCGGGCGGAAGTCGAACTCCGCGTCCTCGGTGAACGCGGACTCCAGCAGCTCGCGGTCCTTCAGGTCGCGGCCGAGGGCGAAACGGTACAGCGCGTCGATGATCTCGGTGCGGTCGGCGAGTTCACGGACGGTGGCCGCCTCCTGACGTGCGTCGAGGGCGTAGGGGCGGGTGACGTACATGCGGGGCCTTTCGGGGTACGGGGGTCGGGGCTGCCGGGGCGCTATGCCTCGGGGGAGGGACGGAAGGCGGCGCGCAGCGCGGCACGCCGGGGCTTTCCGGTCGGGGTGCGGGGGATGTCGGCGGCGGCCATCGGCACGACGTGGGCGACGGTCATGCCGAACCGGTCGGCGACCGTCCGCCTGATCCGCTCGGCGGCCTGCCCGGGCGCCGGGCCGTCGTCCGACAGCGCGCAGAAGACGGCGAGTGCGCCGTCGTCCAGGACGCAGGCGGCGGTGCTGCCCTTCTCGACGAAGCCGAGCGCGTCGACCTCCGCCTCGATCTCGTGGCCCTGGCAGCTGCGGTCGCCCTGGGTGATCAGGTCGTCGGCGCTGCCGGTGACGGTCAGCGCGCCGTCGCGCACGAACGCCATGTCGCCCGTGCGGAACCAGCCGTCCGCCGTGAACACCCGCTCGTTCAGCTCCGGTTCGCCGTGGTAGCCGTCGAAGACGGGCGCACCCTTGATCTGCAGGTGCCCCAACGTCCCCACCGGAACCACCCGTTGCGTGTCGTCGACGACGCGGACGCTGACTCCGGGGTGCGGGCGGCCGACCGGCACGTACCGGTCCGTGTCCCGCACCGAGTCCAGGTCCATCCGGTGGTCGACGACGCCCGACGAGGTCTCGGACATCCCCCAGCCCGGCCGCATGGCGTCGGTGGGCATCCCGTGCGCGGCGAGCGCCGCCAGGACCCGGCGCACGGTGCGCGGCCGTACGGGGGCGCCGCCGTTCATGACGTACCGCAGACAGCTCAGGTCCCAGCCGCCCGCACCGGTGCGCTCGGCCTCGTCCAGGCGGGCGGCGAGCGCGTCGAAGGCGGAGTCGGCCGCCCAGGTGGTGTCCACCCGGTGCCGGTCGACCACGTCGAGCCAGCGCAGCGGGTCCGCGAGCACCCAGGCGCGGCGGGCGTGGATCTGGCGGGCGGCCGTGACGACGTCGCGCACATGGAACATGACGAGGCCGCTGACGTGGTCCAGCGGCATCCAGTTGAACGTGACGCTGTGCGCGCCGAGATCGTTGGCGCGCGCGGTGCCGTGGGAGCGGCTGAGGATGTTGCCGTGCCGCAGCACCACGGCCTTCGGGGTGCCGGAGCTGCCCGCGGTCAGCATCAGGGCGGCCGGGTCGGCACGCCGGTCCCGCTCGGCGTCCCAGTGCGCCGGGGCGTGGTGGCGCAGCGCGGTCACGTCGTCCAGCAGCCGGGCCCCGCCGAGGACGCGGCGGACGCTGTCCACCACGCCGGCGTCCAGGGACGCGCTGACCGGGACGGGGACCAGGCCGCCGAGCACACAGGCCCAGAAGGCGCCCAGTATGTCGCGCTCCTGCGTCAGCCGCAGCACGACGTGGTCGCCGGCGGCGGCTCCGGATGCGCGCAGCCCGGTCAGGATGCGGGCCGCCTCGTCGAGCAGTTCGGGATAGCTCAGCCGGTGCTCCGCGCCCCGCTCGTCGATCAGGCAGATCGCCGGGTCCGTCCGCAGGTGCGCGGCCCGGGCCAGCGCCTGGCCGAGGGAGGTGAGGCCGGGGTCGGTCAGCGGGCCGCCGTGCAGGACGGACGCACCGGCCTCCTGCCCGGTCGGGGCGGCCTTCGCCGGTGTCTCCTGGACGTGCATCTCCTGAACACTTCGCACTGGTCGCACCTTTGGATCGTGTGATGCCGGGAACGTGCGCACGCACCGGGGGCCGGCCGCGCCGGACCGGCCCCCAGTGCGCCTGCGCGAGGGGGTCGTCAGTTGCCGGCGGCCTGTGCCGCGCGGCGGCGTGCCGCTCCCCGCAGGGCCGAGATCAGGGCGAACAGCATGGTGACCGCGGAGATGCCGGCCACCACGTACACGCCGTCGCGGTAGCTGTCCATCAGCGACGCGGCGCCGTGCGCGGTCTTGCCCTCGTGGTCGACCGACATGGTGGCGGTGACGACGGCGAGGACCACCGCGGCGCCCACCTGGTAGCCGGTCTGCAGCACGCCCGCGGCCAGCCCCTGCTCGGAGTCGGCGACGCCGGACGTGGCCTGCACGTAGGAGCCGGTGAAGGAGAACGGGAAGGCGACACCGATGAGGAGCATCGTCGGCAGCATCGTGGCGACGTAGCCGGAGTTCTCGTCGATCTGGAGGAACAGCAGGTAGGCGGCCGTGTAGGCGACGAAGCCCGCGAAGATCATCCAGGCCGGGCCGAACTTGCCGACCAGCTTGCCCGCGTTGGGGGCGATGGCGGCGATGAGCAGACCGGCCGGCAGGAAGGCCAGCGCCATCTCCAGCGGCGACCAGCCCCGCAGCGTCTGCATGTACAGCGAGCCGACGAACTGGAAGCTCATGTACGTGCCCAGGATCGCGGCGGCGGCGAGCGCGGCCCCGACCAGGCCCTTGTTGCGCAGCAGCCCGAGGCGCAGCAGCGGCTCCTCGACCTTGCGCTCGATGGTGACGAACAGGGCGAGCAGCAGGGCCGTGCCGGCGAACTGGCCGATGGTGCGGGCGCTGCCCCAGCCGTAGGTGGGCGCCATGACGATGGTGTAGACGAGCAGCAGCATCGCGGCGGAGACGGTGACGGCGCCGGCCACGTCGTAGCTGCGCTTGCCGGGCGCGCGCGCCGGGTCACGCGGGACCAGGGCGAGGGCGCCGAAGAGGACGGCGAGGGCCACCGGGACGGGCAGCAGGAAGGTCCAGCGCCAGCCCAGCTCGGTGAGCAGACCGCCGAGGATGAGGCCGAGCGAGAAGCCGGCCGCGCCGCAGGCGGTGTAGATGCTGACCGCGCGGTTGCGGGCGGCGCCCTCGGGGAACGTCGTCATGATGATGGCCAGGCCCGCCGGCGCGGTGAACGCGGCGGACGCGCCCATCACGAAGCGGGCGGCGATCACCAGGGTGCCGCTGTCCGCGATGCCGCCGACGAGTGAGGCGACGGCGAAGACGCCGACCGCGGCGAGCAGGATCTTGCGGCGGCCCACCAGGTCGGCGAGGCGTCCGCCGAGGAGCAGGAAGCCGCCGAAACCGAGCACGTAGGCGCTGACCACCCACTGCACGGCCGAGGTGGACATGCCGAGGTCGGACTGGATCGGCGGCACGGCGATACCGACCATGGCGTTGTCCAGCGCGTCCAGGAACATCGCGCCGCACAGCACGATGAGCATGCCCCACAGCCGGCCGCCCCAGCGGGCGTCGGTCTGCTCGGGGCTCACTTGCCGGGTGGAGTCGGCCTCGAAGTCGAGAGCGGGTTCGGTCGTGGTTGCCATCAGGCTGGTCCCAATTCCTTCGTTCGTGGGGTGGGGGTCCGGCGTGGGGGCCGGTGCGGATCGGCGCTCAGACGACGCTGCCGACCGAGTACGGGTTCTGCGGGGTGCCGCCGAGCAGATGGGCGCCGGCGGACTGGATCACCTGGTCCTGCGCGATGACGTGCTGGCACATCGTGTTGAGGTCGCGCAGCCAGCGGTCCAGCGGCGAGGGCTGGTAGACGGCCGCGGTCGCCACCAGGTCGAACAGGCGGGCCACGACGTCACGGGCGGTGCGGAAGGCGTTGACGCGGGCGAGCACCGAGGCCACCTGCTCGTCGGGGGTCTGCCGGCCGCCGGCCTCCAGCAGCTCCCACTGCTCGCGCAGCGAGCCGTAGACGGCGTAGCGGGCGGCGCCGAGGTCCATCTCGGCCTGGGCGAGCGCCATCTGGACCCGGTAGGTCTCCGCCCAGGAGGTCTGCGCGGCCCGGTCGAAGCGGGTGGCGGCCATCTCGCGGACGTGGTCGAGGGCGGCACGGGCGACGCCCAGCGGCACACCGGACATGTTGCGCAGCACGGCGTCCGGGGTGGCGTTGGCTCCGGTGACGCGCGGCGTCGCGAAGCTGAAGGTGTGCTCCTCGGGCACGAACAGGTCCTGCACCCGGTAGTCACGGCTGCCGCTGCCGCGCAGGCCGGTCGTGTTCCAGGTGTCCTGGATCTCGAAGGCGCTCTGCGGGGCGAGGACGATCCGCCAGTGCGGGCCCGCGCCGGTGCGCGGGTTGGTCTCCAGTTCGCCGTCGACGGTGACGAAGACGCCGCCGACGACCCACTTGCTGTGGGTGATGCCGCTGCCGAAGTGCCACTGGCCGCTGACCCGGTAGCCGCCCGGCACCCGCTCGGCCTTGCCCATCGGCATGATCGCGCCCGCCGTGACGACGTCGGGGTCGTCGAACAGCTCGCGGGCGACGGCTTCGTCCATGAAGCCGGCGTAGATCGGCGTGTCCATGCCGATCATGGCGCACCAGGCGGCGGAGGAGTCACCGATGGCGAGGGCCTCGATGACCTCCGTCTGCTGGACGGCGTCCAGCTCGGGTCCGCCCCAGGACTTGGGCACGGCCATCCGGAAGACGCCCGTGCTGCGCAGCAGGTCGACGATGTCCTCGGGCAGCTGCCGGGTGTCCTCGATGCGCTGGGCGTGCTCGCGCAGGGTCGGCGCGATGGCTCGGGCACGGGCGAGGATGCCCTCGGCCGTGTTGGGAACCACCGAGGTCTCGGGGGTGTCCAGGAAGGTCATGCAACGGTCTCCCAGCGTGCGTGGTGACGGGATACGGGACTGTGGGGGCGGTGCGAGGGGCGCCGCGCGGCGCGGTTCACGCGTAGCGGCCCGGCGCGATGGCCTGGTGGGGGTCCAGGGCGGTCTTGATGCGGCGGCCGAGCTCCCGGGCACCGGGGTCGGCCGCGAGCGCGTCGGCGTAGTGGGTGTGCTCGACGTCGAGGCGGTAGGGCAGGAAGCCCTGCGCGGTGAACAGCTCGTGGAGCCGGTCCAGGGCGCGGTGGGCGCGGGCCGCCTCGTCGGCGTCGGTGCGGTCGAACTTCATCGTGACGACGCAGTCGACGACGTCCGCGTTGAGCGCGTTGAGGGTGGCGCCGCAGCGGATGCCGGTCTCGGTCCGCACCTGGTCGAGGAAGTCGACGGCGCGGGCGAGGTCGGTGCCGGTGAACGGGACGAGCGGCAGGAAGAACAGGAAGCCGCCGTCGGGGTCGATCCGGTCGGCCGGCCGGCCCATCTTCGCCTCGAACAGGGCGTCGGTCTCGTCCGGGTCACCGGCGTAGGCGCGCTCGACGCGGACGGCGACCTCGTGGTTGGGGCGCTCGGGGTCGGTCGCGTCGGTGGTGGACACCTCGGTGAACAGGCCCGAGGCCTCGGCGGTGTCGACCACGACCCGGGTCATCGCGGCGACGGACTCCTCGGTGCCGTCGACGCACACGTGCAGCAGGAAGTCGTCCCCGGTGTGGTCGTAGGCCCGCGCCGCGGCCGGGTTGTAGGCCTTGACGACGCCGCTGGCCAGGCCCTGCGCCACCCAGCGGCGCACCTCGTCGAACGCCGCGACGATGTTCTCGGCGGCGAAGCCGAGCCGGACGACCTTGAGCGCCTCGGGGCGCGGCAGCAGCCGGATCGCGGCCGCGGTCACGATGCCGAGGTCGGACTGGACGAAGGTCTGCAGCAGCGAGGGACCCAGACCGTAGGGGTAGACGGGCGTGGACCGGTCGGGCCGGGGCCACCAGCCGATGTGCACCAGTTCGCCGCTGGGCAGGGCCACTTCGAGCCCCACGAGGTCGTCGACGCGCTGGTGGCGCAGGCCGACGCCGCGGTCCAGGGCGTTGCCGACCACTCCGGTGCGGGCCGAGGAGACGGTGACGTTGATCATGCGGTCGGTGTCCTGCAGCCGGGCGGCCAGCTCGGCCTGGGTGACGCCGGGTTCGACGACGGCCCAGCCCTCGTCCGTGTTGATCTCACGGATCCGGTCCATGCCGCTCAGGTCCAGGACGAGGGCGCCGTCGCGGGCCGGTTCGCGGGAGCCGAGGCCCCAGTTGCCGCCGGTGCTGTAGGCGTGCAGGGAGCCGGAGTCGGCGGACCGGCCGAAGAGCTCGACGATGCGCCGCACTTCCTCGGCCGTGCGCGGCCGCACCACTCCGCGCACCCCGCGGGAACGGAACAGGCTGGTGTTCGGTCCGAGCGTGGTGGTCCCCGGCGTCGACGAATCCGCGGGCGGGGCAAGGGTGATGCGGTCGGCTCCGACTGCCTGTGCCACCTGGTCCAGGACGTCGGCTCCGGTGGCGGCAGGGCTGAGCACGGTCATGAAAGCACCTCGGGGTTCCCTCGTTCTCCGGGCCTGATCGGCGGGTCGCACTGGACGTTAGAGAACCGGGAGCCAGGTTTCTTTCTGGATCGCGCACGCTCTGTGCCGGGTTCGCGCACACCCCGGGAGCGAGGGCCGGCCGGAATTTGCCTGCCGATCAGGGCGGCTGGAAGACTCGAATACAAACCAGAACGCTGGTTTTATGATCGGTGAGGCGGCCTGCCGGTGAACACCAAGTGGTGCGCGGGGCCTCGCCTCCCGCACGCGCCGCCCTCCGACCGTCTACTGGAGCCCCCCGCGATGAAACAGGAACGTGCCGCGCGCACCCGGCAGGCCCTCATTGAGGCTGCGGCCTGCACCTTCGAGCGCTACGGGTACGAGCAGTCCCGGCTCACGGACATCAGCGCCCGCGCCGGCGTCAGCGTCGGCGCGCTGAACTTCCACTTCAAGAGCAAGGCCGCCGTGGCCCATGCCGTGGAGCACGAGGCCGCGACCACGCTGCGCCGGGTCGCCCGGGTGATGACCCGCCATCAGGGACAGGCGCTGCAGCGGCTGACGGACATGTCGCACGCGCTCGCCGACCGGCTGATGCGGGACGTGGTGGCCCGCGCCGGGTTCCGGCTGAGCTGCGCGGCGGAGCAGCGCACGGGTCTCGACCTGCTCCAGGAGTGGCAGGGCTGCGTCCAGCAGCTCGTCGCGGAGGCCGCCGACGAGGGCACGCTCGTCGAGTCGGTGGAGCAGCAGGAACTGGCCGCCGTGATCGTGGCGGCCACCACGGGCCTGGAGGCGCTGGGCCGGCGCAACACCGAGTGGCTGTCCGAGCCGACCCTCGCCGCCTTCTGGCGGCTGATGATGCCCCGCATCGCCACCGAGGACGCGCTGGGCCGGCTCACACCGGCCGGCAGCGCCCGCGCCCGGCCCGAGGCGGCGCCCCCTCCCGAGGACGGCGCCGACCGCGGGTCCGGGGACGCCCGCCCCCTCGTCCCCGGACCCCGGCCGGCAGGGCCTAGCGCAGAGCCAGCCGGCTCGCGGGGGACCGGGCCCGGCTGAAGGCGTGCCGGTGGTCGAAGGCCCATGTCTCGTACGAGCGCGGCGGGTGCCCCGTGACCTGCCGGACCGTGTCGGCCACCCGCACCTTCGCACCGTCCTGCTGCCGCCCGGCGCTCTCCAGGAGTGCCCGTGCGATCGGTTCCGGGTAGCGGCGCAGCAGCGCCTCCCGGGCCTCTTCGAGGGCTAACTCCTCGAAGCGCAGCGGGCGTTGCAGCACATCGGCGAGGATCGCGGTCTGTTCGACGGCCGCGATCGCCCGTGGCCCGGTCAGGGTGTACGCCCGGTAGGCGTGGCCGGGTGCGGTCAGTGCGCGCACCGCCACCTCCGCCACGTCCCGGGGGTCCACGCAGGCGTTCGCGGACGTTCCGTGCAGGGCCCGCACCGTCCCGTCGCCGCAGACGGACGTCCGCCAGGAGAGCGTGTTGGACATGAAGGCCCGCGGCCGCAGCAGCGTCCAGGCGAGCCCCGACTCGCGCAGGAGCTCCTCGTTGGTCCGCTGCCAGCGGGTGATGAGGTCCCGTGCCTCGACGTCCTGCACGGCGGCCGCGGACAGCTTGACCACATGGCGCACACCCGCGGCCCTGGCCTCCGCCAGGAACAGCGCGTCGTCCGTCGCGGCCACCGGGGTGGTGACCAGGAACGCCGTCCGCACTCCGTACAGTGCCCGGCGCAGGGAGTCCTTGTCGGCGTAGTCTCCCTGCGCGATCTCGACGTACGGCCCGGTCACCGTGATCCGGTCCGGCCGCCGGGTCAGCAACCGCACCCGGTGCCGTGGGGCCAGGCGGTGGGCCACCAGCGAGCCGACCGTGCCGGTGGCTCCGGTCACCAGGATCACGCCGGCTGTCCCGCACCCACGGGCACGCAGGCCGCAGCCGTACGTTCGGTGAACACCGAAGAAAAAACCGGTGCTCCGTCTTGTTTTCCGACGACCCGAACGGCCCCCTGGGACGGCAGCCGTTCGGCCTGTATCAGGCACGGGGAGTCGAACTCGGCGTAGCGGTGGAAGGCGATCTCCCCGCAGGCGGGGACGAACGGGCTCGGCGCGTGCAGGACCTGCGCCGTCTGCCGGGCCGCCTCGAACAGCAGCATCCCGGGGACGTGGTCCTTGCGCCCCTGGAACAGCGTGGGATGGGTGGTGTCCACTCTCAGCAGCCACTGCCCCGGCTCCGCGGCCGGCGCAATCACCACGTCCTCGGCCCTGGTGCGCCCGGCCGGCGCCGGCGGGACGGGGACGGCGTCGCTGACCCAGGTGCGCGGTACCGCCCGCTCGCCGCGCAGCCGGACGTAGATGGACGGGCTGATGAACTTGGCCACGAACAGCCCGCGCGCCACCACGTTCCCGCCCCGGCGCACGGTCATGGCGATCCGCATCGACTGGGGCCGCAGCTTGCGCCACTCGATGTCGGAGCACTGCACGAGGACGTCGATGTCGGCCGGTCCCGCGTCCACCCGCAGCAGCTCGGTGGCGCAGCTGTAGCGGAAGGTGCTGAGCAGGAACTGGTACCCGACGGGCACCGCGTAACCTGCGTGAACGATCAGAATGCCCGCCTGGCGCATGGTCTCCGCGACCAGGAGCGGGTCGTACGTGCCGTCGACGGGCGGGAAGAAGGGGTGGTGGGCGGGCCAGCGTCCGCTGACGACGAAGGACCCCTCCGCCCCCGCGCGCTGCCAGCCGGTGACGAAGGCGTCCTCGCGCCTGGCCCGGTGCACCAGAGGCAACGGCAGACCAGGATGCTCCTCACCCGGGTGATCGGTGTGACGCTCATTGGTGGTGCAAGATGCCGCACTGGACATAACTCCCCCAAAGCTTCGCGGGCGTCCCTGCAGCTCCCCTGCCGCTAACATACAGACGCACCGGTTTTTTTAGAATGATGCACACACGCATCGCAGGATTCAAGATCGTCCCAGTAGCAGAAGGGCAGCGTAGTCATGCAGGACCGTGCGATCCGCACGCGCAGGGTCATTCTTGAGGCGGCCGCCGCGGTCTTCGAGAAGCGGGGGTTCGAGGCCGCCACGATCTCCGAGATCTTCACGGTGGCGGGTGTCACCAAGGGGGCGCTGTACTTCCACTTCCAGTCCAAGGAGGACCTGGCGCTCGGGGTCCTCTCCGAGCAGGACTACAACCTGCAGCTGCCCCCGCGGGCCTGCAAGACACAGGAGTTGGTGGACGTCGCGACGCTGCACGCCTACCGCATCATGACCGATCCCCTGGTGAGCGCGGCCGTCCGGCTCTCCATGGACCGGCAGGCCCAGGAACTGGACGGGGGCGGCCCGTTCTCCCGGTGGGGCGAGTTCGTGGGCGAACTCCTGGAGGAGGCCCGGCTCCAGGGCGAGCTGCTCGTCCATGTGCAGCCGCAGGAGACGGCGGACGTGCTGGTCGGCGCGTTCTCCGGCGTGCAGTCGATGTCGCAGGTGGTCGGCTACCGGGACCTCACGCAGAAGGTGACCTCACTCCTGCGCCATGTGATCCCCTCGATCGTCGTGCCCTCGGTGCTGCTCACCCTGGACATGGGCGCCGACCGCGGCCCGGGTCTGTACGCCGAGGCCCTGGGCACGTCCGACGCCGGGTCCGAGTGAGCCCAACGACCGCACCACCGCATCGGCCACCGCGTCCGGCGTGCGGCCCGCCGTCGCCACGCTGACCCGGGCCAGCCGCTCGTACAGGGGAGTTCGCGTCCGGGCCAGTTCGTTCAGCCGGCCCTGGCCCGCTCCGGTCAGCAGCGGCCGCGTGGTGTCGCCGCGCAGCCGGTCCGCCAACTGGGCCGGATCGGCGCGCAGATGCACCACGTTCCGTCCGGCGAGCCGGGCCCGGGTCAGCGGGTCGAGCACCGCTCCGCCGCCGAGCGCGAGCACCCCGCGGTGTTCGGCGAGCGCCGCCGCCACCGCCTCGCGCTCCAGCTCACGGAACCGCCGCTCGCCCTCCCATGCGAACAGGTCGGCGATCGAGCGGCCGGTTGTCTGCTCGACGTCCTCGTCGGTGTCGCGGAAGGACACGCCGACGCGGGCCGACAGCGCCCGCCCCACCGTCGACTTGCCGGATCCGGGCAGACCGATCAGCACGGCGTACGGCGCGTTCACCCGGCGCTCCCGGCAGCCGGGACCGCGGGGGTCAAGGAGTTCGCAGGGGTCGCAGGGGTCGCGGGGTTCGCGGTGAACGCGGCGCGGCGCGCGCGTTCCGCCTCGGCGGCCCGCCACATGGCGTCGCTCACCGGCTCGGTGCGGCCCGTCATCAGCCGTACCTGAACGGCCGCCTGACCGACCAGCATCGCCAGTCCGTCCACAGCCCGCCCGCCCGCCGCGTTCACCGCCGCGACCAGGGGCGTGGGCCGCGCCCCGTACGCCACGTCGAGCAGCGCGGCGCCCGGACGGGCGAGGCCGGAGGCGAAGGCGTCGGCCGTGCCGGGCGGGAGGGTGGAGACCACGAGGCCGGCGCCGGCGGCGAGGTCCGCCACACCGGGCAGGGCATGCACGCGGACGGCGACGCCGAGGCGCTCGGCGACCTCGCGCAGCCGGGCGGCACGGGCCGGCTCGCGCACCGCCACGTCCACCGTGGCCACGCCCAGTGCGCGCAACGCCGCCAGGGCGGAGCAGGCGGTGGCACCGGCGCCGAGGACCACGGCCCGGTCCGGCCGCGCGGGCGCGACGAGCCGCAGCGCGGAGACGAGCCCGGCGACGTCCGTGTTGGCGGCCTCCCAGCCGCCCGGCCCGCGCACGAGCGTGTTGGCGGCGCCCGTGGCGGCGGCCTCGTCGGAGACGGTGTCGGCCAGCTCCAGCGCCGCGTACTTCAGCGGCATGGTCAGCGAGAGACCCGCCCACGACGCGTCCAACCGGCCGACGAGTTCAGCGAGTTGATCGTCGGTGCACTCGACGGCCGTGTACTGCCAGTCGAGGCCGAGCTGCGCGTACGCGGCCCGGTGCAGGGTCGGCGAGAGCGAGTGCGCGATGGGGGAGCCGAGGACGGCGCAGCGGGTGCGGGCGTCGTGCGGCGCGGCAGGGCGCGGGGAGGTCAAGGCTGGTCACCGTTTCGGTCGGGATGCCCCCGGGGCGGCGGTGACGACGCGGATCGGTCCGGCGCGTCGGGCACCCGGGGCGGGGCGGGAGCCTCCTGCGTGCAGTGTGCACGTCGGCTCGCGCCGGGCCGTCGCCCGGATGCTCCAGGGATCGCAGATTTCGATACTTCTTGGAAACCGACGCACGGGATTGTTTTCATCGTCGGGACCTTTGCAAGGCGACGGGCGCCTCTCGAAGCCGATGGGGGACAGCGTCTTGGCCGACAACGCGGGTCCACCGACCATGGAGTAGCCACATGATCAACCTTGATGACATCCGCCGGCACGCGGCCGGCTGCCCCGAGGGGGTTGCTCTCGTCGACGGGGAGAACCAGCTCACCTGGCAGGAGTTCGCCGGGGCCGTGGAGCGGGTGGCGGCCGGACTCGCGCAGCGGATGCCGGAGCAGGGGCCCGTCCGCTCGGTCTTCCTGGCCGACCGGGGCTGGGAGCTGGTGGTCGTGATGGCCGCCTGCGCCACCCTCGGTATCTCCTGCACGGGGCTCGACCCGGCCGCGGACACCGAGCAGCTCACGCAGGTCCTCGACCGCCTCGAACCGTCGATGGTGTTCACCAGCCGCGCCTACCGCCCGGTCCTGGACCGCTGCCTGTGGCCCGCGGGACCCCGGGCCCTGCACATCCTGCTCGACGGCCCGGTGACCGAGCGCACCCCCGGTCAGCGCACCGGCCCCTGCCTGGTCGGCTTCGAGGACCTGCTGGGCACCGAGCCGCTCGCCGCCCTGCCCGAGGCCCGCCGCTACGAGTCCTTCACGGTCGTCCCGGGCGGGCGGCAACCGCGCCTCGCGGTGCGGCGCACCCCCACCGAGGTGCGTCAACTGGTGGACCTGGTCGACGAATTCGGCTTCGACGCGTCCGACGTGCACCTGCTGGCCGCGCCGCTGTGGGAGCAGTCGGCACGGGATCTGACCCGGGCCCTGATGGCGCTCGGCGCGCGCGTCGTCGTCGGCGCCCAGGGCGCCCCGGCGGCGCTGGCGGCCACGATCCGGCAGGCGCGGGTGACCACCGGTGTCATCGATCCCGTCACCCTGACCGAGCTCCTCGCCCACCCGGACTCGGCCGACCTGGCCGGCGCCGGACGGCTGCGGTGCCTGTTCACGCCCGGCCGGCACGTGGGCCGCTGGACGGTGAACACGGCCTGGGAGCGCCTCGGCCCCGTGCTCCACCTGGCGGCGTGCGCCCCGGAGACCGGCCTGACCGGAATGATGACCCCGGAGGAGTCGCTGGTCGTGCCGGTGCGCTCGGCCCGGCCGACCCTGGGCACCACCGTCGTCGTCCTGGACGAGCAGGGCGCGGTGGCGCCCCCCGGTCGCACCGGGCGGGTGGCCGTGGCCGGGACCGGCGTGATGGACGGGTACCTGCACGACGAGGACGGCGAGGGCCCCTTCGTCACGCTCGACGTCGGCCAGGGCGAGCAGCGCTTCCTCGTCACCGACGACCTCGGTCACCTCGACGAGCAGAGCCGTCTCGTGCTGACCGGCCGCGGCACCGGGGTGCCGCTGCTGGAGCGGGACGCCGCGGTGGACTCGGCGCTGTTCCGCCTGGAGGCCGACCTGCTCAACCTGCCGTGCCTGCGCGACACCGCGGTGATGCGGGTGGACCACCCCGACCTAGGCGACTCCCTGGTGGTGCCGTTCATCGCGGTCGCGGTGGGCCGTGAGGCGACCGGCCTGCAGGCCCTGACCGCCACCTGCGCCCGCCGTCTGCCGTCGCTGCCGGCCCATGTGCTCGCCGTCGACGACATCCCGTACAGCCCGACCGGCCGGATCAGGGAGACCGAGCTGCTCGACTCGGTCGTTCCGATCATCGCCCTGAACCTCCAGCTGGAACAGTCGATGCACCAGGAGATTGCGACATGACCGTCCTGAACGAGCTGTACGCCCACGACCCGTTCGAGGCAGACGAGCAGACCGGTTTCGACGAGGGGTTCTTCGCCCTGGAGCGGGAACTGCTCGAACTGCCCTGCGTCCGTGAGTGCGCCGTCGTGCGCACCGAACTGCCGGACCTGGGCGAGACGGTGGTCGTGGCGTTCGTCCCGGTCTCCGCCGACCAGGAGGCGGCCGGGCGCCGGGCGATCCTCGCCGCCTGCGAGCGCTGCCTGCCCTGGCTGTTCGGGCACGTGGTGGCGGTGGACAGGATCCCCCGGGCCGCCGACGGATCGGTGCGGGCCGGCAAGCTGATCGACCAGGCGCTGCCGCAGATCGCCCGGGATCTGATGTCCCCCGTCGCCATGTCGGACTGACCACGACGGTCGCCATGTCGGACTGACCACGACGGTCGCCATGTCGGACTGACCACGGCGGTCGCCTTGTCCGACCGACCGCGACCGACGACGCACGTGCGAAAGCCCGCGGCCGCTCCCCTTCGAGGGGCGCGGCCGCGGGCTTTCGCGTGGGCTGCGGATTTCGAACACGCAAGAACCGGTTCGCTGGTATGTTTTTTGCAGGGCACCGGGGTGGGGGGACTCGCGTCCTTCAGGCCATCCCGCGACAGGAGACCGCGTTCAAGCCGGCAGCAGTGCCGCTCCCGGCTGGAGCCACTCACCCACCAACAGAAGAGGATGGCCGTGCAGTTGCAACACTTGCGCGCGTTCTGCGAGGTGGCGGACGAGCTGAGTTTCACGCGTGCCGCGAAGAACCTCAACTACGCACAGTCGAGCATCACCGCGCAGATCCGCAGCCTGGAAAGTACCTTCGGAGTTCCGCTCTTCGACCGCAGCAGGCGTCAGGTGACGCTGACCACCGCCGGTGAGCGGCTGCTGCCGCACGCCCGGCGCATCCTGCAGATCTCCGAGCAGGCCCGCGAGGACGTGCGCGGCGCCTACGCCTCCCGCACGCTGCGTCACCGTCGGCCCGTCCAGCGCGTCTGAGCGCCGAGGGCGCCGAGGGCGCCGAGGGCGCCGGCCGACCGGCTACCCCGTCGGTTTACCGCCGGTAGCCCAATCCCCAAACACCTGCGCGTATTTGAGCAAGTAGCCGTGCGCTGCACAACAACTCGCCAGGTGTCCTGATCCCTAAGCTCGTGGGCAACGAACCGTTCCCATCGGTGGGACAGCCGGTTCCAGCGAAGGCCGTCGTCCGCCGGGCAGCGCAGCTGCTTTCACGGCGGGCCACGCAGTCCATGCCGCACGTTCCCGTCCCGGAGAGGATCAACCATGGGTCACGTCCCAGCAGTGGATCAACACAGCGGTGCTGCCGAGACAACGAGCGACCTGCGTGACGTCATGCGTCAGTTCGCCACAGGGGTGTGCGTCGTCAGCACCTACGAGGAGTGCGAGGCCGGCCGGGTCCATGACGCGATCACCGTCAACTCCCTCACCTCCGTCTCCCTCGCCCCTCCCCTGATCTCCCTCAGCTTCCGCAGCGACTCCGGCTTCCTGGCCACGCTGATGGAAACGCAGCAGTGGGGCATCTCGATCCTGGACGCCGACTCCGAGCGCACGGCCCGGCTCTTCGCCCGCCCCCGGCACGAGCGTGAGGCGGCGCTGCGCAGCCTGCCGTCCGAGGCCGGCCGCCTCACCGGCGCCCTGCTGTTCGGGGCCTCCGGCTGGATGGAGTGCCGCTACCGGGACCACCTGGTCGTCGGCGACCACGTCATGGTCATCGGCGAGGTGCTCGGACTCGGCGTGCACGAGTCCCCCTCGCCGCTGATTTTCCTCCAGGGCGGCTTCCACCGCTTCGAGCCGCAGCGCTGACTCTCTGCCCGTCCGTCCCGCAGCAGACAAGGAAGGTCCGCGAGGCGGCCGCCCGCACAGCCGGTGTGCCCTCCCATGCCTTGCGCACAGTGATAGGTGACTGAACACATGCCCCGTGGATTCTCGCTCGGTGTCGTCGGCGGCGGCGCTTCCGCCGTCTGCCTGATCGATGCCCTCGCCCAGGCCGAGGTCGAGCCGGGCACGCTCACCGTCTTCGAGCCCTCGCCGCACCTGTGGCGCGGCCGTGCCTACCAGGTGGACACGCAGACGCTCAAGGTCAACGCGACGCCGGACGACATGTCGGTGCGTGCCGGGGACCCGGAGCACTTCGAGCGCTGGCTGGAGACCCGCGACCGTGTCATCGGCGTCAAGCAGGGCATCGACCGGTACTCCGGCGCCCGCTTCGCCCCCCGGCCCGTCTACGGCGACTACCTGGAGCAGTCCGCCTACGCCGCGCTGGGCGACCTGCGGCGCAGGGGCTGGAAGGTGGACATCATCGGTGAGGCCGTCACCACGGCGAGCCGGCAGCCCCACCAGGTGGTGCTGCGCACCAGGGACGGCCGGGCGCGCGCCTTCGACTACGTCGTCCTCGCGGTCGGCGGCGACAGCCCCAAGGACGTCTACGGCCTCAAGGGCACCCCCGGGTTCGTGGCCGACCCCTACCCGCTGGCCGAGACCCTGCAGACCGTCGAGGACGACGACCATGTCGCCGTCATCGGCAGCGGTCTGACCTCCGTCGACATCGTGCTCACCCTCGCCGCCCGCGGCCACCGCGGACCGATCAGCCTGCTGTCGCGGCGCGGTGTGCTGCCGGGCGTGCGCCAGCGGCCCGTGGAGTTCGAGCTGCGCCATCTGACGCCGGAGCGGATGAAGGCGCTGGCCGACGAACGCGGCGAGCTGACCCTGGAGGACATCGCCGCGGTGCTGCGCGCCGAGTTCCGCGACTCGGGCGCCGACCTCGACTCCGTCATCAGCGAGATGCTGCGGGTGGACCTGGAGGACCCCGTCGACCGGCTGCGCCGCCACATCGACGAGGTCGACTCGCCGCACCTGGGCATGCGCATCCTGCAACGCGCCGTACCGGAGACCGGACCCGACCTGTGGCCCACGCTGCGCGAGGAGGAGAAGGTCCAGATCCTGCGCGCGCACTACCGCACCATCATGAGCCTGTGCTGCCCGATGCCGCCCGCCAGCGCCGGCGTCCTGCTGGAGCTGGTCGAGAACGGCCAGCTGCGGATGCTCTCCGGGCTGCAGGACATCTCCCCCGCCGAGGAGTCGGGCTTCGACGTCATCGCCGCCGACGGCACCGAGTTCCGCGCCGACAAGGTGATCAGCGCGGTCAACGCCTCCGAGGGCCGCATCCCCACCAGCGCCCAGCCGCTGGCCACCTCGCTGATCCGGGCGCGGGCCGCGAGCCGCCACCCGCACGGCGGTCTGCACCTGGCCCGCGCCACCAGCCGGCTCACCGTCAACGGCCGCCCCGACCCGCGCCTGTACGGGCTGGGCAACATCGCCGCCGGCGCCCTGTTCTTCACCTTCGGCATCCCCTCCCTGGTCGACCGCAGCGTCGACATCGTCGCCGCGATCCGGGAGCACGCCGCCACCATCGACGCGGCCCGCGCCGACCGCCAGGTCCTCGCCGCCTGAACCGGTTCGCAGCCGCCGCACCCGCCACGCCCGCACGGGCAGAAAGGCCGTATCCCATGACGACCACGACCGCCGTCGCCGACGCCAGGCCCGAGTTCCTGGCCGACACCCACACCGGCCTGCCCATCCCGGGCGAGCCCACCTTCGCCACGCACGAGGACGCCCGGCGCCATCGCAAACAGCGCCTGGCCGCCGCGCTGCGGCTGTTCGGCAAGTACGGCTTCGGTGAGGGGATTTCTGGTCATATATCGGTGCGTGACCCGGAGTTCCCGGACCGGTTCTGGGTCAACCCCTTCGGGGTCTCCTTCAAGCACGTCCGGGTCGCCGACCTGATCTGCGTGGACTCCGCGGGACGCGTCGTGCACGGCAGGCACCGGGTCAATCCGAGCGCGTTCGTCATCCACTCGGCCATCCACGAGATGAACCCGGGTGCCGAGGCCGCCGCGCACGGCCACACCGCGCACTCCCGCGCCCTGGGCGCGCTCGGCCGGCTGCTGGAGCCGATCGACCAGGAGTCCGCGGCGTTCTACGGCAAGCAGGTCCTCTACGGCGACTACGAGGGCCCCTCCACCACCGTGGAGCAGGGCCGGGACATCGCCGAGAAGCTCGGTGACAACCGGGCGATCCTGCTGCGCCACCACGGGCTGATCACCGTCGGCGGCACCCTCGACGAGGCCGTGCACTGGTTCTTCACCTACGACAGCTGCGCCCAGGTCCAGCTGCTCGCCCAGGCCGCGGGCACCCCGCAGACCTTCACCCACGAGCAGGCGCTCGCCGCCGGCGACGGCTTCGGCGACGAGCAGCTGGGCTGGTTCAGCTTCCAGCTGCTGTGGGACGAGATCGTCCGCGAACAGCCGGACCTGCTGGAGGAGTAGGCCTTGGCACCTCCCGTCACTCCCCACACCCGCACGTCCCCGATTCCCGTCGATGACGACTCAGAGTGAGGCAGAGCCCATCATGAACGTTGCCAAGACCGTCACGGAAGCGGACTCCTGGCGCCGGCTGCCGGCCGCGCAGCAGCCCGACTGGCCGGACCGGGACGCACTGCGGTCGGTGACCGCCGAGCTCGCGGCCTACCCCCCGCTGGTGTTCGCCGGCGAGTGCGACCAACTGCGCGACCGGCTGGCCTCGGTGGCCCGCGGCGAGGCCTTCGTCCTGCAGGGCGGCGACTGCGCGGAGACCTTCGACGGGGTCTCCGCCGACCAGGTGCGGGACAAGGTCAAGACGCTGCTGCAGATGTCGGCGGTCCTGACGTACGCGACCTCGGTGCCGGTCGTCAAGATCGGCCGGATCGCGGGCCAGTACTCCAAGCCGCGCTCCAAGCCGGTCGAGGTGCGCGACGGCGTCGAGCTGCCCGTCTACCGCGGCGACGCGGTCAACGGGCTCCCCTTCACCCCCGAGGCCCGCACCCCGGACCCGGAGCGGCTCAAGCGGATGTACCACGCCTCCGCCGCGACCCTGAACCTGATCCGCGCCTTCACCACCGGCGGCTACGCGGACCTGCGCCAGGTGCACGAGTGGAACCAGGACTTCGTCGCCAAGTCCCCCATCGGTGAGCGCTACGAGCGGCTCGCCGAGGAGATCGACAACGCGCTGGCCTTCCTCGCCGCGTGCGGCGCCGACCCGGCCGAGTTCCACTCCGCCGAGGTCTTCTCCAGCCACGAGGCGCTGCTGCTCGACTACGAGGCCGCGCTGTCGCGCACCGACGAGCGCACGGGCCTGCGCTACGACACCTCCGGCCACATGATCTGGATCGGTGAGCGCACCCGTCAGCTGGACGGCGCGCACATCGAGTTCGTCTCCCAGGTCCGCAACCCCATCGGGGTGAAGCTCGGCCCGACCACGACCGCGAAGGACGCCCTCGCGCTGGTCGAGAAGATCAACCCCAGCAACGAGGCGGGCCGGCTCACCTTCATCACCCGCATGGGCCGCGACAAGGTCCGGGACGTGCTGCCCGAGCTGGTGCGCAGCGTCACCGACGCGGGCGCCACGGTCGCCTGGCTGTGCGACCCGATGCACGGCAACACCTTCGAGGCGGCCTCCGGCCACAAGACGCGCCGCTTCGACGACGTGATGGACGAGGTCCGCGGCTTCTTCGAGGTGCACCGCTCGCTGGCCACCCACCCGGGCGGCATCCACATCGAGCTGACCGGCGACGACGTCACCGAGTGCGTGGGCGGCGGCGACGAGATCTTCGTCGACGACCTGCACCAGCGCTACGAGACGGCCTGC
Source organism: Streptomyces sp. Ru71 (assembly GCF_002920535.1). Classification (GTDB taxonomy): domain Bacteria; phylum Actinomycetota; class Actinomycetes; order Streptomycetales; family Streptomycetaceae; genus Streptomyces. The sequence continues at coordinate 85,892 of NZ_PQSS01000002.1, read as the reverse complement.
GACCCGCGTCTGAACCGCTACCAGTCGCTCGACCTCGCCTTCCAGGTCGCCGAGCTGTACCGGGAGCGGAACCTGCCCCTCGAACTGCTCGACCCGGCCGTCCCGGCCGCGGCCTGAGCGGCGAAGTCAGCGACGAGCGAGCCAACGGCAAGGAGGAAAGCACAGTGGCCGTACGAGCGGTGCGTGGCGCGGTCCAGCTCGACCGGGACGACAAGACGGTGCTGCTGGACGCGGTGAAGGAGCTGTTCAACGAGGTCCTCGAAGCCAACGAGCTGGACCGGGACAGCCTGATCAGCATCATCTTCACCTCGACGCCGGACCTGCGCTGCGGGTTCCCCGCGGTCGCGGTACGCGAACTCGGCCTCGCCGACGTTCCGTTGATGTGCGCCCAGGAACTCGACATCCAGGGCGCGCTGCCCCGGACGGTGCGGCTCCTGGTGCACGCGGAGACCGGCCGGGCCAAGTCCGAGATCCGGCACGTCTACCTCGGTGGCGCCGCCGCCCTGCGCCGCGACCTCGTGCCGATCCCGGCCAGGGCAGCGGCGTGATCCGCACCGCGGCCGTCGTCGGTACCGGGCTGATCGGCACGTCCATCGCGCTGGCCCTCACCCACAAGGGCGTCCGCGTGTATCTGCAGGACGCCGACGAGTCCGCGGCGCGCACCGCGGAGTCGCTGGGCGCCGGGGTGTGCCGGCCGCCGGAGGGGACCGTCGATCTGGCGGTCCTCGCCGTGCCGCCGGGGCGCATCGGCGCGGTGCTCGCCGAGAAGCAGGCCTGTGGGCTCGCCCGCGGCTACACCGACGTGGCCAGCGTCAAGGCGGGCCCGCAGGCCGAGGTGGACGGCAGCGGTGCGGACCCGGCGCTGTTCATCGGCGGCCATCCGATGGCCGGGCGGGAACGCTCCGGGCCGCTGGCCGCCTGCGCCACCCTGTTCAAGGACCGGCCCTGGGTGCTCACGCCCTCCGCGGCCACCGACCGGGAGACCGTCAACCGGGCGCTGGAACTGGTCTCGCTGTGCGGGGCGCTGCCGGTCCTGATGCAGGCCGAGCGGCACGACCGGGCCGTGGCGGTCGTCTCGCACGCCCCGCACGTGGTGGCGTCCCTGATGGCGGCCCGCCTGGTCGGCATCGAGGACGACGCCGCGCGCCTGGCGGGCCAGGGCCTGCGCGACGTCATCCGGATCGCGGGCGGCGACCCCCGGCTGTGGTCCGACATCCTCGCGGCCAACGCCGGCGCCGTCGCCGACGTGCTCGGCGAGCTGGCCGAGGACCTCACCACCACGGTCGCCGCCCTGCGCGGCCTGGCCTCCGCGGACCCCGACGACCGGGCGCTCGGCGACCAGCTGGTCTCCGAGCTGCTGTGCCGCGGCACCGAGGGCCGGGCCTGCGTGCCCGACAAGCACAGCGCCGTGCTGCCGGTCTGCTCGCCCGTCCGCGTGCTGATCGGCGACCAGCCCGGCGAGCTGGCCCGGCTCCTCGCCGCGGCCTCCGAACTCGGCGTGAACATCGAGGACATGACCATCGACCACTCGCCCGGCTCGCCGAGCGGACTGGTCGAGCTGACGGTGACGGCCGCGTCGGCCGTACAGATGGCGCGGCGGCTGCGCGCGGACGGCTGGAACGTCCAGCGGGTGCCCGCCGCCCCGGGCGAGGGGTTCCCCGAGCCGCTTCCCGTCCCCGATCCGCACCCCGCCGCGACCGCGGCCTGACCGACTCCCCCGGGCCGGCGCTGCCGGCCGCACGGCCTACGACGAAGGAACTGCATTGACCAGGCTGCGATGGCTCACCGCCGGCGAATCGCACGGACCGGCCCTGACGGCCGTACTCGAAGGACTGCCCGCCGGGGTGGACATCACCACCAAGCAGGTGGCGGACGCGCTGGCCCGCCGGCGCCTCGGGCACGGCCGGGGCGCCCGTATGAAGTTCGAGCAGGACGCGGTCAGCTTCCTGGGCGGCGTACGGCACGGCCGCACCCAGGGCGGGCCCGTCGCGATCCAGGTCGGCAACACCGAATGGCCCAAGTGGCAGACGGTGATGGCCGCCGACCCGGTCGACGAGGCGGACCTCGCCGGCCTCGCGCGCAACGCCCCGCTGACCCGGCCGCGGCCCGGCCACGCCGACCTCGCCGGTATGCAGAAGTACGGCTTCGACGACGCCCGCCCGGTCCTGGAGCGCGCCAGCGCCCGGGAGACCGCGGCGCGGGTCGCCCTCGGCGAGGTCGCCCGGGCCTTCCTCGCCCAGGCCTACGGCATCCGGCTGGTCAGCCACGTCGTGGAGCTGGGCGGCGTCGCCTCGGCCGGCACCTCGCTGCCGGGCCCGGACGACGTGGAGTGCCTGGACGCCGACCCCGTGCGCTGCTTCGACCCCGAGGGCTCGGCCGCCATGGTGGAGCGCATCGAACAGGCCCACCGTGACGGCGACACGCTCGGCGGTGTGGTGGAGGTCCTGGTGTACGGCCTGGTGCCGGGCCTGGGCAGCCATGTGCACGCCGACCGGCGCATCGACGCCCGGCTCGCCGCCGCCCTGATGGGCATCCAGGCCATCAAGGGCGTGGAGTTCGGCGAGGGCTTCGCGCTGGCCCGGGTGCCGGGCTCGGCGGCGCACGACGAGATCCTGCCCGGCGACGGCGGAGTGCGCCGGCGCACCGGGCACGCGGGCGGCGTCGAGGGCGGCATCACCACCGGTGAGCTGCTGCGGGTGCGGGCGGCGATGAAGCCGATCGCCACCGTGCCGCGCGCCCTGGCCACCGTCGACGTGGCCACCGGCGAGGCCGCCGCCGCCCACCACCAGCGCTCCGACGTGTGCGCGGTGCCCGCGGCCGGTGTGGTCGCCGAGGCCATGACGGCGCTGGTCCTCGCCGACGCGGCGCTGGAGAAGTTCGGCGGCGACAGCGTCGCCGAGACCGCCCGCAACCACGCCGCCTACCTCTCCCACCTGGTCGTCCGATGAGCGCCTCGCTCACGCACCGCCCCGTCACCCGGGTCACGGTGCGCCACGCACCGCAGCCGTACGACGTCGTCGTCGGCACCGGTGTCGCGCAGCGGGAACTGGACGCGCTGCTCGGCGACCCGGTGCTGCGCGTCGGCCTGATCCACCCGCACGCCATGTCCGGCGAGGCGCTGCGCACGGCCGAGGCGCTGTCGGACGCGGGCCGCGTCGTGACGTTGATCCCGGTGCCCGACGGTGAGCAGGCCAAGGACCTGCGGGTGGCCGCCGGGATCTGGGACACCCTGGCCCGCGCCGGGTTCACCCGCACCGACGCCGTGGTGGGCCTGGGCGGCGGGGCCACCACCGACCTCGCCGGATACGTCGCCGCGAACTGGCTGCGCGGGGTGCGGCTGGTCCTGGTGCCGACCACGCTGCTCGCCATGGTCGACGCGGCGGTCGGCGGCAAGACGGCGGTCAACCTGCCCTCGGGCAAGAACCTCGTCGGGGCCTTCCACTCCCCGGCGGGCGTGCTGTGCGACACCGACCGGCTCGCCACCCTCGACCCGGCCGAGCTCGTCAGCGGCACGGCCGAGATCCTCAAGGCCGGCTTCATCGCCGACACCGGCATCCTCGACCTGGTCGCCGTGGACCCGCGCGGCGCCACCGACCCGGACGCGCCGGTGGTGCGCGAGCTGATCGAGCGGGCGGTGCGCGTCAAGGCGGACGTGGTGGCCGGCGACCCGCTGGAGCACGGCGCACGCGAGTACCTCAACTACGGCCACACCCTGGGCCATGCGATCGAGCGCGCCGAGGGCTACCGGGTGCGGCACGGCGAAGCCGTCGCCGTCGGCATGGTGTACGCGGCGGAACTGGCGCGGCTGAGCGGGCGGCTGACGCACGCCGACGTCGAGCGCCACCGCCACCTGCTGTCCGCGGTGGGGCTGCCCACCACCTGGCCGTCCGCCGCCTGGCCCGAGCTGCGGCAGGCGTTCGGCGTCGACAAGAAGGCCCGCGGCCGCCGGCTGCGCTTCGTGGTGCTGGACGCCATCGGCAGCCCCGCGATCCTCGACTCCCCCGACGAGGCGCTGCTGGAGGCGGCGTACGCGAAGGTGGGACGGCCGTGATCGGGACGCGTACCCCCGCCCTGCGCCCGGCCCCGGTCCCGCGCCGCACCCCGCCGGTCCCCACCGAGCCGCTCCCGCACTCCCCGGCGCCGCAGCCCGGCCGGCCCGACTGGGACTGGGCCTCGGTACGCCGGGACCTCGTCGCGGCGGTCACGGAGGTGACCCGGCCGTCCGCCCTCGCGGTGCGGGCCGCGCTCATCGAGTGCGACGCGCGGGCGGTCGGCGCCGAGCAGGTCACCGACCCGCGCACCGGGCGCCAGATGACGGGTCAGCGGGTCGTCGGCCTGTCCCTGGTCACCGCGCGGGGCAGCGTCCCCGTGGACTGGCGGCTGATGCTGACGCCACGCTGGTTCGAGCCCGGCCTGCGGGAGCGGGCCGGCATCCCGGACGACGCGCCGACCGGCGGCAGTGTCACCCAGGGCATCGACATGGCGCTGGGGCTCGGGCTCGGCCGCCACGTCCCGGTGCTGCTCGACGCCCGCCGCGCCCATGTGCCCGGCGTGCTGCGGGCACTGCGCTCGGGCCGGCTGCCGTACGTGCTGCGGGTCTCCGGCGCCCAGTTCGTGAACCCCGGCGCGGCGCGGCACCAGGACCCGCACGGGCACGGCTTCGTCACCGCCCGGCAGGCCGCGGCCGAGGCGGAGCGGCACGGCGGCTCGGTGCTCACGCTCACCGGCCGCGAACCGGCCGGCCCGGTGCGCGAGATCGTCCGGCTCGACTGCCACGCCCTCGCGGTTCCGGGCGTCCGCAAGGGCAGGATGGTGCTGCTCGCCGAGCGCGACCCGCGCAACCCGGCACGGGGCCTGTACTGGCTGACCGATCTGACCGGCCACTCCACCGCCCAGCTGCTGCGCCTGGTGCGGCTGCCGGAGCCCGAACCGCGCCTGCCCGCCGGATACTCCGGCCCCGCGCCGGCCGGCGACGGGGTCTCCTCGTACGACGACTGGCACCGCCGCGCCACCCTCGCCTCGGTCGCCCATGCCTCGGCCCTGCTCGCCGCCCGGCCCGGCACCGGCCGTCCCACGGGCGGCCGCACCACCCGCGTCGCCTGACGCCGATTCCGTTACGTCCCAGCCGAGAGAGGAACCATGACCGCTCAACTGACCGTGCCGGATCGCACGCAGGCCCTGGAGTGGACGACCGCCGACCGCCGCGCGGTCGATGTCGCCAAGGGCCTGGCCATCGACGCGGTGGAGGCGGCGGGCCACGGCCACCCGGGGACGGCGATCAGCCTGGCCCCCGCCGCCCATCTGCTCTTCCAGAAGCTGCTGCGCCACGACCCCTCCGACCCGGCCTGGGCCGGCCGGGACCGGTTCGTGCTGTCCTGCGGGCACGCCAGCCTGACCCTGTACACCCAGCTGTACCTGTCCGGCTATCCGCTCACCCTGGACGACCTGCGGGCGCTGCGCACCGAGGGCAGCCTGACCCCCGCGCATCCCGAGTACGGGCACACGCCCGGCGTGGAGACCACCACGGGACCGCTCGGCCAGGGGCTCGCCAACGCCGTCGGCATGGCGATGGCGGCCCGGCGCGAGCGCGGCCTGTTCGACCCCGACGCCGAGCCGGGGACCTCCCCCTTCGACCACACCATCTGGGTCTTCGCCTCCGACGGGGACCTGGAGGAGGGCATCAGCCATGAGGCGAGCTCGCTGGCGGGACACCAGCGTCTGGGCAACCTGGTTGTGCTGTGGGACGACAACCGCATCTCGATCGAGGACGACCGGTCGGTGGCGACGTCGGAGGACGTGCTCGCCCGTTACCGCGCCTACGGCTGGCATGTGCAGCAGGTGGACTGGACGGCTTCGGGTGAGTACGCGGAGGACACCGCGGCGCTGCACCGGGCGCTGAGCGAGGCGCGCGACCGCACCGACCGGCCGTCACTGGTGGCCCTGCGCACGGTGATCGGCTGGCCGTCGCCGGGCAAGCAGGACACGGGCGCGATCCACGGCGCGCGGCTGGGCGCCGCGGAGGCCGCGGCCACCAAGGCGCTGCTCGGGCTCGACCCGGACCGCGCGTTCCAGGTGCCGGACGAGGTGCTGGCGCACACCCGGCAGGCGGTCGCGCGCGGGGCTCGGCTGCGCGCGCGGTGGGAGGAGCGGTTCGCGGCCTGGCGCACGGCGCAGCCGCGGCGCGCGGCCGAGTACGACCGGATCGCGCAGCGCAGGCTGCCGCGGGACTGGCACCGGGCGCTGCCGGAGTTCACCCCCGGCGAGCAGGTCGCCACCCGGCGGGCCTCCGGCGAGGTGCTCTCCGCGCTCGCCCCCGTGCTGCCCGAGCTGTGGGGCGGCTCGGCCGACCTGGCCGGGTCCAACAACACCACGATGCGCGGCGAACCGTCGTTCCTGCCCGAGGAGCACGCGACCGCCGCGTATCCCGGCCACCGCTACGGCCGCACCCTGCACTTCGGCATCCGCGAGCACGCGATGGGCGCCGTCCTCAACGGCATCGCCCTGCACGGCGGCACCCGCCCCTACGGCGGAACGTTCCTGGTCTTCTCGGACTACATGCGCCCCGCCGTCCGGCTCGCCGCGCTGATGGGCCTTCCCGTCACGTTCGTGTGGACGCACGACTCCATCGGCCTCGGCGAGGACGGTCCCACGCATCAGCCCGTCGAGCACCTGTGGGCGCTGCGCGCCATCCCCGGTCTCGACGTGGTGCGTCCCGCGGACGCCAACGAGACCGTCGCCGTGTGGCGGGCGCTGCTCGAACGCACCGACCGGCCCGCGGGCCTGGCCCTGACCCGGCAGGACGTGCCGGTCCTCGACCGCTCGCCCGAGGGCGGTCTCGCCCCGGCCGAACTCGCCGTCCACGGCGGCTATGTGCTGGCCGAGGCGTCCGGCGGCGAGCCCGACGTGCTGCTGATCGCCACCGGCAGCGAGGTCGCCATCGCCCTGGAGGCACGCCGTCTGCTTGAGGCCGAGTCGATCGCCACCCGGGTGGTGTCGATGCCGTGCCTGGAGTGGTTCGAGGAGCAGGACCAGGAGTACCGCGACCAGGTGCTGCCGCCGCACGTGACGGCCCGGGTCTCGGTCGAGGCCGGCAGCGCGCTCGGCTGGTACGCGCTGCTCGGCGGCGCCGGCCAGGCCGTCAGCATCGAGCAGTTCGGCGCCAGCGCCCCCTACCAGAACCTGTACCGCCAGTTCGGCCTCACCCCGGAGCGGGTGGCGGCCGCCGCCCGCACCAGCCTGGACCGTGCACGGAGGAGTGCCCGATGACCCACACGCCGATCGAACGGCTCCGGCAGGCCGGAGTCTCCCTCTGGCTCGACCACCTCAGCCGCGCGAGCCTCGACGACGGGAGCCTCGCCGACGTCGTCGCCGACGGCCAGGTGGTGGGTATCACCTCGAACCCGACCATCCTCGCCCAGGCCCTGGCCGGCGCGTCCGAGGCCTACGCCCCGCACCTGAACGTGCTGGCCCGCAAGCGCCTGCCGGCCGCCGACGCGCTGCGCGAGCTGGCCACGTACGACGTACGGCACGCGGCCGACCTGCTGCTGCCCGTGCACCGCGCCACCGGGGGCCGGGACGGCTATGTGTCCCTGGAGGTGGATCCGGCCCACGCCCACGACGCCGACGCCACGCTCGCCGAGGCACGGCTGCTGTGGAGCGAGGTGGACCGCCCCAACCTGATGGTGAAGATCCCGGCGACGCCCGAGGGCCTGCGGGCCACCACCGCCGCGCTGGCCGAGGGCATCAACGTCAACGTCACGCTCATCTTCTCGCAGCGCCGCTACGACGACGTCGTCGAGGCCTTCCTCTCCGGCGTTGAGCAGGCCCACCGGTCGGGCCGCGACCTGTCCCGGATCGCCTCGGTGGCCTCGTTCTTCGTGAGCCGCATCGACACCGCGGTCGACCGTGAGCTCGACCGCGCGGGCAGCGACGAGGCGCGCGCGCTGCGCGGCCGGGCCGCCGTGGCCAACGCCCGCCTCGCGTACTGGCGCTGGGAGCGGAGCGTGGCCGGCCCGCGCTGGCGCCGTCTGGCCGAGCTCGGCGCCCGCCCGCAGCGCCTGCTGTGGGCCTCCACCGGGGTCAAGGACCCCTCGTACGAGGACACCCGCTACGTCGACGAGCTGGCCGCTCCGGACACCGTCAACACCGTGCCGCCGGCCACCTTGCGGGCCGTCGCCGACCACGGCCGGGCCGACGGGCGCAACCGCATCACCGGCAGGTACGACGACGCGCGCCGGGTGCTCGGTGCGCTGCCGTGCTTCGGCATCGACTTCGACACGCTGACGGAGCGCCTCGCCGACGACGCCCTCGCCGCGTTCATGGACTCGTGGCAGCAGATGGCGGACCAGGTCGACGGGACCCTCGCGGCCCGTCGTGAGCTGCGGGAGGCGGCGTGAGCACGGCCGTGGCCGCCGGGGTGGCGCGCATCCCCGGCTCCAAGAGCATCACCAACCGCGCCCTGCTGCTCGCCGCGGCCGCCCGCGGCACGAGCCGGCTGCGCTCCCCTCTGGTCAGCGACGACACCGTGGCCTTCCGGCACGGCGTCGAGGCGCTCGGCGCCCAGGTGTGGGAAGCGGACGGCGACTGGTGGGTGACGGGCCTGGGCGCGGGGCCGTCCGGCACGACCAGTGTGTGGTGCGAGGACGCGGGCACGGCCGCGCGCTTCCTGCCGGTGCTCGCGGCGGCCGGGCAGGGGGACGTCCTCTTCGACGGCTCCGCCCAGCTGCGCGCCCGGCCGCTGGGCCCGCTGACCGAGGCGCTGCGGCTGCTCGGGGTCGACGTGGTGCCCGGCCCCGACGGCGGGCTGCCGCTGATGGTGCGCGGCCGGGGGCTGGCCGGCGGGGAGGTCCGCCTCGACTCCTCGACCAGCAGCCAGTACCTGACCGGTCTGCTGCTGTCGGCGCCGCTGGCCCGGGCACCGCTCACGGTCCATGCGCGCGACCTGGTCAGCGGCCCCTACATCGACATGACCCTGGCGCTGATGCGGCGCTTCGGTGCCGACGTCGAGGAGCGGGACGGCACGTTCCGGGTGCGGCCGGACGGCTACACGGCCACCGACCTCGCCGTGGAGCCGGACGCCTCGACCGCGTCGTACTTCTTCGCGGCTGCGGCCGTGACGGGCAGCACGGTGACCGTGCCAGGGCTCGGGATCGGCAGCCTCCAGGGCGATCTGCGGTTCCTTGAGGTGCTGGCGCGGACCGGGGCGCAGGTGCGGCTGACGGTGGACGGGGCGGAGGTGACCGGCACGGGCCGGCTGCACGGCGGCTTCACCGTCGACATGGGCGACATCTCCGACACCTTCATGACCCTGGCCGCCGTCGCGCCCCTCGCGGACGCGCCGATCACCATCACCGGGATCGGGCACGCCCGTCTGAAGGAGTCCGACCGGATCGCGGCGGTGGCACAGAACCTGCGCGCCCTGGGGATCGCGGTGGACGAGGGGCCGGACCGGATCACCGTCCGTCCGGGCGTCCCGGTGCCGGCCCGGATCGCCTGCCGCCGGGACCACCGGATCGCCATGGCGTTCTCCGTCCTCGGCCTGCGCGCCCCCGGCCTCACCTTCGACGACCCGGCCTGCGTGAGCAAGACCTTCCCCGGCTTCCACGAGGAACTGGCCCGGCTCTTCGGGTAGTCCGCGCCCAAAAGCCCACGCCCGGTGCCGTACGCGAACCGTTCTCGCGTACGGCACCGGGCGCTCGGGTCAGACGTTCCAGTCGTGCGCCACTTTCAGGAAGCGGTCGTTGGCGGCCGGGGTGCCGATCGTGACGCGCACGCCCTCGTCCGGGTAGGGCCGCACCATCAGGCCGGCGTCCTCGCACGCGGCGGTGAAGGCCTCGGTGCGTTCTCCGAGGCGCAGCCATACGAAGTTGGCCTCGCTGCCGGGCACCTGCCAGCCGGAGGTGCGCAGTTCGGCGGTGACCCGGTCGCGCTCGCGCACCACCCGCTCGACCCGTTCGCGCAGTTCGGACTCGGCGCGCAGGGAGGCCAGCGCCGCGCTCTGGGCGGGGCCGCTGACCCCGAACGGGATGGCGCAGGCGCGCAGGGCCGCGGCGACGGGCGGGTGCGCGACGGCGTAGCCGACCCGGAGCCGGGCCAGTCCGTAGGCCTTGGAGAAGGTGCGCAGCACGGCCACGTTGGGCCGGCTCAGGTGCACCTCGATGCCGTCGGGTACGTCGGGGTCGGTGACGAACTCCCGGTAGGCCTCGTCCAGGACGACGAGCACGTCCCGCGGAACCCGGTCGAGGAACCGGTCGAGGTCGTCGCGGCGCACCGGTGTGCCGGTCGGGTTGTTGGGGTTGCACACGAAGATCACCCGGGTGCGGTCGGTGACGGCCGCCGCCATGGCGTCCAGGTCGTGGCTCTCCCCGGCCAGCGGGACCTGCACGGCCCGGGCGCCGGCCGCCCAGGTGATCAGCGGGTAGGCCTCGAACGAGCGCCAGGCGAAGAGCACTTCGTCGCCCTCGCCCGCGGCGGCCCGTACCAGGTGGTGGGTGACGGCCACGGACCCGGTTCCGGGCACGATGTGCTCGGCGGGCACCCCGAGCCGGTCCGCGAGCGCGGCGACCAGCTCGGTGCTGCCGGGGTCCGGGTAGCGGTGGAACTGGCCCAGCTCCCGCCGTACCGCCTCCCGCACCGACGGCAGGGGCTCATAGGGCAGTTCGTTGGACGACAGCTTGAACTCGGGGTCTCCCACGGCTGCCCGTCCCGGGACATAACGGGGCAGAGTGGACAGGTCGGCGCGCAGGCGCGGCTGAAGAACCATACTCTCTCGTCTCTTTTCTCAAGGGAGAAAACGGACACTAGAGCGAGCCACACTTCCGAAATGTGCGAAGTGCGCACCGGGTTTCTCGATTCCGGGGACACGGCCGTCGCCTTATTCCGACATATGCCGCTGATCGAAGCTTCCGATCCAGCTGGAAAAAAGAAGATAGCGGATGTTTTTCTGTCCAGGACGTCGCTGACGTCAGTCGGACACGGTCGGGAGGGCGATGGAGATGCTGGACCTGGACCAGTCGAGATCCCACACAACGCAGGTGGTCACCGCCGACGGGTCTGCCGACGGCTGCGGTGCGGTGCAGATCGTGCGCAGTCACGACGAGGAACTGCGGGGCACCACGCGGTGCCGCCGGTTCGGCGAGGTCCGCGTCCGCCTGGTCGCCGGCGGCCCGGCCGAACTGGTCCGGCCCGCGCGGTCCATCGACCCCGCCCGCCCGGGAGTCCTGCGCGTGCTGCGCCCGCTCACCGGCGAGGCGCTGCTGTGGCAGGACGGCAGACACGCGGCGGTGCGCTGCCCGGAACTGGTCTGCGTCGACAGCACCCGCCCCTACAAGCTGGTGATGCCGCGCCCCTTCCGGCTCGTGGAGGCCGTGGTCAGCCACCGGTCGATGGGCCTGACGGCCGCCGACGCCGCCCGGCTCACCGCCCAGCCGTGGTGCGGGGAAGCCGGCATCGCCGCCTTCATGTCCACGCTGCTGAGCGGATTCCAGCGGCACGGCGACGAGATCGAGACCGCCTTCGACCTGTTCGGCGGCAGCATCGTGGGCCTGGCCGGCGCGCTCTTCGCCGAACGCATGCGGTCGGCCGCCGCGGAGCCGGAAGCGGCCCGGCAGTCCCTGATGCTGCACATCCAGGCCTATATCCGCGAGCGCCTCGCCGACCCCGAGCTCACCCCGGGCTCGGTGGCCCGCCGCTACAACATCTCGCTGCGCTACCTGCAGAAGATGTTCCGCGAGCACGGCACCAGCCCCGCCCGCTGGATCCGCGACGAGCGGCTCGCCCGCTGCCGCTGCGAACTGTCCGACCCGCGCCTGGACCATCTGCCGGTCGCGGTGATCGGCGAGCGCGCCGGCCTCTACGGCGCCTCCCACTTCAGCCGCCTGTTCCGGGACCGCTACGGCGTCACGCCGCGGGAGTTCCGTAAGGAGAACGTCACCGCATGAGCAGTACAGGCCTCTCGCTCCTCGACGGCGGCCCCGCCCCGCACCCGGCCCACGCCGACCTCGGTGCGGCGCTCCTGGCGGCGGCCCGTGACGGGCACCCCGAGGGGCTGTGCTTCCTGGACACGGACGGCACCGAGACCACGATGAGCTACCCGCAGCTGCTCGACGCGGCCGCCCGGATGCTGCGCGGGCTGCGCGCGGCCGGGGCCGAGCCGGGCGAGACGGTGCTGCTCCAGATCCGCTCCGAACCGGAGCTGCTCGCCGCGTTCTGGGCCTGTGTGCTCGGCGGCTTCGTGCCGATGCCGGTGGCCGCGGGAGAGCCCGGCGCCGCCCACGCCTCCGCCGCCGACCTGCTGCACTGTGCCTGGACCCGCTACGGCCGGCCGCGCACCGTCCTCGGCGCCGGCCAGCCCGTCGCCCCGGCCACCCTCGCCGACCCCGCCTGGCCGCGCGCCCTGGCCGGGGACACCCGGCGGCTGCTCGCGAACCCGCCCGACCGCTCCCGGCACCGCCCCGACCCGGACGACCCGGCGGCCCTGCTGCTCACCTCCGGCTCGACCGGCACCCCCAAGGCGGTACCGCTCACCCACCGCAACCTGCTTGCCCGCAGCGCCGCCACCGCGCGGGTCAACGGCCTGAGCGCGCGCACCCGGTCGTACAACTGGATGCCGCTGGACCACGTCGGCGGACTGGTGCTCTTCCATCTCCGGGACGTGTACCTGGGCGCCCACCAGGTGCACGCCCCCCGCTCCTACGTGCTCCAGGACCCGCTGCGCTGGCTCGCGGACGCCGCCCGGCACCGGGTCTGCACCACCTGGGCCCCCAACTTCGCCTTCCAGCTGCTCAACGACCAGGCCGACCGGCTGCGCGGCCGCTGCCTGGACCTGAGCGCGCTGCGCTACGTCATGAACGGCGGTGAGCCGGTGCGCGCCACGGTGGTGCGCACCTTCCTGGACCTGCTGCGCCCGCACGGGCTCGGATCCGACGTCATGTACCCGGGCTGGGGCATGTCGGAGACCTCCTCGGGCGTCATCGACATGTGCTTCGCCCCGGCCGGCGGCGACGAGCGGTACGTGCCCGTCGGCCGGCCGCAGCCGGGGACGGCGGTGCGCTGCGTGGACGACGACGGCGTCCCCGTCCCGCTCGGCACCCCCGGCCACCTGGAGGTGTCCGGCGCCACCGTCACCCGCGGCTACCACGACAACCCCGTGCAGAACCGGCGCTCGTTCACGCCGGACGGCTGGTTCCGCACCGGCGACCGCGCCTTCGTCGACGGCGGCCTCCTCACCGTCACCGGCCGGGCCGACGACCTCATCGAGTGCGGCGGCGTCACCTGCCACAGCCACGAGATCGAGGCCGTGGTCGAGGAGCTGGACTTCGTCACCCCCTCCTACACGGTGGCCGGCCCGGTGTCCGTCGACGGGCGCGAGGAACTGGCGGTCTTCTTCCACCCGCGCGGCGACGTCCGCCCCGCCGAGGCCGCGCGTCTGATGCGCCGCCAGGTCAAGGACCGGCTCGGCCTGGACGCCACACGAATCGTCCCGGTGGACGCCCACGACGTCCCCAAAACCGGGATCGGCAAGCTGCGCAGACGTCTGCTGCGCGAGCGGTACGAGGCTGCAGGAGCCCTGCGGCGGACGGCGTGGCACCACAGAGGAACACGGAACCGGGAGGCCGGATGACGACAACCATCTCCGCGCACGAGCAGCACCTTCCGAAGCGGAAGTTCACGCAGGAGGGCCGCCGCGACGACGTCCTGGACGACTGCCCCACGGACGACTGCCCGGCACGCTGGGTCCTGGAGATCCTGACCACCAAGTGGACGCCCATCGTGCTCTACCTGCTGCACTCCCAGTCCCCGATGCGGTACGGCGAGCTGCGCCGGGCCATGCCCGAGACCAGCAAGAAGGTGCTGACCGAGACGCTGCGCGGCCTCGAACGCGACGGCTTGGTGCTGCGCGTGGACTACGAGGAGAAGCTGCCGAGGGTCGACTACTACATCACCGAGCTCGGCGAGGGCCTGATCCCGATCATCCAGTCGCTCAAGGCCTGGGCCGAGGAGAACATCGCCGAGGTGCTCGCCCGCCGTACGCTCTACGGCCCCGCCGGCCGGGCCGCTTCCCGGGAAGGAGCCGTCACCACCCGATGAACGACCAGCAGGGGTTCACCGAATCCCATGTCTACGCCATCCCGATGCGCACCGCCTTCCGGGGCATCACCGTGCGCGAGGGCATGGTGGTGCGCGGCCCGCGCGGCTGGGGCGAGTTCTGCCCCTTCCCCGAGTACGGCCACCGTGAGGCGGCGTCCTGGCTGGCCACCGCCGTCGAGCAGGTCACGCGCGGCTGGCCCGCGCCGGTGCGGGACCGGATACCGGTCAACGCCACGGTGCCGGCCGTGGGCCCCGAGCGCGCCCACGCCGTCGTGGCCCGCTCGGGCTGCGGCACGGCCAAGGTCAAGGTGGCCGACCACCCGGACTCCCACGCCGAGGACCTGGCCCGCGTCGAGGCGGTCCGTGACGCGCTCGGCCCGGGCGGCAGGATCCGGGTCGACGCCAACGGCCGCTGGGACGTGGACACCGCCGTCACCCGCATCCGGCAGCTGGACCGGGCCGCCGGCGGCCTGGAGTACGTCGAGCAGCCGTGCGCGACGGTGGAGGAGCTGGCGGCCGTGCGCCGCCGGGTCGAGGTGCGCATCGCCGCCGACGAGTCCATCCGGCGGGCCGACGACCCGCTGAAGGTGGCCGTGGCCGGCGCCGCGGACGTCGCGGTGATCAAGTGCACCCCGCTCGGCGGCGTACGCCGCGCCCTGGAGGTGGCCGAGGCCTCGGGACTGCCCTGCGTGGTGTCGTCGGCCCTGGAGACCAGTGTGGGCCTGGCCGCGCAGGTCGCCCTGGCCGCCGCGCTGCCCGAGCTCGACTTCGCCTGCGGTCTGGGCACGCTGAGCCTGCTCACCGGCGATCTGGTGCCGGCCGGGCAGGCCCTGCGTCCGGTCGACGGCTTCCTCGCCGTGCCGTCCGCCGTGCCCGAGCCCGACCCGGAGCTGCTCCGGCGCCACCGGCAGACCGATCCCGACCGGGCCGCGTGGTGGCACACGCGGCTGACCGGGACACTGGCCCTCACCCCGTCCTAGGCCCTGTCGTTTGGATCAGGCCGGCTGAGAGACGCGGTGCCTCTCGGCCGGCCCGAGCGGGGGCGATGGGGGTGCCCCCGCGCGAGCTCGATTCGAGCGTGGGGGAGCGTGCAGCTGCAAGGCGGAGGAGGGCGACAACGCGGTGGGGGTGCCCCCTGCTCGAAGAGCTTGGGGGAGTTGGCAACCGACGACAACGCCGCAGATGCGTGTGCCAGACCCCGCGACGCCGGGATGATCCAAACGACAGGGCCTAGGGGCACATCCCCTCACCACCGCCCGAAGAGGCGGTGCCGAAACGGCCACCGGAGGCTCCGGTGGCCGTTTCGGCGTTTCCGGCACATCCTCCGCGGCCGGCCCCCTGAACGACAAGTAGGCACGTGCGGGTGCCCGTCGCTTCCGTATGCCCGCAGCTCAGCGCGGGTCCGCCGACCATATAGGCACTTAAAAGTTCCTACTTGAACTACTTCTTGCCCCGGGCGAAGCTCTTCACCAGAGCCGGAAACGGCCCGCCGACAGGAGGTCCTGTCGGGCAACTCCCCCGCCGTGCAAGGACGTTCACGGCACCCGTGATCAAGAGGAGCATCTCCATGAGCAACCCCGTGGCTTTCGTGACCGGCGCCGGCAGCGGCATCGGCCGGGCGTCCGCCCTGCGTCTCGCCCAGCTCGGCTACGACCTCATCGTGCAGAGCCTGACGCCGGACGGCCTGGACGAACTGGCCACCGAGGTCAAGGAGTTCGGCGTCACCGCCACCGCTCTGACCGCCGACTTCTCCGACATCGACGCCGTCGACCGCCTGTGGCCCGAGGTCGAGGAGGCCCTGGCCGGCCGCACGCTCGACTTCGTCTACCTCAACGCCGGCATCGCGCCCTTCGGCGACCCGACCCAGCTCGGCGAGAAGGAGCTCAGCCGCCTGCTGCAGATCAACACCGTCGCCCCGTACGGGCTCGCGGTGCGCGCCGCGGAGCGGATGACCTCCCCCGGCGGCCAGATCGTCTTCACCGGCTCCGGCCTGACCCGCTACGCCTACCCGGCGCTCACCGGCTACGGCATGAGCAAGATCACCCTGGAGTACCTGACCACCAACCTCGCGGTCCTGCTCGGCCCGAAGGGCATCACCGTCAACCTGCTCGCCCCGGGCGTCGTCGACACCAACATCAACGCCGGCTGGCTGCGCGGCAACGACGAGGCCGCCGCGGCGACCCGCGCCACCTCGGCCCTCGGCAAGATCGCCAAGCCGGAGGACATCGCCGAGATCATCGGCCTGCTCGCCCAGTCGAAGTCGCAGGCCATCACCGGTCAGCGCCTCGACGTGTCGATGGGGACCGAGCTGTGAAGATCGCCGTCATCTACCACAGCCTCAGCGGCAACGTTCATCTGCTCGCCCAGGCCGCCGCCACGCACGCCGAGAGCCTCGGCCACGAGGTCGCCGTCCACCGCCTCCCGGAGATCGAGGAGGCGGAGCGCACCGCCGAGGTCCACAAGGCCGCCCTGGAGGACCTGGTCGACGCCGACATCGTCCTGTGGGGCACGCCCGGCCGGTACGGCTCCATGTCGGCCCCGGTCAAGCACTTCATCGACCAGACCCTGCCGCTGCACCTGCGCAGCGGCCTCGCCAACAAGTTCATGACCACCTTCGTCTCCACGGCCACCAACCACGGCGGCCAGGAGAGCACGGTCCTCGCCTTCAACAACATCTTCTACCACTGGGGTGCGGTCATCGTGCCGGCCGGCCTGACCGGCCCCGAGCAGCACACCCCGCTCAACGGCAACCCCTACGGGATCAGTTCGGTGTCCGGGCGCGAGCCGGACAACGTGCCCGAGGAGAACCTCGCCGCCATGCGCTACCTCGTTGACCGTCTCGTCTCGATCGCCGGAGGTGCCCGCTGATGTTCAAGTTCAAGGAGATCGCCGACCCCACGTCCCAACCGCTCTATCTGTACGAGAACTTCCGCCAGGCCGCCGACGCCAGCCCGGACTCGGTGATCCACCTCGACGCGCCGCTGTCGGCGTACCCGGAGATCGGACTGCACGTCACCTACTCCGAGGCGGCGGACGCCGTCGCCCGGCGCGGCGAGCAGTTCATCGCACAGGGCATCGAACCCGGCGACCACGTCGTCATCTACAAGTCCGCCCTGTTCGACAGCTACCTGCTCGCGGTGGCCGTCTCCTACGCCGGCGCCGTGCCGGTGATGATCTCCCCGCACCTGGACGCCCAGACCGTCACCGTCATGGCGGCCCGCCTCAAGCAGCCGTGGCTGGTCTTCGACGCCGCCACCGGCGAGAAGGCCGCCGCGATCACCTCGGTCGACGAGACCCGCAAGCTCACCACCCAGGTGATCCGGGACAGCGTGGTCGACACCGCCCAGGGCCCCGGCCGCAAGCCGGGAGTGGGCGAGATCGCCTACATGACGCACACCTCCGGCACCACCGGCATCCCCAAGTTCATCGCCCACTCCCCGACGTCGATGGGCTGGCGCGTCACCTGGCAGCGCCGGGTGCTGAAGTTCGTCGACCGGCAGGGCCTGGTGGCCTTCCACGTCTCCCCGGTGCACAGCCGCTTCAACATCGGCATCGCCTCGCTGATGTCGTACGGCTTCTCGTTTCTCAACATCGGGGACCCGCGGGAGGACAACGTCGAGGCGCTGCTGCGCCAGTACCGGCCGCTCGCCCTCGAATCGCACCCCAACCACCTGGTGCGCTGGACCTCCATCGTCGACCGGGACCCGTCGGTCTTCGCGAGCGTCCAGTACGTGCACTCGACGTTCGACGCGGTCAACAAGGGCACGATGCTCAAGTACCTGAACGCCTCGGAGCAGCCCGACCCGGTCTACCTCCAGGTCTACGGGCAGAGCGAGTGCGGCCCGATGGTGGTGCGCGCCAACACCCGCGAGCTGCTGCGGCACAGCGACGCCCGCGGGATGGGCTACGGCATGCCGAACTTCACCGAGGTCCGCATCGTCGACGAGAACGGCGACCCGCTGCCGCCCGGCCGGCAGGGCATCATCGAGATGTCGTCCCGGGGCCGCGCCGTCACGTACTACGGCGAGGAGGAACGGTTCGAGAAGAACCTGCGCGACGGCTGGTGGAACAGCGGCGACCAGGGCGAGATCGGCCCCGACGGCCAGCTCTCCCTGCACGACCGGCAGGTCGACCTCATCGACGACGTCAAGAGCACGCTGGCGATCGAGGACGTCCTCCTGGACAAGCTGGACTTCCTCAACGAGGTCGTCCTGGTCCGCACCGCCGACGGCGACCCGCAGCCAGTGATCTCGGTGGCCGACGGCCACGAGATGGACTGGGACGCCTGGTGGGCGTGCGTGGCGGACATGCCGCGCCTGGAGGCGCCGGTGATCCTGCCCTTCGAGAAGTTCCCGCGCACCGCCACCATGAAGATCCAGCGCAACCGCCTTGAGGAGCTGCTGCGCCGCGAGGTCACCCGTGCGGCCTGAGGCCGCCGGCCTGGCCGCCCCCCGGCAATCGACCGCGTTGATTGCCGGGGCGGGCCCCGCCGGACTCGCCCTGGCCGCCCTGCTCGGCTCCGCCGGCTGGCAGGTCACCGTCCTGGAGCAGCTCGCCGAGCGCCGCGCCGGGACCCGGGCCCCGACCCTGTGGCCGCCGGCCATGCACCTCCTCGACACCCTCGGCGTCGGCGACCGGGTGCGCGAGGTCAGCCACCTCGTGGAACGGCTGCGCTTCGCCTCCGACGACGGCGAACGAGACCTGGACCTCGGCCCGTACGCCTTCCGCACGCTCCCCCAGGGGGAGCTGGAGGAGATCCTCCAGGACCGGGCCGGCGCCCTCGGCGCCACCGTCGTACGCGGCGCCACCGTCACCTCCGTCACCACCGGCCCCGACGGCCGGCCGCGGGTCGGCGTCGACCACGCGGCGGGCACGACCGAGGAACTCACCGCCGACCTGCTGGTCGGCGCCGACGGAGCCCACTCGGTGGTCCGCCGGCAGCTGGGCATCGACACGGTCGGCGAACGCTACGCCTCCCGTTTCGCCCTGCTCGACTTCACCGACACCCAGAAGCTGTTCCCCCGGGACGCCTCGATCACCTGGGTCGGCCGGCGCGGCACCCTCGTCTCGGTGCCGCTGCCCGCGGGCGGCACCCGTGTCGTCGTCCCCGTCCTCGACCCGGACGCCGACCCGGCCGACTTCCTGATGAAGACCGCCGCGGAGCACGGCTTCCCGCTCTTCGCCGACACCGCGACCTGGCAGGCCGAGTTCCATGTCACGGTCGCCCTGGCCGAGACCTTCGCGCACGGCCACATCGCCCTGATCGGCGACGCGGCCCACATGCAGTCACCGGCCGGCGGACGCGGCATGAACAACGCCCTGGAGGACGCCTTCACCCTCGCGAGCCAGCTGTGCGACAAGGCGGCCGGCGACCGGCAGGACATCCCCGCCGCGCTGCTGCGCTACGCCGCCCTGCGGCACGCGGAGATGGACGACGAGCTCGGCGCGATCAAGGCGACCACGGACCGCTGGGTCGGCCGCACCGGAACCACCGCCCCGGCCGAGGCCCCCGAGCGTCCTCGCCGCTCCGAGATCCAGCGCACCGCCTGCATCCACCCGCGCCGGCCCCGCACCACGGACGGCGCACCGCTCCCGCCCTGGGCCACCGCCGAGTTCACCGGCTCCCGCATGGTGCTGCACGGCACGCGGGACACCGCGTGGCCCCCGCACCCGGTGGTGCTGGTCGGCGCCCCGGACGCCCCGGTCGCGAGCGGTCTGCTCCCCGACGGGGCATGGCGGGCCCGCACCGCGACCCTCCTGGACGGCGGGACGGCCCTGCCGCCGGGCGTGTACGTCACCACCGCCTCCTCCGACATCCTCGGCCACTGGCCCTGGGACCGCCTGACCGCCACCGACCCGAACCCGGTCCGCACCGAGATCGGCCAGTGTCTGGAGACCCAGAACCATGAACCACCACACTGAACCGGGCCCCGCCGCGCAGCCGGTGGAGCCGGCCGTGACCGCGGCGGTCGTCGTCGACGAACTCGTCCGCGGCGGCGTCAGGACCTTCGTCTACTGCCCCGGCTCCCGCAACGGCCCCATCGGATTCGAGCTCACCCGGCGCGCGGACGCCGGCGACATCACCCTCCACGTCCGCCTCGACGAGCGCTCCGCCGCGTTCCTCGCGCTCGGCGTCAGCAAGTCGACGGGCGCCCCGGCCGCGGTGGTCACCACCTCGGGCTCGGCGGTGGCGAACCTGCTGCCGGCCGTCACGGAGGCCCACTACTCCCGCGTCCCGCTGGTCCTGGTGACCGCCAACCGGCCGCTGTCCGTCCTCGGCACCGGCGCCTCGCAGACCGTCGAACAGGCCGAGCTGCTCACCTCGCAGGTGCGCCATGTGCAGCACCTCCAGGTGCCCGAGCGGGCCGACGAGATGAACCGGGTCGTGCGGGCCCAGATCTGCCACGCGCTCGGCATCGGCGCCGGACGCCTGGCGGGCAGGCCGGGACCGGTCCAGATCGACGTGCCGCTGCCGTCCGGCATCCCGCCCCAGGACCGCGCGGTGCGCTTCCCGGCCGGGCGCGACGACGCGCAGCCGTGGTTCCGCACCGCCGAACGCGACCGCAGGGCGGCGGCCCCGCACCGCGTCGACCTGACCCGCCCGACGGTCCTGGTCGCCGGCGACGGCGCCGACCTGACCGGCATCCCCGCGTCCGTCCCGGTGGTCGCCGAACCCACCGTCGACCTCCAGGGCCGCACCGCCCTGCACCCCTGGGTCCTCGACCACGTCAGGCCCGAGCAGGTCCTGATCGCCGGCCGCCCGACACTGCACCGCAACGTCGGCACCCTGCTCGCCCGGCCCGACGTCACCGCCGTCCTGATCGGCGACGGCGACGACGCCTGGGTCTACGCGGCCCCGCACATCGACGTGCTCACCGCGAACCCGGTCTTCGAGGGCACGGTCGGCCCGGAGTGGGCGCAACGGCTCACCCGCCTGGACGCCGTGCTGCGCCGGACCTGGGCCGAGGTGCTCGACGAGTCCGGCCACCGGGCCACCGGCGCCGGTGTCGCGGACGCGGTGCTGCGCGCCCTGCGCCCCGGCGACCTGCTGTGGGTGGGCGCGTCCAACCCGGTCCGTGACGTGTCGCTGACCGGCTCGCTGCCCGCCGGGGTGCGGGTGCTGTCCAACCGCGGCGTGGCCGGCATCGACGGCAACATCAGCTCCGCCGTGGGCGCCGCCCTGGCCAACCCCGACCGCACGGTGGTGGTCCTCGTCGGCGACCTCACCTTCGCCTACGACGCCGTCGGCCTGCAGACCGGCGTCCTCGAACAGGTCCCGGACAACCTGGTGATCGTCGTCTCCAACGACGCGGGCGGCGGCATCTTCGAAGTCCTGGAACAAGGCCACCCCAAGTACCGCTCCGCACCGTACGGCAACACCTTCGAGCGCATCTACGGCGCCCCGCAGAACGTCGACTTCGCCGCCCTGTGCGCCTCCTACGGCGTCGACCACCGCACCGTCGGGCCCGACGCGCTCGGCCCCGCGCTCACCGCGGCCCGCGCCGGCGAGCGCCCCGTGGTCCTCGAAGTGCCCGTCGCCCGCACCCGGCTGAGGGAGCTGCACGCCCACACGCGGCAGCGCGTCACCGCCGGACTGCGGACCGCCGACGCCCCCGCCCTGGTCGGCTGACCAGCCAACAACGAGTGGAAAGACGAACATGACCATCACCACGCCCGCCCCTGCCACCGCCCCCGTCGCCAAGACCGAGGCCCCCGAGGTCACCAACCCGTTCGACCCCGACGCCTGGCGCGTCGTCGAGGGCTTCGAGGACCTGACCGACATCACCTACCACCGAGGCGTGGAACGCGACGCCGACGGCACCGTGGTCCGCGACCTGCCCTGGGTGCGGATCGCCTTCGACCGGCCCGAGGTGCGCAACGCCTTCCGCCCGAAGACCGTCGACGAGCTGTACCGCACCCTGGACCACGCCCGGATGTCCTCCGACGTCGGCGCGGTCATCCTCACCGGCAACGGCCCCTCCGCCAAGGACGGCGGCTGGGCGTTCTGCTCCGGCGGCGACCAGCGCATCCGGGGCCGCGACGGCTACCGCTACGCCGAGGGCGAGACCGCCGAGCACATCGACCCGGCCCGCGCGGGCCGGCTGCACATCCTGGAGGTGCAGCGGCTGATCCGCACCATGCCGAAGGTGGTCATCGCGGCCGTCAACGGCTGGGCCGCGGGCGGCGGGCACTCCCTGCACGTGGTCTGCGACCTGACCATCGCCTCCCGTGAGCACGGCAAGTTCAAGCAGACCGACGCCACCGTGGGCTCCTTCGACGCCGGCTACGGCTCCGCGCTGCTCGCCCGCCAGGTCGGGCAGAAGTTCGCCCGCGAGATCTTCTTCCTGGCCCGGGAGATCGACGCCGACCGGATGCGCGAGATGGGCGCCGTCAACGACGTGGTGCCGCACGCCGACCTGGAGCGCACCGCCATCGAGTACTGCCGCGACATCACCTCCCAGTCGCCGCAGGCGATCCGGATGCTGAAGTTCGCCTTCAACCTGCCCGACGACGGCATGGTCGGCCAGCAGGTGTTCGCCGGCGAGACGACCCGGCTCGCGTACATGACCGACGAGGCCGTCGAGGGACGCAACGCCTTCCTGGAGAAGCGCGACCCCGACTGGTCCGCCCACCCCTACTACTTCTGAGGGTCGGTCATGCCAGGCATACCCCTGCGGCCCGTCGTCCTGCCGGCACAGCCCGCACACGCCGTCGACGTCCTGCTCCCCGAGATCGAGAAGATGCAAGCCGGCGGCGACGCCATCGCCCCGGTCGCCGACCCCGCCCAGCTGCGCCACCTGCCGGACACGGTGCCCGAGGGCACCGGGGTGGTCCTGTCCACCTCCGGCTCGACCGGCGCCCCCAAGCGCACCGCCCTGCCGCGCACCGCGCTCCTCGCCTCCGCCGAGGCCACCCTGAACCGCCTCGGCGGGCCCGGTGACTGGCTGCTGTGCCTGCCGCTCGGGTTCGTCGCCGGATTCCAGGTGCTCTCCCGCGCCGCGGCCGGCGGCAACCGGGTCACCACCCTCGACGGCGGCCGGTTCGACGCCGCGGCCTTCGTGGCCGCGGCCCGGCGGATGGGGGCGGGCCGCCGGTACACGGCCCTCGTCCCCACCCAGATCCGGCGGCTGCTCGCGGACGCCGAGGCCCGCGCCGAACTGGCCCGCTTCGACATGGTGATGGTCGGCGGAGCCCCGCTCGACCGGGGCACCGCGGCCCGCCTCGGCGAGATCACCCGGCACGTGTCCACGTACGGCATGACGGAGACCGGCGGCGGCTGCGTCTACGACGGGGTCCCGCTCGACGGGGTCCGGGTGCGGCTGGTCGACGACATCGTGCACATCGGCGGCCCCACCGTGGCCAGCACCTATCTCGGCGCCGCCGAGGCGGAGCAGAGCCGCTTCAGCGTCGACGCCGACGGGGTGCGCTGGTTCCGCACCTCCGACCGGGGCCGCTGGGACGACGGCCGCCTGGTCCCGCTCGGCCGCACCGACGACCTCATCAACACCGGCGGGGTCAAGATCTCCGCGGGCGCCGTCGAGGAGGTGCTGCTCGGCCTCGACTGGGTCGACAGCGCGGTGGTCATGGGCCTGCCGGACCCCGAGTGGGGCGAGCTGGTCAGCGCCCACGTCGTGCCCCGGGCCGGCGCGGCCACCCCCGGCGCCACGGCGCTCAGGGAGCTGGTGCGCGACCGGCTGGGCCGGGCCGCGATCCCCAAGCGGATCGTCTTCCGCGACGACCTGCCGCTGCTGCCCAACTCCAAGATCGACCGCTCCACGGTCCGCGCCCGGCTGAGCGAGATCCCGTACGCGACGACCGCCCAGGACAAGGAAGGCTGAGATGTCAGCAGAGCTGTTCTCCCCGGTGGCCCTCGGCGACATCCACGCCGGCAACCGGATCGTCATGAGCCCCATGGGCCGCCGCAGAGCGGACGCCGACGGCACGCCGAACGAGCTGATGCGCACGTACTACGCACAGCGCGCCTCCGCCGGTCTCATCGTCACCGGCAGCGTCCACACCTCCCTCGCGGGCAAGAGCCAGCCCGGCAGCCCGCACCTGGTCACCGACCGGGACGTGGCCGGCTGGGCCCGGATCACCGAGGCCGTGCACGAGCGCGGCGGGCGCATCGTCGTCCAGCTGATGCACGCCGGTCTCGCCGCCCACCCGAGCGTCAACGGCGGGCGGACCCCGCTCGCGCCGTCCGCGATCGTGCCCCGCGACACCGCCGTCCTGGACGGGAAGATCGTCGAGCACCCCGAGCCGCGGGCGATGACCACCGGCGAGATCGACGGCGTCGTCGAGGAGTTCGCCCGCGCCGCGCGGCTCGCCGCGGCGGCCGGATTCGACGGCGTGGAGATCCACGGCGGCAACGGCTACCTGGTCCACCAGTTCCTCGCCTCCGGCACCAACCTGCGCGACGACGCCTACGGCGGCCCGGCCGAGAACCGGATCCGCTTCGCGGTCCGCGTCGTCGAGGCGGTCTCGGCGGCCGTCGGCGCCTCCCGCACCGGACTGCGCGTCTCCCCCGGCTTCTCCGCCAACCGCCTGGCCGAGCAGGACGCGGCGGAGGTCTACCCGGCGCTGCTCTCGCACCCCTCGGTACGCCGGCTCGCCTACGTCCACACCATCACCGGCAGCGACCAGGGCGTCCTGGACTGGCTGCGCACGCACAAGGCCGGCGCGTGGATCCACAACATGGGCACGGATCTGACCTGGTCCGCCGGGGAACTGGTCGCCCGGCTCGGCGAGTTGCTGACCTCCGGCTGCGACGCGCTGTCCCTCGGACGCCTCTTCGTCTCCAACCCCGACCTGCCCGAACGCCTCGCGCTCGGCGCCCCCCTGACCGCACCCGACCCCAGCCGCTTCTACGGCGGCGACGGCGAGGGATACACCGACTATGGTCCGTGGACCACACGGATCGGAGGGCCGATCCATGTCTGACGAGTTCCTTCCGGCACAGCCGTCCAGCCAGTTCCTCCCCGCGCAGCCGGCGGACGGCGCGCGCACCCGGTTCCTGCTGCACGGTCCGAGCACCTCGGCGGCCCTGGAAGGACCGCTGAGCGCCTTCACCGACCTCGCCGAGGCCGAACAGGCCGTCCGCTCCGGGAAGTTCGGCGACCTCGTGGCCGGCGCGGTCCCCTTCGACCCCACCTCCGGCGCCTCCTCCTTCTACCTGGGCCGCCGCGCCACGCACCGGCCCGCCGTCGCCCCGGGCGCCGCCCTCGGGCACTTCTTCCCCGACGTGCCGTTCAACGACACCGAGATCGCCGGGTACATCCGCCTCGTCGACTCCGTGCTGCCGATGCTGCGCTCGCCGAACAACGCGCTGGAGAAGATCGTCGTCGCCCGCGCCGAGCGGTTCCAGGCGACCGGCTCCGCGCCCGTCGACCCGCTGCAGCTGTACGCAC
The DNA here is from genome assembly GCF_002920535.1 of Streptomyces sp. Ru71. Lineage (GTDB taxonomy): Bacteria > Actinomycetota > Actinomycetes > Streptomycetales > Streptomycetaceae > Streptomyces. The sequence continues at coordinate 60,396 of NZ_PQSS01000002.1, read as the reverse complement.
GCATCGCCGACCTCTACCCGCGCGTCCACAGCTACTTCGTCGAGCACCTCCACAACCCCGGCGTCTACACGATCGGCGCGAGCCCCGAGCTGTTCGTGAAGAAGACCGGTGACGTGCTCACCATGACCCCGCTGGCCGGCACCGTCCCGCGCAACCCGGCGCTGACCGCCGCCCAGGACGAGGCACGCGCCCACGCCGAGCTGTTCACGGACAAGTTCCTCGTGGAGCACCGGCACCTGGTCGAGTTCATGCTCAAGAACCTGGCCCCGTTCTGCACCGCCGTCGACCACCCGGGCCAGCCCGAGCTGATCGAGGCGCCCGGTGTCTGGCACCTGGGAACCCCCATCCGGGCCCGGCTGCGCGGCTCCGACCTGCGCATCGCCGACCTCGTCGCCGCGCTGCACCCCTCCCCCGCCGTGTGCGGCGTCCCGCAGGACCACTCGCTGCACCTGATCACCGCAAACGAGTCGCCGCGCGGCTACTACGGCGGCCTGGTCGGCTGGCTCGACAGCGACGGCGACTGCGAGTTCTACATGGCCCTGCGCGGCCTCGACTTCGACGCCAACAACGGCCGGCTCACCCTGCGCGCGGGCGGCGGCATCGTCGCCGACAGCCGTCTGGACGTGGAGTTCGCGGAGACCAGCGCGAAGCTCGCCACCATGCGCCGCGCCCTGGGGATCGTGGCCCCGGTCCGCAGCTCGGTGCCGGCCCCGGCCGAGCGGCGCGCACCGCTCCCCGCGATGGTGTGACCCCTCCCCGGTCCCCCGCTCAGGCCCCTTCCCCCCCGGCTCACACCCCGTCCCCCCTCACCCCCGTCCCCCCGCTCACTCCCCCTCCCCCGCTCACGCCCGCCCGCCGACGACCCGTGAAAGCTGAGGAAAGATGACCGCCCGATCGGCCCGAAATTCCGTCCCCGGACGGTGGATAGAGGACTGGGACCCGGAGAACGAGGAGTACTGGGAGCGCACCGGACGGCGCGTGGCCCGCCGCAACCTCACGCTGTCGGTCCTGTCCGAGCACATCGGCTTCTCGGTGTGGAGCCTGTGGTCCGTCCTGGTGCTGTTCCTCTCCCCGGACATCGGCTTCCACTTCTCCCCCGGCGAGAAGTTCCTGCTGGTGATCGTGCCCACGCTGGTCGGGGCGCTGCTGCGGCTCCCGTACAGCGCAGCGGTCGCCCGCTTCGGCGGACGCAACTGGACCGTCTTCGCCTCCGCCGTGCTGCTCATGCCCACCTCGCTGACCGCGATCTTCGTCCAGCGGCCCGGCACCCCGCTCTGGGCGTTCCTGCTGATCGGGGCCACGGCAGGGGTGGGCGGCGCGAACTTCGCCTCGTCGATGACCAACATCACCGCGTTCTACCCCCGCCGCCACCAGGGCTGGGCGCTGGGCCTGAACGCCGGCGGCGGCAACCTGGGCGTGGCCCTGGTCCAGCTGCTCGGCCTGCTGGTGATCGCGACGGTCGGGGACACCCATCCCGCGTACGTGGTGGGCTTCTATCTGCCGCTGATCGCGCTGGTGTCCGTCCTGGCGGCCCTGCGGATGGACAACGTGGCGACGGTGCGCACCGAACCCGGCGCGCAGCGGGAGGCGCTCGCCGACCCGCACACCTGGTGGATCTCGCTGCTGTACGTCGGCACCTTCGGCTCGTTCATCGGCTACGGCTTCGCCTTCGGCCTCGTACTGCAGACGGAGTTCGGCTCGACCCCGCTGCAGGCCGCGTCCGTCACCTTCCTCGGGCCGCTCCTCGGCTCCGTGGCCCGGCCGCTGGGCGGCAAGGCGGCCGACCGGTGGGGCGGGGCGCGGGTGACGCTGGCCTCCTTCGCCGGGCTCGCCCTGGGCACCGCGACCCTGCTCGCCGCCTCGGCCACCTCCTCCTACCCGCTGTTCGTCGCCGCGTTCACCTTCCTGTTCGTCCTCAGCGGCATCGGCAACGGCTCGACGTACAAGCTGATCCCCACCGTCTTCGCCCGCCAGGCCGAGGACGCCGTCACCTCCGGCCGGGACGCCGCCGAGGCCTTCGCCAGGGCGCGGCGCCTGTCCGGCGCGGTCATCGGGATCGCGGGAGCCGTCGGGGCGCTCGGCGGAGTCGCCATCAACGCCTCCTTCCGCGCCTCCTACAGCGGCCCGCACGGCACCATCGCCCCCGCCCTGTACACCTTCCTCGCCTTCTACGCCGTGTGCTCCGCGGTCACCTGGACCGTCTATCTGCGCCACGAGCGCCGCGCCGCCGACCTCACCCCGCTCTCGGTCCGCAGGGAGCCCGGCCGTGTCCGCTGACCGCCGCGCCGCCCCGCAGCGCACCGCCGACACGCAGCGCCCCGCCCCGCAGCCCACCGCCGACACGCACTGCCCGTACTGCGCCCTGCAGTGCGCCACCCGCCTGACCGCCGCGGCCGACGCGGTGACCGTCGCCCCCCGCGACTTCCCCGTCAACCAGGGCGGCCTGTGCCAGAAGGGCTGGACGGCCCCGGCGCTGCTCGGCACCCCGGACCGGCTGCGCACCCCGCTGGTGCGCGGCGCGGACGGCGAACTCGCCCCGGCCGACTGGGACACGGCGCTCGACCTGATCGCCGGCCGCCTGCGCGCCCTGCGCGAGCGGCACGGCCCGGACTCCGTGGCGGTGTTCGGCGGCGGCGGCCTCACCAACGAGAAGGCCTACACCCTGGGCAAGTTCGCCCGAACGGTGCTGCGCACCAGCCAGATCGACTACAACGGCCGGTTCTGCATGTCCTCGGCGGCGGCCGCCGCCAACGCCGCGTTCGGACTCGACCGGGGACTGCCCTTCCCGGTGACCGACCTCGGCGAGGCCGACGTGATCCTGCTCGCCGGCGCCAACCCGGCGGAGACGATGCCGCCGCTGATGCGGCACCTGACCCGCCGCGCCGAGCTGATCGTGATCGACCCGCGGCGCACCGCCACCGCCCAGCGCGCCGCCCTGCACCTGCAGCCCATGCCGGGCACCGACCTGGCGCTCGCGCTCGGCCTGCTGCACCTGGCGGTCGTCGAGGGATACGTGGACAAGCCCTACCTGGACGCCCGCACCAGCGGGTTCGACGAGGCGTGGGCGCAGGCCGTGACCTGGTGGCCGGAGCGGGTCGAGCAGGTCACCGGGGTGCCGGTGGACGAACAGCGCACTGCCGTACGGATGCTGGGCGAGGCGAGCAGGGCGTACATCCTCACCGGCCGGGGCGCCGAGCAGCACAGCAAGGGCACCGACACCGCAGCCGCCTTCATCAATCTCGCCCTCGCGCTCGGCCTGCCGGGCACCCCGGGCAGCGGCTACGGCTGCCTCACCGGGCAGGGCAACGGCCAGGGCGGCCGCGAACACGGCCAGAAGGCCGACCAGTTGCCCGGCTACCGGTCGATCACCGACCCGGCGGCGCGGGCACACCTCGCCGAGGTGTGGGGCGTGACCCCGGACAGCCTGCCGGGCCCCGGCCGCAGCGCCTACGAGCTGCTCGACGCCCTCGGCACCCCGGACGGACCGCGCGCGCTGCTCGTCTTCGGCGCCAATCCGGCGGTCTCCGCCCCGCACGCCGCCCATGTCACCCGGCGCCTGTCCGCCCTCGACCTGCTGGTCGTCGCCGACTTCGTGCCGTCCGAGACGGCCGCCCTCGCCGATGTGGTGCTGCCCGTCACCCAGTGGGCGGAGGAGGACGGAACGGTCACCAACCTGGAAGGCAGGGTGCTGCGCCGCCGCGCCGTCGTCGACGCGCCGGCCGGGGTCCGCACCGACCTGGAGGTCCTCAACGCCCTCGCGGTCCGCCTGGGCACGCCGGCCGAGCGCTTCCCGACCCGGCCGCGCGAGGTCTTCGACGAGCTGCGCCGCGCCTCGCGGGGCGGCCGTGCCGACTACTCGGGCATCTCCTACGACCGCCTCGAAGCGGGCGAGGCCCTGCACTGGCCCTGCCCCGAACGCGCGGCGGGCCAGGAGCGCCACCCGGGCACCCCGCGGCTCTTCCTCGACCGGTTCGCGCACCCCGACGGCCGCGCCCGCTTCGCCCCCGTCACCCACCGCGCGGCGGACGAGTCGCCGGAGGGCGAGTTCCCGCTGTTCGCGACGACCGGCCGGGTGCTGGCGCAGTACCAGTCCGGCGCGCAGACCCGCCGGGTGCCGGAGCTGATGGCGGCCGCCCCCGAGCCGTACGTGGAGATGCACCCGGACACCGCCCGGCGGGCCCGCCTCACCGACGGCGCCCTGGCCGAGGTGCGCTCGGCACGCGGCCGGACGCTGGCCCGGGTCAAGGTCACGGACACGGCCCGCCTCGACACCGTGTTCCTGCCCTTCCACTTCCCGGGCGCCGGGCGGGCGAACCTGATCACCAACCCGGCGCTCGACCCGGTGAGCCGGATGCCGGAGTTCAAGGTCAGCGCGGTCGCCGTGAGCCCGGGAACGGAGGAGCCGTCGTGACCGCCGTCGTCGTCATCGGCGCGGGCCCGGCCGCCCACCACCTCGCCGCACGCCTCGCCCACCACGGCCATCGCGGCACGGTCACCGTGCTCGGGGCCGAGCCGCGGCCCGCCTACCACCGCGCGCTGCTGGGCTCCGTCCTCGACGGCACGCTCGACGCCGACCGGCTCACCCTGCCGCCGCTGCCGCCCGGCGTGGCCCTGCACACCGGCGTCACGGTCACCCGCATCGACCGCCGGCAGCGCCGCGTCCGCACCGGCGACGGCCGCTGGTACCCGTACGACGTCCTGGTCCTGGCCACCGGCGCCCGCCCGGCCCTGCCCGACGTGCCGGGCCTGACCGAGGCGGGCTCCATGGCCGCCGGAGTGCGCACCCTGCGCACCGCCGACGACGTACGGCCGCTGCCACCCGGCTCGGTGACCGTGCTCGGCGGCGGGATGCTCGGCGTGGAGACGGCCTTCGCGCTGCGCCGCGCCGGACGCGACGTCGCCCTGGCGCACCCCGGCCCGCACGTCCTGGACGACTGGCTGGACGCGACGCCGGGCGAGCTGCTCACCGAGCGGCTGCGCGCCGCGGGCGTCACCGTCCACACCGGCGTGCGGGCCGTGCGCCGCACCGGCAGGACGCTGCTGCTCGACGACGGCCAGGTGCTGCCGGCCCGCCACCTCCTGGTGTGCACCGGCGTGGTGCCCGAGGCGGACCTCGCCCGGGCCGCCGGCCTGCGCGTCGAGCGCGGTGTCCTGGTCGACGACCGGCTGCGCACCAGCGACCCGCACGTGCACGCCATCGGCGACTGCGCCCAGCCCCCGGGACGGCCGCCGGCCACCCTCGGCTCCGCCTGGGACCAGGCCGACGCCCTCGCGGCCCTGCTCAGCGGCGCCGGCACCGCGCCGTACCGCCCGGTGCCGCGGCTGCTGCGCCCCCGTATCCACGGCACGGACCTGGCCTTCACCCCGCCCGCCCCGGTCACCGACGAGGACACCACGGTCTCCCTCTCGGACCCGGCCCGCGGCCGGTTCGCGCGCCTCGTCCTGCGCGGCAGGCGCGTCCGCTCCGCCGTGCTCATCGGCTACCCGAGGGCCATCGCCACCGTGGGGCGGCTCTACGAGCGTTCCGCCGAGGTCCCCGACGACCGGCTCGCCCTGCTCCTCGGCACCACCGGCGGATACGCCGCCGACGGCCCGCTGCCCGAGGACGCGGTGGTGTGCCACTGCAACAACGTCACCCACAGCGCCCTCGCCCACGCCTGGCACGAAGGCGCCCGCGAGCTGCCCGCCCTGGCCCGGCGCACCCGCGCCACCACGGGCTGCGGCAGCTGCACCTCCCAGGTGCAGTCCCTGTGCGCCCGGCTGCGCGACGACGACACGGCCACCGCAAGGAGCGATGCCGCATGACCCGCACTCTGGTGATCGCCGGACACGGCATGGCAGGACACCGGCTGGCCGAGGAGCTGCTCGCACGCGACAGCGCGGGCCACTGGCGGATCGTGATCCTCGCCGAGGAGGACCGTCCCGCCTACGACCGGGTCGCCCTGTCCACGCTGCTCGACGGCAAGAACCCCGAGGACCTGACCCTGGCAGGCCACGACTTCCTGACCCACCCGCGCGTCGACCTGCGCCTGCGCACCACCGTCACCGCGATCGACCGCGCCCGCACCACCGTGACCTGCCAGGACGGCACCGAGATCGGCTACGACGCCCTGGTGCTCGCCACCGGCTCCCGCCCGTTCGTCCCGCCCGTGCCGGGCGCCGGACTGCCCGGCACCTTCGTCTACCGCACGGTGGCGGACATCGACGCGATCCGTGCGGCGGCGAGCGACGCGGACCGGCCCGCCGTCGTGATCGGCGGCGGCCTGCTGGGCCTGGAGGCGGCGAACGGCCTGCGCTGTCTCGGCCTGCGCCCGCACGTGGTGGAGATGGCCCCGCGCCTGATGGCCCTGCAGATCGACGAGGGCGGCGCCCGCGTCCTGGCCCGCCTGATCGGCGAGCTGGGCGTGGCGGTGCACTGCTCGTCCGCCACGGCCGCGATCGAGGCGGGCCCCGACGGCAGGGTGAACGCCGTCCGCCTGGCCGACGGCACCGTGCTGGAGGCGTCCGCCGTGGTCTTCGCGGCCGGCGTGCGCCCCCGCGACGAACTGGCCGAGCCGGCCGGCCTGCCCCGCGGCGAACGCGGCGGCTTCCTCGTCGACGAGCTGTGCCGCACCGACGACGCCGCGATCTGGGCGATCGGCGAGTGCGCGGCGGTCACCGGCCGCACCTACGGCCTCGCCGCCCCCGGCTACCGCATGGCGGCAAGCGTCGCCGACCAGCTGACCGGCGGCAACGGCGACCCGTTCACGGGCGCGGACATGTCCACGAAGCTGAAGCTGATGGGCGTGGACGTGGCCTCCTTCGGCGACGCGTTCGCACACACGGAGGGCGCCATGGAATACGTGGCCCACGCCACGGCCACGAGGTACGCCAAGCTGGTCCTGGGCCCGGACGGACGCACGCTCCTGGGCGGAGTACTGGCAGGAGACGCCCGCGCCTACACCACCCTGCGCACCCTGACAGGCCGCCCCCTCACCGCCCCACCCGAGGACCTCCTCGCAGCGACGTGAACCACGCGAGCCGGGCCGTAGCGCAGTATCACGAGCCCGCTACACTGGCCCCGGTGGCGCGGCTCCCGAGCCGCAACACCAGGCGCTGCCGGATGCCGAAGGAACACGGTTCGTCCACGTTGGACCACGTTCCAGACGCACACACCGACAGCCCCGCCTTCGTAGCTCAGGGGATAGAGCACCGCTCTCCTAAAGCGGGTGTCGCAGGTTCGAATCCTGCCGGGGGCACCAGGGAAAAGGCCCCGGACCGATCTTGGTCCGGGGCCTTTGACATCTACTTTCTGACATCAACGCAGGTGATCGCCGGGCGCGAGTGAATTGCAGCAGATTCACTGACGACCTCTCAGCTTCTCCTTATCGCATCCAGGTTCCCCCTTGATGCATTTGGCCACTTCTCCCACATTTTTTGCGTATTTATCGGTAAAGTGATTAGACAGACCTATCCAGTCCGCCGGCGCTGCAGGCGGCGCAGCACACAGGGGATCACCGGGAGCGCAGATATCCAATGTCCGTCCGGCATAGTCGGGCGACACCTTGGGGATCCCCCCGGGAGTTCGACTCGGGTTACCGAAGAATACTACAGAACGAATTCTCAGCCCTATTGCTGAGGAGATCTTCGCGACAGGTGCAGCCCCGACCAGGGCCCCGCCGGTGTCACCACCAAGGGCATTCTGGACGACATTGGCACCCTGAGAGTAACCAATGAGGACGAATTGCTGGGTGGGTCCACACAGCTTTACTTTCTCCTCCATATGCGCGACAAGGGCGCGGTTGCCGTCCTGCACCGACCCAGGAAGGGTCAGGTTGGCAGGGTATTCCTCGGCAGATGGCTGCCACGTATTGGTCTTCAGAGGGGCCAGCTGCTTTTCCAAGGCAGGGGTCACCCAAGCTCCCGCAGTGAAGTCAAAGGTCCCAGGCATGTAGATTATTTCAACCTGTGAGCACTGCTGCTTCTTCAGTTCGATGACAACCCGGTCCACTTCCTCCTTTTTTTCTTGATACAGCTCCTTGTCATCCTGCTTCGAATTCCTGACAGCCTCCAGTGCGCGGACCAACCTCTTCACGGCCCTCTCTGCCGCCTCGTGCACCCCTGGCGATTTGCCAGGGCTTTGGATTATCTTTATCGCACCGGACATCGGCTCTACGGTCCTGCCAACTATGTCCCGCTTCTCACGTGGCATCTTAGGATCGTGGACCATCTCCAGCCAGTCGGTCACGGGTCCAATTATCTTCTCGATGTCGTGCCGGACCTGCGGTGGCGCCTTGGGGAATTCAATGATGACGATTCTTAGCTGTTCTACGATCGCCGCAATCCCACGCCAATCAAGTGAGTGGGCCTTCGGAGATTCAATGACGATGATTTTCAGCTGTTTAACTATCTTCGCGATCGTCTCCCGGTCGCGCGGTGTCGTATGCGGGTCTTGTATTATCTTCAGAGCCTGAGTAAGTGGCTCTATGGTCTTCTCTGCCACGTCCCGGACTTCGACTGATGTATTGGCGTTCGGGGCAATTATCTTCTTCAGTTCAGACGACGCCTGAGCCACATCTTCTTTCACGTCTGCCGGCACTTTCGTTTCATCCGCCAGCCCAATATCATCCAATTCTTTTGTCAGGGCCTTCAGCTTCCCTTGTGCCTTCTTCGTCTCCTCCAGCTTGATCTGCTTCTCCTCTTTTTTCTCCTGGGCAGATTCACGCGGAGGCGTGGGTGAGGAGGACGGAGACGACGACGGTGAAGCAGGAGCCTCCGACGATGGCGGCTTCGACGACGACTGCGGAGGCGGGGCGGACGACGACTGCGGGGGCGGCACGGACGACGACTGCGGGGGCGGCACGGACGACGACTGCGGGGGCGGGGCGGACGACGACTGTGGGGGCGGGGCGGACGACGACTGTGGGGGCGGGGCGGACGGCGACGGGGGCGGCTCCGGCGACGGGGGCGTGGTCTGAGCACGCGCTGAAGTGGCAGCTGCAGCGAAGGAGGGCGCGACCACAGCCCCGGTTACACCGGCCGGCAACGCGAGCATCGCAGCCAGGCAGGATGTGCCAACGAAACGGGGAGCATGTCGTCGTGAGGTTCGGGCCATGATTCTTCCAAGTGCCCTCGTGATGCACAGCTCGCTCGTGGATGGTGGCCAGTACGGCCTCCCGTTCGCGGTCACCGGAAGCCGGTTCTGCTGCACGCACGGTTTACTTCCTACACTTAACCCGTCCACTTCATCCCGCAAGGCGGGAGCCTAAACTCCGGTGTGCTCGACGGCCTGAGGGCACCAGACGTGGTGGCAAAGCACCGGGGCACCGTTGCCCGAAGCTTTGGCTGAAGGGCGCGGCGCGTGCTCGTAGTCCCCTGCCTTGAGCAGGTCCACCAGACGGTCGAGCCAGCCGACGAGCGCGGTGAAGTCGGCGTCGAGGAGTCCTGTGGACGGGTCGACTCGATGGAGTAGGGAAGGGCCGGAGTGCTCGGCCTCGACCCACAGGCGGTCCATGTCGCTGATCTCGTCATCGACCCAGATGAACGGCCGCCCGGCGGCCCAGTCGACGAGGTGGCGGGTTTTCCAGTGCAGCCCGCGTGGGCCCTCGTCGGCGATGACGTCCGGCCATGTCACCACGGGCAGCTTCGGCAGGCCGACGCGTGGGGCGACCGTGTCGTTCGCTTCGTCCAGCCATGTCGACGCCCACACGAGGTGGCAGTCCAGCGCGGTGAGCCGCCGCCCGGTCTCGGGGGTGAGCCGTGTCAGGAGCGGGTTTCCCTCGTCCCCGGGCATCGAGTTGCGTGGCGGACCGGACGAGGGGCCGAACGGGATCAGTGGTCCGTCCACGTCGAGGAAGAGGATGGTGCGCTCCACCGCGCTTGTCACCATCGCACGATAGCCCGGGAGCCACGGCCACGGACGAGGCCGGGGCTCCCCCGCAATGCTCGTGGCCTAGCGCGGTGGTACCGGGCGGTCGTACACGTTCGACGGGGTCACGATCTGGGTGATCGCCCGGGCGACCGGGGAGGACGGTTCCTGGCCGGCGTACGTGATGTCGGTGTTGAGCAGGAGGACCAGCGTCGCGTCCTGCGGGGGCAGGTAGACCGTTACCGTCTCGTAGCCGGGGATCGAGCCGTTGTGGCCGATCCAGCCGCCGCTGTCGAAGATGCCGAGGCCGTAGGTCGTGCCGGGGAAGCCGGTCGGGAGCATCTTCAGGCGTTCGTGCTGGGTCTGCGGGGTGAGCAGGGTTCCCGTGGCGAGGATCTTGGCCCAGCGGCGCAGGTCGTGCAGGTTGGAGATCATCGCGCCGGCCGTCCACGCCCAGCTGGGGTTCCAGTCGGTGGAGTCCACGACCTGGCCGGTCAGGGTCTGGTTGGTGTAGCCGCGGGCGTGCGGCTCGGGGTACTCGGAGCCCTCGGGGAACAGGGTGTCGAGCAGGCGGGCGGGGCGCAGCACCCGGTTGCGGATGAAGTCGGCGGCGCACTGGCCGCTGACCCTCTCGATCACCAGGCCCAGCAGGACGAGGTTGCTGTTGCAGTACTGGAACTGCGTGCCCGGCGCGAAGGTGTTGTCGTGCTTGAAGCCGTAACCGAGCACCTGCCACGGGGTGAAGGTGCGGTACGGGTCGCTCAGCAGGTCGTGGATGAAGTCCGGGTCGGAGGTGTACGGGAACAGGCCGCTGCGCATCTCGGCGAGGTGGCGCAGGGTGATCCGGCGGCCGTTCGGCACGCCCTCGACGTAGGTGTCGATCGGGTCGTCCAGGTGGATCCGGCGGTCGTCGACCAGTTTGAGCAGCGCGGTCACCGTGAAGGTCTTCGTGACGCTGCCGATCCGGTTGAAGACGTCCGTGGTCATCGGCCTGCCGGTGGTCAGGTCGGCGACCCCGGTCGCGCGGACGTACGTGCCCTGGCGCGGGATCCACAGGCCGACGACGAGACCCGGGATGCCCACCTGCCGGCGCACGTTCTCGATGGCCTCGTCCAGCCGGGCGGTCAGCTCCGGGCCCAGGCCGTGCGGCGGGCAGTGATCCCGGTCGGCGCAGTCGCCGTCGGCGGCGGAAGCCGTGGCGGGGCCGGCTGTCATCGGGGTCAGGGCCGATGCCACGAGCGCCGTGGTGAACAGACGTCGGGAGGGGGTGTGTCGCATCTCAGGGCGCCTCTTCCGGTCGGGGCTGAGAAGCAAACGGCACCATCCGGGGAACGGGGAGATGTTCTGCTGCCGCGTGCCGACTTCGCGAGTCCACTCGTTCGGACCCGCGTGACTTCCGCGATGCCGTACGGCCGACACCTGCGGTCGCTACGATGCGCGCCGGGGTCGCGCCCTGGTGGCGCGGAAACGTTTCCGGAGGGGGATCACCTGTGTTCGTGCTGTCCGTTCTGCTGCTCATAGCGGCCGTGGTGCTGTTTCTCGTCGGCCGCGCACGCGACGAAAACGGCTGGAAGCTCGGGGCCGCGCTCAGCGTCGTCGCGGGGCTGCTGGCCGGTGCGTTCGCGTGTGTCCACGTGGTGAGCGCCTACGAGGTCGGCGTCCCGGTGACCTTCGGGAAGATCGGTACGCCGCTGAGGTCCGGCGTCCACTTCAAGTCGCCGTTCACCGACGTCACGTCGTTCTCCACGCGCCCCGTCGACCTCGACCTCAACGGCAAGGACGTCGTCGAGGTCCGCTCCTCGCAGGGCGGCGTGCTGTACGCGGACGTCACCATCAAGTGGGCCGTGGTCCCGGCGAAGGCGGTCGAGCTGTACCGGCTGGCGGACAGCGAGGACGCCGTCGAGCAGCGGCTGGTGCTGCCGGACAGCCGCGAGATCATTCGCAACGTCTTCGCCAAGCACACCAGCGAGGAGGGGTACGCCTCCGCCCGGGAGCAGATCGGCGCCGAGATCGCCGAGCTCGTCAAGCAGCGGCTGGCGCCTCGCGGGATCGACGTCACCAACGTCAACCTGCGCAATGTGAAGCCGTCGGACAAGCTGCAGGACCAGATCGACAAGAAGATCCAGCAGGAGCAGGCCACCGAGCGGGCCACCGAGGCGGCGCGCACGGCCAAGGCGGAGGCGGAGCGCAAGCGGATCGAGGCGGAGGGCATCGCCGCCGCCAACAAGATCCTCGAACGGTCCCTGAGCGACAAGGTGCTCTACAACCAGTGCCTGGAGGCCTACAAGGAGGCCGCGAAGACCAACCCTGTGTACGCGGTCCCGTGCGGCACGGACGCGAACGGCACACCGGTCATCGTGGACGGCAGCAAGAGGTGACGAATGCGGCCGGCTACGGGGCTCAGCCCTCCGGTAGCGCGGTCGGTGGTGGAGGTGGTGGCCGGGGTCGCCCCCGGGCCCCCTCATCCGTACCCCGGGAATTTAGCCTTGCGGGACCCCGGGGGGCGGAGAATAGTGGGTCATGTATCGCCTGGGCGTCGCTGAGCTGCGGGTTTTCGGCGGCCTGGTTCTGGTGGTCGTCGCCCTGAAAAGGTCATATCCGTGAGGGCGGGGAAAAGCACCGCTCTTTTGTTGGCGCATTCCGGCGCCGGGGACGCCCGGCCGAGGAGGTGCGCCATGCGCAGATCAGCAGTCTCGGTCGCCATGGCGGCGACCCTGTCCATCCCGGCGTTCGTCGCGATGCCCGCGGACGCGGATGCGGATGCGGGTACGGTGACGAGCGACAGCAAGGCGACCGGGCAGTGCAAAGTGCCTGGTAAGGTGCACCACCCCTGGGTGGACTGCGGGCACCTCAACGTCGGTCCCGCCGAGGTGCTGTCGATACAGGTCTCGCCGTTCTGGCAGGTCACGAAGGCCACCTTCGATGTCAGGACCAGTGAAGGGGAAAAGCTCGCCTTCAGCACCGTCGACGCGAAGACAGGCAAGCCCAAGGATGTGTGGGCCAATCCCTCGACGTCCATCGTGACCGTGCACATAAAAGCCAGTTCCGAGAAGAAGGGATTTCTCCAGGCGAAGTACCGGACACGCATCTCGGCCACCTCCACCGTGCCCTTCAAGTGCAAGATCGCCATAGATCCCCTGAATTGCGGAACGGTGAAGGTTGCCGACCGGGAAACCGTCTGGGTGAAGCTGGCGAGCAACAGCCCCGTCACCGTCGCCGACTTCGATGCGCAACGGAACGCCGAGGGTTACGGTCTGCTCGACCAGGCCCTCGCCGTCAACGCCCACGGAGCGGCGAAGCCGGTGTGGACGAACGACACCGGCAAGACCGTGCTGGCGTACATGAGGGTCTCCGCGGTCGCCCCGCTCGCGGAGAACGAGAACCCGATGGTGTTCGGCTCCTACTTCACCAGGCCCGGGGAGCCGGAGGAGGCGCCCTGACGGCTCGCGTCGGACAGGGTCGGCCTCGCCAGGAACGTCGTGACCGCCAAGGACGCCGTGGCCATCAGCGTCATCGCCACGGGGACGGCGGTGAGTTGGGCCAGCGTGCCCGCCAGCGTCGCGCTCGCGCCCTGGAGGGTGATCATGCCCGCCGAGTGCAGGCCCAGGGCGTGGCCGCTGAGTTCGTCGGGGGTGTGGGCCATCAGGCGTTCCTGCTGGAGCAGGCTCGCGCCGAAGCCGATGGAGGCCACGGTGACCAGTGCGGCCGACGCCCACAGCGGCGGGTGCAGGGCGAACACCGCGTAGGGGGCCGCCAACAGCACCAGTAGCGGGGTGATCAGGCGGGGGCGCACGGTGGGCGGCAGAAGGCGGCCTGCCGTCACGTCGCCGATCAGCATGCCCAGCGCCGCGCAGGCGAACAGCGCGCCCGCGGCGCCGGGGGCGTAGGAGACGTAGAGGGATTCGCAGCCCACGATCAGGCCGTTGGGGAACCAGAGGCCGAGGTAGGTGAGGCGGCGAGGGCGGGAGGACCACAGAATGCGGTTCGTGCGCCAGGTGGCGCGGATCGACGCACGGCCCTCGGTGCGGGGCGGCCGGGCCGTCAGGCCCCAGCGTGTCGTCACGGCCGACAGCAGGTAGAGCCCCGCCGACAGCAGGAGGGTCGTGCGCGGCGTCAGGAACGTCAGCAGCGCGCCGCCCAGCCCGTAGCCCGTGATCTGCGTCAGGCCGCTGAGCATGTTGAACACCGAGCGGCCCAGCAGATAGCCGTCCTTGGTCAGGATCTGGTTCAGCAGGCCCCAGCGGACGCCGCCGCCGAGGGAGGCCACCAGGCCCTGCACGAGGATCACCGGGAACACCGACCAGATGGGCAGTGCGGGGATCGCCAGCGCCGCCGTGCCCGCGGCGAAGGTGAGGGAGATCGCCGTCAGGGCCCGTCTCGGGGGGAGGCGGTCCGCGCCGGACAGGAACAGGGTGGCGCCCAGGACCTGGGCCAGGGACGGGCCGAACATGCTCAGCGCCGACAGCAGCGGTGAGTCGGTCGCCCGGTAGACCAGGGTCGCCAGCGCCAGGCCGCCCGTGGTCTGGGCGGCGGTCAGGGCCGCCGAGGAGAGGAAGAGCGGGGTGAACTCGGGTGTCCGGAACAGGTCGCCGTAGCTGCGCATGGCCCACACCGTCCGGCATGCCGCGCGGCGGTCGTACTCTTTCGCGCAGACGCGAAAGGTCGGTGGGGGCATGGGGTGGTGGCAGGTCAACGCGGACACCCTCGCCGGGAGCCGGTTCGTGATCTCACCGCTCGCCGAGGTCTTCGCCTCGCTCAAGCTGCTGCACTCGGCGAACGGTTCCCATCCCGGGGAGCAGCAGTGGCTGCGCGCGCATCTGCCCGCCTACCGGGCCCTGCTCGCCCGCGATCCGGTGACCGCGCTGCTGGTGCGGGCCGGGCTCGGGCGGGAGTGGATCGCCGACTTCCTCACCCCGGTGCCGTACGACGGTGAGGGCCTCCAGGACGCGGTCGCGCGGGTGCGCGCGGTCGGGGGCGCGCAGGCGCGGGCGCATCTGCGCCGGTCCCTCGCCGGGGCCCTGCCCGCCGAGCTGGAGCGGGACGATCTGCCCGAGCGGGCGGCCGCGCTGCTGGAGTGGGTGTGGCAGGAGACCGTACGGCCGTACTGGGAGCGGCGCCGGCAGGTGCTGGAGGCCGATGTGGTCGCGCGGACGGCGCAGGTCAGCCGGGGCGGCTGGGCGGCCGTACTGGACTCGCTGCGGCCGGGGACGCGATGGCTGGGCGACAACCGGTTCCAGGTCAACGCGCACGAGTATCCGCCGCGGGAGATCGCCGGCGCGGAGCTGGTGTTCGTGCCGGTCACTCCGCGCACCGGGTGGGTGAGCTGGGAGGACGGGCGGCGGTACGCCGTCGTCTATCCGTGTGTGGGGGCGCTGGCCGGGGACGGCGGGCCGCGGGTGCCGGCGAGCCTCGGCGCGCTGCTGGGGGCGGGGCGGGCGGCGGTGCTCGCGCTGCTCGGCTCGCCGATGAGCACGACCCAGCTGGTCGCCGTCACCGGGCAGGGGCTCGGGTCCGTCGGACGGCATCTGCGGGTGCTGCGGGACGCCGGGCTGGTGCGGGGGCGCAGGGCGGGGCGGTCGGTGCTGTACTCGCGGACGGCGGCGGGCGACGTGCTCGTGGAGGCCGCGGGGGCGTCCGGAGGCGCCCTCCTGCCGCTCACCCCGCCCCGTTAGGCTCCGCTCATGACTACTGACGCCTCCTCTCCCCTCGACGTCGAGATCGGCTCGCTCACCGGTGGGCCCGCCGACCTGAAGAGCTACGCCGGGCAGGTCGTGCTCGTCGTGAACGTCGCCTCCAAGTGCGGCCTGACCCCGCAGTACACCGGACTGGAGAAGCTGCACGAGCGGTACGCCGAGCGCGGTTTCACGGTGCTCGGCGTACCGTGCAACCAGTTCCTCGGGCAGGAGCCGGGCAGCGCCGAGGAGATCGCCGAGTTCTGCTCGGCGACGTACGGCGTGACCTTCCCGATGACCGAGAAGGTCGAGGTCAACGGGGCGGGCCGGCACCCGCTGTACGAGCGGCTCGTCGGCTTCGCGGACGCGGAGGGGCACAGCGGGGACATCCGCTGGAACTTCGAGAAGTTCCTGATCGGGCGGGACGGCGCGGTCGTCGCCCGGTTCTCGCCGCAGACCGAGCCGGAGGCGGACGCGGTCGTCGCCGCCGTCGAGAAGGCGCTCGGCTAGCCGGCGGTTGACCTTGCCCCTGGGGCAAGGAGCAGCGTTCCCGTTGCCGGGCGGACCGCGCCCGGTGACGGAGGATGCTCTGGTGGACGACGAACTGCTCACGATCGGCGCGTTCGCCGCGCGGGCCCGGCTCTCGCCGAAGGCCCTGCGGCTGTACGACCGGCTCGGGCTGCTGCGTCCGGCGCACGTCGACGAGGTGAGCGGCTACCGCTACTACCGCGCCGCTCAGATCGACCGCGCCCGCACGGTGGCGCTGCTGCGGCAGCTGGACATGCCGCTCGCGATGATCTCCGAGGTGGTCGCGGCCGCCGAGAGCGACGGGCGTGCGGCGGCCGACCGGCTCGGCGCGTACTGGGCCGTTGTCGAGGCGCGGATCGCGCAGCAGCGCACGCTCGCCGAGTTCCTCCGTGGACGACTGTCCGGAAGGGGCTTCGAGATGTACGGCAGGTTCGTGGTGGAGACGGTCGAGGTGCCGGCCCAGGTGGTGATCAGCGAGAAGCGGCACACGCTCGCGGACGAGCTGCCCGCGTGGATCGGGGCGTCGTTGGGCCGGCTGGAGGCCGCGGCCCGGGAGTGCGGGGGGATCGTGGGGGCGCCGTTCGTCGTCTACCACTCCGAGGTGTCCATGGAGAGCGACGGTCCGGCCGAGTCCTGCGTGCCCGTCGCCGACGAGGCCGCGGCCCGGGTGTGGGCGGCGGAGAAGGGGCGGGCCTGGGAGACGACGGTGCGGGTGGAGCCGGCGCGGCGGCTGGCGTACACGCGGATCAGCAAGGCGCAGGTCGCGCACCCGCAGATCCTCGCCGCCTTCGAAGCGGTGGAGGCGTGGATGAAGGAGCGGGGGCTGGAGTACGGCGGCCCGTGCCGGGAGGTCTACTTCGCCGACTGGGAGGCTGCCGGGCCCGAGGACCCGGTGTGCGATGTGGCCTTCCCGGTCACTTAGGCCGTCCGAAAGGGCCTAGCGCCGAGGGGAAAGCCGAGCCCTCTCGGCAAGGACGGCGAGCTCGTCGAGAGGGCTCTGTACGGGGTGCTTCCGTGATGCGGGGACTGCGGGTCTCAGGAAGACCCTCCCCTCAGGACTTGACCGAGGCGACGAAGGCGGACCACGCCTCGGCCGGGAAGGACAGGATCGGGCCCTCGGGGACCTTGGAGTCCCGTACGGCCATGGCCGCCACGAGCGGCGACTTGATCTCGACGCACGCGCCGTTGCCCGTGGAGTACGAGGACTTGGTCCACGTGTCCGTGGCGCCCTGACGAATTGCCATTTCTGCTCCGTATTGCCTGAGAAGGTTGCTCGATTCACGCCAACCTTGTTGCTGGCTTGGCGTGATCGACGCTACTCGCCCCCCTCGGCTTCCGAAGCGGCCATTCACTCGTTGGATGGCATATTCCAGAGGAGACTTCCGTCCCGGCCGTTGACTGGTGTACCGTGCGGCATTTCCCACGGCCGGGCGGCCTTCCGGCGGGTCAGCGGGCGTACTCCTTGGCGATCCGCGAGATGTACTGCAGCGACTGGTCCACGTTCAGCGCCTGCGCCCGCAAGTGCTCGTACATCATGGCGTACTTGTGCACGTCGTTCGGCTTCTCCAGGTACAGGTCGCTGGTCACGCCCTCGATGTAGACCACGCTGGAGTCCGCCGCGTCCGGGAACTCCAGGATGGCGTACTGGCCGTTGAGGCCCGGGTGGGCGCCCATGTCGAACGGGATGACCTGCACGGTGACGTGCGGCAGCTGCGACTGCTCGACCAGGTACTCCAGTTGGTCGCGCATCACGGACTCGTTGCCGACGACCCGGCGCAGCGCCGCCTCGTCCAGCACCGCCCACAGCCGCAGCGGGTTGT
The DNA here is from genome assembly GCF_002920535.1 of Streptomyces sp. Ru71. GTDB lineage: Bacteria > Actinomycetota > Actinomycetes > Streptomycetales > Streptomycetaceae > Streptomyces. The sequence goes on along the minus strand of NZ_PQSS01000002.1, from coordinate 42,529 downwards.
CCGGCGCGGTGATTCGTTCCTGCCGGCGCATCCGCACCTGGACGCGTTTCTCGATGTCGCTCTGGGCGGTCTCCGGCAGCGCGCCCGCGATGAGCGACTCGGCGTACTGCCGGGTCTGCAGCAGACCGGGCACCACCTGCGGGTCGTACACCCGAAGGCTCGCCGCGTCCGTCTCCAGGCCGATGTAGACGCTGTACGGGATGTCGCCGAAGGTGTGCCACCAGCCCTGCTGGCGGGAGTCCTTGGCCATCTGCATCAGCGAATCGACGACCCGCTGGTCCTCGACCTCGTAGACGCTGCACAGGTCGCGCACATCGCGCTGGCTGATGCTGCGCCGGCCGTTCTCCAGGCGGCTGATCTTCGACTGGGAGACGAGGAGCCGCTCGGCGACCTCCTCGGCCGTCATGCCCTTGAGCTCGCGGAGCCTGCGCAGCTCCTGGCCCAGCCGGCGCCGCCTGACAGTGGGATTGACATTGGACGCCACGGGACGTGCACCTCCGGCTGCGTGCCTGTTGCTTGCAACTTTGCGTATCTGCTGTTGAGCAGACTGCCACCAAGGTGCTTTCTACCGCTGCCGAATGGGGGATATGCGGCGGTGCCGTTGCCGGTGCGCCCCGGACATGCGTCCGCGCGGGACGGCCCGGCCGCGCCCCTGAGGGCATACGGCCGGGCCGCCCCGCGCGGAACGCGCGGCTCCCGGACGGGTCCTTGTGGTGACGCCGGTGCTCGGTGCGCACGGCGTCCTGTGGGTCCGGTGCCCGGTGAGCGAGGTGCTCGACGAGTCCGGTGCCCGGTGAGTCCGGTGCTCAGTGGGCCACGGCGCGTGCCATGGGTCCCCGGTGCGGCTGCGCCGGAACGCCACGAGCGGGTTCCGCGGCGGCCCGGGCCGCACCCGCCTGCCGGCCGGGGGCGGCCCCGCGGCGCGGCTGTGCCGCCACGCCGTTCTGCACGTCCATGACGGCGTGCGCCACCAGCCCGCCCATCGGGTCGTGCCGGATCAGGTCCCGCAACCGGGAACGGGACGAACGGCCCTCGTTGCCCGGGTACAGGTGCTTGCCGAGACCGACCGCGTGGGCCAGGGCGGCGAGCGCCGCGGTCCGCGGGTCCGGCGGCACGCCGGTGCGGATCGCCGAATCCAGCCGGGCCCTGATCTCCCGGCTGATCTCGTTGTCCGTCGCCTGGTAGCGCGTCGTCGGCAGCACTCCGCACATCTGGCCCTCGACGGCATGCACCATGCCGCACCGTTCCAGATGCGAGAGGTAGGTCTGGCGGAGCCCGAGACGCGGCCCGCCGATCCAGTGGACGGCACGCACCGGAGCGCCGCGCCTTCGCAGCAACTCCAACGCGCAGTCCAGAGTCGGATCTCCTGTCGGCCGTGGTACCACCACGGCGATACGATCCCCGTCCGGGGCTATCCGTCCGGCCAGCGCCAGCTCCACTAGCTGTGCTCCGGCCAGACCCAGGTCGAGCGACTGCGGCTGTGCAGTGGTACCCGTGGCCGGGTCCAGTGCCAGCAGCAGAAGCTCCTCCGGAAGTGTTCTGCGGCTCCTGCCCATCCATGCCTCCCCGCGTGGATGAATGACAGGGTGACCCCTCTCACATTGGTCTGTCGAGGGTGCGTGACCTGTTTGTGAGGGAACCGGCAGGTATGTCGTTCTCGTCCTACGCAGGAGTCGGGCCCTCACACAGGACACTGGTACATGGTTCGGACAGTGCCGTGGGGCGGTGTCCCGGGCGGCGGTTCACGGTTTCGGCAGGCGCACGGAGGGTGTGCGGCGGCGTATGGAGGAGGCATCGGTGGCGGGCGAGTCCCCCGACAGGTCGAAGCAGCGCGAGTCGTCGGCGGAACCGACGCCGGGGAACGCGGCACCGGTTCCCGAGGCCAGGGCTGAACGTTCCGGCGACGCGGCGGCGGGGGGCCGGGACCCTCGGCTGGCGATGAGCCGGGAGACCGAGAGCCGGGAGACCGACGGGGGCCGTGGGGGCGTGGACACCGCCACCCGGGTGCTGTCGGTACGGGATCTGGAGGAGTCCGAGCAGGGCGAGGGCGACGGGCGTGCCGACGGCGGTTCCGGGGACGGTTCCGACGGCGGTTCCCGGGAGGGCGCGGACGGCGAGCCCCAGGGCGCGACGCAGGCCGACGCCGCGGACGCCGATGACGCGGAGGATGCCCGCGAGGACGCGGAGGACGCCCGCGAGGACGCCGGGGACGACGAGGAGGCCGGTGAGGACACCGCCGCCGACTCCGACTCCGACGCCGAGGGGGACGCCCGGCTGCGTGAGGCCGTGGCGGCCTGGGTGAGGTCCCCGAAGGACGCCGGCGCGTCGGCCGGGGGTGCGGAGGGTCCCGGGGGTTCCGAGGGCTCGGAGGCCGCCGAGAGCGACGCCAGCCCCGAGGACGCCCAGGACGCCGAGGACGCCCAGGACGCCGACAGCGAGCCTCGTACGGCCGACGAGGAGGCGGAGGCCGCCACGGACGCCGACGGCCCCCAGGACGCCCCCGAGGACGCCCAGCCGGCCGACGAGGACGCCGACGCCGGCAAGAAAACCGCCCCCAAGGGCGGCGACCAGCCCACCACCATGCTCAAGATCGGCGACCTGGCGAAGGCGCGCGGCGGCAAGGGCGCGGGCAAGGGCGGTGTCGACCAGCCGACCACCATGCTCAAGCTGGGCGACGCCAAGCCGAAGCCCGCCGAGCCCAAGCCCGCCGAGCCCAAGCCCGCCGAGCCCAAGCCCGCCGAGGACGCCAAGCCGGACTCCGCATCGGACGCCAAGCGGGACGCCAAGCCGCAGCCCAAGGCCGACGCCAAGCCGGACCCCGCCCAGGACACCCCCTCGGACGCCAAGCGGGACGCCAAGCCGCAGCCCAAGGCCGACGCCAAGCAGGACGCCAAGCCGAAGCCCCAGCCGCGTCCCGAGTCCGACTCCGAGCGGACCAGCAAGTTCGTCGCGCTCAAGCCGCTCGACGACCCGTCCACCCGCAAGCCCCCGCGCCCCGCGACGGCCGCGTCGAGCGAGGCCACCACCGCGCTGCGCCGCGTCACCCCGCCCGCCAAGCCCACCCCGGCCGGCGCCGGGACCACGGCCCCCACGGACCCGAAGCCGGCCGCCAAGGCCGCCCCCGCGCCCGCCGAGGCCACCGCCGCCATCCCCCAGGTCGGCCCGGAGCGCACCACGCAGCAGCCGCTGCCGCCGAAGCCGCCGCTGGACCTGCTGGCGGAGCTGACGAACACCCCACCGCCCCCGCAGACCCCGCTGCGCACGGTGGTGCGCCGGGTGAAGATCTGGACGCCGCTGGTGATCCTGCTGGTGATCGTCTTTGCGGTCGTGCAGGCGGTGCGGCCGCTGCCGACACCCACCCTGGTGCTGACCGCGGCGGACAGCCACACGTTCGCCGGCGACAAGGTGAAGCTGCCGTGGTCCGACGAGGGCCAGGGCTGGGTGGACGTCGACGGCATCGGCACGATGGACCAGTTCGGCCGGCAGACGCCCGTGCCGATCGGCTCGGTCGCCAAGACGATGACCGCGTACATCATCCTGCGCGACCACCCGCTGAAGGTGGGCGAGGGCGGCCCGAAGATCGAGATCGACGCACTGGCGGAGAAGGAGGGCGGCTACAGCAACGACGGCGAGTCGACGCTGAACACCGTCAAGGCCGGTGACCAGCTCACCGAGCAGCAGGCCCTGTCGGCCATCATGATCCCCTCCGCCAACAACATCGCCCGGCTGCTCGCGCGCTGGGACGCGGGCTCGGAGGCGGCGTTCGTCAAGAAGATGAACGACACCGCCAAGGAGCTCGGGATGACGAACACGACGTACACGGACCCCTCGGGCCTGAAGGAGACCACCGTCTCCACGGCCCGTGACCAGGTCACGCTCGGCCGCGCGGTGGTGAAGAACCCGGCGCTGGTGGACATCACCAGCAAGGCCAGCTGGACCGACCCGTCCGGCAAGTACCACGACAACTACAACGAGCTGCCGTACAAGATCGGGGCGATCGGCATCAAGACCGGCAGCACCACCGCCGCCGGCGGCAACCTGCTCTTCGCCTCCCGCAGGACGGTCGGGGGCAAGACCGTCACCATCGTCGGCGCGGTCCTCGGCCAGCAGAAGCCGACCATCCTCAAGACGGTCAACACGGTCAGCAAGACCGCGCTGCTCGCCGCACAGGACGCGCTGACCTCGGCGAAGATCCTGAAGAAGGGCGACGTCGTCGGATACGTGGACGACCAGCTGGGCGGTCACACCCCCGTGGTGCTCACGCAGGACGTCACGGCGGTCGGCTGGGCCGGCCTGAAGGTGAAGCTGTCGTTCGCCGCGGACACCCTGCCGCACACGGCGAAGGCCGGGACGAAGGTCGGCACGCTCACCGTGGGTGACGGGACCAGCGGTGCGCTGAAGGTGCCGGTCGCCCTCCAGCAGGACCTGACCGAGCCGGCCTTCGCGGACAAGCTGACCCGGCTGGCCTGACGTCCGGGGGCCGCGCGCCGCGGCCCCTGCCGGTCACGCCCCCGCACCCCGTCGGCGGAGCACCACCAGGGCTCCCCGGCGGGGTGCGTGCTAGCGTCGCGAGACGGGACGGGTCGCCGATCGTGACCGAGAACAGAAGACGGGAACTGGGAGTGCCTACAGGTGGCCACTGCGGAGCCGACACGCGCCGACGACACGGGGACGGGATCGAGTACCGGCCCTCGAATAGCGCTGCCTGAAACCGGCACCCGACCCGGCACCGGACCCGGCCCGTCCGGCTCCTCCGACGGCGGCGCGGGCCGCCCGGCCCGCTTCCGGGCCGCCTTCCTCGCCCTGCGGGAGCGGCTGCTGCGCCACCCGGTGCTGTCCGTCACCGCGCTCGCGGGCGTCCTGCACATCGTCTGGTTCTTCACCTTCGCGAACAGCGGCGGCGATCTCGCGGCGCAGGACGCGTGGGCGGAGTTCGTCGGCCGGCACCCCGACTCGGCGTACAACCTGGCCTGGTACGGCGGTATGCACCCGGTGTCGTACAGCGTGGTGTCGCCGTATCTGATGTCGGTCCTCGGGGTCCGTACAACGATGATGATCGCCGGCACGGTCTCGGCGGGGCTGCTGACGCTGATCCTGATCCGCAGCCGAGCGGTGCGCAATCCGCTGTGGGCGGCGATGGCCGGGGTGTTCGCCCTGATCTGCAACGCCATCTCGGGACGGGTCACCTTCGGGCTGGGCACGATGTTCGCGCTGGGCGCGGTCGCGGCCGTCTTCTGCTGGCCGTACCGCTGGCGCTACAAACGGTGGGCGAAGGCGCTGTGCGCGGCGCCGCTGGCCGCGCTCGCCACGATGGCCTCGCCGGTGGCGGGGCTGTTCGTGGGTCTGGTGGCGGTCGCGCTGTTCCTGCAGAAGCGGCGGCCGGGCGCCTGGGCGCTGGGGCTCGCCCCGACGGCGGTGGTGGCGGTCTCGGCGTGGCTGTTCCCGTTCTCCGGTACGCAGCCGATGTCGTTCGGCTCGGCGTCCCTGCCGCTGCTGTACTCGGCACTGGTCTTCGTCCTGTCCCCGCGCCGCTGGAAGACGGTGCGGGTCACGGCGGCCGTGTACGGGCTCGCGGTGCTGCTGGTGTGGCTGATCAGCTCGCAGATCGGCTCCAACATCACCCGGCTGGCGATGCTGTTCGCCGGTGCGACGCTGGTGGCGGCGCTGCCGTTCACCGTGCGGAAGTCCTGGCGCTGGTACACGGCGGTGCTGGCGCTGGCCGGGTTCGCCGGCTGGATCGGCTTCAAGACGGTCGACGACATCGTCCACACCGCCCCGGCCGCCAACTGGTCGCGTGAGCTGGCCCCGCTGGTGAACCAGCTGCAGCAGGTGGGCGCGGAGAAGGGGCGGGTGGAGGTCGTCCCGGCCCGCTCGCACCGCGAGGCCTCCGCGCTCGCGCCGTACGTGAACCTGGCCCGGGGCTGGAACCGCCAGGCCGACATGGAACGCAACCCTCTCTTCTACGACGACACGCTCAACTCGGCGAACTACCACGAGTGGCTCCAGCGCTGGGCGGTGCACTACGTGGTCGTGCCCAAGGACGAGCCGGACGGCGACGGCGGACAGCGGGAGCGGGAACTGGTGCGGCGCGGGCTGCCGTATCTGCGGCAGATCTGGGGCGACGCCCAGTGGCAGCTGTTCAAGGTCACCGACCCGGCGCCGCTCGCCGAGCCGAACGCGGTCGTGCTGCGCGCCGAGCAGGGTGAGATGACCATCCAGGTCAGCGAGCCGGGGCCGATCCTGGTGCGCATCCCCTACTCGCCGTGGCTGAGCATCGTCGACGCCGAGGGCAAGAGCCTGAAGGCCCCGCAGGAGACGGACGCCTCCAAGCACCGCCCCGAGGGCACGCCGAAGACGTACGACAACGTGAACGGCTGTCTGACGCAGACGGAGGAGGACGCCGACGGCGACCGGTGGACCGTGCTGCTGGCGCCGAAGGCGGGCACCTACCGGCTGGCGGCGCCCTACCAGCTGCCGCGTGGCACGCCCTGCCCGGACGAGCTGAAGCAGAGCGCGAAGACGCGGTAGGGGCCGCGAACCGCTCCGACACTCCGTCAGGTCAGGTGCGGGGCAGGGATGACATGGGCAGGTCTTTACACTTTCCTGCCGAATTGACAACCCTCCGGATGACCTGGTTTCGTGGGATTTGAGAGCTATATCACCCACGAAGGAGTGACCTCGGCGCCGATCGGTGCGCGCCCACCTCCTTCGACAAGTCGTCCTCGCACTCGTGTGGTGCGCCCGCGCGTGGCGAACGAGGCCGATTCAGCACCGAGGCCCACCCCAGGGGAAAGAATGGGCACAGCTGCGACCGGACCAGAGCCCAGGCGGGCGCTGCCACGGTTTCGGGAATCCTTCTCGCGCCTCGCCGGCAGAGTCGACCTGCCGCTTCTGGGCATCATCGCCCTGGCCGCGGTGCTGCGCCTGGTGCAACTGCAACGCATCGGCCTGCGTGGCGACGAGGCCGTCTACGTCGGCCAGGCCGGCGTACTGGCCGGTGCCCATGACCTCGACCGCTACTTCATCCTGATCAGCCGCGGGAACTCCAACTTCCTGCTGTACCAGGAAATGCTCTCGGTCGTGTTCCGGGTGTTCGGTGTCGGGGACGTGCCGGGCCGTGTTCTCTCCGCCATATTCAGCACACTCACCGTGCCCGTCATCTACTGGATAGCTCTGACGTTCTTCGGCCGGCGCAGCGCGCTGCTCGCGGCACTCATGTTCACCGTCAGCGGCTACTCCGTGTACCTGGGCCGGCTCGCCCTGCTGGACTCCACGCTCGCCTTCTTCTTCACCCTGACCATTCTCTGCGCGGTCAGGCTCGTGCACACCGAGCGCCCCGGATGGCTGTACGCGATGGCCGCCGCGGGCGTTCTGACCGTCCAGGCCAAGGTCACCGGCGGGCTCGCGCTGGTGGTGGCGGTCGTCTACGTCGCCCTCGCCGGGCATGTGCGCAAGCTCGCCACACCCCGCCATCTGCTGCTCACCCTGCTCGCCGCGGTGGTGGCCTGCGTGCCCGTGTTCGTCCAACTCGCGCAGAACTGGGGCACCTTCAGCCAGTTCCTGGGATCGAGCCTGCGGCGCAACAGCGCCGTTCCCTGGTACTACTACGAGAAGTTGCTGTACTCCTACGACGGCCCGATCGTGGTGGCGTTGTGGGTGGCGGGGATCGTCCTCGCCCTCTACCGCCGGACTCGCGGCGACCTGCTGTTGCTGCTGTGGGCCCTGGCGGTGTTCTTCTTCTACTCGCTCTATCCGCTGAAGGGCTTCAACTACCTTGTCCCGATGATTCCGGCGGTGTCGATCCTCGCCGGCCGGGCACTGGCCTCGGCGTCGTACGCGCTGCGGCGGCCTCAACTCCGGCGGTGGACCCCGGCCGTTCTCGCGCTCGCGGTGTTCGTGGCGGCCATCCCGAACATCAGGGACTCCTTCGAGGACAGGTCCTATCCCGGCCTGCGGGAAGCCGCCAAGTGGATCGGGACGCAGTCCCCGAAGGACGCGGGTGTGATGGTCCTGTCCCAGGGCTCGGCGCAGTACATCTTCGCCTATTACGCGCACCGCGATTCCTATCCGTTCGGGCGCTTCAACCTCGCGACCATCCTGCCGGGCGGAGAAGTCGTCCCGGCGTCCGCTCCGAAGGGAGGCGCACGGACACCGCGGGACTGGGTGACCGAGTGGCCGAACCGGCTGATCGCGGACGGGGCGGTGACCTACCTCGTCTACTACACCCCGTGGGAGGACGACCCGCCCACGGAGGACCAGGTGACCCGCACGGCCACCCAACACCGCCTGCAGATGCTCGTCGAGCACTACCACGGGCAGTTGGTCCACGTCGAATACCGCCACCACGAGGCGCGGACCTGGATCTACCGGCTGACCACCCGCCACCCCCGGCCGGCCATCGCCCTCAGGACCAGCGGGCCGAGGGTGACCGTGGCGGGCAGCGGCTTCATGGCGAACTCGCCGGTCACCGTGACGTACAACGGAAAGGTCGTCGCGCGCGGCCGTACCGACGTGGACGGCGCGGCGTCCGTCACGCTCGCCATCCCGCCGCGGACCCGTCCCCGGTCCCTGCTCGTCATGACGGACTCGGGCGGCCGGTACGCCTCGCAGGTGTTCCCCAAGCCGTCCATCTCCTACCGGGCGAGCGGTGGGCAGGCGCAGGTCAGTGGCCAGGGCTTCGAACCGAACAGCCCGGTCACGGCGGCCTACCACGGTGCCGTCGTGGCCCGGGCGAAGGCGGACGGATCGGGGAAGGTCACGCTGTCGTTCCCCGTCCCCGCGCGCGTCCGACCGACATGGCGGCTGGAGGTCTCGGACCAGGTGGGCAACTACGCCGAGCAGACGTTGGCGGTACGGCGATGAGGAAGCACGAGGAGCCGGCGACACGCCGCCGCGGTGCGGAGGACCCCCAGGTCGAGGCGTTCGGCCGCCGGTTCAGCCGCCGGCAGCTGACCGTCGCCGGTGCCGTCGTCCTCGTGGCCGTCGTCGCGGTCCTGGTCGCTCTGCTCGTCCCGCGCTCGGAGCATCGGGGCACCGCCGCGGGGGCGCCGAGCTGGAGCGGGGCGGGCGTCGCCTGCCGGAGCGATCCGCTCACGCACGTCCACAACCCCAAGCGGCTGCGGGTCGTCGCCGACTGCGCGACCGTCAGCGGGGTCGTGCGGAAGGTGCAGTACCGTCCGAACGACGGCAACACGCACCTGACGGTCGCGGTGGACGAGAAGTACCAGCCCTATCTGCGCTCGGCCAACAAGGGCCTGCTCAACGTCGAGGTGGTCCCGCCCGACGAGCCGCACGTGATCATTCCCCCGCCGGGCAAGCACGCGACGTTCTACGGTGCGTGGGTCCTCGACCGCAACCAGCGACATGCCGCCGAGCTGCACCCCGCCTGGCGGATCGTGCCCGACGGAGTCCCCGCCGCGCGGGCGACACCGAAGCCGGTGAGCAGCCCCGGCAAGCTCTCCGTCACGGTGGACCTGCCGGCGGCCGTCGCGGTCGGGGAGCCGTTCCGGGCCGTGGTGAACACCCGGACGACGACCGGGACGAGGACGGTCCCGGCGAGCCAGGTGCACGTCTTCGCCGAGATCACGAACGCCTCGGGCAAGGGGGTCGGCTGGAAGGCCGCCTCGACGAACACGCTCGGCTCCACCAGCATGAACTTCGTCGCTCTGCACGCGCCGGGTGCGTTCGTCGTGCACTTCTACGCCACCAAGGACGGGCAGTCGGCTGTCGTCGCCAAGTCGCTCATCATCAAACGGCGATGAGCAGGGCCGCCGGTCACGGGTGGGGACCCGATGACCGGCGGCCGGTGGTGTCATGCGTGGCGCCGCGGCCTCACCAGGTCACGGACGTGGTGGCCGAGCTGGTGTTGCCCGCGAGGTCGCGGGCCCGCACCTCGTAGCGGTACGGGGCGAGGAAGACGGCCGTCCGGTCGCAGTACGTCCGCTTGTCGGCCGACAGCGTGGCCAGGTACCGGCCGTTGCGGTACACGTCGTACGCGGTCACGCCGACGTTGTCCCTCGCCTCGTTCCAGCGCAGCACGTTGGCGGTGGTGCCCTGAGGCGTGGCGGTGAGGCCGGTCACCGGCGCGGGCGCGGCGGCGTCGGCCGCGAAGTTGTAGACCTGCTGGTCGAAGACCCTGCCCAGGGAGTCGGTCGGGGTGACGGTCAGTGTGGTGCCGCTCACCGTGACCTTGAGGAAGTGGTAGACCTGGGAGTCGGAGGTCGGCACCGGCGCTGAGCCGCAGCGACTGCCCGAGTTCGAGGTGTAGGACCAGGCGATGGCGTACGCGTCGGTCGAGGCGCACCGGCTGACCGAGTGCAGGGTGGCGCCGCCACCGCCGGTCACGTAGCTGGGGACGCCGCCGGGCGGGGCCACATTGCGCTGGTAGTGGTGGGCGTGACCGTTGAACACCAGGTTCACGCCGTGGTCGGACAGCAGCTTCTCCAGGCTGTTGGGGTTGGTCGCGGTGTTCTGGAGGAAGATGTCCGACTTCTGGCTGGAGTTGTCGGACCGCAGCGGGAAGTGGAACACGGCGACCTTGAGTCCGCCCGGGTGCGTGGCCAGGTCGTTCTGCAGCCACTGGTACTCGGCGGCCGTCGTCGCCCAGTGCGCGGCGGCGTCGATCTGGTACATCTTGCAGCTCGTACCGGTTCCGCAGGAGCCACCGGTCGCGGAGCCCACGTTGCTGTCGGTCCACGAGGCGTCGAGCACGTAGAAGCGCACGGGGCCGCTGTTGAACGCGAAGTAGGTGGTCGGGTAGCTGGCCGGGTTGGTGCCGAAGAACGACGGGTAGCTGACCATCGAGTACGTTCCGCCGGAGGCGGCGGCGTTGCTGGTCTCGGGCCAGTTCGACAGCGCCGTGCTGTTCCGGCCGTGGTTGCCCATCGAGTAGAACAGCGGCAGGCGCTGACCGGGGTAGGCCCAGTACTCGCGCCGGAAGACCGCGCTGATGTTGACCCCGGTCTGGTTGAGGTCACCGTAGTTGGTCTGGCTGCCGCTCGGGTAGGCCACGTCACCGGCCGACAGGACGAAGCGGGTCCCGCTGGCGTTGAGCTGCGACATCACGTTGGCCTGGTTCACGTTGAGCGCGCCGGTGTTCTGCCCGCGGTTCGTGGTGTCACCCCAGTCGCCCATGACGGCGAAGCTGAACGGCGTGGTCCCGCCGGCCGGCTCCAGCGTGGTGAACGTCGGGGACGGGTTGGTGCCCAGGAGGTCCACGGGCGCGGTCCCGCCGGTGAAGACCCGGTAGCAGTACTGCGTGCCGGGTGCCAGCCCGGAGACGAGCACCTTGTTCTGGTACTCGGTCACTCCGTTGACGGTGATGGACGTCCCCGCCGCGGTCGCGGAGGCGGTGTTGGCCGTGCAGTTGCCGAGCGGACCCCATCTGACGGTGCCCGTGCTCCGGGTGCTCGTCGCCCAGTTCACCCGGACCGAGGTCTGGGTCACGTCCGAGAGGTACGGCGCCCGGGTCAGCTGGGGGCTGGCGCCGGGCAGGTCGGCGAACGCGGTGCCGGGCAGGGCGAGTGCCGCGATCAGCGTGACAAGGGCGGCGAGGCTGCGGTGCACGAGACGTTGGCGGCGTCTGGTCCTGGTATCGAATGGGCGCATGAAGGCTCCGGCTGCGGAAGGCGAACACAGACATGAGGACGTGCTGTCGGCCCCTTCGCGCCGTGCCGGCGCGGTGGCCGGGCAGCTGCGGAGGTGCCGCACGTCAACGTATGCCGCCTTATCGCCCGAATCGGGGCTCAACGCGAGCCGGGTACGGCCATCTCGGCGCCGTCTTCACTCCGCCGGGTGAAGGAACCCCGGCGGCGGGCTGACGCCGCCTCAGCTTCGGGCCGGCGGTGCGCGGAGGGCGCCCGGACCGACCCGGCGTAGTTCATATGGGTGAACGTGGGCCATCAAGTCGAACGTTTTTACCGCGACTTGACCTTACGCTCCATTGTCGTGTTCATGTGACGGACCGCACGATCGGGCCCATGAACAGTCTCGACTGGGCCGTGCTGATCGGCTACTTCTCAGTGATGGTCGCCATCGGCGTCTGGTCGCACAAGCGGGTGGACGACGTCAGCGACTTCTTCACCGCCGGCGGGAAGATGCCCTGGTGGCTGTCCGGCATCTCGCACCACATGTCGGGCTACAGCGCGGTGATGTTCACCGGGTACGCGGGCATCGCCTACACCTACGGCGTCACCTCGTTCGTCACCTGGTCCTTCCCGATCGCCCTCGGCATCGCCATCGGTTCGAAGCTGTTCGCGCCCCGCATCAACCGGCTGCGCTCCCGGCTCCATGTGGCCTCCCCGCTGGAGTACCTGAAGAACCGTTACAACCTGCCCACCCAGCAGGCGCTGGCCTGGTCCGGGATGCTGCTGAAGATCGTCGACGTGGGCGCCAAGTGGGCAGCGATCGCGACGCTGCTGTCGGTCTTCACGGGCGTCTCCCTGAACCAGGGCATCCTCATCACCGGGGCGATCACGGCCGTCTACTGCACGATCGGCGGGCTGTGGGCGGACGCGCTGACCGAACTCGGGCAGTTCGTCATCCAGTTGCTGGCCGGTGTCGCCATGTTCGTGGCGGTCGTGCTGAAGCTGAACGACAAGGGCATCGGCTTCCTCGGCGCCTGGGACGAGCCCGCCCTGCACGGCCACGGCAAGCCGCTCGTCGGCCCCTACGGCACGGTGTTCCTGCTCGCCTTCCTGTTCATCAAGCTCTTCGAGTACAACGGCGGCATGCTCAACCAGGCGCAGCGCTACATGGCCACGGGCAGCGCCCGGCAGGCCGAGCGCTCGGCCCGGCTGTCGGCGGTGCTGTGGCTGGTCTGGCCACTCGTGCTGTTCTTCCCGATGTGGATGTCGCCGCTGCTCGTCCACGCGCAGAAGCCGGACGGCTCCGACGCCTACGCCCTGATGACCGAACAGCTGCTGCCGCACGGCGTGCTGGGCCTGGTGATCGTCGGCTTCTTCTCGCACACCATGGCCATGTGCTCCTCCGACGCCAACGCCATCGCCGCCGTCTTCACCCGGGACGTGGCGCCGGTGCTCTCCCGGCGGGCGCGGGAATGGGAGCAGCGCTCCGGGCTGATCGCGGCCCGGGTGACGACCGTCGTCTTCCTCGGCCTGTCCATGGCGGTGGCGACCCAGGTCAACTCCCCCGCGTTCAAGGACATCATCACCGTCGTCATCAAGTGGGTGGCGGGTCTGATGGGCCCGATCGCCATCCCGATGATGCTGGGCCTGCTGCGCCCCTTCCGCCGCTCGGGCCCGACGGCGGCCCTGACCAGCTGGGCGCTGGGCCTGCTGGCCTTCTGGCTGGTGAACTACCCGATCAGCTGGCAGATCGACGGCGGTGTGCCGCTGCAGTACCAGGTGTCGATCCCGCTGGCCGTCTCCCTGGTGCTGTACGTCGTCGTCGGCCGGCTCAAGCCCGAGGACACCCCGGAGCGGCTGGCGATCATCGACCGCCTCAACTCCGACGACGACGCGGCCGCGGCGGCCGTGCCGTCCCCGGCGAACGGTGTGGAGGACGCACTGGGGACGGCCGGCAGGGGCTAGGCACCGTCAGGAGGCGGCGTCGAGGACGGCGGTGATCTTGCGGACCATCTCGCTCATGGCGGGGCCCGGCTCGCCCTTGTGCGACCGGGCGCCCGCCTCCAGGGCGAGGACGACGGTGGCGCGGAAGTTGCCGGCCTCCTCGCGGTCCTGCTCGCCCAGCAGGGCCATGGCGGCGGTCAGGGCCGGCAGCACCTGGTCGGCGAGCTCGGCCACGGAGCTGCCGTTCAGGCCCTCGATCCTCGACTTCTCGGCGAGCACGTGCCCGATCGGGCCGGTCGCGGTGGCCAGGGCGACGCTGCCCTGGGTGGCGACCTTGTGGGGCGAACCGGCTGCGGCGGCCAGCAGCGAGACGGCGCCGTACGCGGCGGTGCGCAGGGTGTTCTTGTCCTGGGCGGTGAGGGTGAGGGCCATGGTGTGTGCTCCTTGGGTCCTTCGCGGCCCCCGGGCGGGGCTCGCGTCGCCTTCCGTGTGACAAGGAGCTTGCGGCCCCCCGGTTTCACGCCGGCCTCACCGCGCTTTCAACGAACCGACGGCCCCGGACGAGGGCTGAAACACACCTACGCGCGCGGGTAGCGGGCGAGCCAGGCCGGGGACGCGCCCGCCGGGCCGTGCAGGGCGGGGCCCTGGGTCATCTCCATCGCGAAGTCGTCGGCCAGCGCCAGCATCGTCGGGCGGCCCTCCAGCTCCGCCAGCCAGGCCGGCGGGAGGGCCGTCTCGCCGTGCAGCGCGCCGAGGAGACCGCCGGCGAGGGCGCCCGTCGCGCCGGAGGGGCCGTCGTGGTTGACGGCGAGCCGCAGACCGTGCCGGACGTCCTCACCGACCAGCGCGCAGTAGACGGCCGCGCCCAGCACCCCGGCCGCGGTGCCGTCCCCGAGCAGCTCCGTCACCCGTACCGGCGTCGGCAGGCCCTGCCGTACCGCGCCGAGGGCGTGCTGGAGGGCGTCCGAGACCGGCTGGTGGCCGGGGCGGGCGGCGAGCAGGGCGAGCGCCTGCTGCACCGCGCCGTCCAGGCTCTGGCCGCGCGCCAGACCGTGCACGATCACCGCGTACGCCCCGGCCGACAGGCAGGCCACCGGGTGCCCGTGGGTGTGCGCCGCGCACTCCACCGCCAGCTGCACCACCAGCTGGGGTTCCCAGCCGACGAGCAGCCCGAAGGGCGCCGAGCGGGCGGTGGCCTCGGGGCCGGCCTCACCGGGGTTCTTCGGCGCCTCCAGGGTGCCCATCGTCTCGTCGCCGAGCCCCAGCAGCAGCGCCCGGCCGGGCTCGCGCCGTGCGTACAGCCACTCCTCGCGGGCCAGCCAGCCGTCCTCCTCGCGGCGCTCGTCCGGACCCCAGTCGCGCTGGGTGGCCAGCCAGCGCCGGTACGCCTTGTGCAGGTCGGTCGGCGGATGCCAGGCGCCGGTGTCGCGGCGCACCTGCGCGCGGATCAGCCCGTCCACGGTGAACAGGGTCAGCTGGGTGAGATGGCTGACGGCGCCCCGCCGGCCGTGCGCGGGCAGGAGGTCGGCGACGCCCTCGGGGCCGTACGCCTCCCGGATCGCGGCCAGGCCGAGGCCGTCCACGGGCGAGCCCAGCGCGTCCCCGAGGGCAGCCCCGAGGAGCGTGCCCCGCACCCGGCTGCGGAAGTCCTGCTGTTCGGCTCGGCCCCAGACGGCACCGGTTGTCGCGCCCACCTAGACCTCCCCGGGCACCGTCCATATGTACGACGCGCAGCACTGTAATCGAACAGGGACGACGGGTTCAGGGCGGAAAAGCGCGGGAAATGTGCGCGTCAGGGCCGTGGGCCGGGGGACCGGGGCCGCTCACGGCGGGCCCGCACCGGCGTCAGCGGCCCGTGTACCGCTCCCGGCAGCGCCGGACGACCCGCCTGCCCGCCCAGAACCCGGCCACCGCGCAGCCCGCCAGGACCGGCAGGAGCAGCAGCGACAGCAGGGCGTCCACGCCCGAGACGCGGTAACTGTGCTGGTTGACGAACGTCCAGAAGCGGTCCCAGCCGACCTTCCTCAGCAGATCCGAGTCCGCCTTGATGGTGCTCGCCCGCGACGACGCGTTGTGCCCGGCCAGCCAGTAGAGGTACAGCATCGCGCCGAGCAGGAGCGCCGCACCCGGCGCCGGGGCCCACGTGGACGGCCGGAGCAGTCGCGGGCGGAAGCCGGTGCCGAGGCCGAAGGCCCCCGGTACCAGCGCGGCCAGCGCGGCGGCGCCCGCGACGGCGGAGGCCGCCGTCAGGGTGCGGGCGGCGTCGACCTCGTAGCTGCCGTACCACCAGGTCGTCCAGACGACGACGAGCGGTACGAGGGTCCAGCCGACGCCGATGGCCAGCGCCCAGGCGACGGCCACCATCCGGTCGAGCGGATCCGTGCGGAGGGGGCCGGCGTCCCGCCCCCGCTGCTCCCGCGCCGGCGGCCGGGGCGGAGCCGGTGGACGCGGCGGAGCCGGTGGCCGGGGTGCGGTCCGGCCCGGCCACGTCTCGCGTTGCGGGCCGGTCTGCTGGTCCAGCGACGCCAGGCGCTCACGTGCCGCCGAGCGTTCCCGGGCCTGCCGCACCTGGGCCGCCTGCCGCTCCCAGGCCTCCGGCCCGGCCGGAGGCCCGGCCGGAGGCCCGGCCGCCGGCTTCTCCTCCGGGGCGACGAGCGGGGTGGCCTGCCGCTGCTCCCGCCGCTCGGCCTCCTCGCGCCGACGCCTCTCGTCCGCCTCCGCCCTACGCCGGGCCTCCTCCTCGCGCCGCCGCTCCTCCTGCCGGCGGGCCTCCTCCTCGCGCCGGGCCTCCGTCTCGGCCCGCTTCGACCACTCGGCTTCGAGCAGCCGGCCCAGCGGCGTCTGCGGCCCCCCGGCCGCCGTGAGCAGCTGGTCGTACCAGGGCACGGTCCGCGACGACGGACGGGCGTCGGACGGCGGGCGGGCACCTTCCGGCACCCGTTCCTCCGGCAGATCCGACGGCAGCAGCCCGGCGAGCAGGGCCCCGGGCCCCGTGGCGACGGCCCAGTCGCGGACGTCCTTCGGCAGCCCCCGCACGCCGGTGGCCGCGCGCCAGGCCCGCACCGCCGTGTCCCACCTGCCCTGCACCCCGGCCAGCCGCTCCAGGGAACGGAACCCGGCCAGCGTGCCGAGGAGCGGCTGGCTCTCCAGGTCTGCCAGCATCCGCTTGTCCCAGCCCCTGGCGGGGCGCGCGAGACAGGCCCGCCGCAGCGTGCCGTAGGTGACGGGGGCGCCGCGGTAGACGACCGGTCCGTCCGGGTCCAGCCAGCGCAGCAGGTGCAGCAGCTTGTGGTCCGGGGTGAGGCCGCCGGCGGTCAGGTACCGGTCGACGAGGGCGATCCGGCCCTCCACGTCGTCGGCCAGCGGATCGCTGAACTGCCGCAGCCAGCCGCGCAGTTCGCGCCAGCCCTCGGACGGCTCCTGCCGTGTCCCCATGCGCTGGAAGAACACCTGGGCGGCCTTCGACCAGTGGGCGCGTACCGTGCGGGCGAGGTCCGCCTTGGTGGCGTGGAGTTCTCCGGCGAACACAAGCGGCCTGGCCGCGTGGGTCTGCGCGGCGGCGGGCGGCACCGGCGGTGCGGCGTCCGGCACCGGTCCCGTGCCGGGGGTCGCCGCGCGGTTGCGGACGAGCGCGAGGTCCCGGGTGGTGCCGTGGAGGGCGTGCCTGGGTTCCGGCAGTCCCCGCAGCCGGGCGGCCTGCATGAGCCGCTCGGTGAGCGTGCCGAGCGGGAGCAGGTCCCCGGCTCCCGGCACGCCTCCTTCGAGCAGGCGCAGCAGTTC
Source organism: Streptomyces sp. Ru71 (assembly GCF_002920535.1). Classification (GTDB taxonomy): domain Bacteria; phylum Actinomycetota; class Actinomycetes; order Streptomycetales; family Streptomycetaceae; genus Streptomyces. The sequence goes on along the minus strand of NZ_PQSS01000002.1, from coordinate 25,220 downwards.
GCCGGTGAACGCCGTGTGCCGCTCGCCGGGTGGGGCCAGGGACGCCGCGTCGCCGGCGCCGGCGGCCAGCACGCAGGCGCCCTCGATCGCCGGCTCTCCCACGGGATCGGCGCTGCCCGCGCCCGTCCTCGGCGAGAAGGGGCCGCTGAAGCAGCAGTCGAGGATCACGATCCGGTGGGCCGCGGTGTGCGGCTCCTGCCGGATGAGCGCGCTCATGTCGTCGTACGCGAGGCCGCTGACGACCGCGTCGTCCTGGTGGGTGTCCGCGAGGGCCAGATACAGGCTGTCGTCGCGCTCCCGCACGCCGTGGCCCGCGAAGTAGACGAGCAGGGTGTCCTCCGCCTGGGCCGCCTGGTGCCGCAGGGCGTCCTGGACGGCCTGCGGGGTGGCCGGTTCCGCCATCACCACGCAGTGCTCGGGTGCGAAGCCCCCGTCCGGGGAGGTGAGGAGGCGCCGCAGCTCTCTCAGGTTGCCGGCGACGGCCGGCAGATCGGGCAGTCCCTCGTCGGCGTAGGAGGTCACGCCGAACAGGAAGGCCCGGGAGCGTGCGGGGTCGGGCAGCCGGATCATCGTCCTGGTCGGCAGGGCCGGCCGGATCCGCGACCGGACGCCGCGGCTCTCGCGGGTCCGCGGGAATGAACTGGTGCCGCCTGCCCGATCCGTAACGCCATGCGTCCCCCGCGGTAAGCCTGCCGGTCTGCCGGTCCATTCCATTGCAGCGGCCATCCACAGTCAAGGGACAGGGGCCGGAGGGAAGTTGAGGCCTGCACCGACGGCGGCGGCGGTTGGGCAGAATGATCGGCATGACCACCCCCACCTCACGCGCGCTTGCACTCGCCGCCGGTGTCCTCACCGGTGTGCTCGCGCTCTACATCGCCCTCGTCGCCTTCGGGAACATCACCGATTTCGGGACGAACCAGGCCTTCGTCCAGCATGTGCTGGCCATGGACACCACCTTCAAGGACGACGACCTGATGTGGCGGGCCATCACCAGCAAGGGCCTGCAGAACGCCGCCTACGTCGCCATCATCGTGTGGGAGAGCCTCGCGGCGCTGGTGCTGATAGCCGGGACCGTGTGCTGGGCCCGGCGCGACGCCGCGCTCGCCCGGCGGCTGTCCACGTACGGCCTGCTGATGCTGATGCTGCTGTTCGGCGCCGGGTTCATCGCGATCGGCGGCGAATGGTTCGCCATGTGGCAGTCGAAGAACTGGAACGGCCTCGACGCCGCCACCCGCATCTTCCTGGTCAGCGGCATCGTGCTGGTGGTGAACCACCTGGCCGCCGGGGACGGCAGGCCCGCCGAGGTGCCCGCCGCCGAGAAGGCCGCTAGCTGACCACCGCGACCGTCGTCCCGGGCGTCGCGAACGTCCACAGCGCCGCCCCGTCAGCCGCCCGCATCCGGATGCCACCCGTACGGGTGCCGGCGGCGGGCGGCGGCGGGGAAGAGCCGTCGACCGCGTTGGAGAACGCGATCGACACCCCCGACTTGGCCGCGAAGTACACGATGTGCTCGATCTGCACGCCGTCGGAGCCGGTGGTGCTCTCCCGCCGGGTCGAGACGGTGTAGTTCCCCGGGTCCGGGCTGACCGTGCCCGCCCACACCGGGAAGGTGCGGCGCGGGGAATCGCTGGCATCGACCAGCCAGAGCCGGTGCTGCGCGAGCGAGTACACGACCCGCCGCCCGGTGCCCGACCCGTCCGGCACCGCCGGGGGCGCCGACGGCGCCGGGTGCGGCTGCGCCGACGCCGACGCGCTCGGCCGGGCGGCACCCGCCACCGGCTTCGGCCCGTCGTCGGCCCGCACCGCCAGCACCGCGACCGCGGCGACCGCGCCCACGGTCAGCGTGGTGACCCAGGCCCACGAGGGCAGCAGTCGGGCAGGCACCGCACGCATCTCCTCAGTCTCCGGCCCCCGGCATCCCGGGGGCCGGATCATCGTACTGCCCTGCCGCCGGCGCCCCGCCGCTCAGTCCAGCACCGGCAGCAGCTCCGGCAGGTGGCCGTCGGAGGCCGCGGCCGCACGCTGCCGCTCCTCGGGGACCTCGCCGTAGAGCGTGGTGCGGGGCCTGGCCGGGCGGCCCGCGGCCTGCGCCACCGCGATCAGGTCCTTGACCGACTTGTAGGAGCCGTAGGAGGAGCCCGCCATGCGGGAGATCGTCTCCTCCATGAGGGTGCCGCCCAGGTCGTTGGCGCCGGATCGGAGCATCTCGGCGGCGCCCTCGGTGCCGAGCTTGACCCAGCTGGTCTGGATGTTCGGGATGTGCGGGTGCAGCAGCAGGCGGGCCATCGCGGTGACCGCGCGGTTGTCGCGCATCGTCGGGCCGGGCCGGGCGATGCCCGCGAGGTAGACGGGGGCGTTGGTGTGCACGAAGGGCAGCGTCACGAACTCCGTGAAGCCGCCCGTGCGCTGCTGGATGTCCGCGAGCGTGCGCAGATGGCCGAGCCAGTGCCGGGGCTGGTCGACATGGCCGTACATCATCGTCGAGGAGGAGCGGATGCCCAGCTCGTGAGCCGTGGTGATCACCTCGATCCAGGTGGCCGTGGGCAGCTTGCCCTTGGTCAGCACCCAGCGGACCTCGTCGTCCAGGATCTCCGCCGCCGTGCCGGGGATGGTGTCCAGGCCGGCCTCCTTGGCGGCCGTCAGCCACTCGCGGATCGACATTCCGGTGCGGGTCGCGCCGTTGACGACCTCCATCGGGGAGAAGGCGTGCACATGCATGCCGGGGACCCTGGATTTCACCGCCTTCGCGATGTCGAAGTACGCCGTGCCGGGCAGGTCCGGGTGGATGCCGCCCTGCATGCACACCTCGACCGCGCCCACGTCCCAGGCCTGCTGGGCGCGGTCGGCGACCTGGTCCAGGGAGAGCGTGTAGGCGTCCGCGTCGGTGCGGCGCTGGGCGAAGGCGCAGAAGCGGCAGCCGGTGTAGCAGACGTTGGTGAAGTTGATGTTCCGGGTGACGATGTAGGTCACGTCGTCGCCGACCGCCGCCTTGCGGACGTCGTCGGCGATCCGGGTGAGGGCGTCCAGCGCCGGCCCGTCCGCGTGCAGCAGGGCCAGCGCCTCGGCGTCCGTGAGCTTCGTGGGGTCGTCGGCTGCGGTGCGCAGCGCCTGGCGTACGTCGGTGTCGATGCGCTCGGGGGCCATGCCGGGGGCGGCGGCCTCGCGCAGGGCGTCCCAGTCGCCGTAGACCTCGTCGAAGTCGTCGCGGCGGTCAGAGCTGCGGCCCTCGGTGTCGATGGAGGTGTGCAGGTCGGTGCGGCCGGTGGCGGTGAAGACCTCCTCCGGCTCCTGCCACGGCCGGCCCTCGACGACGGCGTCCTCACGCGCGAGGCCGGTCTCCGGGTCGGCCAGAGCGCGCACGTGCGGCAGCAGCCTCGGGTCCAGCCAGGGCTCGCCGCGCCGCACGAACTCCGGGTACACGCAGAGCCGTTCGCGCAGCCGGAAGCCGGCCGCACGGGACTTCTCGGCCAGTTCCTCGATCCGCGGCCAGGGGCGTTCGGGGTTGACGTGGTCGATGGTCAGCGGGGAGACACCGCCCCAGTCGTCGATGCCGGCGCCGATGAGGCGCCCGTACTCGGCGTCGACGAGGTTCGGCGGGGCCTGCAGGCAGGCGCCGGGGCCCATGATGAGCCGGGCGACGGCCACCGTGGCGACCAGGTCGTCCAGTTCGGCGTCCGGCATGCCGCGCATCGCGGTGTCCGGCTTGGCGCGGAAGTTCTGGATGATCAGTTCCTGGATGCCGTGGTAGGCGCGGGACACCTTGCGCAGCGCGAACAGGGACTCCGCGCGCTCCTCGTAGGTCTCGCCGATGCCGATGAGCAGGCCCGAGGTGAAGGGGACGGAGGAGCGGCCGGCGTCCTGAAGCACGCGCAGCCGGACGGCCGGTTCCTTGTCCGGGGAGCCGTGGTGGGGGCCGCCCGGCTCCGACCAGAGCCGTTCAGCGGTCGTCTCCAGCATCATGCCCATCGACGGGGCGACGGGCTTGAGCCGCTGGAAGTCCGTCCACGTCATCACGCCCGGGTTGAGGTGGGGCAGCAGGCCCGTCTCCTCCAGGATGCGGATGGAGATGGCGCGGACGTAGGCGATGGTGTCGTCGTAGCCGTGCGCGTCGAGCCATTCGCGCGCCTCGGGCCAGCGGTCCTCGGGCTTGTCGCCGAGGGTGATGAGGGCTTCCTTGCAGCCGAGGGCGGCGCCCTTGCGGGCGATGTCGAGGACCTCGTCCGGGGACATGAACATCCCGTGCCCGGCGCGGCGCAGCTTGCCGGGGACGGTGACGAAGGTGCAGTAGTGGCACTTGTCCCGGCACAGCCGGGTCAGCGGGATGAAGACGCTCTTCGAGTAGGTGATGACCCCCGGGCGGCCCGCCTGTTCCAGGCCGGCGTCGCGGACCCGGGCGGCGGAGGCGGCGAGGTCGGTGAGGGCCTCGCCGCGGGCCTGGAGCAGCACCGCCGCCTCGGTGACGTCGAGGGCGACGCCGTCCCGGGCGCGTTTGAGGGCGCGACGCATGGAGTTCTCGGTGGGGCCGGTTCCGGAGGTCGCGGAAGTCGTCATCCTTCGAGGATAAGAGGGTGATCAGCTCAGGTGGCGGGCGTGCTCGTCCAGTGTGCGCAGGATCTCCGCCTCCCCGGCGGGCGGCAGCTGGAGCACGACTTCCTCGATGCCGAGGTCGGCGTAGTGGGCCAGCTTGCCCGCGGTCGGGTGCACGGCGTACGGGACGACCTGGAGGGCGGCCGGGTCGCGGCCCGCGTCGGTCCAGGCGGTGCGCAGCCGGGGCAGGGACTCGGTCAGGCCGCGCCCGCCGATCGGCAGCCAGCCGTCGGCGTACGCGCAGATGTCCGCGAACAGCTTCGGCCCCGCCGCCCCGCCGACGAGCGTGCGCGGGCCGAGGACCGGGCCGCGCGGCTTCTGCACGGGCTTGGGGTGGGCCAGGCTCGGACGTACGCTGCCGAACTCGCCGTCGTGGCCGGTCGGTTCGGGTGCCCACAGGGCCCGCATCAGCGCCATCCGGTCGCGCACCAGGGAGCGCCGGGTGCTCCACTGGACCCCGTGGTCGGCGGCCTCCTCGACGTTCCAGCCGAAGCCGACGCCGAGCGTGAGGCGGCCGCCGGAGAGGTGGTCGAGGGTCGCGATCTGCTTGGCCAGGTCGATCGGGTCGTGCTGGGCGACCAGCGTGATGCCGGTGCCCAGGCCGAGCCGTTCGGTGACGGCGGCGGCCTGGGCCAGGGCCACGAACGGGTCCAGGGTGCGGCCGTACTCGCGCGGCAGGTCGCCGCCCGCCGGGTAGGGGGTGGTGCGCTCGACGGGGATGTGGGTGTGCTCGGGCAGGTAGAGCCCGGCGAAGCCGCGCTGCTCCAGCTCGCGGGCGAGGCGGGTGGGCGTGATGGTCTCGTCGGTGAGGAAGACCGTGACGGAGATGCGCATGGGGCATCTGTACCGCGCCGGACGCCCGCAGTCGATACCGTCCGGTCGGTGCGCGGTCGTGGAACACCGCGCCGCTCCCCGATTCCCTTGCGGTCTACCGGAGTTCACGCCCGCCCGGCACAGTGGCGGCCATGTGTGACGACAGAGCAGAGGCAAGAGCAGACGGAAACGCCATCGGCCGACGCGCCCTGTTCGTGACGGGAGCCGCCACCGCGCTTACGTTGGGACGTGTGAACTTCGCTGCAGCGGCCGACGGAGGCGGGCCGGGCCAGGAGACGCGGACCGTGCGCGGCACACTGCCCCCCGGCGCCCCCGACTTCGTGTACGTCCCGGTCGAAGTCCCCTCCGGCGTACGGGAGATCAGGGTCTCCTACACCTACGACAAGCCGTCCGTCCCGGCCGGCACCCCGGGCAACGCCCTGGACATCGGGATCTTCGACGAGCGCGGCACCGACCTCGGCGGCAAGGGCTTCCGCGGCTGGTCGGGCGGCGCCCGCACCGAGTTCTTCCTGCGCGCCGACGACGCCACCCCCGGCTATGTGCCCGGCCCCGTCCGCGAGGGCACCTGGCACATCGCGCTCGGCCCGTACACGGTGGCCCCGCAGGGCCTGACCTACGAGCTGACCGTCACGCTCACCTACGGCGAGAGCGGCGAGACGCCGACGCCCGGTTATCCCCCGGAGCGGGCCAAGGGGCGGGGCCGGGCCTGGTACCGCGGCGACTGCCATCTGCACTCCTGGCACTCCGACGGCCGGCGCACCCCCGCCGAGATCGGCGCCCTCGCCCGCGCCGCGGGCCTGGACTTCATCAACACCTCCGACCACAACACGCACACCTCGCACGCCCACTGGGCCGACGTGGCCGGCGACGACCTGCTGGTGATGCTCGGCGAGGAGATCACCACCCGCAACGGCCACGTCGTGGCCCTCGGCACCGACCCCGGCACGTTCGTCGACTGGCGCTACCGGGCCCGCGACAACCGCTTCGGCCGCTTCGCCCGCCGCATCCGCCAGGCCGGCGGCCTCGTCGTCCCCGCCCATCCGCACGCCACCTGTGTCGGCTGCAACTGGAAGTTCGGCTTCGGCGAGGCGGACGCCATCGAGGTGTGGAACGGCCCCTACACGCCCGACGACGAGGTGGCGCTCGCCGACTGGGACTCCATGCTGGTCGCCTCCGTGCGCGAGGGGCGCGACTGGATCCCGGCGATGGGCAACAGCGACGCCCACCGCGACCCCGACCCGGTGGGCTCACCGCAGACCGTCGTCCTCGCCGACGACCTGACCCGGGACGCCATCCAGGAGGGCATCCGGGCCGGCCGCTCCTACGTCGCCGAGTCCGCCAAGGTCGCCCTGTCCTTCGGCGTGAGCGGCGGACGCGGGCAGCACGCCGGCATCGGGGAGCGGCTGGAGGTCGACCGGGACACACCGGTGACCGTCCGCCTGGAGGTCACCGGCGCCCCGCGCTGCACCGTGCGGTTCGTCACCGACCAGGGGGTGCTGTTCACCAGCGCACCGCTGCCGGTGTCGGGCGCGGGCGTCGCCGAGTGGCACACCACCCCGTCGTACGCTGCCTACGTCCGCGCCGAGCTGCGGCACGAGACGGCGGCGGGCCCCCTGCCCGGCGCCCTCGCCGCCTTCACCAACCCGGTCTTCCTCGGCCACCGCTGACCACCGGAGCCCGTATGTCCCGCCCCGCCGAACTCCGCCACCGGTACACGACGGCGTTCCAGCGCCGTCTCAACCCGCTGCTGCGCCGGCTGCCCACGCAGACGGTGCTGGAGACGACGGGGCGGGTCTCCGGACTGCCCCGGCAGACGCCGGTGGGCGGGCGGCGGATCGGGGACTCGTTCTGGCTGGTGTCGGAGTTCGGCCTGCGCTCCCAGTACGTGCGCAACATCCAGGCCGACCCCCGGGTGCGGGTGCGCCTGCGCGGCCGCTGGTACACCGGCACCGCCCACCTCCTGCCCGACGACGACCCCGTCGCCCGGCTGCGCAGCCTGCCGCGCGTCAACAGCGTCGGGGTGCGCGTGTTCGGCACCGACCTGCTGACGGTCCGGGTCGACCTGGACTGACGCTCACCCCGGCCAGACGATCGCCTGTGTCTCGCTGTAGGCGTGCAGGGCCCAGGAGCCGACGTCCCGGCCGACCCCGCTCTGCTTGAACCCGCCGAAGGGCGCCTCCATGTTGCGGGCGACCGTGTTCACGCCGACCCCGCCCGCGCGCAGCCGGCGGGCCACCCGGAAGGCGCGGGCCACATCACCGCTGAACACGTAGTCGATCAGCCCGTAGTCGCTGTCGTTGGCGAGGGCCACGCCCTCCTCCTCGTCGTCGAAGGGGATGACGACGACCACCGGCCCGAAGATCTCCTCCCGGGCGACGCGCATGTCGTTGGTGCAGTCGGCGAGCAGCGTCGGCGCGACATGGAACCCGCGCTCGAACGGCGGGCGTTCACCGCCGGCCACGACCACCGCGCCCTCCTTGCGGCCCAGCTCCACGTACGCCTCCACCCGGTCCCGGTGCTCGCCCGAGATCACCGGCCCGACGACCGTCTCCGGCCGCCGGGGATCGCCGGCCGGCAACGCGCTCGCGTACGCCGCCAGCCGCTCCACCAGCCGCTCGTACACCGGGCGCTGGGCCAGCACCCGGGTCGGGGCCGTGCAGATCTGCCCGCTGTAGAAGGAGAACGTGGTGCCGATCCCGGCGACGGCCGCGTCCACGTCGGCGTCCGCGAAGACGAGCGCCGCGCCCTTGCCGCCCAGCTCCATCAGCTGCCGTTTCATGCCCCGCCCGCACACCTCGGCGATGCGCCGGCCGACGGCGGTGGACCCGGTGAAGCTCACCATGTCGACGTCCGGCGAGCCGACGACGGCCTCGCCCACGCCGACGTCCCGCCCGGAGACGACGTTCACCACCCCCGGCGGCGCCCCGGCCTCCGCCAGGGCCTCGGCCATGCGGTACACCGACAGCGGGTCCTGCGGGGCGGGCTTGACGACCACCGTGTTGCCCATCGCCAGCGCCGGGGCGACCTTCCCGGCCGGGTTCGCCCACGGGTTGTTGTACGAGGTGACGCAGGCGACGACGCCGACGGGCTGCCGCACGGTCAGCGCGCCGATCACGGCGGCCCGCCCCTCCCCCACTGCCGTAAGGGCGTGGGAGGTGCCCCCGGGCCCGGCCTCGTTCAGCTGCGGCGGCAGGGCGGCCTCCACCGGCTCCACGCGCGCGTACCGGCGAAACCGCGCGGCGGCCACGGCGACCTGCATGCCGCGTGCCGTGGCCGTCGTCGCACCGGTCTCGGCCTGCGCCAGCTCCGCGTACGGCACGAGCCGGTCCCGGATGATCCGTGCCGTGCGCGCCAGTACCGCCGCCCGCTCCTCGGGCGCCGTGCGCGACCACGCCCCGAACGCCTCCCGCGCCGCCGCGCAGGCCGCCTCGGCCTGCGCCCGTGACGCCTCCGGGGCCCAGCCCACGGTCTCCTCGGTCGCCGGGTCGGTCACCGGGTGGTGCCCGCCGTCCGGCTCCACCCAGGAGCCGCCGATGAACAGCCGCTCCCGCCTCACCGGGTGGCCACCGTCTCGGTGTCCCGCCCGGAGCGCAGCACCCGCCCCGGCACGGCCCCGGTCACCGTGTCGTCCCGGATCGCCTCGACCCCGTTGACCCACACGGCCCGCACCCCGAGCGCCCTGGAGTCCAGCCGCGGGCTGTCGCCCGGCAGGTCGTGCACCAGGGTGGCCGGCGCGGCGTCGATCCGCTCCGGGTCGAACAGGACGAGGTCGGCATGCCAGCCCTCCCGGATCCGGCCCCGCTCCCGCAGCCCGAACAGCCGCGCCGGATCGTCGGTCAGCATCTTCACCGCCTGCTCCAGACCGGCGAGCTTCCGGCCGCGCAGACAGTCGCCCAGGAAGCGGGTCGTGTACGGTGCCCCGCACATCCGGTCCAGGTGCGCGCCCGCGTCGGAGCCGCCCAGCAGGACGTCCTCGTGCTGCCAGGTGCGGCCGCGCAGCGCCCAGGACGCGGGGTCGTTGTCGGTGGGCATCGGCCACAGCACGGTCCGCAGCTCGTCCTGGGCGCAGATCTCCACCAGGCAGGTGAACGGGTCCTGCCCGCGCTCGGCGGCGATGTCCCGCACGACCCGCCCGGTCAGCCCCCGGTTGGCCTCGCTGTAGGTGTCCCCGACGACGTACCGCCCGAAGTCCGTCAGCCGCCTGAAGACACCGGCCTCCTCGGAGGCGGCGTGCCGCAGCAGCGCGGCCCGCACGGCCGGGTCCCGCAGCCGCCGGATCCGCTCGGGCACGGGCAGCCCGAGCACCTGGCCCCAGCCGGGGATGAGGTTGAGGGCGCAGAAGGTGCCCAGGGACATGTTCATCGGGGTGAGGATCGGCATGGTCAGCGCCACCACCCGGCCACCGGCCTTGCGGGCCCGCTCGCTCGCCTCCAGCTGGCGCGGCACTCGGTCGGGGACTGCGGCGTCGACGGTGAGCACGTTCCAGTTCAGGGGCCGCCCGGCCGTGGCGCTCAGCTCGGCCAGCAGCTCGATCTCCGCGTCGGAGAACCGGTCCAGGCACCCGGCGACGATCGCCTCGATCTGGGTGCCCTCGTGTTCCCCGACGGCCCGCGCGAGGGCCAGCAGCTCCTTCGGCCGCGCGTGCCGGGACGCCACGGGCTGCCCGTCGCCGTCGGAGTGCGTGGAGGACTGGGTGGTGGAGAACCCCCAGGCCCCGGCCTCCATGGCCTCGTGCGCCAGACGGACGATCGCGCCCAGCTGCTCCTCGCTCGGCTGCCCGCCGACGGCCGCCGGCCCCATGACGTACCGGCGCAGCGCGCAGTGCCCCACCATGAACCCGGCGTTGACGGCGATCCGCCCGTCGAGGGCGTCCAGGTACTCCCCGAAGGACCGCCAGCTCCAGGGCGCTCCTTGTTCGAGGGCGACCAGGGACATCCCCTCCACCTTGGCCATCATCCGCCGGGTGTAGTCGGCGTCCCCCGGCTTGAGGGGCGCGAGGGTGAACCCGCAGTTCCCGGCGGCGACGGTGGTGACACCGTGCTGGAGGGAGGGGGTGGCGTACGGGTCCCAGAACAGCTGGGCGTCGTAGTGGGTGTGCGGATCGACGAACCCGGGCGCGAGAACGAGCCCGGAGGCGTCCTCGGCGGTCCGGGCGGTTTCGGCGACCCGCCCGACGACGGCGATCCGCCCGCCCCGTATCCCGACGTCGGCGGTGAACGCGGGGCCGCCGGTACCGTCGACGACGGTGGCGCCCGTGATTACGTGATCAAGCATGGGGAGACTCCTTGGACTCCGGGAGGACCGACCCACCTAGGGGCGCGGGGAACTGCGCGAGAACGCACCACCCACCCGCACCCCGCAACGGCGATCACGAGGCAGCTCGGAACCGGGACGTCCGATGAACAGGATCCGTGTCGATCTCAGGAATCACGTGCTCCCCGATCAGCCGAATCGTCTGCAACGTCTCCTCCTTCGGCACCCCCACCGGCAACCCGAAGCTCAGCTGATCGGCCCCCGCCTGCTCCCACCGCTTGCACTGCCGCCGCACCTCGTCGGGGTCGCCGCAGATCAGCAGCTCCTCCTCGATGAGCACCTCCACGAACTCCGCGGTGTACTCCGGCAGCGTCTGCGGCCACTCCGGGAACCCCTCGGGCCGGGGGAAGGTGTCGTGGTAGCGGAAGACCAGCGAGGGCAGATAGTGCAGCCCGCCGTTCACCGCGATCTCGATCGCCTCCGCGTGCGTGGGCGCGCAGATCGCGGTCGTCGTCACCATCACGTTGTCGTTGACGAAGTCCCCCACGGGCTCCGCGTCCACGATCGCCGTCTTGTACTGCTCCAGCACCCACTCCATGTCGGACACCTTCTGGATGCTGAAGCCGAGCACTCCGAGCCCCTTCTTCGCGGCCATCGCGTACGACGGCGGCGAGCCGGCCGCGTACCACATCGCCGGGTGGGACTTGCCGTACGGCTTGGGCAGGACCTTCCTCGGCGGCAGCTGCCAGTGCTTGCCCTGGAAGCCCACGTACTCGTCCTGCAGCCACATCTTGGGGAACTCGGCGATCGTCTCCTCCCAGATCTCCTTGGTGTGGTTCATGTCGGTCACGCCCGGTATGAACCCGAGGATCTCGTGCGACCCGGCCCCGCGCCCGCTGCCGAACTCGAAGCGGCCCTCGCTGAGGTGGTCGAGCATGGCGACCTTCTCGGCGACCTTGACCGGGTGGTTGACCGGGGCGAGCGGGTTGAAGATGCCCGAGCCCAGATGGATGCGCTCGGTGGCGTGGGCGAGGTAGCCGAGGAAGACGTCGTTGGCGGAGAGGTGGGAGTACTCCTCAAGGAAGTGGTGCTCGGAGGCCCAGGCGTACTTGAAGCCGGACCGGTCCGCCTCGATGACGTACTCGGTCTCCTCCATCAGCGCCTTGTGCTCGGCGAGCGGGTCGGTCTCGGCGCGCTTGCCCACGTACCCCTGCACGAACAGCCCGAATTCCACGAGGTCCACCACCCCTGCTCGTTTTCTGACGCATCGTCAGCTCTGACCGTGTGGCCGACTGTGGCACCGGCCGCGCGGACCGTCAATAGCTGACGGTCCATCAGATGCGGCGTCAGACGACCGACACCCCCGCGAGCCAGCCGCCGTCGATCACGAACGGCTGGCCGGTGATGTACGACGAGTCGTCCGAGGTCAGGAACAGCGCGAGCCGCGCCACCTCCTCCGGCCGGCCCACCCTGCCGAGCGGCACCAGCTTGCGGTACAGCTCGTCCAGCGCCCGCGTCATCTCCTCGGGATCGGCGTCCGGGTCCAGCCGGGCCGGGTTGGACATCGCGGTGTCGATCGCGCCGGGGCAGACGGCGTTGACGCGTATCCGGCGCGGCGCCAGCTCCAGCGCGGCGACCCGGGTGAGCCCGAGGATCGCGTGCTTGGTCGCGGCGTACGTCCCGACGGCCGCCATGCCGGTCAGGGCCGTGTAGGAGGCTGTGTTGACGATGGTGCCGCCGTCGGGCAGGGCGGGCGCGATCGTCCGGATGCCGAGGAAGCAGCCCGCCTGGTTGACCCGCACCACGTCCATGAACTCCTGCAGCGGCGTGTCCACCAGGGCGTTGAAGCGCAGCACGCCGGCGTTGTTGACGAGCCCGTCGACCCGGCCGTACGCCGTGCGGGTCCGCTCCAGCGCGGCACGCCAGTCGGCCTCCGCGCCGACGTCGAGGTGGACGTAGAGCGCGTCCAGTTCCTCGGCGAGGGCACGCCCCTGTTCGTCGAGGACGTCGGCGACGACGACCCGGGCGCCCTCCTCGGTGAACAGCCGGGCCTCCTGCTCTCCCTGGCCGCGTGCGGCGCCGGTGACGATCACGACGCGGCCGTCCAGCTTGCCCATGTCGGTCTCCTTAGCGGTACGGCTCACAGGTGCGGCGCCACCTCGGCGCCGAACGCGGCCATCTGGTCGAGGAGTTCGCCGCGATCGCGGCTGCGGAAGCGGACCTGGATCTGGCCCACGCCCATCGCGCGGTAGGCGCGCAGGGACTCGGCGAGGGCCTCGGGGGCACCGGTGAGGGTGCGGCGGCCGACGTGCCAGGACGGGCGGCCGATGTAGAGGGGCTCGGTGAGGGCGCCGACGGTGAAGGGGCCCGCGGCACCCGCCTGCTCCCGCAGCCGCCGTATCCGTTCGATCCCTGACGGCAGCCGCTCGCGCGGGTCGCCCTGCGGCAGCCAGCCGTCGCCCTTGAGCGCGGCCCGGCGCAGCGCGGCGGGCGAGGAGCCGCCGACCCAGAGGGGGACGTGCGGCTGGGCGGGCCGGGGCCGCTGGCCCAGCCCGTCGAAGTCGTGGAACTTCCCGTGGTGCGCGGGGAACTCCTCCGGGCCGAGGGCGGCCCGCAGCGCGTCGACGGTCTCGTCCAGCAGGGCACCGCGCCGCTCGAAGTCCACGCCGAGCACCTCGAACTCCTCCCGCACGTGGCCGGCGCCCACCCCGAGGATCAGCCGGCCACCGGAGAGGTGGTCCAAGGTGGCGTACTGCTTGGCCGTGACGAGCGGATGCCGCAGCCCCACGACGGCGACGTGGCTGAGCAGCCGGACCCGGCGGGTGACGGCGGCGAGATGGGCGAGGGTGGCGACGGGGTCGTACCAGACCGTGCTCATCGCGGCGGCCAGGCGGCGCGGGATCGCCACGTGGTCGCAGGCGGCGACATAGGCGAAACCGGCGTCCTCGGCGGCGCGGGCGACCGCGACCAGGTCCTGCGGGCCGGCGGCCGTCTCCCAGGGCTCGGCGTAGAGCGTGCTCTGGGACTGGACGGGGAGCTGGATGCCGTACTCCATCACGCGGACCCGGCCCACAGCCCGTCGGGGGTGAGACCGAGCAGGTCGATGGCGTTGCCGCGGACGATGCGCTCGACGACCGGCGGGGGCAGGTGGCCCATCTGGGCCTCGCCGATCTCGCGGGACTTGGGCCAGGTGGAGTCGGAGTGCGGGTAGTCGGTCTCGTACAGGACGTTGTCCAGGCCGATGGCGTCCAGGTTCCGCAGCCCGAAGGCGTCGTCGAAGAAGCAGCCGTGGACGTGCTCGGCGAACAGCTCCGAGGGCGGCCGGCGCACCTTGTCGGCGACGCCGCCCCAGCCGCGGTTCTCCTCCCAGACGGTGTCGGCGCGCTCCAGGATGTACGGGATCCACCCGATCTGTCCCTCGGCGTACATCACCTTGAGGTTCGGGAACCGTTCGAACTTGCCGCTCATCAGCCAGTCGACCATCGAGAAGCAGCAGTTGGCGAAGGTGATGGTGGAGCCGACGGCGGGCGGCGCGTCCTTCGATGTGGACGGCATCCGGCTGCTGGAGCCGATGTGCATGGCGATGACCGTGCCGGTCTCGTCGCAGGCGGCGAGGAAGGGGTCCCAGTCGTCGGAGTGCACCGAGGGCAGCCCCAGGTGCGGGGGGATCTCCGAGAAGGCGACGGCACGCACCCCGCGTGCGGCGTTGCGCCGGACCTCGGCGGCGGCCAGCTCGGCGTCCCACAGGGGGATGAGGGTGAGGGGTATGAGCCGCCCGTGGGCCTGGGGGCCGCACCACTCCTCCACCATCCAGTCGTTGTAGGCGCGCACGCACAGCAGGCCCAGCTCGTGGTCCCGGGCCTCGGTGAAGGTCTGGCCGCAAAAGCGCGGGAAGGTCGGGAAGCAGACGGCGGACTGGACGTGGTTGACGTCCATGTCGGCCAGGCGCGCGGTCACGTCGTACGAGCCCGGGCGCATCTGCTCATAGGTGATGACCTCCAGCCTGATCTCCTCGCGGTCACAGCCGACGGCGGTGTCCAGGCGGGTGAGGGGGCGGCGCAGGTCCTCGTAGACCCACCAGTCGCCGAGGGGGCCGTCGTCGCCGGGGGTGCCCATGACGGGCTTGAAGTGGCCGCCGAGGAAGGTGATCTCCTTCAGCGGTGCGCGCACGATGCGGGGCCCGGTGTCGCGGTACCTGCGCGGCAGCCGGCTCTGCCAGACGTCGGGAGGTTCGACGGTGTGGTCGTCGACGGAGATGATCAGCGGAAACGCGGTCTCGGTCGCCATGTCCGCCACGGTAGCGCCGATCTGACGGTCCGTCAGCTGACTGGTCGGCCCGCTTTTCCCGGGGTGGTGGTGTGTGGGTCCTGTGACGCCCTGTGCGCCCGCCTGTGATCGGCGTCTCGCACGGCTGACGCATCCGCCATGAACAAGGCAAACTGACGGGGTTGCTCGGGATCTCCAGGGGGGACGGCGATGGACGGTGTTCCGCGGGTGCCGGAGCAGAGGCGCCCTGACTCCGCGGCGGAGTCGGCGGGCCTGCGCTTCGGCCTGCTCGGCCCGGTGCGGGCCTGGCGCGGCGAGGACCCGCTGGCGACCGGCTCCCCGCAGCAGCGCGCCCTGCTCGCCGCGCTGCTGCTGCGCGAGGGCCGTACCGCCACCGCCGCCGAGCTGATCGACGCCCTGTGGGGCGAGGAGCCCCCCTCGCAGGCGCTGGCCGCCCTGCGCACCTATGCCTCCCGGCTGCGCAAGGTGCTGGACGCGGGCGTCCTGGTCAGCGAGTCCGGCGGCTACGCGATCCGCGGCGCGCGCTCGCTCGACCTGACCGACGCGCAGGACCTGGCTGCCGAGGCGGACAAGGCCCGCGCGGCGGGCGACCTGTGCCACGCCCGTGAGGTGCTGCGCCGGGCGCTGGCCCTGTGGGACGGGGAGGCGCTGGCGGGCGTACCGGGCCCGTACGCGGAGACCCAGCGGGTCCGTCTGGAGGAGTGGCGGCTGCAGCTGCTGGAGTCCCGCCTGGACATGGACCTGGAGCAGGGCTGCCACGCGGAGGCGGTCTCGGAGCTCACGGCCCTGACCGCCGCCCACCCGCTGCGCGAACGCCTGCGCGAACTGCTGATGCTCGCGCTGTACCGCAGCGGCCGCCAGGCGGAGGCCCTCGCGGTGTACGCCGACACCCGCCGCCTGCTCGCCGACGAACTCGGCGTGGACCCGCGTCCGGACCTGCGCGAGCTGCAGCAGCGCATCCTGCGCGCCGACCCGGCGCTGGCGAAGCCGTCCGCCCCCCAGCCCGAGCCGGTCGTGGCCCGCCCCCGCCCGGCGCAGCTGCCCGCCACCGTCCCCGACTTCACCGGCCGCGCGGGGTTCGTGCGGGAACTGGGCGAGATCCTGGCCTCCGCCGAGGGCCGGGTGATGGCCGTATCGGCCCTGGCCGGCATCGGCGGCGTCGGCAAGACGACACTCGCGGTGCACGTCGCCCACCAGGCCCGCGCCGCCTTCCCCGACGGCCAGCTGTACGTCGACCTGCAGGGCGCGGGCCCGCAGGCGGCGGAGCCGGAGACGGTACTGGGTTCGTTCCTGCGCGCCCTGGGAACGGCGGACTCGGCGATCCCGGACTCCCTGGAGGAACGGGCCGCGCTGTACCGCTCGGTCCTCGACGGCCGCCGGGTGCTGGTCCTGCTGGACAACGCCCGCGACGCGGCCCAGGTCCGGCCCCTGCTGCCCGGCACGGAGGGCTGCGCGGCGCTGGTCACGTCCCGGGTGCGCATGCTGGACCTGGCCGGGGCGCATCTGGTCGACCTCGACGTGATGTCGCCGGACGAGGCGCTGGCGCTGTTCACCCGGATCGTCGGCGAGGAGCGGGTCGTCTCGGAGCGCGAGGCGGCGCTGGACGTGGTCGCGGCCTGCGGCTTCCTCCCGCTGGCGATCCGCATCGCGGCGTCCCGCCTGGCGGCCCGCCGCACCTGGACGGTCTCGGTGCTCGCGGCCAAGCTCGCCGACGAACGCCGCCGCCTGGACGAGCTCCAGGCCGGCGACCTGGCGGTCAAGGCCACCTTCGAACTCGGCTACGGCCAGCTGGAGCCCGCCCAGGCCCGCGCCTTCCGCCTGCTGGGCCTGGCGGACGGCCCCGACATCTCGCTGCCCGCGGCGGCGGCGGTCCTGGACCTGCCGCTGGAGGAGACGGAAGACCTCCTGGAATCCCTGGTCGACACGTCCCTGCTGGAATCGGCGGCGCCCGGCCGCTACCGCTTCCACGACCTGGTCCGCCTCTACGCGCGTGCCTGCGCGGAACGGGACGAGTGGCCCCCGCGGGAACGGGAGGCGGCCCTGTCCCGCCTGCTGGACTTCTACCTGGCCACGGCAGCGGGGGTGTACGCGACGGAACGCCCGGGCGACCGCCTGGTGGACCACCTGGAACGGACGGAGTACCCGGGCCTGGCGTTCACGGACCCGACCGCCGCCCGCGACTGGCTGTACGCGGAGGCGAACTGCCTGCTGGCCACGGCCCGCCTGTCCGCTGCCAGTCCCGCCACGCTCGGCCGGGCGATCGACCTGCTCTGGGCCGCACTCGACCTGTCCGAATCGGGGGCCAACTCGCGGGAGTACGAGACCACCGCTCAGGCGCTCCTGTCAGCGGCCCGCGAAGTCGGTGTGGCGCGGGTGGAGGCCCGGGCGCTGATGACGCTCGCCCACGCGCACGTCGACGGCGGCCGCTTCGGCGAGGCCGACGAGGAGGCGGCACAGGTGATCCGCCTCGCCCAGGCGGCGGACGACCTCCTGCCGGTCTGCTGGGCGCAAAACGCCCGCGGCATCATCGCGCTCTACCAGAACCGCAACGCGGACGGCGAGGAACACCTCTCCCAGGCCATCCAGCACTTCCGGACCCTGGGCGATCGACCGGGCGAGGCCAGCGCGCTGTGCAATCTGTCCCGCATCCACCTGGCGACCGGGCGGACGCAGAGCGCGGTGGCGCTGGCGCAGCAGGGCATGGAGATCTACGACGCCATGGGCAACTCGATGCGAGGCGCGAACGGCCGCTACGCACTGGGCATGGCGCTCACCAGGACCGGACGGCTCGACGCGGCCACGGCGCGGCTCACGGAGGCACTGGACGTCTTCCGGGAGAGCCGCCAGCGCCTGTGGGAGGGCATGACCCTGTTCCGTCTGGCGGAGGTGGATCTCGCCGCCGACCGCTCCGCCCAGGCGGCCACCACCGCCGAGCTGGCCCTGACCGTGCTGCGCGGGATCGGCGGTGAGTGGCGGCGCGGGAACGTCCTCACGGTGCTGGGCCACGCGCTCACGGGTATCGGGCAGACCGGCCGGGCGCAGGCGTGCTGGCGGGAGTCCCTGCGCATCTACGAGGAGCTCGGATCGCCCGAGGCCGCCTCCGTGCGCGATCTCTTGAACACCGCTCAAGCCGCTTGAGGCCGCGGGACGTTCATCGTTCGTTTATCGCTCCACGCCATGCTCGGCGTAGTCGATCCGTCGCGTCGGGGGGCAGACGGGTCGCTGCGAAGGCCCTCGCACTCACGAACTAGTGTGAACGGCCCAAGAGGCCCGTCCGGCCACCCTCGGGGGAGTGACCGGACGGGCCTTGCCGACCCAACGTCCACCACACCAAGGGAGCCACCATGAGCGACGAGCCGGTCGTCAAGCCGCAGGACATGCACGCCACGGGCACGACGGACACCACGGCCGCGGCCACCTCGACCGACGGAGAGGTGACCACCCAGGACATGCACGCCACGAGCGAGCCCTTCACCACGAAGGACATGCACGCCACGTCGGAGCCGTTCAAGCCGACGAAGTAAGCCTTCATACCGGGGGGGACCGGCCGCGGCGGCGCCGAGGGGGAGCCGCCGCGGCCGGCGGGCGTCAGCGGCGGACGCGGAGCAGCGTGGCGGCGGAGTCCTGCGAGCACTCGAACTGGTTGGTCATGGGGTCCGTCACACAGGCGAAGGCGCCGCCATTCGCGTAGGCCCTGCCGGTGGACCAGGCAGGGCCCTGGCTGGGCGCGACGTTGAAGGCGAGCTGCTGAACGGTTCCGTTGCAGGTGAAGCTCTGGCCGGCGCCGCCGGACGTCACCAGGCCCCGCCGGCTCTGGGTCACGCCCACGGACGCGGACGCGATGTCGCTGTTGGTGGAGCAGACCACGGTCCCCGTCACACGCAAGGTACCGTCCGCCTGGAGAGTCGCCGTCGAGTCGAGGTTGAAGTCGATCTGCGGCGGGACCGCCTGCTGGGCCGCGGCCGGGCCGGCGAGGCCGACGACAGGGGTGAGGGCGAGAAGCGAGGCCGCCAGGGCGGTACGTATGAGCTGCATGACGTTCCTTCCGCGGTGCGGGGTGGGGGATGTGTGACGCGGAACTGCTGCGTCACACACAGCGTCGTGGGGCTCAGTGACACCGGCGAGCGGAAGTGCTCCGTCCGAGTCGCAGGTCCCCCTTCACCACCTTCCCGCTCGCGTTCCTCGGCAAGGTGGCCACGAACTCCACGCTTCTCGGCACCTTGTAGTTCGCCATCTCCCGTCGTGCCCACGCGATCAGGTCCCGTTCCGTCAGCGCG
Source organism: Streptomyces sp. Ru71 (assembly GCF_002920535.1). Classification (GTDB taxonomy): domain Bacteria; phylum Actinomycetota; class Actinomycetes; order Streptomycetales; family Streptomycetaceae; genus Streptomyces. The sequence goes on along the minus strand of NZ_PQSS01000002.1, from coordinate 5,982 downwards.
GCGCCCTCGCGGGGGACCACGTACGCCCTGGCGACCTCGCCCAGGCGGGGGTCCGGGACTCCGATCACCGCCACTTCCCTCACGTTAGGGTGGCGCAGCAGGAGGTGCTCTATCTCCGCCGGGTAGGCGTTGAAGCCGCCGACGACGAACATGTCCTTCAGGCGGTCCGTGACGCGCAGGTTGCCCGCCTCGTCCAGGACTCCGACGTCGCCCGTGTGCAGCCAGCCGTCCGGCTCCAGGACCTCCGCCGTCGCCGCCGCGTCCTCGTGGTAGCCGTGCATCACGTTGAAGCCACGGACCAGGATCTCGCCCGCCTCGCCCGGACCCACCTCGCGGCCCGCGCCGTCCACCGTCCTCACCTCCACGCCCGGGATCGGGCGGCCCGAGGTGGCGGCGATCACCTCCGGGGAGTCTCCGCGGCGGCACATCGTCACCACGCCGGACGCCTCCGAGAGGCCGTACGCCGTCAGCACCGTCTCCACGCCGAGTTCGTCCCGCAGGCGCCGCACCAGGTCCAGCGGGACCACCGCCGCGCCGGTGACCACCAGGCGCAGGCTTCCGAGGTCGTAGGACTTGCGCGACGGGTGGTCCAGGAGGGACTGCAGCAGGGTCGGGGACCCGGGAGCACCGTCACCCGTTCCCGCGCCATGTTCGCCAGCGCCGTCTCCGCGTCGAACACCGGCTGCGGGATCACCGTCGCCCCGCGCATCAGACAGGCCAGCACCCCGGCCTTGTAGCCGAAGGTGTGGAAGAAGGGGTTCACGACCAGGTAGCGGTCGCCGGCCCGCAGGCCCGCCAGGTCGGCCCAGACGTCGTACGCGCGCAGGGTCTGGGTGTGGGTGATCGGGACGCCTTTCGGGGCTCCCGTGGTGCCCGAGGTGTAGATGATGTCCGAGGCGAAGTCGCCCGTCGGGCCGGAAGTGCGCAGCTCCCCGGTCCCCTCACCCGCCGACAGGAACTCCTGCCATGTCCGGAAGTCCGGCGGGGCGTCGTCCGCGAGCACCACCACCTGTTCCAGGTCGGGCAGCCCGGCCAGGGGACCCCGCCCCGGCCCCCGCCCGGCCGCCCCGCGCAGGGCCGCGACGTAGGAGGTGCCCAGGAACGTGCCCGTCACGAACAGCAGCCTCGCCCCGCTGCGGCGCAGCACGTCCGCCGCCTCCCTGCCCTTGAAGCGGGTGTTCAGCGGGACCAGCACCGCGCCCGCCGTCACCGCGCCGAGCGCCGCCACGATCCAGTCCGGGGAATTGGGGGCCCAGACCGCCACCCGGTCGCCCGGCTCCACCCCGCTCGCCGCACAGCCCGCCGCCGCCCGCTCCACCCGGGCGCCCAGTTCGGCGTAGGTGATCCTGGTGCGGCCGTCCACCACGGCCTCGGCGTCCGCGTACCGCTCGCAGGAGGAGCGGAGCAGCTCGGGGATGGTCTTCCAGTCGGTCATCGCGTCCCCCTCCAGATAGCTGACTGTCCGTCAGATTAGCTGTAACCTGACGGCCTGTCAGGAGACTGGGGGTGCAGCATGGGCATATCCGCCGGCATCAAGGACGCCACCGCCATCGTCGGCATCGGGCAGACCGCCTTCGCCAAGCGGCTCGACGAGGACGAACGCACCCTCGCCTGCCGGGCCGTCCTCGCCGCGCTCGATGACGCCGGGATCGCGCCGGGCGAGGTCGACGCGCTCGCCTCCTACACCATGGAGGAGACCGACGAGGTCGAGCTGGCCAAGGCCGTCGGGCTGGGGGACCTGACCTTCTTCAGCCGGCTGCCCTACGGCGGTGGCGGCTCCTGCGGCACCGTGGCGCACCTCGCCGCCGCCATCGCGAGCGGGCAGGCGTCCGTCGGGGTCGCCTGGCGGTCGCGGAAGAGGGGCAGCGGGCCCCGGCCCTGGACCAACACCCAGGTGCAGCTGCCCACTCCGGCCCAGTGGACCCGGCCCTTCGGGCTGCTGCGGCCCGCCGACGAGATCGCCATGCTGGCCCGGCGCTACATGCACGAGTACGGCGCCACCCGGGACCATCTGTTCAACGTCGCCCTCGCCTGCCGCAACCGGGCCAACCAGAACCCCGCCGCCGTCATGTACGACCGGCCGCTGACCCGCGAGATGTACATGACCTCCCGGTGGATCAGCGAGCCGCTGTGCCTGTTCGACAACTGCCTGGAGACGGACGGGGCCCTGGCCTGCGTCGTCGTCTCCCGGGAACGCGCCCGGGACTGCCGGCACCGGCCCGTCTACGTGCACGCCGCCGCGCAGGCGCTGCCCGCCCAGCACCACGGCATGGTCAACTACTGGAACGACGACCCGCTGACCGGCCCCGCCTGGAGCGCCGCCCGGCACCTGTGGAAGCACGCCGACCTCACCCCGCAGGACGTCGACGTCGCCCAGATCTACGACGCGTTCACCCCGCTGGTGCCGCTCTCCCTGGAGGGGTACGGCTTCTGCGGGCGCGGCGAGGGCGGGGCCTTCACCGAGGGCGGGGCGCTGGAGACCGGCGGGCGGCTGCCCCTCAACACCGGCGGCGGCGGGCTCTCCGAGGCCTATGTGCACGGCTTCAACCTCATCAACGAGGGGGTCAAGCAGCTGCGTGGGACCAGTACCGCCCAGGTCCCCGGCGCCGCCTCCTGCCTCGTCACCGCCGGCGAAGGCGTGCCCACCTCCGCCCTGCTGCTCAGGAACTGAGGAGTCGACCATGCTGACCCCTGTCGTCGACAGCGCCGGCGCCCCCTTCTGGGAGTACGCCCGGCAGGGCGAGCTGCGGGTGCAGGCCTGCGCCGACTGCGGCGAGCCGCGCTTCCCGCCCCGGCCCTGCTGCCCGCACTGCCGGTCGTTCGCCGTCGAGTGGCGGCTCACCTCCGGACGCGGGCGGGTGTGGTCCTACGTCGTCGCCCATCCGCCGCTGCTGCCGGACTACGCGGCGCGGGCGCCGTACAACGTCGTCGTCGTGGAGCTCGTGGACGCCCCGCGCATCCGGCTGGTGGGCAACCTCGTCACCGAGGCCGGGGCGGCGCTGGACTCCGTGCCGCCGGAGCGCGTGCGGATCGGGGCGCGGGTGCGGGTCGTGTTCGGCGAGGGCGGGCTGCCGCAGTGGGTGGCGGAGTGAGCGTCCGGCTGGAGAAGGAGGAGGGGGTCGCGGTCGTCGTCCTGGACCGGCCCGCGCGGCTCAACGCCATCGACCTGGAGACGGCCGGGCAGCTGCGGGCCGCCTGGGCCGGCTTGCGGTTCGACGACTCCGTGCGGGCCGTCGTCCTCACCGGGAGCGGCGGACAGGCGTTCTGCACCGGGATCGACCGGGACGCCGTCGTGGAGCAGCCGTCGTCGCCGTACATGCAGGACGACCCGCTGCTGACCGTCGGGCCGAAGGCGAACGACCTGTGGAAGCCGGTGATCGCCGCCGTGGAGGGGATGGCCTGCGGGGGCGCCTTCTATCTGCTCGGCGAGTGCGAGTTCCTCGTCGCGGGCGAGGGGGCCTGTTTCTTCGACCCGCACACCTCCTACGGCATGGTCAGCGCCTACGAGTCGGTGCTGATGGCGGCGCGGATGCCGTTCGGGGAGGCCGCGCGGATGATGCTCATGGGCACCGCCGAGCGGCTCTCCGCGCGGCGGGCCCACGAGATCGGGCTGGTCAGCGAACTCACCGAGGAGGGCGGGGCGCTGGACGCCGCGCTCGCCTGCGCCCGGGTGCTCGCCGGGTACCCGCCCGCCGCCGTGCAGGGCACCGTGCGGGCGCTGTGGGCGGGGCGGGAGGCGGTGCGGGCGCAGGGGTTCGCGCAGGCGCCGCACCTCGTCGCCCTGGGCAATCTGCCCGCCGAGCGGCAGGCGGAGTTGTTCGCCCGGCGGGGGCGGGGCGGGTTCCGGGTGCGGTGAGCGGGCTCAGCGCACGGAGGGTGCCGCGTCCTCCAGGTCGCAGTGGTCGACCCGGGCGGCCTCGTCGGCACCGACGTACTCGCGGACCGTCACGGTGCCGTTCGCGGGGACGTCGACCTCGTCGAGCTGGGTGCGGACCGCTTCGCCCTTGGCGTCCCGGAAGTGGATGGTGACCGCGAAGAAGCCCTCGGTGGCGTTGGGGTTGGTGACCTCGACGGTCGCGTACGGCGTCTTCTTCGTCGCGCAGCTCACCAGCCGCGCGGTCGCGTCCTGGAGGGACTCGGTCGCGGTCGCGCCGGAGCTGCCGCTGCTGCCGCCGGTGGTGTCGTTGTCGTCGTCGTAGTCGTGGTGGGAGTTCCCGTACGAGCCCGAGCCGCCGCTGCCGTAGGAGTCGTCGTCGTCCTTGTAGGCGCCGCCGCCCGAGGATCCGGACGACGTGTCGTGGTCCTGGTGGGAGCTGCTGCACCCACCGCCGCTCCCGCTGCCGTGGTGGCCGTGACCCCGGCTCGTCGAGAAGCCGGTCAGTGACAGGACCACCAGTGTGCAGACCGCCGTGAGCCTGATGCCTCGTGCCGTGCCTCGTCCCCGTTGCTGCATGGCCGCCACCCTAACCGGGCTTCTGTCACGGCCATGTCACCGCGTGGCGACCGTCGCGTACCCGGCGTAGCGTCTGCGGTGAGAGCGGTGAACAGGGCCGCTCCCCGATGCGACGGCCGCCGTCCGGAACCCCTTCCGTGCGCCGACGACGGCCGTCCCCGGACACCCGGCCGGGCGCGCGCGGTGCGCGCCACCGTGCCCGGGGCCCGTCCCAGTCCGTGCGCGCCACCGGGCCCAGAGAGCCGGGCCCGTCTCACGCCGTGCGCGCCGTTCCCGTTCCCTTCTCCGCGTCCAGCGCGTACACGCAGCGGTCCTTGCTGCAGGCGTACACCACCCCGTCGCGCACCAGGGGCGAGCCGGTGATCTCCCCGCCGGTGGCGAGCTTCCAGCGCAGCCGGCCGTCGTCGGCCTTCAGCGTGTACAGCAGGTGATCCGTGGAGCCGAAGTGGATACGGCCCTCGGCCACCGCGGGCGCCCCCACGATGTCGCCGCCCGCCTGGAAGCGCCACTTGGGCGTGCCGGTCACCGCGTCCAGCGTGTACAGGCCCTTGCCGCTGCCGACGTGCACGTGCCCGGCGACGACCAGGACCGGCTCGATGGAGGCGCGGGACTCGGTGGCGATGCGCCAGCGGTCGCGGCCGTCGGTGGCGTCCAGGGCGTACACCGTGCCGAGGTAGTCGGCCAGATACACCCCGCCGCCGGTCACCGCCGGACCGGGCACGAAGGCGGGCGGGGAGAGGAACACCGCGGGCGCCTCGAAGTGCCAGCGCACCGCGCCGCTCGCCACGTCCAGGGCCAGCACGCGGGTGCCGGCACTGACGTAGACGTAGCCGTCGGGGGCCTGGGTGAGGCGGACGGGGACGCCGCCGCAGGAGGCCGCGTCGCCGATGGGGTACGACCAGCGCTCGTCGCCGGTGCGGGCGTCCAGGGCGCGCAGCCGGGCGTCCTTCCAGAGGTAGACGGTGCCGTCGTGCAGGGCGGGGCCGGCCTCGGGGGACTCGAAGTCGGTCTGGCAGCCGGTGATCTCCCACAGCTTCTGCCCGTTGGACGCCTCCCAGCCCTGGACGCCGCCGCCGCGCGTGCCGGTGACGATGGTGCCGCGCTCGGCCTTGAGGGAGTACACCCAGGCGTCGGTCTGCAGCCGCCACAGGTCGGTGCCCGAGCGGGCGTCGAGGGCGAAGAGGGTGGGGCCGTCGGAGGCGTGGATACGGCCGTCCGCGACCCCCATGGACCAGGCGACGTCCCGGGTCTTGAAGCGGCGCCGGCCGGTGGCCACGTCCAGGGCGTGCACCTCGAAGGAGGTGACGTAGACCAGGTCGTCGGCGACGGCCGGGGTGCCCCAGACGTCGTTGGACATGCGGAAACGCCACGGGCGCCAGCCCTGCTGCTCCGGGGGCGCCGGCGGCGGATGGGGTACGCCCGGGTCGGCGCCGCCCACGCCGGGGCGCGGCTTGGCCCAGGAGGCGGCGAGGGCGGCCTCGGGCGCGGGTGCCTTGACGGCGGCGGCGCGGATGTCGGCGACCCGGGGG
>NZ_PQSS01000001.1 GCF_002920535.1 Streptomyces sp. Ru71 | reverse complement strand
CTGACCGCTTCGGAGCATTGTCAGTGCTCGTTCGTACGATCGCGGCATGCCAGACGCCTTCACCGTCCTTTGGACCCATGACACATGCCGTCAGCTGCGCAGGGAGGGCCGCGTGGGTGAGCGCCCGCCGGTCGCCTTCAGCGGCGTCCACTCCTCCCTGCCCGCCTGGTCGGGTGCCCGTGCCGGAGATGAGGTCTACGCGCTGCACGTGAACCGGCGTGTGGTGCACGTGGTCAGCCGGATGCGGGTGGTCGACATGGAGCGGCGCGACTGTTGCGGAACCGCACCCTCGACGTGGGAGGACCCGGCGTTCCCTGGTCACGACGACTGGTGGATGCTCGGCGCCGGCGGTTGTGGTGCCGCGCCGGTGCACGTCGACGCGACACCCGTACGCTTCGATCTGCCCGTCCCCGGCGATCTCCTGGCGGAGCTGACGTGGCGCAACCGACGCGGTCACACGCGGGGGCTCAAGTACGTCGTGGACGGCCTCCTCGAACACTCGGTCAGTCTGCAGGGGTTCTACCGCCTGACCCCCGAGTCGGCCGCCGCTTTGGCGAACGTGGTCGACCGTGCTGCCGCGTCCCCGACGTGAGCGGTCAGGCCAAGCTGTGACCAGCCCGGCCTGCCGGTACATCACCCGCTCCAGGACAGGCTCTAGGGGCGGCGGGCCAGCAAGTGGGCGTCGAGGAAGCCTCGTTCGGAGGCCGGGTCGTGCAGCAGCCGGGCGAACGTGACGAGCCCGGCCCCGGCCAGCAACTCGGCGAACCGGTCGACCGGCCAGCTGTAGGCGGGGGTCACCTTGTGGTCGAAGCGGACCGGTTCCGGTCCGTCGGTCGCGAAGAACGAGACCAGGAACAGGCCCCCTGGTGCCAGGACGCGCACCTGTTCGTCGAGCAGCGCGGGCAGCTCCCCGGGCGGGGTATGGATCATCGAGTAGTGGGCCAGCACGCCGCCGAGCGCGCCGTCCTCGACCGGCAGTGCCTCCATCCGCGCCTCGTCGAACCGCAGCGCGGGATGGGCTCGCCGGGCGTGGTCGACCATGCCCGGGGAGAGGTCGAGCCCGAAGGCGTCGAGCCCGAGTTCGTGCAGCATGGCGGTCAGGTGTCCAGGCCCGCACCCGACGTCTGCTGCCCGCAGGTTCCCCGTCCCGCGCACCAGCTCGGCGAACGTGCCGATCATGTTCCGCGAGAACGGGTGCGTCTCCAGCCGATTGGCGAACATCGCCGCATAGAGGTCGACGACGCCGTCGTAGGCCGCCCTGGTCTCGTCCTGGTGTTCCGCCACAGAGGAGAAGCTAACAGCCCTGCCGTCGAAGGTCGTTGTCTGCGGCCCGGATTGTACAAGAGTTCCGCCGGGCATGATCCGGAGCAATTGTGAAGAGCCCGCGCTGATGTGCTGGAGCATCAGATGTCGGAGCGGTGGCCACCGCACGCTCGAACCTGGGGCCCGCCCCTGTCGTCCGCCCCGTCCCGGTTGTGCAATCGCCCCTGTACAGGGAGTCCGGGCCGGGGATCGCAGCTACCATGACGGGCCTGGAGAGATCGGCCAATTCCATTGGGTCGCACGTGACTTGATGGAGCGGGAGAGAGGTCGTCACGTGTACCTGAGTGTCCCCTTCGAGGACGGTGAGGTCTTCGTCGTCGAGGTGTCCGACGAGCAGGGTTCCGGAGTGATCCGGGCGAGTCGCGGCGACGAGCTCTTCGAGACGTCCGCCGAGACGTTCGAGTCGGGCATGGCCCGCGTACAGCGGGTGGCCGCGACGATGCTGCGGCGGCTGTCGGATCTGCCCCGCAGTCCTGATCACGTCCGTGCGGAGTTCGGACTGCGCGTGACGGCGGAGGCGGGCCTGGTCGTGGCGAAGGGATCCGGGGACGCGCACATCAAGCTGGAACTGGAGTGGAGCCGCCCCGAGGGCGGCAGGTGACGTCGAGGGGCGAGCCGGACTCCGCGTGGGAGCGCGGGACGGCCCGGGTGCTGTACGACGGTCGTCCGGTCGGGGTGGCGTTCCTGATCCCCGACCGGCTGCTGCTCACGTGCGCCCACGTCGTCGCCTCCACCGCAGGCCTCCCGGACGACGAACCGCTGCCGGACCTCCTTCCGGTCACCCTTGACTTCCCGCTGCTGCCCGGGCGTCCCCAGGCCACGGCCGTCGTGCACTTCAGCGTGCCCGTGGCCGGTGACAGCAGCGGCGATGTCGCCGTCCTGCGGCTGAGCGGCGAGCCCCCGCCGGGTGCCGTCCCTCTGCGGATCGTCGAGGCGGAGGACCTGGCCGGACACCGCTGGCGGGCCTTCGGCTTCCCGAAGTTCCCGGGACGAGGTGGCAGCAAGGACGCCGGGATCTGGACCCGCGGCATCGTCGAGGGCCGCGAGGGTACCGGCTGGTGGCAGCTGACCTACGACGCGGAGGCACCGTTCCCGCTGGCCGGCGGCTTCAGCGGGGCGCCGGTGTGGGACGAGGAATACGGCGGTGTCATCGGCGTCCTCGTCGCCGTCGAAGGGGACCAGCGGCGCCGGACCGGCTACGCGCTCACCGTGGAGTCCCTCACCCGGGAGTGGCCCCAGCTGCGCAGAAGGCTGCTGGCGGACAGCCCGTACCGCGAGCTGCTGCCGTTCACCGAGCAGGACCACCCCGTCTTCCACGGCCGTACGAACGAGACGCAGCAGCTGATCGAACTCATCGAGCAGCACATACCCGTCCTGCCCGTGCTCGGTCCCTCCGGCGTCGGCAAGTCCTCGCTGGTCGGAGCCGGCCTGCTCGGGCACCTCGACAGCGACCGGTATGTGATCGCCCGCTTGCCCCACGGGCTGCGCCTCACCGCCGAGGAAATGCTGGCCTGGGCCCTGGCCTCGGCGGGAGCCACGGACACCCTGCAGGCAGGCTGGCACGACCGCTGGTCGGCACTGGCCCGTCAGCTCACCGACGAGCAGGGCATCCGTACCGCCCTGGAGCAGACGCTGGCCCGCCACGGCCCAGGATCCCGGCTGCTGCTGGTGGCCGACCAGTTCGAAACGCTTCTCGCGGACGCGCCCGACACCGCACGCCGGCTGGACGCCATGCTCGGGGTGCTGACGGCTCGCCGCACCGACGGCAGCCGTCCCGCCCAGGCTGTCGTCGTGGCCCGGATCGACTTCCTCCGGAAGATCGAGCAGCTCCCCCACCTCCGTACGGCATGGGAAGCCACTTCCGTGGTCGTGCAGCCGATGATGCGGACGCAGCTGCGCGAGGTGATCACCCGTCCGTTGCAGGGGCACGCGGGGATCCGGTTCGCCGACGGCCTGGTCGAGCAGCTGTTGCGGGACACCCCGCCCGGGCCGGCCGCGCTGCCGATGCTGGAGTACACCCTGAGCAGGCTGTGGGAGCGGCAGGAGCGCGGGTGGCTGACCAGCACCGCGTACCAGGAGCTCGGCGGCGTGCAGGGCGCCCTGGCGTCGGACGCGGAGCACAGTCTGTGGGGATGGGCGGACGCGGCCGAACGGCGGGCGCTGGAACGGATCTTCATCCAGCTCGTGCGTCCCGGTGAGCAACTCGACGCCGGGGAGCGCGGCCCGGACACCCGCCGCGTCGCCGCCCGCACCGAGTTCTCGGAGGCCGACTGGGCACTGATCCACCGGCTGGCCAGCACGCGGCTGGTCGTGGTGACGCGCCGCCCGACGGGGCAGGACACCGCTGAACTCGCGCACCAGGCACTGGTGGAGAAGTGGCCTCGGCTGCAGCAATGGGTCGAGCAGAACCGGGAGTTCCGCAGCTGGCAGGAGGGGTTGCGCCGCTCGATGCGGGCCTGGCAGGAGCAGGGCCGTCCCCGCGAACTGGTCCTGGGCCGGGAGCAGGTCGCGCAGGCGCGGCAGTGGATCGGCGTACGTGCCGCGGAAGTGCCCACCGAGGAGGCCGAGTTCGTCCAAGCCAGTGCCGAGGTCCAGCAGCGTCGCACCCGTCGGCGCCGCCTGGTCCTCGCGGGCTTCGCGGTGCTCACCGTACTCGTCCTCGTGGCGGCCGGCCTGGCCACCCTCAACGCCCGCAGCAGCAGGGAGCAGCGGGCGCTGGCCGCCACGCGGAGCCTGACGGACCAGAGCCGGCAGTTCTCCAACGCCGACCCGGCCCTTGCGGCTCGCCTCGCTCTGGCCGCGCAGCGCATCTCGCCGACCCCGCAGACCCGTGCCCAGCTCCTGGCCACCGTGGCGTCACCCCTGCGGGCAGTCCTCACCGGGCACACGGCAGAGGTGCAGTCGGTCGCCTTCAGCCCGGACGGCAGGACGCTCGCGAGCGGTGGCAACGACGGCACGGTACGGCTGTGGGACATGACGGGGCGCCGCCCGCCGGCAGTGCTCGGTGGCCCTGGCAGCCAGGTGCAGGTGGTGGCGTTCAGCCCCGACGGCAAGACGCTGCTCGGCAGCAGCGGCTTGACCACACGGGTGTGGGACGTCCGCACGCGCAAGCAGATCGCCCTCCTGGCCGGTGCAGGAAGCCCGGCGGCCTTCAGCCCGGACGGAGCCACGATCGCCACCGGCGGCCGGCAGGGCAAGCTCCTGCTGTGGGACGCCCGTACCCATCGGAAAACCGGTGAACTCCGGGCTTACCCCAACGACAATGTCTCGCTCCACCACCTCGCCTTCAGCCCGGACGGCACGACCCTCGCCCTCACGGTCATCGGCTTCGGTGCCGCGGCGGGCGACGACTGCGTGGTGCAGCTCTGGGACATCCGGAACCAGCGCCGTACTGCCACGCTGAAGGGTCACACCGCACAGGTCCAGTCGCTGGTGTTCAGCCCCGACGGGGGCACCCTGGCCACGGCGGCGAGTGATGCCACGACACGCCTGTGGGACGTGCGTACGCGCCGCTCGGTGGCCACGCTCACCGGACCCGGCGGCACGGTGTGGGCCCTGGCCTTCAGCCCGGACGGCCGGACCCTGGCGAGCGCGGGCCAGAACCAGACCGTGTGGCTGTGGGACGTGCGGGCGCGGGTGGCCTTGACCGTGCTGAACGGCCACACCGGCTCCGTGGACGCACTCGCGTTCAGCCACGACGGTGCGACGCTGGCCAGTGGGTCCGCGGACGGCACGATCCGCCTGTGGGACATGCGGACCGGCCGGCCGCTCGCCACCATCGCACGGCCGGCCGGTTCGAAGCCCCTGACCGTGGTGTCGGAACCCGATGCCGTCTACAGCCCTGACGGGAAGGTGCTTGCGGTCGGTGACGACTACGGCGGTGTGCGCCTGTACGACGCCCGCGCGCAGCATCTGCTCGGCAGGCTGACCGGAGCCGGCGGCTCGGTGAGCTCGGTGCAGTTCAGCCCGGACGGCAGGCTCATCGCCACCAGCAGCCACGACAGTCCGACGGTCCTGCTGTGGGACGTCGCGAGCCGCCGTCGCGTCGCCACCCTCACCGGTCACCGCCGGCCCGTGCAACACGTCCGCTTCAGCCCAGACGGCCAGACCCTCGCCACCAGCAGTTACCTGGACCGCACCACCCGCCTGTGGAGCGTCCGCACCCATCGCCTGCTCGCGTCCCTCCCCGGCGGGACCGGCTGGCCGACTTTCAGCCCCGACGGCGAAACACTCGTCAGCAACGGCTACGGGTCCTCCTCAGTGGACCTGTGGGACACACGGAGCCACCGTCGGCTCGGCACCCTCGACGCGGCCACCAAGATGGTCAGCTCCGTGGCCTTCAGTCCGGACGGCAGCACCCTGGCAACGGTGGGCTGGGACGGCAAAGTACGGCTGTGGGACATGCGAAGCCGCCGCCTCACGGCAACACTCGCGGGTCACACCGACTCTGTGCAGTCGGTGGCCTTCACTCCGGACGGGAAGACCCTCGCCACCAGCGGCCGGGACGCCACAGCGCGACTGTGGGACGTCACCGCTCACCGCCTCCTGGCCACCCTCACCGGCCACACCGGCATTGTCTGGTCGGCCGTCGTCAGCCCGGACGGCAAGACCCTGGCAACCGCCGGTGACGACCGCACCGTGCGCCTTTGGGACATCGAGACCCACCAGCAGCTGGCCCTGTACACCGGCCACACCAGAGTCGTGCACTCAGCCCTCTTCTCGCCGGACGGCAACACCCTCGTCACCACCAGCGGCTCCGACGTGACCGCGCGGCTGTGGGACACCGACGCCTTCAACGACATCGCCACCCTCACCCGTAGGGCCTGCGCGATCGCCGGCCAGTCCCTCACCAACAGTGAATGGCACCGCTACGTCCCCGGCGGAATCGCGTACCAGCGGATCTGCCCCTGACCCGTGGACGAAGCGGTGCTAATGAGCCTGCCATCGAGGTCTGAAGCGCAGGGGCGCGCGGTGGACCCTGCGCCTCAGACGTTCATGTGCCTTATGAGATGCCCTCGGCCCTCGTCGCGTTCGTCGTCGGCGGTCAGGCCCGCACGTGCAGCCCGAATCCCGTGCGGCCCGCGGGCTCCAGCCCTTCCTTCAGGTTCAGCGAAGGGATCTCGTAGTCGCCGAAGTTCTGCCGCCGGAACGGGATCGGCTCGGTCGACTCCAGCGTGAGCAGGCGCTGCTTCCAGGCCTTGGCGATGTCCGGGTAGTCCTCGTCGGTCATCCGGTCGGTGCCGTACAGCACGAAGGGGGGCAGCACCTCGATGCCCGGGTAGTAGAGGATGCCGTGGTGGATCGGGAACAGCAGGTCGTCGATGGGACCGTTGATCCCGCGAGGGGCGTAGTGCGGCTGCGGTCCGCCCGTGGTCACCGACAGCAGAGCCCTTCTGCCCGCGAGAGTGCCTTCGCCGAAGCGCTCGCCGTACTTGGTGTCGCTGTGCTCGCCGACGCCGTAGGCGAAGTGGAAGGTGAACACCCGGTCCACCCAGCCCTTGAGGATCGCGGGCATCGAGTACCACCACAGCGGGAACTGGAAGATGACCGTGTCGGCCCACAGCAGCTTCTCCTGCTCGGCCACGACGTCCGGGGTGAGCGTTCCGGTGTCGAAGGCCCGGCCCGAGTCCCGGGTGACCTTCAGCGGAGTCGAGGCACTGGGCCCGTAGTCCGCGGCGTCGACGACGGCCTTCCAGTTCATCGCGTACAGATCGCTCACCCGTACCTCGTGCCCGGCGTTCTCCAGCGTGGACACCGCGAGGTCCTTCAGCGAGCCGTTGAGCGACTTCGGCTCCGGGTGGGCGTAGACGATGAGCGTCTTCATGACGGACTCCTTCGGATCGGATGACTCGATCCTGGACGCCACGACGCCCGGCGTTCAGGGGCTCCGCTTCCGTAGGACGGGACTTCCTGGTAATGGCAGGGCCACCTTCGCGGGCACTACGCCAGGCCATACTGGGGGCCATGGACGATCTGGCTGGTTTTCTGCGGACCCGGCGCTCCCGGGTCGACCCGGCGGCCGTCGGCATCCCGACCGACAGCCGCCGCCGGGTCGAAGGCCTGCGCCGCGAAGAGGTCGCGCACCTGTCCGGAGTCAGCGTCGACTACTACGTACGCCTGGAACAGGGCCGCGCGACCCAGCCCTCGGAGCAGGTCCTCGACGCGCTCGCCCGCGTCCTCGGCCTCGACGACACCGAACGCGGGCACCTCTACCGGCTCGCCCGGCAGCGCCGCCGCCCCGCCAAGGCGCCGGGCGGGCGGGCCCGGCCCGAGCTGCTGCGCGTCCTCGACCTGGTCACCGACGCACCCGCGCTGCTCATGGACCACCGCATGGACGTGCTCGCCGGGAACCGCCTCGCCGGGCTCCTCTACGGCCGGCCGATGCCGGGTCTGAACACCGCCCGGCACATCTTCCTGGAGGAGGCCGAACGCGGCCTGTACGCGGACTGGGAGCAGTGCACGCTCGACGTGGTCGGGCACCTGCGTCTGGCCGCCGGCAAGTTCCCCGACGATCCCCGCCTGGCCTCGCTCATCGGCGAGCTGGCGATGGGCAGCGAGCGCTTCCGCCGTCTCTGGGCCCGCGCGGACGTACGCGCCCGCGCGCATGGCCGCAAGGCGTACCGGCACCCGTTGGTCGGACTGCTGGAACTGCACCAGGAGAACTTCGCACTACCGGACGAATCGGGCATCGAGCTACTCGTGCTGTCCGCGGCCCCCGGCAGCCCCGCGGAGGACGGACTGCGCCTGCTCGCGGGCCTGGGCGCGGACAGCGCTGCCGCGGATCGCGCCGGGAACACTGAGGTCCGCCAGTAGCTCGGGGACGCCCCCGCCGCGCCCCACGTAACCTCTTCCTGTGCCAGCCTCCCGTTTGCATCGTGTCGCCGTCCTCGTGCTGGAGGGCGCGAAGCCGCTCGATGTCGGAATCCCCGCGCAGGTCTTCACCACCCGCGCGAGCATGCCGTACGAGGTGCGGGTGTGCGGGGCGACACCCGGCCTCGTGACCGGCGGCGACGGCCTCGCGTACTACGTCGCCCACGGCCTGGACGCGCTCGCGTGGGCCGACATCGTCTTCGTGCCCGGCTACCGGTTCCCGGACCGCGACGACCCGCCGCAGGCCGTCGTCGAGGCACTGATCGCCGCCCACGAACGGGGTGCGCGGCTCGCCGCCATCTCGACGGGCGCCTTCGCGCTCGCCGCCACGGGCCTGCTCGACGGCAGGCGTGCCACGACGCACTGGCACTACACGCGTGCCCTGGCGGCCAGGCATCCGCTCGTCAAGGTCGACGAGAACGTGCTGTTCGTCGACGAGGGCAGCGTGCTCACCTCGGCCGGCGCCGCCTCCGGCATCGACCTGTGCCTGCACATCCTGCGCGGCGACCTCGGCGTGGCCGCCTCGAATCACGCGGCCCGGCGTCTGGTCGCGGCCCCCTACCGCAGCGGCGGCCAGGCCCAGTACGTGCCGCGCAGCGTCCCCGAGCCGCTCGGCGAGCACTTCGCCGCCACCCGTGAGTGGGCGCTGCACCGGCTGGGCGAGCACCTCACCCTGGACGTACTGGCGCGGCAGGCGGGGGTCTCGCCGCGCACGTTCTCCCGGCGCTTCGTCGAGGAGACCGGCTACACGCCGATGCAGTGGGTGATGCGTGCCCGCATCGACCTGGCCCGTGAACTGCTGGAGCGCTCGCAGCGCAGCGTCGAACAGATCGCCGCCGACGTCGGCCTCGGCACCGGCGCGAACCTGCGGATGCACTTCCAGCGCGTGCTGGGCACCACGCCGAGCGAGTACCGGCGCACCTTCACCCGGGGTGAGTGACCCGGCCCGGTCACCGGGTGGCGGGGTGGCGGGATCCTTTCGAACCCTGGCGATCGCGCCACTGTCGGCGGCGCCGGCCTCGGGCGAGCCTGGTGGGGAAGGGAAGGGACACCATTCATGACTCGCATCGCCATCAACGGTTTCGGCCGCATCGGACGCAATGTGCTGCGCGCCCTGCTGGAGCGCGACAGCGCCCTGGAGATCGTCGCCGTCAACGACCTCACCGAGCCCGCGACCCTCGCCCGGCTGCTCGCCTACGACAGCACGGCCGGCCGGCTCGGGCGTCCGGTGACCGTCGACGGCAACGCCCTCGTCGTCGACGGCCGTCGGATCACGGTGCTGGCCGAGCGTGAGCCGGCGCAGCTGCCGTGGGCCGAACTCGGCGTCGACATCGTCCTGGAAGCCACCGGCCGCTTCACCTCCGCCAAGGCCGCCCGCGCCCACCTCGACGCGGGCGCGCGCAAGGTGCTGGTCAGTGCGCCGTCGGACGGCGCCGACGTCACGCTCGCGTACGGGGTCAACACCGACGCCTACGACGCTGACCTGCACACGATCGTGTCCAACGCCTCCTGCACCACCAACGCACTCGCGCCGCTGGCCAAGGTGCTGGACGAACTCGCCGGTATCGAGCACGGGTTCATGACGACGGTGCACGCCTACACGCAGGAGCAGAACCTGCAGGACGGTCCGCACCGCGACGCCCGTCGCGCCCGGGCAGCCGGCGTCAACATCGTGCCGACCACGACGGGCGCCGCCAAGGCGATCGGCCTGGTGCTGCCGAACCTGGACGGCAAGCTGTCGGGCGACTCGATCCGCGTACCGGTACCGGTGGGCTCGATCGTCGAGCTGAACACGACGGTCGCCCGCGACGTGACCCGCGACGACGTGCTGGCGGCATACCGCGACGCGGCTGAGGGGCCGCTCGCCGGCATCCTCGAATACTCGGACGACCCGCTCGTGTCGTCGGACATCACCGGCAATCCCGCCTCGTCGATCTTCGACTCGGCCCTCACCCGCGTCGACGGCCGCCACGTCAAGGTCGTCGCCTGGTACGACAACGAGTGGGGCTTCTCCAACCGCGTGATCGACACCTTGGAACTCCTCGCCGCACGCTGACCGAGCGCGCAGCCGCCCCGATCCGACAGTACCGGTCATCGCCGGTACCGGCCGGTCGGGGCGTCGCGTTCTTCAGACGCTCCCGGGCAATTGCTCAGCGGGAACGGGCCTGACCCTCCTCAACGAGGCTCTCGCCCTCGCCTGCCGCCGCGCGCACCAGGACGTCGGCCAGTTCGGTCGGTGTGGACAGCATCGGCCAATGCCCGGTGGCCATTTCGAAGAAGGTCACCCCGGGCTCGGCCAGCTTCGCGAACCGGGGGTCGCCCGTGGCGTACAGGGCACGGACGACGTCCAGGCTCAGGCGGCCGCCCGCCAGGCAGAAGACACCCGTCGTCGGCACCTTCAGCCACGCACCCGTCAGCGTGATCGGATCGGTGACGGTGCGCAGGGGATGCGGTGTCGCCAGGCTGCGGTAGCGCTCCCACTCGGCCTCCGGCACACCGTGCACGGCGTCGATCCCGCCGGGGACCGGAAGGACCCCGCCGTCGGCCGTCTCCAGCAGGTGCGGCATCTGGGTGACCACCGACTCGCCGGACTCGGGAGCACCGGTGTCCACGAACACCAGCCGCTCGACCTTCTCGGGCACCCGGTCGACGGCGCCGACCGACGGGAAGCCGGCGTAACTGTGCGCCACCAGCACGACTTCCCGCTCCTGCGCCTGGAGCAGTTCGGCCACCGCGTCCACATGGTCGGCAAGCCCGATGACGGCGGCGTCCTCGTCGGCCCTGTCCCCCAGGCCGGGAAGCGTCACCGCCGTCGCGCGGTGCCCCCGTGCGGACAACTCCGCGGCCACGGCGTCCCACGCCCAACCGCCCATCCACAGACCGGGCACCAGCAGAAACGTCGCCATCGTCGACTCCTTGACTCGGTTCTACGACCAGCCCGGAAGGTAGGTTCTCCCCCAAGGGGAGATTCAACTCGCGCACGGCGCCCGCCCGTCCGTTCACGGGCCCCGGCAAACACCCGGCAAACGCAGGCCCAACGTTCGGTTTCGTTCTGCGTGCAACCTTCTGCCCCCTCCAGAGGTCTGGAAGCCGATTGGATCTTGATGCCCTGGTGGGAAACACATGAGAAGAAGCACCCTCGCTGCGCTGTGCACGCTCGGCGCGCTCGGTGGCGTGCTCACGGTGCCGACGGCGGCGCAGGCGGCCGACCCGCACCCGAACGGGCCCTCGGTCCGGACGAGTGAGACCCGGATCCACCTGGACTTCGGTACGAACACGCTGCCGAAGGACCTGAAGGTGCTCCTGCGCAAGGAGGGCACCGACACCCCGGTGGCGACCGTCACCGAGTTCATCCACGTGCAGGACACGGACCCCTGCAACCCGTCCTGCCAGGACGACCCCGGTGAGACCGCCATCGAGACCTCTCCGCTGCGGCTGGCCGACCTGGGCCGGTACGCCGTGGACGTCGAGTACGCCGGCACCGCCGGCGAGACGATCGTCCACAAGGACGAAGCGGTCTTCGACTACCACCTGATCCCGCAGGTCACGTCGTTCGAGGTGACCGGGAAGCCGGACCTGGAGCACCGGACGGTGTCCATCGCGGCGGACGCGACGCTGCGCGACCCGCGCGACGACTCCGAGAAGCCGATGCCGAACGGCCGGCTGGTCCTGGAGACGACCGCGGCGAAGACAGAGCTGACCACCGACGCCACCGGGCACCTCACTGCCCCGTACACCTTCACCGGCACCGAGCAGCACGACACCAGCACGTACCAGAACGACGTCAAGGTCATCCTGCGGCCGGCCGACGCGGACGCCGCTCATGGGCAGACCCGCCGGGTGGAGGTCGGATACACGGCAACCTCCATCGCGCTGGACTCGCCCAAGGTGACCGGCCCGGACGGGAAGGATGCCCCGTTGACCGGCCGGGCCACCTACCGCGGCAGCGACGGCGTCGACAAGCCGGTCCCCGTCGGGACACCCATGGCGGTGTACAACGTGCGGAAGTTCGCCGCGGGGGCGGACGGGCGGTTCACCACCCAGGTCCCCGTCTACGGCACCCAGCGGCAGCGGATCGCGCTCCTGGGCACGCCCTGGCTGAGCGAGACCTACGTGTACGTCAACTCCGACCCGACCACGAGCGCGGGCTTCCACAGGGTCCCCAGCTATTCCGTCAGCCCGTACAAGAAGGTCACGATCTCGGGCATCTTCGACCGGTACGACCTCCCGGCCGCGACGACGCTCAAGGTGAACATCCAGTTCAAGAAGTACGGAACCACCGAGTGGGTCACCAAGAGGACCGTCGACAGCCCGGCCATCGCGGGCAACAGCTCCCGCACGGTCACGGCCACCGACCTGCCCTACCTGGGCCTGGGTGTCTGGCGGCTCCAGTTCGCCGGAACCAGGGACATCCCGGCCGGCCCCGCCCCGGAGTCGTACTCGATCTGGCGCCAGAACACGGCGTTCGGCGAGTTCAACGCGAACCCGGAACCGGTCAGGGCGGGCGCCCCGATCACCATCACCGGCAAGCTCAACACGCAGTCCGGCGGGCAGTGGTCCGCGTTGCCCAGTGCCCGGATCAACATCTACTTCCGTGAGAAGGGCACGACCACCTGGCGCGGGGTCGGCGTCGCCGTCACGGGCACGGACGGCAGGTTCACCAAGACCTTCACCGCCGCCAAGGACGGTGACTGGCAGGCCAGATACGACGGCGACGACTGGTCGCACTTCTACAGCTACAGCCGCCTGGACTTCGTGGACGTCCAGTGACCACGGCCCTCGCGAGGTGACCTCGCGGCCCGGTCAGTGAGCCGGCGCGCAGCCGGGTGAGCATGTCGCCGTAGTCGGCGACGGGCAACGGTGCCTGACCCGCCGTCGTATGGAACCGGCGGCGGGTCAGGGCGGTCATGCCGCGCGCTCCGTCGTCGCCCCGGACGAGTGCGCGGGTGACGGGCGGGCGAAGGGGCGGTCGCCGCCCTGGTGCGCGCCGTCCTGCCCCGGGCGATCGGCCGGGGCAGGCTGACCGACGACGACACCCCGTCGACCGACGCCACGGCACAGCCGTCCGACGAGGATGTCCTCGACGTTCTGAGCCCCCGGCGCGCTGTGCGGGCCCCCCGCCCCCCGCATCAGCCACGCCGCCCGCGTCAGCCACCTCAGCCCCGCTCAAGGGCGATACGCCCGCTGCCGTGTCCCAAGCTGCCGGCGGCCGTATCGCGGATGCGCTGCTGTCAGCACTTGTGCGGCGGTGTGCAGATGGCCGGCTCGCGTTCGCTGTTCACCGTGGCGGGCCAGGACGAACGGCCGGCACCCCGGCGGGGGGAACGTATGGGTGGTCCGGCGCTTCTAGGCGAACCAGCCCTCCACATCCGCGATCAGGTGCACGTTGCCGGCGTGGTTGTAGAAGGTCACCTTGCCGTCGATGACCGGTACGACGACCTGGTTCGGCACCGTCTGCCCGGCCCGGAAGTTCACGTTCGACGTGGTGCCGCGTGACGTACCCGAGGGGTGGACCGTGACGTACCCGGTGGTGGTGGGTCCGGTGGCCGTGACGTTGAGGACGACGGCGGAGATCTTCGCCGGAACGGGGCCCGTCCCCGCGACCTGCAGGGTCACGGACCGGCCCGGCCCCACCACGCCCTGGCGGATGCCGTAGCCGCTGCGGGTGTCCATGAGCCGGCGTGCCTCGACACCGGTGAACGCTTGACCGTCGCCGCCGGTGTAGTAGCCCACGACGTCACCGAGGAGGTCGACGGAGCCGTAGTTGTTGGTGAGGGCGATCCTGCCGTTGACGACGGGTACGACGACGAGATTGGCGACGGTGCGGCCGGCGGGCACGTTCAGATTGGAGGTGCCCGGGCGCGGGGTGCCGTCCGGGTAGGCGGTGACGACGGTGGAGTGGGAGGCGTTGGTCGCGGTCACGTTCATGACGACCGCGCTCACCCCGCTCGCCGGCACGCCCTTGACGCCCGTCACCTGCAGGCGGGCCGTGCCGCCGGAGCCCACCTTGGCGCGCGGCACGCCGAGGCCGGTGCGGGTGTCCATGAACCGGGTGGGCGTCAGCGGCCGGAACGCGGAGCCGCCCGTGCCCTGCGCGTAGTAGCCGGCCACGTCGGCGACGAGATCGACGGTGCCGCCGGTGGAAGCCATCAGGTCCACCCTGCCGTTGACGACGGGCACGACCACGAGGTTGGACGTCGTCTGCCCGGCCGTGAAGTTGACCTGGGAGGCATGCTGGGACTCGGCGGTGTTCGGGACCACGGAGATGTGGCCCGCCTTGGTGGCGTTGGTGACCGTCACGTTCAACACGACGCTGGTCGCCCCGGTGGCCGGCACGCCACCGGCGCCCGCGACCTTCAGGGTGACGCGCCGCCAGGGGCCGACCTTGGCCCTCGGTGCGCCGACGCCCGAGCGGGTGTCGAGGACCCGCCGGGGCGCGAGCGGCCGGTAGCGGGAAGGGGCGGTCTCCAGGACGGTGTCGGACGCGTCGATGGTGCCGCTCGTCAGCCGGACGAAGGCGTCGCCGGGATCGGGCGCGACCTCGAAGTCGTACGAGTAGCGGGCTGCCAGCACTCCGCGCCCCGCGTCGTCCCTGCCGTCCCAGCGTGCCTGGACGGCGGCTCCGGGTCCGGCCGTGCCGCTCAGCGTCCGCACGACCCGTCCGGAGCCGTCGCGTACCAGGACACGCCAGTGGTCCGCGGGCCGGGACAGGCGCCACAGGGCGTCCCAGGCGTTGTCGAATTCGTAGGCGGCGGTGAAGCCTCCGTCGACCGTGGCGTCGAGGATGGTCAGGCCCTGGGGGGCGATGGGGACGCGCTTGACACGGATGTTGTTCTGCGCGTCGATGAACGCCACTCCACCGCCGTACTTGTCGACGCTCCAGTCGGCCCGCCGTCCCGAATCGGCCCGGTCGGTCACCGGGATGTCGGCGAACTCGGTGGTCTGTCCGGTCGTCGCGTCCGTGAGGAGCAGTTTGCCGGCCGCGTTGTTCCGTCGTACGACGTATCCGTCGCCGAGGAGTGCCTCACCCGTCGGCACGGGGACGCTCTTCTTCAGGTGCTGGTCGTACACCCCGGCCTTGGCACCGCCCGCGCAGGCCCAGTACAGCCAGCGGCCCAGCGCCTGCAGCTCGCTCGGGACACAGCCGGAGCCGAGGTCGAGGTCGGGGGTGGTCACCTTGGTGACCAGGTCGTAGGAGTTGACCTTGCCGGTCCCACCGGCCGTCTTCCACAGCTTGGTGCCCCACAGGGCGGCGGCGCTGTGCGGGCGCTGGAGCACGATCCGGGAGCCGCCGTTGTCACCGAAGTCGCCGACGTACTGGGTGGTTCCGTCGGAGGAGAGCGAGTAACGGCCGCCCGCGTCCAGGAGCGTGGAGGTGGTGGGTAGGTCCACGCGGTAGTAGGAGTTCTCGGTGAGGGGCGAATCGACCGAGTAGCCATGCGAGATGGCGCTCTGTCCGTCACCGAGCGACAGCGGCCCCTTGGGCCAGGCCGGGTTGTCCGACGAGGTCCAATGGCGTGGCCTTGCCTCGCCGGGCGTGCGGGTGTCGACTTCGTACAGGGTGCGTCCCGGTCGTGTGTTGCTGAAGTAGTTCACCCGCCCGCCGCCCACTGCCAAGCCGCTGTAGGTTGCGGGCATCTGCGGCACCTTCCGCACGGCCGCGAGGCGCGGCACCCCGTCCTCGCCGAGCGTGACGCGGTGCACGGACCAGTCCTGCGCGCAACTGCCGCCGACGGCGAGAACGCTGCCGTCGGGAGTGACGGTGAGGTTGTCGGCCGCGTGCGGGAGCAGCTCGCGGACGGTGCCGCCGCCGAGCGGCACCGCGAGGAGCTTGCCGCCCTGGCTGTAGGTGCCCCAGTAGTCGTCGACGTCGTGGCGTACGAGGATCCAGTCGCCGAGTACGGCGGACTTCGACCAGTCGGCTTCGTTGATGCCCTTGGGCGGCAGCGGGGTGGCCACCGGAGGGGCCGACGCGTTGTCGCGCGGGACCGTCAGGACGGTGTCGTTGTCCTGCTCGACGAGGAGTCGGTCGTGTCCGAGGCTCCGGCCTGCCGCGGGTGTCACGGTGAGCGTCGGCGTGAGGGTCGCCGTCGCGTAGTCGAGAAGGTAGGAGCGGTACGGGCCGTCGGCCACGGTCTGTGTGGTCACCAGCGCGCCCCGCAGGTCCTGTTCGAGGACGCGCAGCGTGGTGACGGGTTCGCGCAGGCCGGTCACCGGCTGCTCGGTGACCTCCTCGCCGCCGGTCGCGTGAAGCAGGCGCAGTCCGTCGTACTTCCCGTCGGCCGTCTTGGTGGCGGTGACCACCGTGTCCGGGGTGAAGGCGCGGATCCAGGTCTGGCCGGCCGGCACGGACAGGGTGGCGGTGGCCGTGCCGGTCGCGAGGTCGGTCGCGGTGAACCGTCGCGTGTCGCGGTTGTAGTAGCCGAGGAGACCGGAGTGGTGGGCTGTGTCGGAGGTGAGGTAGGTGGAGGGCAGGCTCGTGTCCGTGCCGGTCGTGAAGTCCGTCCAGACCAGCTTCTTGCCCTCCTGGTGGTGGACGTAGCCGGTGGCGCCGGCGTGATCGATGAGCTCCCCGCGCGGCTTGAACCGGCCCGGGTCGGAGATCACCACCTCGTCGGGGGCCGACGCGGGCGTCGAGGGCGGGTCCTCGGCGAAGGCCGCCCCGGTCGTGGTGACGCTCAGGCCGCCGGTCGCGGCCAGGACGACGGCGGTGGCGAGCGCGGTGCGTGAGCGCGCCGCGCGGCGCGTCGCGAAAGACAGACGAAGCATCGGTGGGTCCCCTCCCTCGGCGTGGGAGAAGACCAGGCCAGACGCTTCGACGCGCGCCGAGCCCCCCGCTTCTTCCCCCCGCGGCGCGCGATCTTAGCTGAAGCGGGCGGGGGTTGCGCGGGCGGACCGGGGTTGGTCATGCCATGTCCAGCAGCCCTTTGACCAGTACGGAGAGGCCACCGGCCAGGGACAAGGCGCAGATGAACCGACGCGTCTCCCGCTCCCGGGCTCTCGGGGCGAGGGCCCTGCCGATGAGGATGCCCGCCACCATGGCGGCCACCGTCACCCCCCACGCGGACCCACTCAGCCGTGGCACACCATGGGCAGCCACCGAGAAGACGTTCACCGCGATGCCGTAGAACTGCGCGTTCGGCACGAATGCGGGAAGCGGCCAGCCCGCGTTCAAGGCGTACAGCGAGTACGGTGGCCCGCCGACGCCGGCGGCGGAGTTCATGAACCCGCCCACGGCCCCGGCGGTCACGGCGCCCTTCGTTCCGGTCAGCGCCGGTATGCGCGCGCCTGCCATCACGAGAGCCACGGCCAGCGTCACAAGTGTCCCGATGCCGGCCAGCAGTACCGGTTCGGAGAGCCGGGCGGCCGCCCACCGGCCCGCGGGCACGGTGCACGCGGCGGCGATGACCAGGGGGACCATGGCACCGATCCGTACCTGCCGCCACCCCGCGGCGAGTCCCACGACGCTGATGGCTCCGGCGGCGCAGTTGGCGAGCACCACCCCCTGCGACGGCCCGAGTGTCAGGACGAACACGGGAACCGCGATGAGCGCGAAGCCCATCCCGGTGAGCCACTGCACCGAAGCAGCCACCACGACTGTGCCGCCCAGCAGCAGTTCTGCCGATCCTGCCCCGGCCACAGTGGACACCTACCGTTCTTGTCTTCAACTCACGGGCCACGCCTGGCCGATGGCGCTGCGCGCCCGGGTCGATATAAGGTACTGCTTCATTATGAAGGACGTAAATATTTCTCAGGAGTTGGCGTCCGACCCCGACGGCTCCCTCTACGACCCCGGGGTCCGAGCGTCCATGCAGGCGTTCACCGGCGGCGGCGCCACCCTGGCACTGGAGGTGGCCGCCGCCGTCCGTTCGGCCTCGCAGGCCATCGA
This sequence comes from Streptomyces sp. Ru71, assembly GCF_002920535.1. Lineage (GTDB taxonomy): Bacteria > Actinomycetota > Actinomycetes > Streptomycetales > Streptomycetaceae > Streptomyces. The sequence goes on along the minus strand of NZ_PQSS01000001.1, from coordinate 270,150 downwards.
CAGGTTGCGTGCGCACGGCGCGGGCGGGCGTGGTCTCAGTGCGGGGGCGCTCGATCTGCTCGCGCGACTGCGCACGGCGTCCGAGGACGGGCTCCGTATGGGGGAGTTGGCCCGTGCGGCCGGTGTCAGTCCGCGCAATGTCACGGGACTCGTCGACACCCTGGAGCGCGACGGCCTGGCCGAGCGGGTCCAGAACCCGAGCGACCGCAGATCGGTGCGCGTCCGCATCACCCCGGCCGGGCGGGAGTGGCTGGAGGCCTTCCGGCAACCCACCCAGCGGGCCATGTCCGCCGTCTTCCGCGGCTTCAGCAAGCATGAACTCGCCCAGCTCCGGCACCTGTGTCTGCGCCTGGTGGAGAACCAGCACCAGATCGAGCGGTACCTGAACAACGTCCGGCCGGACGAGCCGGCTTCCTGAAACGACCCCTGGAGCACCCCATGACCACCGGCTCACTCACCCGCGAGACCGTCAGGGCCTACTCAGACGCCCGGTTCCGCGGTGACATCACCGCCGCCGCCGCGCTGACCGGCGACGGCTTCGTCTTCCGCAGCCCCTTCATCACGTCCGACAGTCCGGACGGCCACCTCGACGGCCTCGAAGGGCTCCTGGGCATCGTCAGCGAGGTGGAGTTCATCAGCGAGCTGTACGGCGAGAACGAGGCCACGCTGGTCTACGACCTGCACACCGTCCCGGCTGTCGGCATCGCCCAACGCACAGCGGAGCACTTCCGGCTCAGCGACGGCCGTATCACGGCGATCACACTCATCTTCGATTCCGCTCCCTGGCAGGCCATCATGGCCGCCGCCGGCCCGACCGCCGACGCGTAACCGGCCACGGCTCGCTCTCCACGTCCCGGTGGGGGCATGGTGCGCGGCTTGAAGGGCCTGTCCGTCGCCGAGCCGGTACGGTTCAACGGTCGTTTCAACCGAACGGTGCGACACAGGAGGTCCGCCACCGTGGTCGAACTGCGTCTGGGGCCGTTGCTGAGGTACACCGACAGCTCGTGCGCGACGGTGTGGGTGGAGGCGAGCCGTCCGTGCGTCGCGCAGGTGCGCTGCTCGAACGGCGCGGGCGGCACCGCACCGACCTTCCAGGTCGCCGGACACCACTACGCCCTGGTGACGGTGACCGGTCTGGAACCGGGTACCGCGCCGTCGTACGAGGTGTTCCTCGACGACACCCGGGTGTGGCCGCTGCTCGACTCCCCTTTCCCTGCCTCCGTCATCCGGGTGCCCGCCGCAGGCGACACCGTACGGATCACCTTCGGCTCCTGCCGCTGGGCCACTCCCCCGGCCGACGGCAAGGACCCCGTGGGCGCCGACGCCCTCGACTCCCTCGCCAAACGGCTCGCGGCCGACACCGACGCACAACGCCCCGACGTCCTGCTTCTGCTCGGGGACCAGGTGTACGCCGACGAGACCAGCGAGGCGACGCAGAGCTGGCTGGCCGAGCGGCGGGATCTCCGGCAGCCGCCCGGCAGCCAGGTGGCGGACTACGAGGAGTACTGCCGCCTCTACCACGAATCCTGGCTCGACCCCGGGATCCGCTGGCTGCTGTCCACCGTACCCAGCTACATGATCTTCGACGACCACGACATCGTCGACGACTGGAACACCTCCGCCGCCTGGCTCGCCGACATGCGTGCCACGCACTGGTGGCAGGAACGGCTGCTGAGTGGCCTGATGTCCTACTGGGTGCACCAGCACCTGGGCAACCTCTCCCCCGCCGAACTGGCCGCCGACCCCACCTATACAGCCGTGCGCGCCACGCCGGACGGCACGGACGCGGTGCGTGTCCTCGCCGGGAAGGCCGACACCGAGCCGGCCTCGGTTCGCTTCAGCTACCGGCGCGACGTCGGCCGGGTCCGCTTGGTGATGGTGGACTCGCGGGCGGCGCGGGTCCTGCAGGAGGACCGCCGCGCCATGCTCGACCCCGGTACGGCCGACTGGCTGCGCGAGCAGGTGCTGACCGACGGGGACGCCTACGACCACCTGCTGATCGGCAGCTCACTGCCCTGGCTGCTGCCGCATCTCGTGCACGACGCCGAGGCCTGGGACGCGGCACTGTGCGCCGGAGTGCGCGGACGGCGCTGGGCGCGCTTCGGTGAACGCCTGCGCCGGGGGCTGGACTTGGAGCACTGGGCCGCCTTCCCTCGTTCGTTCGCCGACCTCGCCGGCCTGATCGCCGAGGTCGGCTCCCGGCCCGACGCGCCCGCCAGCGTGAGCGTGCTGTCCGGGGACGTACACCACGGGTATCTCGCGCAGGCCTCGTGGCGGTCCGGCGAGCCCGGCCTCCCCGTCGTCCAGCTCACCTGCTCCCCCGTGCACAACTCCGTTCCCCTGTCGATGCGCATCGGCTTCCGCTTCGGCTGGAGCGCACCGGCGCGTCTTGTGGGCCGCCTCCTCGCCCGCCACGGCCGCTGTCCCCGCCCGCCCGTCAGCTGGCGCAAGAAGGGCGGGCCGTGGTTCGGGAACCAGCTCATGACCCTGACGATGCGCGGGCGCTCGGCCCGGCTGCGGCTGGAACGCACCGGGAAGGACGCGTCGCTGCGCCCGGTGCACGCCCGCACCCTGGCCTCCGGCTGAGGCCCGTTGCGGTGCCCGGCCGTGGGCTGTCCGGCACTGATCAGTGCCCTTGGCCGTGGCCCGCGGCGAGGACTGACTCCCCGACGGACGTGCGGGCGTACAGCACCGAGCGTCCGGCCCGGTGGGCGGAGACGAAGCCGGCGTCGCGCAGGGCCGTGAGGTTCTGGGAGACCCCGGCCTTGGAGATGCCCGTGCGGTGGGCCAGTTCCGTCGTCGTGGCCGGAGTCTCCAGTTCGGTGAGCAGAAGCGTCCGTGCGCGGCCGAGCACGGCGGCCAGCGCCGCGGTGCGGGTGACGGTGCGGCGTTCCCACAGCGTGCCGGTGCCGCGGGCTCGGTAGGCGAGTTGCGGCGGGTCCGGCGGAGCGATCCGTGTGGACAGGCCCGGCCCCTTGAAGGCCGAGGGGATCAGGAGCAGCCCCGCGCCCGCCGTCTCCCGGGACAGCGACCGTGGCCAGCGGAGCAGCCGCAGCACGTCGTCGCTCCAACTGACCTGTGGGTGCAGCTCGTCGAGGAGACGGCCGGCTCCGTACTGCGAGACCTGCCGGGCGCGATACAGGACGTCGGCCTCCAGCACCGTGCGGATCCGCGCCCAGTAGGGAGCGAGCGCCAGCTCCCAGTAGGTCTCGATCTCCTCCGCTACCCGTGCCAGGTGCCTGCGCGGATCGGCGTACAGGGACCGCAGGCCAGGTCCGATGCCGCCCGTGTGGTGTGCGAGGTGGTCGAGGTCCTTGCGGACGCGGTCGGCCGGGCAGGCCACGACCGCGGCCAGTTCCTCCGCCAACGTGGGTGCGGGCCCGGCAGGTGCCGGGTTCAGGAAGTCCGGGGCGTAGCCGGAGGGCGGGATCAGTTCGGCGAGCCATGCCTTGTCGAGGCCGGCCGCCGCGACCCGTGGCCGTACCTGCTCCACCCACCGTCGGTGCACGGGATCCGCTCCACCGGAGGCCAGCAGCCGGACGCTGCTCCCGACCTGCCACATCGGCGAGACGGCGAACCGCACCTGGGCCACGTCCCTCGCCGAGAACGACAGCTCCGCCAGGAACCCCCCACCCCTCTCAAGGATTCACCCATACCTGAATCAATGGCGGCCACCCTACCGCGCGGACATCATCCCGGCATGATCCCCGAAACGATCAACGCTGCCGCATCGGGCACCTGGAAGCTGGGAGACCTGACGGTCAACCGCATCGGCTTCGGCGCCATGCGGCTGCCGCAGACCGGCAAGGCGCTCGTACCCGACGCCGTCCCCCGCGACCGCGACCAGGCGATCGGCGTGCTGCGCCGCGCCATCGAGCTCGGCGTGAACCACATCGACACCGCCGCGTTCTACTTCTCCGCGCTGCGCTCCGCCAACGAACTGATCAACCGAGCCCTGGCGCCCTACCCGGACGACCTCGTCATCGCCACCAAAGTCGGGCAGCCACGCGGACCGTCCGGGGAATGGCTGCCCCACGCCGGGCCGCAGCAGTTGCGCGGCCTGGTCGAGGAGAACCTGCGCCAGCTCGGCCGGGACCACTTGGACCTGGTGAACCTGCGCGTCGTCGGTACCGATTCCATCGCCGAGCGCTTCGAAGAGCTGGCCGAGCTGCGCAAGGCCGGACTCGTCCGCCACCTCGGTCTCTCCAACGTCCACCCCCACCACCTGGCCGAGGCCCGGGCCATCGCACCCGTGGTCTGCGTGCAGAACATGTACGGCCTCGGAGTGCGGCCCGACCAGGACGCGTTCGTCCGCGCCTGCGGCGAGCAGGATGTCGCCTTCGTTCCGTTCTACGCGATCGCCGCCAGCGGGGGCCAAGCCGGGGCGAGCGACGGCGACCACCCGGAGATCCTGGCCGTCGCCCGGGCACACGGCGCGAGCCCGGCTCAAGTCAGGATCGCCTGGACCCTTCATCGCGGCCCGCACGTGCTGGCCATCCCGGGCACCAGTGACCCCGGCCACCTGGCGGCGAACGTGGCGGCGGGCGCTCTGCGGCTCAGTCGGGACGAGATGGCGCTCCTCGACTCCCTGCACCGCCGTAATTCCTGAGCGCGCCGATGATCGAGCTGATAGCTTGCAGTCGACCGTGACCGGCCCAAGGAGGTGAGACCCCCATGAACGCAGTATCGAGGTGGGTGCTCCCTCTCTCCGTCACGGTGTGACCCTGATCCAGGTGTCGCCGGGAGCCGCCTCTCCGACAAGGCACTCCTGAAAGGCGAACATCTATGAACACCGTGACGATCACGCGGGTCGCGGAGGGGCAGTGGGAGGCTGTGACCGACGGTCGGACCGTCGGCCACGGAGACGTCTCGCACCGGCCCGACGGGCGGCTCTTCATCAGCATCGACGTGTGGCAGGACGCGGTCTTCGACCAGCTCGCGGCCGTGATGCTGGCCGACCTCCCCGAGCTGCTCCACACCGTGGTCAGTGAGTCCGACCACGACCTGCGGTCGAGTTGGGAGCGGCTCGGCTTCACCGTGCGACGCCGTGAGTGGGAGTACATCCTGCCCACCGACTCCGGCGACACCGGGCTTCGCACGGCGCAACTCCCGGCGGGCGTGACGATCCTGTCCGCCGGTACCGCGGACGAGAGCCTGCTGCGCGCGCTGGACCGCACGATTCGCGAGGAAGTCGAAGCCACCGTCGGCTGGCACACCATGCCGGCCGAGGTACTGCCCCGCCCGGCCGGGTCCACGCTCGGGGACCCGTCGAAGTACGCGGCGGCGCTCCAGGACGGCGAGTACGTCGGCCTGGTCCGGGTGGCGCGGGCGCCCCGCCGGGCGCGGATCGGGCTGGTCGCGATCCGAGCCGGTCACCGCGGGCACGGCATCGGGCGGGCACTGCTGGCCCACGCGTTGGGCGAGCTGCACCGCGACGGGATCGGCTCCGCCTGGGCCGAAGTGGACACATCCAACGCCGCCGGGATCGCGCTGGCCGAGGGCGCCGGCGGCCGGCGATCGGGCAGCTACCTGGAACTCGCGCGCCGCTGACGCCCCGCTCGCCCATCGCGAACAACCTGACCGGCCACCCAACTCAACCAATTCAGAAGCGAGATACCTTGGCACGAACAGCAAAGGGCCTGGAGATCGAGGGAACCGTCCTCGACTGCCAGCGCAACGCCACCTTCACGGTGGAGCTGAACAACGGGCACCACGTGCTCGCGCACATCAGCGGGAAGATCCGGAAGAACTACATCAGGATCCTCCCGTTCGACCGCGTGCTCGTGGAACTCAGCCCCTATGACCTCACCCGCGGCCGGATCGTCTACCGGTACCGCTCCTGAGCAGCGGCACGCGCGCCCGGCCGACCCCGGGCGCGCTCCTCATCGCACAGCCTCTTCTACGCGCGTCAGAATCAGCGGCGGCATATCGGAAGACACCATTCGACATCGGCCGAGTTGGAGGTATGGCCACACTTGTCCGGCAGGGGGCCCATATCGCCCCGGCGCGGGAGAGGATTCCGGTTGCACTGCTGAAAAGATCAAGAGGAAAGACCGTGCGACCAAGACTCATCGGCATGACCGCCTCCGTGGCCGCATTCGGACTGCTGGGCTCCCTCGTCACCGCCTGCGGCGCACTGGGGAGCGGCGGAACGACGCTGCGCCTGGTGGCCCCCGAGTACGGCGACAGCCCGGCGACCAGCTCCAAGGCGTACTGGTCCCAGCTGACCAGCGCCTTCACCGCCGCCCACCCCGGCACGAAGGTGGAGGTGACGCTCTACCCGTGGGCCGACGTCGACCGCGAGGTCACCCGCATGGTCCAGGAGGGCAATGCCCCTGACGTGGCCCTCATGGGCGCGTACTCCGACTTCGCCGCACAGGGCCGCCTCTACTCCGCCGGCGAGCTGCTGCCGATCAGCGAGGAGGCCAACTTCCTGCCGCCGCTCGCGGAGGCGGGAACGGTCGACGGAGCCCTCTACGGCTTGCCCTTCGTGGCCAGCAGCCGGCTGCTCTTCTACAACGAGGAGCTGTTCGACAAGGCCGGTGCGAAGCCGCCGAAGACCTGGTCGGACCTGAAGGACGCGGCCGAGGCGCTGAAGAAGGAGGGCGTGCTCTACCCGTACGCCCTGCCGCTCGGCCCCGAGGAGGCGCACGCCGAAGCCCTGATCTGGGAACTGAGCAACGGCGGCGGGTACACCGACAGCAGCAACGGGTACAGCATCGCGTCCCGGCAGAACACACAGACGTTCCGCTGGATCAAGGACAACCTGGTCACACCTGGCCTGACCGGCCCGGTCCCGCCCGAGCGGCTCAACCGGCAGGACGCCTTCGCCGCCTTCCTGCGCGGCGAGGTCGGTATGGTCAACGGCTACCCCTCACTCCTTGACGAGGCGACGAAGAAGGGCATGAAGGTCGGCACGCTGACCATGCCCGTGTCCGACACGCTGAGCGACGGGAAGACCCCGCCGTCGGTGGGCGTCGCCGACTGGATGATGGCCTTCAAGCACGACGGCAATCGTGAACTGGTGGGCTCGTTCCTGGACTTCGTCTACGAGGACAAGAACCTCAACGAGTTCGCCGGCCGCTACCACCTGTTGCCCTCGACGGTGTCCGCCACCGAGACCTCCCAGGACTCGGCGACGGACACCGGCAACGAGCAGTTCCTGACCGCACTGCGCACCGCCCAGCTCTACCCGGTCAACGACCCGTCCTGGCTGCAGGTCAGCAACACCATCAAGCAGAACATCGGCAAGGCCGTCGCGCCCTCCGCCGACCCGAAGACCGTGCTGGAGGACATCGCCCAGCAGGTCCGGGTCATAGCGCAGCAGGGGTAGCCCTCTCCCGAATCCGTTGCTCGCCCTCATCCCAGGCCACCGGAGAGACGGCGTCGACCGGACGCCTGCCTCGTCGCTCGCGAAGTGCCCACAAGGTGCGCGCAGCGACGACCGACCCGCCGCCCCCCGGAGCGGGCATGTCGATGCCCCAGGGGCCGCTCGCAGGCCCGCCACGTGTCCATGGTTGGATAGGGTCCAGGACTGCGCCGCCCCCATCGGAAGATCGGCGCAAGGTCAGCCCACGTCGATCACGGGGCGCGTTGCACATCAGCACGGGACCGTTCCGCCCTTCCCCGCATTCAGCACGACCCCAGGTCCCGAGAGACACGTGAGTTCCGACACCACCACACGCCCGGCTGCCCGGCGCCTGCTCGCCGGACGCGCTCCAGCCCCTGCCGGACGCCGCCACACCGTTCATGCCACGACGTCCGCCGTCTCCGTACTGCTGCTGTTGGCGGCGATAGGCGCTGTCCTGCACGAACCGCTGTTCATCCCGCCCCTCGCGGCCAGCGCCGCCCTGGTGCACAGCACTCCGCAGCTGCCTCTCGCGCAACCGCGCAGCCTGATCGGCGGCCACCTGCTGTCCGCCCTCGGCGGCTACCTGGTGCTGGCCACCTGCGGAAGCTCGACCTGGGCCGCGGCACTGGCAGGCGGCCTCGCCCTGGGCACCATGATGATCACCAGGACGCCGCACTCCCCGGCCGCGGCCACGGCCGTCATCGTCGTCCTCCAGTCACCCGCCCCGCTCCGTTTCCTCCCCCTTCTGCTCACCGCCACGCTGCTGCTGGTCAGCGCCGGAACCATCGCCGGGCTGCCGAAACACGCACCTCGGTACCCCGCCTACTGGTGGTGACTGCGAGCCGCTCGCCGGATGCCGCCGCTCACACCCGCTGCCACAGCGCCGGCGTGTTCGGCGGCTCCCAGCCGGGCTGGGCCTGGTGGCTCTGCAGACAGCGATAGGTGGCACCGCCGTACGTCACCGTGTCGCCCGCCTGGTAGACGGTGCCCGCCGACCAGGTGCCGCCCGGATCACCGGGGTCGCCCGGGTCCCCGGGGCCGGACGCGCTGGTCTTCAGGGTGAGGCCGTAGTTCTGGAGGATCGGGTTGATCGGCTGGAAGTAGGTCGTACCGCCACTCGTGCAGTTGCCGGAGCCGCCCGAGGTGACGCCCTGTGCCTGGCTGCCGGAGATGAACGAGCCGCCCGAGTCGCCCGGTTCCGCGCACACCGAGGTGCGGGTGACGCCGGCGACGGTGCCCTCCTGGTACGTCACGCTGGAGTTGAGCTGCTGCACCGTGCCGCAGTGCCAGCCCGTCGTGGAGCCGGAGCGGCACACGGAGGCACCCACCGTGGCCTGCGCGGATCCCGCGACCTGCGCGCTGGAGCCGTTGACGTACGGCGTCGCCGTCCAGTTGGCGTTCGTGGCCACCCAGGCCATGTCGTTGCCGGGGAAGACCGACGCCTGGAAGGTGCCCTGCGCGACCCGGTTGGAGCCGGTGGTGCCGCTGCCGGCCCGTCCGCAGTGGCCGGCCGTGGCGAATCCCTGCTGGGTGCCCCGGGTCACCGGGAAACCGATCGAGCAGCGGCTGCTGTTGTCGATGTAGTAGGCGTCGCCGCCCCGCAGGTCGTAGAGCGGGCGGGGGTGCTCGGTGGACCGCACGATCCTGGTGAGGGAGGCGTCGACGCCGGCCGCGGCGAGCAGGGAGCGGGCGGCGTCCGCCCGTGTCGCCTGCACCACCAGCGTGTTGGTGCGTGCGTCGACGTACCAGACCGGCGTGTCCGTGCTGCCGTGGTGCGCGGAGGCCCGGTCCAGGCGTGCCTTGGCCGCGTCCAGCGCCGCCAGGGAGTGGTCCACGACGACCGCGTCGGCGCCCCGCGCCCGGATGACGGGCGCGTCGGCCGGGTCCGTCGTGGCCACGGTCAGCGTGTCCGACAGGGTGCCGCTCACCCAGGCGCCCGCGAAGTGCGCGCCCACGGCGGCGCGCAGCCGGCCCGCGGTGGCGCCGGCCTCGGCCTCGTTGGCCAGGCGGCGGTCCGCCTGCTGCCGGTTCAGCCCGAGGTCGCGTCGGAGCGCGGCGAGGAGGCCGGGCGGCGCCGCGGCGGTGCGCAGGCTCTCGGCCGCCGTCGGCACGGCGGAGGAGTGGGACGGCTGGGCGCTCGCGGAGCCGCTGAGCCCGGCCGCGAGCAGGGCACCGGCCGCCGCCGCTGCGGCACACGCGGCCCTGAGGTGTCGTTGGAGCATGGGGAGGTCTCCTCGGATTCGGTGGGAGTGCCGACACCGTAGGGAGGACCTGCCACGGCCCGTAAGACATCAGCCGACCCCCTGCCCCCGCGTTATGGAACCCCGCCGGGAGCCGCCCCGGGCACCGGGTGTGACACGGCGTCCGGTGCCGGACGGCGCTGCGCGAGCCGGCGCGTGTGGCCGGCGCTGCGCGCCGCCGCGTCCGCGTGCGCCTCGCGGGCCTGAGCCAGCACCGTGGCCGCGGTGTCCGGCCGCTGTGCTGCCGGATGCCAGCCCAGCAGATGCCGCCACATCAGGGGCGTGCCGGTGAGCGGGCGGACGGTGAGCCCGGGCGTCGGCGGAAAGGTGGCCCGGCACAGGCCCACCGCCCGGCCCACTTGGACGAGGTGCACGCAGGACGCGGTGTCCGTCTCGTACATGCGCCGGGGCGTGAAGCCGGCCCGGGCGCAGGCCGCGGTGAAGCAGTCCGCGAAACATCCGTCACCGGGGACGCACGCCCACTCCTCGTCGGCGAGCGCGGCCAGGTCGATCTCCCGCACGCGGGCCAGCCGGTGACCGTCCGCGAGCATCACGAAGACGGGGTCGACGGCGATCTCCTCCCAGACGAGGTCGGGGCAGTCCGGCGGCGGGGCCGAGCCGCAGGTGCCGGCCAGCACGAAGTCCAGGCGCCCTTCGGCCAGTTGCTGCGCGAGTTCCCGCTCCGACCAGGAGGCACAGGTGGTCACGGCGGTGCCGGGTGCGGCCTCGGCCAGCCGGTCCACCAGCGCGCCCAGCAGCGGTCCGTGCGTTCCCCCGAGCCGCAGCCGCTCCCCGTCCCGTTGGGTCCGGGCGAACCGGGCCGCCTCCCGCTGGAGTTCACTCACCGCGGGCAGCACGATCCGGGTGCGTTCCAGGACCAGCTCGCCGAGGGCGGTGGTCCGTACGCCGTGCCGGCCACGCTCGAACAGCGCGCCGCCCAGGGCCCGTTCGATGCGTCTCAGCTGCGCGCTGAGGGCGGGCTGGGCCAGCCCGAGCACCGTGGCCGCTCTGGTCAGGCTGCCCGCGTCCGCGATGGCCCGGATGGTCTTCAGATGCCGCAACTCCAGCTCCATGAGGGGAGCTTGCGGTGCCGTAGGGCGAGGGGCAAGGGGTTGGTACGGACCAGGGTGGGAACGGATGTGCCCGACCGACCGGTGTCCCCGAGAGGAGTGCGACCGATGCGCAGCACCACCGTCCTGCCGGGAGCTCCCGGACTGCCCTGCGGCGCGGGGGACGTGCCGCTGCACCGGCTGGAGGTGGCCGGACCCGGCGCCCCGCCCTGTGCCGCGGGCTCCTTCGAGGAGGTGGGACCGCTGTCCCGGTGGGACCGGCCGCACCGGCACACCTTCTACGAGATCGTGCACATCCGCGCCGGTTCGGGCACCCACGTCGTCGATCTCACCCGGTGGCCGGTGCGTCCCCCGCAGCTGGCGGTGATCCTGCCCGGTCAGGTGCACCACTGGGAGGGCGGCCGGGGCCCCGAGGGGTCGCTCGTGCTGTTCACCGACGACTTCCTGGTGGACCACCCCGGCGACCGCGAGGTGCTGCGGGAACTCGGGGCGCGGTGCCGGTTCGGCCTGGACCCCGAGCACGACCGGTCGATCGGGTGCCTGATCGCCGAACTGGTCGCGGAACTCAGGGAGCGTGCGCCGGGGCACGAGAGCGTCCTGCGGTCCCTGCTCCATGTGCTCGTCGTGCGTGCCGCCCGGCTCCCGCACCGCACCGGCGAGGGCACCGAGCCGCGCGCCCAGGGCCGTACGGCCGCGGTGGCCGAGGCGTTCGCCCGGCTGATCTCCCGATCCGAGGCGGCGGGGTGGACCGTGCAGGAGTGCGCCGGCCGGCTGGGAGTCACGCCGGGATACCTCACCCAGGCGGTGCGGACCGCCACCGGCCGTCCACCCGGGCGGCTACTCATCGAGGCGCGTGTGTACTTGGCTCAACAGCTGCTGGTGCACACGCAGTTGTCGGTACGACAGGTCGCGGCCCGTACCGGCTTCAGCGACCCGGCCTACTTCGGCCGGTTCTTCCGGCGCGAGACCGGCAGCAGCCCCGGAGCCTTCCGAAAACACCACAGCCGCCACCATCAGTCCCTCGAAGCCCCGCCCGCGCCCGCCTAGTTTCGGTGCCCACCACGCCCCACAGGAGGAGACATGGACGGAGCAGGCAATACGCACGGCGCGGGCCGGGACGACCACGGCACCGACCGCGAACCGGACTCTCCCCGGCTCGTCCGCCGCAAGACGGTGCTGCGGGCGGCACTCGCGGCCACCGCCGCCATCCCCGTCGCCCTGGCCGGCGGTCCGGCCCTGGCCCGCGCCTCGGCCGCGAGCGGCACCGCACCACACCTCACCCCGTCCTGCGACGACGGCGACGACCCCACCCCGGAGCAGATAGAAGGCCCCTACTTCAAACCGAACTCACCGCAGCGCACCAGCCTCCTGGAACCCGGTCTGCCCGGCACCCCGCTCACCGTGACCGGCTATGTCTTCGGCCGCGCCTGCCTCCCCCTGACCGGCGTCCTGCTGGACTTCTGGCAGGCCGACGCGGGCGGCGCCTACGACAACACCGGATTCAGGCTGCGCGGGCACCAGTTCACCGACTCCCGCGGCTCCTTCGCGCTCACCACCATCGTGCCGGGCCTGTACCCGGGGCGCACTCGCCATCTCCACGTCAAGCTGCAGGCTCCCGGCCGACCGGTGTTGACCACGCAGCTGTACTTCCCGAACGAGCCGCGCAACAACACCGACACGATCTTCGATCCGCGGCTGCTGATGAGCGTGCGCGACGCGGGCGGCGGCCGGGAGGCGGCGTTCGACTTCGTCCTCGACGTTCCGCAGGACCCGGGCCCCGGCCCCACCCCGCCGGGTGGGAGCTGGGCCGTGGGCGTCACGTACCGGTCGGGGGACCGGGTCACGTACGCCGGCCGCGCCTACGTCTGCCTCCAGCCGCACACTTCTCAGCCGGGCTGGGAGCCGCCGGCGGTACCGGCGCTGTGGCAGGCGGCGTGAGCGAGCGGTCCGGCGCCTGGTGACAGCTCAGGTCCACGGTCCGCGGATGACGTGCCGCTCGGGGAAGATGCGCGATTCCACGTATCGGCCGATCTCCCGCACGTCGTCGGGCGTGCCGACACCAGGGAGTTCGACGTACTTCGTGGACGAGGCGCCCGCCTCGTTGTACCGCAGGCCCAGTGAGGCGGTGTTGGTGAGATACGTGCCGAACGTACGCACATAGCTGGGTGATTCGACGATCTGGTAGTACCAGACGAACTGGACACGCCGCCGGACGAACCCGGCCTTCACGTCGACGCCGTACTCGTAGAAGTCCGCACCGTTCGTACGCGCCTTGACGTACGCCACCAGGGGGAACGCCAGGATCTGGGCCACGACGGCCAGGAGGGCGAGCACTCCGAGCATGCGGACGCCCATGGGGATCCGCAGGCTCTCTCCGGCGACGAACAGAAGCGCGGCGAGCGCCACGGCGACCAGCAGGTGCTTCAGCAGTGAAGGGAGGAGATGGCGGGCCCTGAGGCGGACCGACCGGACGACGTGGCCGCGGTCAGCCACCCGGTGGGAGTCCACCCGGGCCCGCAAGGTCGGCGGGCCCGGCGTGAGCGCGGGCCCGACCAAGGGCGGTGCACCACTGCCGGGCCCGGCCGGGGGCACGAGGGGTTGCGGGCCTGCCGGGGCGGCCTCGCACTCACGCAGCCGGGCCCTGGTGTCCTGGTAGTCGGTGACCGCCAGGACCCGCCGATAGACCTCGGCGGCCTCCCCCAACGCGCCCTCGGCCTGCAGGATCCGGCCGAGACGGTAGGCGGCCAGATAGTGACGCGGCTCGCTGTCCAGGACGCGCCGGAGGTTCGCCTGCGCCTCGGGCGCCCGCCCCAGGTCGGTCAGGCAGACGGCGAGCGCGAAGCGTGCGGCGACGTCCTCCGGTGACCGCTGGAGGAGGCGCTGCAGCAGCGGGAGCGCCTCGTCGGGCCGGCCCCGGCGATGCAGGTCGCCGGCCTGCGCGTACAGTCCGGCCTCGTCGTCCGGTGTGCCGCCGGACGTCGGATCGTTCACGCTCATCCCGTCCCCCTTCTCGCGCCGGCGCCGCGAGCGCGGTCCCCGGTCACCCGCTGCTTCTCTCGGCGACGCTCACCTCGGCCCTGATCAGCGGCATGATTCCGCACAGGCCGTAGCCGGCCAGTCCGATCAGCCCGGCTACGAGGCACACCCCGAGGGCGGTGTAGGCCTGCGTGTCGTCGACGGGCGGCGACCCGGCCGGGTGTGGCCGGCTCATCCAGTCGCCGAAGTGCACGAACTTGATCATCCCGACGGCCAGTACGGCCTGGGAGACGGTGTGCAGCAGCCGGCCCCACAGATCGCCCGGCCCCGGCCGCACCACCCGGTGGCAGAGCACGAGACCCGTGTTGAGGCTGAAGGCGCCCAGCAGCACCAGGTCGAGCCAGGCCAGGGGCGCACCGGGCTGCGGCCAGGGCGGCCCCTCTCCGCGCAGGGCCGCGTCGAGCCAGGGAACGGAGGGGTCCGGGGCGTTCGACCACAGGGACGAGCGGCCGTCGGTGACGCGATCGTCGATGCCCGTCGCGAGGAGTATGGCGCCGAGTCCGCACACCAGGAGTCCCGGCCAGAACAGCGCGCTGCGTGCTCCCGGCCCCCGCCCGTCCCCGGGTGACGGTCCCGTTCCGCTCGCCATGTCGACCCCCGTCACCCAGCACAGGCTGCCGCGTGACCGTGCGGCTCACGCACGCGGCATCGTCGCGCCGCCCGCAGGGCTCCGCCATGGGCGCGCGGGGTCACACGGAGGGCGCGCGCGGGAACGCGATTGCGCCTGGTGACAGGGTTGTCGGGGCGGGGAACAATCGCGGGCGGGTGGAGGTGTCGTACGCCATTGGGGGTGGGAGTGATGGGCGGAGGCTGGCACATCTTCCGCAGGACCGGCCGGCCGGCGACGCGGGGTGGCGGCGGCACGGGGGCGACGGGGCAAGGGCGCCGGTTCGCACCGAGCCCGGGCCACACTCCCGGGGGCACGCGACCGCCTGGCGCCGTACCGCCGGGTCCGGGGCGGACTCCACCGGAGACCGGGAACGGGGACAGGAGCGGTGGCGGCGGCGGCGACGGTGCGGCCGGTTCCGACGCCGGGACGAGCACGGACGCGGGGGCCGGTCCGGGGCAGCACGTCGGACACGGGCAGCATGCGGACGGGCAGCACGGGCACGGCCATCACGGACACGAACACGGCCAGGGCCATGGCCACGGACACGGACAGGGACAGGCACACCAAGGGGACTCCCCGGGCGGGCACTCGGGTGCCGGGAACGCACATGAACACGGGCACGGGCACTCCGGCACGCACGGGCACTCCGGCACGCACGGGCACCAGGGCCCTCCGGAGACGCCGGGCGTGGCACCCGACCACCATGACAAGTTGCCGCCCGTGAAGGGCGAGCCCCAGCCCCACACACCCGACTGGAGCGGCAAGGATCCCTATCCCTGGGGCAAGGGAGCCTCGGACTCCTCGCAGGCACACCCGGGACACCCCGGAGACGGGCACCATCCCCACGACGACACGACACCCCAGCCCTCACCCGGGTCGCCGGCTCCGGCGCCTGCTCCGGCCGTCGACGGCCACGGAAGCCACGGTCACGGCCACGTCGTACCAGGCGGCGAGGGTGGCGGTGACGGGGAGGAGATATCCGGCGGCGGTCAGGACGTCGGCGTGCCCGACGCGGGTACGCCCTTGCCGCCACCCGCGCTCGACGGGGGCGGCGCCGCGGACGCGGGCATACGGGAAGAGGCCGGCGACCGGGTGGACGGCATTCCCGTCATCGGCGAACCCACGTCCACCGATCCGCCGTCGACGGCACCCGGGCAGCCGCAGCAGCAGGACCAGACCACATCCACGGATCAGCAGTCATCGGCGATGCAGCAGACGGACACGCCCCACTGCTCCGGGCAGGACTTCGGGGCGGTGGCGTTCGACCTCGCGGGCGGGGCGGCCCCGGACACGGGTGCGGACCCCTCGGCGGCCCCGGACGGCGACGCCCCGGCGCCCGGCTTCGACGCCTTCACCTTCTCGGCACCGCCGGAGGCGATGGCCTAGTTCGACGAGCCAGACGTCTGCGAGCGACCTCGCGGACGCCCGGCGAGCCCTCCTCGCTCACTTCGCTTCGAACGCCTGGGCGACGGCGAGGCTGTCTTCGTAGACATGGTGCCGGGTGACAAGGCCGTCTTCGACGGTCAGATGCAGAGCGAACCGGGCACGGTAAGGGCGCCCGGTGGAGCGGGCGGTCTGCCGGATCTCGCCGAGGACGACCGCGTCGTGGCCGTCGACGACGATGCGCTCGATCTCGGTCGCTGCCTGTCCGGGGGCATGGTGCTCGGCGAGCTCGCGGTAGTGGGCTGCGGCGTCGGCGCGGGTGGACCGGTGACGGATCCACGGGGTGGCGGTACGACCATGCTCGGCCTCCGGCCAGTTCAGTTTCCAGTCGCCGTGCTCGGCGTACATCTCGGCGATGCTCTCGGGATCGCCCTCGCCGATCCGGCGCAACAGCTCGTCCACGACGGCGCGAGTGGTCGCAGGTGTGGCTGTGGGCATGGCTCATCACTCCGATCCGGCATGCGCGCCCGTCCGACGCGGCGATGTGAACATCGTTGCCGGAGCTGGCAGTTCGGCGCGATTACCTACCAGGTAACGGCGTATCAAGCGCCAAGATCACACCAGGGAGGCATCCCCGTGGCGGGTGAGCCCACGGTCGTCGTCCCGGACACGGCCCGGGCGACTGCGCTGTCAGCGGCTCCGCGTACGGTCTGCGCATGGTTGATCAGAGACCCCCGTTGTCATCGGTATCCGACTTCGCGACCTGGGAGCCCGTGCTGCGGCGCATGCTGGCCGACGACACGGACCGGCGTGCTGCCCGCACCGCCCGCGTCGCGGGACGCATCGGCCAGTACGGCTGGAGCCTTGCCCATCGGGGACCCATGTCGCCGGCAGCACGCACCGCCGTGAAGGACATACAGCGGGCGCTCGCGCGCGGCGGAGTTCAGGAGATCGCGTTCAGGGCGCGGATCCGACCGGACGGCAGGACCACGCTCGGCCTCGTCTGGCCGAGCCCGGCCGTGGAACCCGCTGTCGGCTACCCGGACCTGGGCGTGCTCGTCCTGGCCGAGGGCTCCCTCCCCGAGCCTTGGCTGCGCCGTCCCGAACCCGTGCCCGGGGCGGTGCCCGCACCGTCGGCGGATCCGGAGTTGCTGGAGCGGACTCTGCGTGAGCGGTTGCCCGACGCCATCGGTGCTACGGAGGAGCAGATCGCCGCGGCCGAAGAGCGCCTCGGTGTCGCGCTGTCCGAGGAGCTCAAGGTGCTCTACCGGGTGACCCGGGTGGACTGGGGCGACGACTTCGACGCCGCGACCCGCGCCGGCGACGCCGTCGGCTGCGAGCTGTCCGGCCTGGAGGACCTGCACGTCGTCGACGCGGCGGCCCGCCACCCCGGCTGGGGCCTCGGCGCGAAGCGTGCGATCAGCACCGCGCCGGGCGCCGCGGTGCAGGCCCTGGCCGGCTCACCGGGCTGGGTCGGTTTCGGGAGCAACGGCGGAGACGAGTTCGCGGTCGACCTGACTCCCGGCCCGGGCGGGCACTTCGGCCAGGTCATCCTGGTCGATCACGAGCAGAGTCTGGGAGCCGAGCTCGTGGCCGACTCCCTCACCGATTTCGTGCTGGGCCGCTTGCGGAAGGAAGACCAGGACCGGCGGGGAGATGCGCCTGACGCCGTGGCCCGGGTCGGGGCGGGAGGCGCCGAGACCGTCCAGGCCGCCGCCCACCCGGCGCTGGAAGTCCTGTCCATCGGCGCCGGGGACGGCGCACCACACAGCCTCGCGCCCGTCGCCGGACTGTCCCGCCTGCGCACGCTCACCGCCTTGCCCGGCACCCTGGCCGACCCTCTGGAGGTCGCCGCGCTCACCGCGCTGGAGTTTCTGGAACTCGGCGCGCGGGACTGGCGCGTCCTCCTGGACGCCGGAGCCGTCCCGCGCACCCTGAAAGCCGCAGCCGTCACCGTGCGGGACCAGGACCACCTGCCCGTCGTGGCCATCGCCAACGAGATCCTGGCGCTCTGGGACCGGCCCCAGGTCGTACAGACACTCCTTGACGGAGACCTCGGCCCCGCGTCCTGAGCAATGAAGGTGGTCAGGCGGCGCTCTTCTTGCGGCCGCGTCCCCCGCCCGCGAGCGCGTCGATGAGCTCCTCCCGGCTCATCCTGGACCGGCCGGGAACCCCCTGGTCGCTCGCTCTCTCGTACAGCTCCGCCTTGCTCAGCTTCTGCAGCCCGGCCTTCTTCGGCGGGGCCTTGCGCGAGGGAGTCTTCGCCGTCTTCCCGGCCGCGGCGGTCCGGGCGGTCTTGCGCGGGGCGGGCTTTCCCTTCTGCCGGCCCGTCTCCTTGCTGCTGCGGCCGGTGCGGGCGGCCTGCAAGCTGCCTTCGAGGACCTTCATCAAGTCGATGACGTTGGTCGCCTCCGGCGGCGCCTCGGCCACCGCGATCTCCCGGCCCTCCGCCTTGGCCTTGACCAGCTCGCGGACCTTCTCCTGATACGTGTCGCGGTAGCGGGACGGCTTCCAGTCGGAGCTGAGCGCGTCGATCAGCTGCAGCGCCATGTCCAGCTGCTTGCCGCGCCCCGCCCGGCCCGAGGGCAGCTGGGGCAGCTCCTGGCGCGGATCACGGACCTCGTCCGCCCAGTGCAGCGTCTGCAGCACCAGCACCTTGTCCTCCGCGCGCAAGGCGGTCAGATACTGCTTGTTGCGCATGACGAACGTGGCGATCCCGGCCTTGTTCACCTCACTGAGGGCGGCGCGCAGCAGTTCGTAGACCTCGGAGTACTCCTTGCCGCGCGGCGCGATGTAGTAGGTCCGGTCGAAGTACACCGGCTCGATGGCGTCCAGGTCGACGAAGTCGCTGATCTCGATGGTCTGGGAGCGGCCCGGCGCGATCTCGTCCAGCTCGTCGGGCTCGACGATCACATACTGGCCCTCGTCGACCTCGAAGCCCTTGACGATGTCGCCGGTGTCGACCTCGTCCCCGGTACGCTCGTTCACCCGCCGGTTGCGGATCCGGTCCGAGGTGCCGCGCTGCAGCTGGTGGAAGTGCACCGTGTGATCCTCGGTCGCCGCGTAGAGCCCGACGGGGACGGTGACGAGCCCGAATGTGATCACCCCGGTCCAGATCGCCCGCGCCATCACCCGTGCTCCGTTCCGTCCGACCGGCGTGAGCGCCGGTACCGCCTCTTCCCTCCACGCTCGCACCACCGTCCCGCGTGCGCGCGCCGGGAAACGGCGGAGCCGCTCGCACCTGTCCCGGGCGGGCAGGTGCGAGCGGCTCCTCATGGAACGCGCACTACGGTGCGACCAGGGCCCACCCCGATCGGGCCATCGTGGCGGCCGCTCCGAAGGAGACCGGGTCGTCGGCGACTCCCGCGCCGCCGGTCGCCACGTCCTCGGCCAGGGTGCCGACGACGAGCAGTCCGGCTCCGACCACGAGTCCCACGCCGGCCACCCACTTCGCCGTCTGCTGCCAGCGCGAGCGTTGCGGTGCGGGGGCGGTCACCGGGACCGGGACCGTCTGCGGTTGACGCTGGGTGGCGGAGTAGGTGATGACTCCCTTCCCGGGGTGCTTCGTCGACGACTCGACCTGGAGAGTGGTGTTGGGCTGGGTCGCGGACGGGGCCTCCATGGGCAGGATGTCGAACCCTGCCGTGACCCGGCGCATGTCGCCCTGGGCCCTGAGCTGCGCCGTGATGCCGGCGACGTACCACTCGACGTCGCCGACGCCGGAGTCCTCGGCCCGGCCGCCCTTGTTCTTGGCGTCCCAGACGTAGACCGTGGTGTCCGTCCACAGCAGCAGGTCGGCCCGGCCGCCGGTCGCGATCACCCTGTTGCGCGGGTCGCCGCCGCCCTTGACGGACTGCAGGTCCATGGTGACCTGCCAGGTGCCGCCGGGCTTCGCCGCGCCCATCGCCTGGAGCTGGGCCGCGGCCATCATGATCGCCTGGTCGTGGTGGACCGTGTACTTCTCCTGCAGGTGCCGGCCCAGGTTGAACGGCTCGCCCGGTTCACGGCCGTCGGCGTCGGTGTAGCGCAGCGGGTTCTGGTAGGCGTAGCCGTAGAGCTGCAGGTTCGACGGCTGGTGGACGCCTTCGTTGGACCCGCCGTTCAGGTACTCGTTCAGCTGGGGGTCGGTGGACTCCCACATGCCGCCGCGCGGGTCGTAGTAGCGGGCGCCGTGGTAGGTGTAGCCGGTCTCCGGGTCGAGTTCCTTGCCGGTGAAGCCGTACGGGTCCTTCTCGCCCGGGTGTTCGTCGACCCAGGTCTCCCCGGACGGGAAGTAGTCCAGGTGCTCGGCGAGCCGGCCGGAGCCGTCCGTGCCGAAGTTCGCCGACCCCAAGTGGTCGCCGTGGAAGAAGAACTGGTCCTTCTCGTAGGCGTTGCCCGGCTTCGAGGTCTGGGTGGCGATGCGGACGCCGCCCGCGTACACGTGCTTGAACTCGGTCTGGTTGCGGGCCGTGTAGAACTGGTTCGGGTAGAGGGTGGTCTGGGCGCCGTCCTTGACGATCCGGGTGCCCTGGTCGTCGTAGGTGAAGCGGACCGACGGGGGCTTGCCGGGCTGGTTGCAGGAGGACGGATCCTGCGGCATGTCCTGGTTCTTGGTCGTGTCGTGGACGCAGGCCAGGCGGTTCTCCTCGTCCCAGATCTGCTGGCGGCGCGGCCTGCCCGGCGCGGACGACACGCTGTCGGTCAGGTTGCCGTTCGCGTCGTAGGTGAGGGTCTGCCGGCCCATCACGGACGGGGCGTGCGGGCGGTCGGCGCCGTACGTGTAGCTCTGCTCGTACGTCGTGTCCTTCTGGACCTGCTCGTGGCCGCCGCCCACGACGATGCCGTGGTGCTGGTCCTTGGCGGTGATGTTGCCGATCGTGTCGTACGACGTGGCGTACGTGTAGCGGTCGGTCTTGTTCGCCATGAACTGGAAGGAGCCGGTGGCGCCGGTCAGCCGGTTCAGGTTGTCGTAGGTGTAGGTCTGCTCCGTGGGGCCGCCCAGTTTGGGTGTGTCGGCGGGGAGTTGGGTGTTGTTCTTCTGGCCGGTGAGGTTGCCGTTGGCGTCGTAGGCGTAGCCGATGTTCTGGAAGGTGGAACCGGTCGGCAGGGTGGAGCTGAGGGTGGCCAGGCGGCGGTCCTCGGCGCCGTAGGTGAAGGTCGTGCGGGTGCCGTTGCCGAGTTCCAGTGCCGCGCGGTCGCCGAACTTGTCGTACGTGATCGACCGGACGTAGCTGTAGTCGAAGCCGTTCTTGGTGCCGGCGGCGGCGCTGACCTGGCCGCCGCTGTCGTAGGTGTAGGACAGCCGCTCACCGTCGGGGTAGGTCAGGGTCAGCATGCGGTTGAAGCTGTCGTAGCGGTAGGCGGTGGTGAAGGTGCGCACGTGCGGGCCGGGGCCGGGCAGGGTGCGGGTTTCCTCGGTGACCTCGCCGAGCGGGCCGTACTTGCGTGTCACCTCGCCGCCGGCGTCCTCGATCTTGGTGACCCGGCCCGCGGCGTTGTCGTCCGCGCCCGGTGCGCCGTAGGTGTAGTGGACGTCGTTGCCGGTGAAGACGGGGTGGCTGATCGCGGTCACCCGGTCGAAGTCGTAGGTGTAGGCGATGGCCTGGTTCTTGGCGGCCAGGTTGGCGGTCTGCTCCCGGATCACGTTGCCGGCCGGGTCGTAGCCGGTGACGGTGCGCCCGGCGTCCGGCGAGTCGACGACGGTGCGGCGGCCCAGGTTGTCGTAGGCGGAGGTGGTGACGTTGCCGTGGTCGTCGGTGACCTTGAGCACCTCACCCAGCGGGTCGTAGGCGTAGGAGGTCCAGATCGGCGCGTCGCCGGTCTTCGCGCCGGGCTCACGGATGGCGGTCTGCTGCTCGCGCACGTCGCTGTAGGCGGTGGTGCGGTTGCCCTTTGCGTCGGTGGACACCGTCTCGAACTGCAGGGCGCCCGCGCGGTCCTCCCCGAAGCCGTACGCCACCGA
Organism: Streptomyces sp. Ru71; assembly: GCF_002920535.1. Taxonomy (GTDB): domain Bacteria; phylum Actinomycetota; class Actinomycetes; order Streptomycetales; family Streptomycetaceae; genus Streptomyces. Next base: position 248,516 of record NZ_PQSS01000001.1, on the reverse strand, counting down.
CGTGGACGTGCCGTCCGGCAGCGCGGTGCGCAGCCTGCGGTCGAGCACGTCGTAGGTGTGGGTGGTGGGGCGGACGGTGTCGAAGGCGGTGTTGAAGACGGTGCCCGCATCGCCCTTGGGCTCGGTGACGGGGTAGTACTGCTCGACCGTGCGGCCCAGGGCGTCGAAGACGACACGGCCGGAGACGGTCATCACGTCCTTGCCGCCGACGGTGGCGTCCTTCTTCGTCTGGACGACGCGGCCCACTCCGTCGGTGAAGGTGACGGTGTCGATCGTGTCGTCCTTCACCGCGCCCGTGGCGTCCCGGTCCAGGTGGCGGGTGACCGCGTACGGGACGGGCGCCTGCGGGTGGTAGGCGAAGGCGATCGTGGGCCGGCCGGCGCCCTGGTCGTGCGGGCCGGTCACGGCGGTGAGCCGGCCCACCGCGTCGTACTCGGACACGGTCTTCTGGCCGTTGATGTCCGTGGACTCGGTCTGCAGGCCGAAGCGCAGGTCGTAGGAGGCGGTGGAGCGGTAGCCGAAGCTGTCCTCGATCGACGTGGCGTGGGTGCCGGTCGGCTCGTCGTAGGTGTAGGTGCGCTGGTAGCGCTGACCCCGGTGGTTCTCGGGCGAGGTGATCGACTTCAGGGTGCCGTCGGGGTTGTACGCGAGGTCGGTGACGGCTTCGGCGCCGCCCTCCAGGTGCGCGGTGTGCCGGGTGACGTCACCCGTGGTGCAGTCGACCTCGGCGTCGCGCGAGCGCATGAGCTTCCCGCCGCCGCGGACCTCCACCGTGCGGCCGATGCCCACGATGTGGGTGTCGGTGCAGTCGGTGTAGACCGTCTTCGTCTCGACGTCGTCGGCGGCGCCGGGTTCGCCGTAATCCACCTTGCGCACCAGGTTGCCGAGGTCGTCGTAGCTCATCTCGGTGGACGTGGTCTTGCGCGGGGTGGTGCCGCCCTCGCCGTCGTACCAGCGGGCCTCGGTGCGCTCAAGGCTCGGGTAGACCGAGCCGGTGAACACCGGCTTCAGGGTGTAGGTGTTGACGGTTTCGGTGAACAGGGCACCCTTGGCGTCGGTGACCGCTTCGCGGGTGAGCAGGCCGCGGGCGGCGTGGCCGCGGGTGTCGTACTCGCGGACGGTGCTGCGGTACGGCTTGCCGTCCTCGGTCAGCTGGGTGCTGGTGACGGTCTTGTAGCCGAGGAACTCGCGCTCCAGGCGGTCGTACTTGCCGTCCTTGTAGGAGAAGGTGGACGCCTGGCTGTCGGGCCCGTCGCCAGGCAGGTTGTCGTGGACCTTCGTGCCGGTGAGCAGCCAGCGGGAGCCGGGCTGGTCGTAGGTGTTGCCGTCGCGCGTGTAGCTCAGGTCGATGCGCGAACCGAGCGGCCGGGTCACGGTCTTGAGCAGGTTGGTGCGACCGGTGCGGTTGGACGCCACGACCAGCTCGTTGTCCTTGCCGGAGGCGAGGTGGTCGGCGAGCCCGTCACCGTCGATGTCGCGGATCATCTGCTCGGCGCGCGAGGCGCCCGTGGACACGTTGACGCCCGGGTTGATGATCAGGCAGCCGACGACGAAGCAGATGGGGACGGTGACGTAGACGCCGCCGCCGAGCTGGGCGTTGGAGTCGGAGTTGATCCCGTCCAGGGAGCCGAGGAAGGGGACGGGTGCGGCGAAGCCGGAGCCGGTGTTGAGCGCGACCCGCACCGGGTTGCCGGCGAAGACGCGGTCGACACGGCCGTCGCCGTTGAGGTCCGCCAGCGAGCTCTTCGTCGAGGACGACTGCTGCTGGAAGGAGGCGCCGCCGCCGAAGCCGTAGAAGTCGGTGTTGAAGCCGATGTTCAGGCCTGCGGTGGTGCCCCGGCCCTCGTTGATCTTCCCGCCGGGCCAGGGTTCGGGCGCGGCGAAGCGGTAGCCGAGGTTGAGGGCGACGCGGCCGTCCTCGTAGGCGCGGTCGGGCAGGCCGTCGCCGTTGATGTCGATCAGGTCGTAGGAGGCGTCGGCGGTGTTGCCGCCGAGGTTGCCGCCGATGCCGAGCGGGGGCATGTCGTTGCCGGACGAGGAGGTGTCGGCGGTGCCCCAGCCCGGCGGGGCGGCCTGGCCCCGGCCGGTGGCGATGGTGCGGGCCGCGCTGCCCGCGCTGGCGTTGCCGCTCTTGGTGTCGGAGGCGCGCACCGCACCGCCGGGGACGGAGCCGCGGGTGGCGCCGAGGACGCCGGTCGGGTCGGTGTACTGGACGCCGCCCGCGCCGACGACGTCCGGGAAGCCGTCGCCGTTCATGTCGAGGTAGTCGAGCTCACCGCGCGCGGTGCCGAGGGCGACGCTGCCGCCGACGCTGCCGATGCCGCCGCCGACCGAGCCGGTCAGCGAGATCTGCTGCGAGTGGGACATACGGGGCACGGCGTACGCGGAGGCCAGGGACGCGGCGGTGGGCAGGCCGATAGTCTGGCCACCGAACCGTGAGCTGGAGGCCGTGGAGGCCGCCGCCCAGGTGTACTCCCCCGATCCCCAGCGGCCGTGCTCGGTGTCCGGGGCGAAGGGCACGGCGGTGGGCGGGGTGATCTTCGGGTTCTTCTCGAAGGCGTCGCGGTCCCGGTCCGGGTCCACGTCCGAGGGCAGGTTCTCCTTGATCTTGTCCTCGGTGAGGTCGTCCTGCTTGATCGGCTGGCCGGCGCGGTCGCGGTTGCCGTTGTAGCCGGCGTACGACCAGCCGCGGTACAGGCGCCCGAAGACGCCCTCGGCGGTGGGCGCGTGCACGGTGGCCGGCACGGACGGGCCGCCGTTCACGGTGACTTCGGCACTGTGGATCTTCGCGGCGAGTTCGGGCGAGGCCGCGGTGATGTCGGCGTACAGGGCTTCGCCGGCCGGGGCCGTCACCTCGACGGACGGCGTCTCGCCGATGTCGAAGGCCTTCTTCGCCAGGAGCGCCCCGTGCTTCTTGACGGTGAGCACCAGCCGGCCCGTGGTGTTCTCGGCCGCCGTCACGGACGCGGTGGCGGTGAAGGTGCCGCCGGGGGACGTGAAGGGCTGCTGGACGCCGGCCGGGCCGGAGGGCACATAGGTGTCGATGTCGTACGGCGGCCGGAACTGCAGCGGCTGCGCGTCGTCGCCGGCCGGTGCGGGCACGCCCTCGGCCTCGGTGTAGCGGGCGAGCGGCGCCCATGCGAAGGCGGTGACGTCGACGGGTGAGTCGGAGCGGATCCGCCACTGGAGCTTCTGGCCCTTGGTGACGTGGACCGTGGTGCCGGCCGGGAAGGTGCCGGTCTCGGCGGCGCCGATGGTCTTCTCGACGACCGGCGTGCCGTTCTGGAGGATCTGGACGGTGACGTCGTCGGTGGTCGCGGCCTTCTTCGTCACATCACCGGTCAGCTGGAGGGTGCCGTCGACCGGGGCCTCGACGCTGCCGGCACGGCCGGCCAGGGTGAAGTCCTTGGACGCGGTGTAGGAGTGCAGCGGCAGGTCGTTGGCGTCGGTGGCCTCGAAGCCGGTGTAGGTGACCGTCGGGTCCCAGGCGACCTTGTCACCGGCGCCGTCGAAGACGGAACCGACCCGGAAGTAGAGGCGTTCGCCGCGCTTGACCTCGATGGCGTCGACGCCTTCGGGGGTGTACGCGGTCTCGTCGACGGCCTCGATGTGCTTGGACCACAGCTCGCGGCCCTCGTGCTGCACGGCGACGCGTACGCCGTCGGGCTGGGCGAACTCCGGCTGCTCGTCGGACTTCTGGAGCGTGACCGTGCCGGTGACGCGGACGGTGCCGTCGTAGGGCGCCGTCCACCGGCGCAGCGTGTCCACCAGCGGGGAGGAGTCGATGCGCCGCTCGCGCTCGGCGGCGTAGTCGGGCAGCAGCCCGTCGGTGTCGACCTGGCCGGCGCCGATCGGCACCGGGGTCTGCGAGGCGGGGCCGTACTCCACGGTGCCGTCGGTGTCGACGCGGCCGAAGCGCACGGACGAGCCGTCGACGAGGTCCACGATGCCGTCGGAGTTGACGTCGCTGAAGTACCGCTTGGTGGTGGAGACGGTGTCGACGTAGTCCAGCTGCGCCGCCACGCCCAGATAGCCCTCGATGCCGACGGTGAGGGAGTTGGCGGACTCGCTGAGGATGCCCGGCAGGTTGCGCAGCGGGGTGGTGGCGGAGGCGAACCTCGGCTCGCCTCCCGGCCGGGAGAGGTTCTTGCGGAAGACGAAACCGCCGCCCTGCTTGAACACCTTGTCCGGCAGGCTGTCGCCGTCCACGTCGACCAGGGAGAGGAGCCCCTCGTCGCCGGACCTGCTGTAGCCGGCCTTGACGCCGACGGAGCCGTTCTTGGAGGGGCTGGTGCCGTAGCCGACGTACAGGTGGCCGCCGACGCTGGTGGAGGTGTTGCCGTGCAGGGCGCCCGCCTCGCCGGCACCCGGCTTCACGGTGTTCACGGCGCTGTTGCGGACGTTGTCGTCCGGCGAGGTCCAGTCGACCTTGGCGAAGGCCTCGTAGGCGCCCTTGGCGTCGCGGATGTCGTCGAAGTAGTCGAACCGGTGGCGGTTGAACTCCTTGCCGTCCGCGTCGAGCTGGGCGATGGACTTCAGGAGCGTCTTGTCGAACGCGCCGGTGGTGTAGGCGAGTTCGTAGGAGCGGACGGGCTTGTCCTGGAAGCGGACGTCGATGCGGCGCAGCAGGTCGGCGGTGACCCGCTTGAATCCTCCGCGCGCGTCGATGGACACGTCGGGCCGCCGGGCCTCGCCCAGGTCCCGGTCGCGGACGAAGGTCACCGTGTAGGGCCCGTCGGTGTCGCCGTGCCCGGTGTAGGCGATCTTCTGCACGTACAGGTTGCGGCCGGCGACGGTGCCGCCCGCCACTCCCGCGTCCCGGACCAGGGCGTAGCTGTAGCGCACGGTGTTGCCGTGCGGGTCGCGTACCTCGCGCAGGGCCCAGGAGAAGATGTTGCCGGCGTCGTCGGCGAGCGTGGCGCCCTCGCCTCCGTACAGGTAGCGCACACCGGACTTGTCGGTGACCTCCCAGCCGTACGTGGCGGGCGAGGTCCCGGTGCGCACGATGCGCTCGAAGCCGCCCTCGATCCGCGCGTGGAAGACCTTCTCGCCGGTGCTGCGCGGGCCGGGCGTCCCTCGGTGGGCGAGGGGCGTCAGCTGGTCGCCGCCCATGAGGTACGTCTCGGTCTCGCGGGCCGCGTCGTAGCGGGGCACGCCCCAGCGGGTCTCGACGGATATCGACGGGACGGACAGGTCCCAGCCGCTGCCGAGCCAGCTCTCGGCGGCCGACGAGGTGTACTCCACCGCCAGCGACGGCGCCAGGCCGGCTCGCCCGTCGGGGAGTTCGAGCGGGTAGGAGAGCCGGGCGTCGCCCTGGTTGTTGGCGGTCGGGGCGGCCATCTGGTTGACGCCGGTGACCGGGGAGGCGGCCTGGATGTTCTTGATCTGGTTGGGGTCGGAGGAGATCTGTTCGGGGCCCTCGGGGGCGGTGACCACGGCGTTCACCATGTCGGTGAAGTGGTTCGTGCGCGAGACGACGACGTGCTTGTCCTCGTCGACGGAGATGCGCTCCAGCGCCCGCCAGCAGCTGCCGGCCTCGTCGAAGTAGAAGGTCCGGATGTCGCCCGGGGTGTGCCCGGCGCTCTTCAGCGCGTCGGGGTCGTAGGGCAGGGAGACGGTGATGCCGGTCTCGAAGGTGTGCGGGGTGGGGGTGAAGCGGTAGCCCTGCGGCCCCTTGGTGACGTTCTCCATGCCGGCGCCGAGCTCCGGCAGGGTGGTCGCGTCCAGCGGCTCGATGCCGACCTCGGTGGGTTCGGACACCGCCTCGGGCGCGAGCGTCACCTCGGCGCCGTCGCGGGCGACGCTCTTGGTCACCCCGGTGTCGGGGTTGACCCAGGTCGTCGACGGCGCCACGGCCGCGTTCTTGGCCCTGGCCTGCTTGCCCGGCACACAGCCGCCGAGCGCCGGGACGACGGCGGCCGTCGGCGCGGTGCGCGGCGAGCCGGTCAGCTCACTGGCCGAGACCAGTGAGAGCGGCAGCGCGAGGGCCAGCAGCAGCGCCGGCCCCCTGCCGCGGGCCCATGGGGCCCGCCTGAATCTGTCTGCCCAGCGATGTCTGCGTACCCCACCCGTCATCGGCCTCGCCCCCGACCCTTCCCGCGGCAACCGGCTTGAACTGCAACGACCCACAAAGCAGCCACATCTTCCTCGTGGCGACGCACACAGCACAGTCACAAATCAGCCAGCACGTAAAGGAGTTGTGAACGTCTCCGGGTCACTCGTTGGGGTGGTTTGGCGGGGCTGGGTGAGGGCATCGCGCATGGCCGCATGGCGGAGGATCCCCCGGCGCACAGCCCCTGCTCGGGCGTCTCAACTTGGTCGTACGGTCCGTTCAGGAGGGGGGAGTCCGACGGTCAGTAGCCTCGGGCACCATGGGAATTCAGATCGACGTAGTGGTGGATCACCCGATCAACGATGAGATGGAGAGGGTGCTCGGGCTGGCCGAGGCGGTCGGCGAGCCCATCACCGTCACGTTCAGGTGGGAGGGACGTGACGAGGCGGAACGCGCGGTCTTGGTGCCCGCGGCCACGCTCGCGCTCTGGGAGCATTGGGCCCCCACGGCCTACCCGATGAGTGACGCTGGGGAAGAGACCGGGACTGCGGCGGAGGAGCCGGAGCTGGCCCACCCGGCGGAGTTCGGCGCGTTCACGCTTTTTCGTCTTCGCGTGGGAGGGCGCACGGCGGTTGCTCGCGAAGGCGTGGTGGTCGCCGAGCTACTGGACCCCGCCGAGGCCCACTGGCTCCAGGAAAAGGCCCGCGATGTCCGCCAAGGCTTCATGGATCCACGGCAGAAGGCGGCGTTCGAGGAGTTCCTTGCCCGGCAGGCGTCTTTCAATGGACCCTGATGTGAAATCGCTTGCCCGCTCCGGTAGGTCGTGGAACAGTGTGCCGTGTTCTGCGATCTTGCAGACCTGCTCACGGTGAGGAACGAAGCCAATGTTCTCGGCGTCCATCAGTGGCCGCCGTCGGTCCTGAGCGCTTGCTCCGCAGCAGCCTCGGCCTGTCACGCTGTCCCTCGACGGCGGCCCCACGAAGCGGTGCCTGACGCACCGCCACACTCCCGTGCCCCGAACTACGGGCTTTCCCAGAGACTTCGTGAGGTCAACACCCGTCATGGACATCCAGGTCCAGAGCTTTGCCGTCGCCAACCTCCGCCGCCGTCCCGTGGTCATCGAGACCGGTGGCTTCGTCGCGGGCTTCACCCCTGATACCGACAGCCCCTACCTCAACTACGCGACCCCGCTGCCCGCTGCCAAGCCGACGGAGCGGGACGTCAGGGCGCTGATCGGGGTCTTCCGGGAGCGGGGTCTGCTGCCCCGGCTGGAGTTCGCACCGCAAGCGGCCCCTGCCGTGGCACCGGCCCTGCGGGCGGCCGGTTTCGGCATCGAGGCGGTGCACGAATACCTCGTCTGCACACCCCAGACCCTGGCCCTCCCCTCGTCCGCGCACTCCCCGCACGTACGGTGCCCGACCACCGACGAAGAGTTCACCGAGCTCGATGCCGCACTCGCCGAGGCGTTCGGTGGCGTCTTCGCACCCTCCGCACAGGGTGCGGCCCGGCTGCGCCGCACCCAGCAGAGCGGCGGAGCGGTGCGCTTCGTCCGCGACCCGCGGGCCGGCATCGTCGGCGGGGCGTCCTGCTCCCCGTCGGCCGAGGGCACCGCAGAGCTGTCCGGCGTCGGCACCCGCCCCGCCTACCGTGGCCGCGGCATCGCCGCCGCGGTAACCGCCACGCTCACCGAGGCGATGTTCGCCCAGGGGGCCGGATCAGTGTGGCTGGAGTACTCCGGAGAAGGATCCCGCCGCGTCTACGAGCGCGTCGGTTACCGACCGCAGGGCACTCGCCTCTACGTCTCCTTGCGCCCGGATCGGCATCGCTGACGGCACCGACCCGCCCGGGGGGGGCGGCCTGGCGCCCCCGAGGCCCCGCGCCCCCACTGGTGCAGAGGCCGGCCGGTCGAGAAACGGCTGGAGGGGCCGGACCTTCCCGTGCTTGCATGAGTCACATGGTGTCCACCGACCGTTTGCTCGCCTTCGCGGCCATGTCGTTCCTGCTGATCGTGATCCCCGGCCCCAGCGTGCTGTTCGTGGTCGGGCGGGCGCTGGCGCAGGGGCGGCGAGCCGCGCTGACCACCGTCGTGGGCAACACGCTCGGCGCCTACCTGCTGATCGTGGCTGTGGCCTTCGGTATCGGGTCCGTCGTGGAACGTTCGGTACTCGTGTTCACCTCGCTCAAGCTGGCGGGGGCCGCCTACCTGGTGTACCTCGGCGTCAAGGCGTGGCGTGAACGTGGTTCGCTGCGGGCCTCGTTCGCCGGGGAGGGCGTGGCGCACGGCGGTCTGCGAACCTTCCTGGAAGGGTTCGCGGTCGGTGTGACCAACCCCAAGACCATCGTGTTCTTCGCGGCGGTGCTGCCGCAGTTCGTGGACCGCGAGCAGGGGCATGTCGCCGTGCAGATGCTCCTGCTCGGTCTCGTCTTCAACGCCATCGCCCTCGCCTCCGACACCGTCTGGGGCCTGGCCGCGGCCACCGCGCGCGACTGGTTCGCCCGCTCGCCGCGGCGGCTCTCGCTGGTCGGCGGGGTCGGTGGGCTCGCCATGATCGGCCTCGGTGTCACCGTCGCCGCGACCGGGCGAAAGGACTGACCTCGACGATCGGACGACGGTGACGCCGGCGGCCCGGCTAGCGGTTGACCGAGCGCATGCCTGCCTCGTCGTACCGCTCCCCCGCCGCCTCCGGCAGCTCGGCGTCGATGCGGGCCAGGTCGTCGTCGGTCAGCGTGATGTCGACCGCGGCGGCGTTCTGTTCCAGGTAGGTGCGGCGCTTGGTGCCCGGGATCGGTACCAGGTCCTCGCCCTGGGCCAGCACCCAGGCGATGGCCAGCTGGGCCGGGGTCACGTCCTTCTCGGCGGCGATCTCCTTCACCTTCGCCGCCAGCCGCAGGTTCGCCTCCAGGTTGGCGTCCTGGAAGCGCGGGTTCTGGCGGCGCCAGTCGTCGGCGTCCAGTTCCTCGGGCGAGCTGAACCGCCCGGCGAGGAAACCGCGGCCGAGCGGCGAGTACGGCACGAAGCCGATGCCCAGTTCCCGGCAGGCGGGCAGCACGTCGGCCTCCACGTCGCGTGACCACAGGGAGTACTCGCTCTGCACCGCGGTGACCGGATGCACGGCGTGGGCGCGGCGGATGGTCTGCGCGCTCGCCTCGCTCAGGCCGATGTACCGCACCTTGCCCTCGGCGACCAGCTCGCCCAGCGCGCCGACCGTCTCCTCGATGGGGACCTTCGGGTCGACCCGGTGCTGGTAGTACAGGTCGATGTGATCGGTCCCCAGACGCTGCAGCGAACCGTGGACCGAGCTGCGGACGTGCTCGGCCGAGCCGTCCTGCGGACCGACCGTGCTGATGTCCCCGGGCACGGCGTCGTCCATCCGGTAGTTGAACTTCGTCGCGATCACGTAGGCGTCGCGATGTCCCCGGATCGCCTCGCCGACGAGGGACTCGTTGGTGAGCGGCCCGTACATCTGCGCGGTGTCGAGGAAGTTCACGCCGAGATCCAGAGCGCGCCGGATGGTCGCGATCCCCTCCTCCCGATCGGCTGATCCATAGAAGGCGGACATTCCCATGCACCCCAGGCCGATCGCCGATACCTCAAGGTCCCGCAGACTGCGCTTGCGCATGACGTGTCCCAGCCTTTCGTGCACAACTCGTTCATCGTTCGGACGGCACAAGGCCCTCATCCATCTAGCAACGGATTGCGGCGCCCGGCATCCCGTGGGAGACACCGGGCGAATCGGGCCTCGCGCGTCGCGGTGTCTGCGACGCTACGACCTGGAGTGCACTCCAGCGCAAGCCGACCCGTTCTCGAAGATCGTTACGCTGACCCGATCTTCTCTGAATGGAGGGGCGGACGTGAGACGCCCTCGAAGAAGCACCCTGCGCCGGGTCGCGCGGCTCGCCGCCGTTCTCGCGCTGCTCGCCGGCTCCGCGACCGCCGCCGAGGCCGACACCGTGGACCCCGCCACCGCGCCGACCGTGCGGACGATCACGTACAACGTCTGATGCGACACCGCCGTGACCGGAACGGGTGAGGCCCCGGAGGGGGATCCTCCGGGGCCTCACTCACAGGTGCGTCCGGTCAGGTCCGGGTCGCCGTCGCGGTCAGCCGATCGACGAGCCGAAACCGCCGCCCGCGGCCGGGAGGCCGTTCTGGCCCGGCTGGTACACGGTCACCGTGCCGGTCGCGCCGGTACGTCCGCCGGTGGCGTTGCTCCACGGCACGGCCTGGGCGATGCCGTAGGGCGCGCTGTTGGGCACACCGACGTAGAGCCGCGAGGCCGTCACTCCGAGGTAGTTGCCGATGGCGTGGCCGGCCGTCGGGGTGCCGGCCAGACCGGAGGCGTTGCCGGCCTCCAGCCAGAAGTCGGTGTCACCGGGAGCGCCGAACGGGTAGAAGGTCTGCACCGCGCCCGCGTCCGCGGTGGTGCCGACGTCCTCACCGGGGATGCCGACCGCGAGGACGAGGGTGCTCGCGCTGGCCGGATCGTGCGGGGCCAGGTTGGCGAGCGCGACCTTCTGGCCGAACTTGTCGCCGGTCTCGGCCGAGCCCTGGACGTTGGCGACCTCGGCGTTGAAATTGGCGGCCTGGGTGACGGCACCGGCGCCGGTGACACGGAAGGACTGGACGGCGCCGGCCTGGCTGACGCTGCTGGTGCCGACTGTCAGGGCCTCACCGGGGGAGCCCACCGCGAAGACGGTGTCGGTCGCGGCGGACGTGGCGGAGGGGGCGTAGGCGACGGCCGCCACGGACGCGCCGAACTGGTCGCCCGCCTCGGACGCGCCGGAGACGAAGTCGTCGTCCTGGCTGATGCCCTGGAGCGGGGTGGGGATGCCGTCGGCGCTCAGGTCGTGCTTGAAGATCTGCACGCCGCCCGCGTTGGCCAGGGTGCCGATCGCCTCGCCGGGCGAGCCGATGACGATGTGGTTCGCGGAGGCCGCGACGGCCGAGCCGAACTTGTCGCCGGCCTCGGCGGTACCGTCCACGCCCGGCTTGTCCTGGTGGAGGGCGACGTTGATGCTGCCCCGCAGATAGTGGGCGCTGCCGGCGTCGGTGACCGTGCCCAGGTCCTCGCCGGGCACGCCGATCACCAGGTACGGCTCACCGCCGGTGGTGCGACCGGCGGCGACGGCGGCACCGAAGCGGTCGCCGGCCTCGGGGGCCGAGGAGAGGATCGAGCCCTCGCCGCTGCCCTGGACGAGGTTGAGGGGCGCCTTGCCCGTGGACAGGCCGCCCGCGGCGCCGTAGAAGACCTGGACCGATCCGGCGTCCGTGACCGTGCCGACGTCCTCGGACGGGACACCCACCACGAGGTCGGTGTAGCCGTCGTCGTCGTAGTCGACGGTGGCGAGGTTCTCGCCGAACGAGTCGTTCGGCTCGGCGCCTTCCGACACGACGCGGACATCCTGGTTGATCTCGGCGGTGCCCTTGCCGCCGCCGTACACCACGCGGACCACGCCGGCCTTGGCGTCGCCGCCGACGGTCGCCTTCGGGTCCCCGACGGCCGTGTCCTCCACGCCGTCGCCGTTGAAGTCCGTGATCTGCGGCTTCACCGCCCGGTCGAGCCGGATGCGCGGAGTGGTGCCGTTGCCGTTGGCGATGGGCTTTCCGGTCGCCTTCAGGAGCGACTCCAACTCGTCGACGCTCGCCCGGGGGTACGCCTGCCGGAGCACGGCGAAGGCGCCCGCCACGTGCGGAGTCGCCATGGAGGTGCCGTTGTAGGAGACGTAGGCGTTGCCCGGGATCGAGGAGACGACGTCACTGCCCGGGGCGAAGAGGTCCAGCAGCGGGCCCCGGTTGGTGAAGGAGGACAGCTGGTCGTCGTCGGTGGTGCTGCCCACCGCGACGGCCGAGGAGATGCACGCGGGAGCGCCCACCGCGGCGGTGTAGGCGTTGTTCATGGCGGCGACGACCGTGGCGACACCGGCGGCGCGCAGGCTGTCGATGACCGGCTTGCGGATGTCCGTGTCGCAGTACTGGTAGTAGCCGGTGCCCGTGCCCAGGCTCATGTTGGCCGATGCGATCGGCAGGCCGGACTGGCGCAGCTGCAGGACCTTCTCCAGGCCCGCCAGCTGGTCGCTCTCGTACGCCTTCACGCACGGCGCCTTGCCGACGCCGCAGACGCCTTCGGTGCTGTTCTTGTGGAACACCTGGATGGCGATGATGTCGGCGCCGGGGGCGACACCGGTCTTGGGGGCTCCGGTCAGGCCCTGCCCGTTGCCGGCGGCGATGCCGGCGACATGGGTGCCGTGATCGCACAGGTGCGTCCCCGCGCAGGGGCCGGTCTCCACGTCCGCCGAGCCCGATCCCTCCTGCTGCTCGGTGCCGTTGGGGCACAGGCTGGTGTCACCGGCGGCGGAGTCGTTGGTCGAGAAGCACGCCTCGGCGATCACCCGGCCCCCGAGGAAGGGGTGGTGGACGGCGACGCCGGTGTCGATGACGGCCACCGCGGTGCCGGCGCCGTTCTTGCCCGCGGCGACGGTCTTGTCCGCGCCGACGACCGGAATGGTCGAATCCAGGCCGGGGGACGCGGCCTCGTCCTCGGTGACGCTCACGACACCGGGCTGAGCGGCCAGCTTCTGCAGACCGGCCTTGTCCACGCGGAGCGTGGTCACGGGCAGGGTGGACAGGGTCTGCAGAGCCTTGCCCGTCTTGCCGGCGCGAGCGGCGGCGGGCAGGTCGGAACGGCTCCTGGTGAGGACGTTGACCCGGACCGTGCCGCCGTCGGCCACCTTGTGGCCGAGGGCCGGGTCGACGGGGTCGGCTGTCGCCGGGGGTGCCGATTCGGTCGGCACCGGTGCGGCGTGGGCCGGTATGGCACCGAAGGTCACGGCTATCAAGGCCATGACAAAGGTGGACCATATAGGTCGCTTCATGTCGCTCCATGGGGAAGCGGACAGGGGAGATTGCCCGCGTGATCGTGCGTAAGAAGGCGACACGGTATCGAACGGTCTATCGAAGGCGTGCGGTACCCCCCTTCGGTGGTCGGACCCGGCTCAGCGACAGCCGTCGGGGCGGGTTGGCGGAGTGTCAGCAGCGGTCCCGGGGCGCGACGCGGGCGGCCGCGGTTTGTGGAGTTTCTGCAGATCGCCTGTACGAGGTGCGCAGGCGCGGCATGATCCGGGAGGGCGTGGGGGGCCGGGGCGATCCCGGCGGGGGCGGAACGAGGAGGCCCGGCGGTGCGGGACCAGCTACTGGGAGGCCGTTACCGGCTCGTGGAGCCGCTCGGCGAAGGCGGTATGGGCCAGGTGTGGGAGGCCCGGGACGAGCGGCTGGACCGGCACGTCGCGGTGAAGCTCATCTCGTTGCTCTCCGGCGGTGGCAGCCACGCCACCGACGCCCGGGCCCGCTTCCTGCGCGAGGCACGGCTCACCGCCCGGCTCCAGCACCCCCGCATCGTGACCCTGCACGACGTCGGCGAGGCGAACGTGGAAGGACGGGCGACGCCCTTCCTCGTCATGGAACGGCTGCGCGGCCAAGGCCTCGACGCCCTGCTGCGCCGCGGCGGCATCACCCCGGGGGACGCGGCGCGTTGGGGCTCACAGGTCGCCGACGCACTGGCCGAGGCACACGCGGCCGGGGTCATGCACCGGGACGTCAAGCCCTCGAACATCATGGTGACCGGCTCCGGCGACGTGAAGGTGCTGGACTTCGGCATCGCGCGGGCGGCCGACCCGTACGCCACCACGGACCGGCTGACGCAGACCGGCTTCATCGTCGGCACCCCGCCCTACATGGCCCCCGAGCAGGCACGCGGCCGCCCCGAACCCCGCAGCGACCTGTACGCCTTGGGCTGCGTGCTCTTCGAACTCCTCACCGGCCGACTGCCCTTCGAGGCGCCCGACACCCTGGGCTATCTCAGCGCCCACCTCACCGACACCCCGCCCGCGCCCGGTTCCCTCGCGCCGGGCCTGTCGGCCGACTGGGACGCGCTGGTCCTGCGACTGCTGGAGAAGGACCCCGGCAGCCGGCACGACAGCGCGGCGCAGGTCGCGGCGGCCCTGCGACGGCTGGACCGCCCGGAGCCGACGACCGGGCAGTCGGACCGCCCGGAGATGACGACCCGTCAGCTCGACCAGGGTCGCCCTGAGCCGACCGCCGCCACGACCGCGTCGACCGAGCGGATCGACGTCGCCCCGCCGACCCTCCCCGTCACGAGCCACGGGCCGGGCGAGACCGGCCTCGACGCGCGCCGGTCCGCGACCGTCGCCATGGCGGCGGCGCTGACCTGCCTGCCGCCGCTGGTGTACATGATCTCCCTGAGCGTCACCTATCTGACAGACCCTGGTGCACCCATCGGGCTGCTCGTCGGAAACCTGTTGCTGGGCCTGGCCGAGTCGGCGGCGCTCGGCTTGGGGGTGGGGCTGCTGTTGCGCCGCAGGCTGCCCGGTCGTCGGACGATCGCGGTGGCGGGCGTCGCGACCGCGCTGCACGGGCTGAGCGCCGCCCTGCAGTACGAGGTCGCGGACGGGCCGCAGACCGTCGTCATGATCGCCCATGTCGTCGGCCCTCTGACGGCCGTCGCCGCGGTGACGGCGGTGGTCGCGGCCCTCCGCCCGTCCACGGCCCGGTGGTGCCGCGGCCCGCAGGCGGTCCCGGAGCCGGTCGTCAGGGCCGGGACCGTCGCACCGGCCCTGCTGACCCTGTTCGCGGCGGCCGGCGTCCCATTCTCCGCCGGCCAGGCCGTCGACGCGGGCATGGCGACCTACGCCTCGGGGGTGCTCCAGACGGTGCTCTTCCTGCTCCTCACGGCGGTGCTCGCCATCGGCGCGGTCCTGGTCCTGGTGCGGAACCCGGTCGGCCGCATGCCCGTCATCGCGGGCGGGCTCGGCTTCGCCCTCGTGGCCCTGAACAGCCTGCTGCACGCGAACGCCCTCGGCTACGCGTTCCGCATCCTGCTGTTCCTGATGGCGGTCACGGCCGTCATCACGACGGTCCGCGCCGCTCTTCCGCCCGGCCGGGCCCGTCGCCGGCCGTCCACGTGACACCCCACGCTGCCCTGCCGTCCCGTTGCCGGGCCAGGCCCGCGAGGAGGCTGGTGGCGGTGCGGGGGTCAGGACGGAAGAGTGAGACCGGTGTGTCCTTCGAGCATGCCGATGAGCGCGTCCTGGAACCGGGCATCGAGTGCGGCCCGGTGAGGCCGGCGGGTACGGCGGTGATGCCAGTAGCCTCCGGAGCGCGGGGTGATCTCCTCCTCCTCGGCGGTCGCCAGCCACTCCTGGGTGCGGTGTCCCTCGTCGAGATCGTCCGGCGCGGAAGGCCCTCCCATGCGGGTCGGCACCCAGCCGGGATCGACGGCGTGCGCCATCTGATCCGGGTACCGAGCGGCGAGGGCCATCGCCAGGGCCGTGACGTAGAGCTTGCTGTCCGAGTACGTGCCGCGGCGGCCGACGAGGGCTTCGGGGTCCAGCCGCGTCGATCCCGACAGGTGCATGGAACTGCTCAGGCAGATCGAGCGCCTCGGCGGTGTCATCGCCGCCATGAGGACGTAGGGTGCGACCACGTTGACGGCGAGCACGTCCGGGCCGTGCAGCACGCCCGCGTTGTGGACGACCGCGTCGAAGCGCCCGATCGCGTCGGCCCGCTCCGCCACGCGAAGCGTCTCGTCCAGGCGCGACAGATCGCCGTAGACGACCTCGCGCATCCGGTCGAGCACGCCTCGGTCCTCGACGCGGCCGGCGTGGCGGGCGTGGCGGGCGTGCAGGACGACGTCGTGCCCCGCGTCGGCGAGCGCGGTCACGGTCGCCAGACCCAGTCCCGTCGACGCCCCGGTCACCAGGACCAGTGCCATACGTCGGCTCCTCTCATCGGTCGTCAGCCCGAGGCCGGAGCGTCGCCCAGGACGTAGGTCTGGATGGCGGTGGCGGCCGCGCCGCGGGCCCAGTGGGTGAAGTCGCTGTGCTGGACGTCCACGTCGAGCGGGACGGCCCTTTGGGCGCGGTCGGCGTGGATGCCCTCGTCCACGGCGGAACGGGCCACTTCGGCCAGGCGTACGCCCTCCCCGGTGAGCACGATCTTCTGCACGAGCGTGAAGTTGGCGACCGCGGCCAGGAGGCGGCCGAGGGCGCGTCCGGAGGCGGTGACGACGGCTGTGGCGACCGGGTCACCGTCGGCGGCCAGGTCCAGGCACTCGTCGTAGGTCACCGGGCGGCACAGTCCGACGGAGACGGCGGCGCGGATGGAGTGCTCGGAGAGCATGGCCGTGGCGCAGCCCCGGTGTCCGCTGGGGCAGAGCGGGCCCATCGGGTCCAGGGGGCAGTGCCCGAGCAGTCCGACGCCGACGTCCGGGGTGTCGACGATGGTGTCGTGCATGACCAGGCCGTAGCCCACACCGGCGCCGATGGTGATGACGGCGAAGCGGTCGTGGCCTCGGGCGGCGCCGAACCAGTGCTCGGCCCGGGTGAGCGCCAGCAGGTCGTTGTCGACCGTGACGGGAGTGCCGAGCGCGTCGGCGAGGAGGCTGCCGAGGGGGACGTCCTGGGACCAGCCGAGGAAGGGCGCTTCCGTGACGGTCGTGTGGTCCATGACGCGTCCACCGAGGCTGACGCCGACCCTGCTGATCGTCGGATGCTCGGCGGTGAGCTGTCCGGTCAGCTCGCGCACGGCGGCCACGACCGAGGCAGGGTCCCGGCCGGGCAGCGGCGTGTGCGCGGAGGCGACGACGCCGGCGCGCATCGTCGTGAGGACGGCGTGGACGTCGTCGCCGGTCACCTTGGCGCCGATGAAATGGTGGGCGGCGGGGTTGATGTCCAGGGGCCGGGTCCGGCGCACGGTCCCGGACTCGGGATCGCCGCCGGCGTCCACCTCCACGAGCAGACCGTGGTCGACCAGCGGCTTGGCCAGCCGGGTGAGGCTTCCGGCCGACAGGTCCAGGCGGCGGGCTATCTCGCTGCGGGAGACCGGCCCGCGCAACAGCACTTCCAGGGCGACGGCGCGGCTGGGGCCGGTCATCAGGGTCGACGGTGCTGAGGTGGCATCCACCGGGTGGTCCTCCGCGGGTAGTGACGCTCGGCAGGCGAGGCTCAGCATCCCACACACCCCGCCGTTACTTCCACAACGAAAACAATGGCCCTCTCCTCCCCGGTGTTACAGCCGCAGAAAGAGAGTGTTTCCGAGGGGTTGACGCAGCAATGCTTCCGCGCTGAAAGTTTCCACGAGTCGAACAGCTCGCCTCCCCACCCCTGCCACGGGTGCCGGGGCTTTCTCTCTCCCCTCAAGGATTCCCGCATGGCCGAGCGTCTTCATGACGACCACCTCCACTTCCGCGCCGCCGGCACGAGCCTGGTCCTGGACTGCACCGGCGATCTGCTGCCCCGGGTCCTGCACTGGGGCGCGGATCTCGGCGACCTCTCCGCCGACGCCCTGGCCCACCTGGCCCTCACGGACGCGGCGCAGGTCATGTCGTGCTCGCTCGACGAGCCGGTGCCCCTCAGCGTCCTGCCCCAGCAGTCCGCCGGCTGGCTCGGCACCCCCGGGCTCACCGGGCACCGCGAGGGTGAGGACTTCTCCACCGCCTTCCGGGTCCGCTCCGTGCGCCCCGAGGCCGGCGACGGCCCGGTGGCGCACCGGCTGACCGTGGACGCCGTCGACGACCGGGCGGAACTCGCGCTGACGCTGCACATCGAGGTCACCCGCTCGGGCCTGGTACGGCAGCGGGCCACCCTCACCAACACGGGCGAGCGCCCGTACACCCTGGACGGCCTGCTGCTGACCCTGCCCGTTCCCGGCCAGGCCACCGAACTGCTCGACCTGACCGGCCGGCATCTGCGCGAGCGCGCGCCGCAACGGCACGAGTTCACCCTCGGGACCCATCTGCGGGAGAACTGGCGCGGCCGCACCGGGATCGACGCGACGCTCGTGCACGTCGCGGGCGAGAGCGGTTTCGGCTTCCGCACCGGTGAGGTGTGGGGCCTGCACGTCGCCTGGAGCGGGAACCATCGCTCACTGGCCGAGCGCACCCCGGCGGGCGTGCGCCTGCTCGGCGGCGGGGAAAGCCTGCTGCCCGGCGAGGTACGGCTCGCCGCCGGCGAGTCCTACGCCTCGCCCTGGATCTACGGCTCCCACGGCACCGGACTCGACGAGCTGGCCGCACGCTTTCACGGCTACCTGCGCGACCGCGCGCACCACCCTCGTTCTCCGCGTCCCGTCACCCTCAACACCTGGGAGGCCGTCTATTTCCGGCACGACCTGGACAAGCTCAAGGCCCTCGCCGACGCCGCCGCCGAGGTGGGCGCGGAGCGCTTCGTCCTGGACGACGGCTGGTTCCGGGGCCGCCGGGACGACACCGCCGGGCTCGGCGACTGGTACGTCGACAAGGACGTCTGGCCCGACGGGCTGCACCCGCTGGTGGACCATGTGCACGCGCTGGGCATGCAGTTCGGCCTCTGGTTCGAGCCGGAGATGGTCAACCCGGACTCCGACCTCGCCCGCGCCCACCCCGAGTGGATCATGGCCACGGGCGGCCGCACCCCGCCGGCCGCCCGGCACCAGCAGGTCCTCGACCTCGGCCACCCGGAGGCGTACGCCTACCTCCTGGAGCGCCTGGACGCCCTGGTCACCGAGTACCGCATCGGCTACATCAAGTGGGACCACAACCGGGATCTGGTCGAGGCGGGACACAGCCCGCGCGGGACGGCCGGGGTGCACGCCCAGACCGCAGCCGTGTACCGGCTCATCGACGAACTGCGGTCGCTGCACCCCGAGTTGGAGATCGAGTCCTGCTCCTCCGGAGGCGGCCGCATCGACCTGGGCATCCTGGAGCGCACCGACCGGGTGTGGACCAGTGACTGCATCGACGCCCTGGAACGCCAGCAGATCCAGCGCTGGACCGGCCTGCTCCTGCCGCCCGAACTCCTCGGCTCCCATGTCGCCTCCCCCGTCGCCCACACCACCGGCCGGGCCCACACCCTCGACTTCCGTGCGGCGACAGCCCTCTTCGGGCACTTCGGCATCGAGTGGGACCTCACCCTCGCCTCCCCCGAGGAGCGGGCCCGCCTCGCGGAGTGGGTCGCGGCGTACAAGCGGCTGCGGCCGCTGCTGCACACGGGCACCGTCGTCCACGCCGACCACCACGACCCGGCCCTGTGGCTGCACGGGGTCGTCGCCCCCGACCGGTCCCGGGCGGTCTACGCCCTCGTCCAGACGGCGACCAGCGTGCAGTCTCCGCCCGGCCGGGTCCGGCTGCCCGGCCTCGACCCCGACGCGCTCTACCGGCTGTCCCCGCTCGCACCCGGGGACCGGCCCGAGGGCCCCACCGGCTTCCCGCTCCCCTGGTGGCACAGCGACCGGGTGGAACTGCCCGGGCACGTCCTGATGACCGCCGGCATCCAGGCCCCCGCTCAGTACCCGGAGCGCGCCGTCCTCCTCGAAGCACACCGCGTCTGACGCCCCGACAGGAGACACGCATGATCCGCACCGGACTCAGAGGCCTTGTCGCCGTCGGCCTGGCCGCCGTGCTGCTGAGCGCCTGCGCCGGCCTGCCGTCGACGGGCGGCCACACGGTGACCTTGGACTTCTTCCAGTTCAAGCCGGAGGCCGTCGCAACGTTCGACAAGCTCATCGCCGGCTTCGAGGCCGAACACCCCGGCATCAGGGTCGAGCAGCACCACGTCCCGTCACCGGAGACAGCGATCCGCACCCGGCTGGTGAAGGACGACATCCCCGACGTCATCTCCCTCAACGGCAACAGCACGTTCGGCGAACTGGCCTCCGCCGGGGTGTTCTACGACTTCTCCCGTACCAAGGCCGCTCAGCAGATCCTGCCCGGCGTGAAGAAGGTGCTGAGCGATCTCGGCAGCGGCGGCAAGGGCGAACTCAACGGGCTGCCCTTCGCCTCCAACGCCAGCGGAGTCCTCTACAACAAGGCGCTGTTCGCCCAGTACGGGGTCGCGGTCCCCCGCACCTGGAACGACCTCATCGCGGCGGCCGCCACCTTCCGCAAGGCCGGCGTCACCCCCTTCTACGGATCCCTCAAGGACGCCTGGACCTCACTGCCGCCCTTCAACCAGCTCGCCGCCAATCTCACGCCCGCCGACTTCTGGAAGGCCCGCAAGGCGGGCCGGACGAGCTTTGCCGCGCAGTACCCCGAGACCGCGCGGAAGCTCAAGGAGATCTACCGCTACACCCAGAAGGACACCTTCTCCCGCGACTACAACGCCGCGAACGAGGCGTTCGCCAAGGGCAAGGCGGCCATGTACGTGCAGGGCAGCTACGCCCTGCCCCCCGTCAAGGCGTACAAGCCGGCCTTCGGCATCGGCCTGTTCCCCCTCCCGGCCGGCGACGACCCCGGGTCGACCCGTCTGGTGTCCGGAGTGGACGTGGCACTCACCATGGGCCGCCACCCCAGACACCCCGAGGAGTCGATGGAGTTCATCGACTATCTGATGCGGCCCGACGTGGTGAGCGCGTACGCCGCGGAGCAGAGCGCCATTCCACCGCTGAAGGGCACCGCGCCCTCCGATCCGGCACTCCTACCGGTCATGCCGTACGTGGCCCGGAACCGGATCACCGGCTTCGTCGACCACCAGATCCCCCGGGCGGTGATGCTGGAAGCGGTCGTCCAGCAGTTCATCATCGACGGCAACCAGGCCGCGTTCCTGCGGACCCTCGACAGCGAGTACACCAAGGCGCTCAAGCGCCGGGTGTGACAGCCACCGAAGGAGGAAGACGATGACCACGCTGACAGCTCCGCCCCGCTCCCCCTCCGCGAGCACCGGCACCCGGCGCAGACGCCTGCTGCCACGCCCCAAGGGCGGGGCGTTCTACCTGATGGTGATTCCCGCGCTCGCCCTGTTCCTGCTGTTCCACACCTTCCCGGTGCTGCAGGGGATCTACTACAGCCTCACCAACTACGCCGGTTACGGCCGCTACCACTACGTGGGGCTGGACAACTACCTCAACCTGTTCCAGGACAACCGCATCTGGGACAGCTACCTCTTCACCTTCCAGTTCGCCGTCGTCGCGACCGTACTGACGAACCTCATCGCGCTGGCCGTCGCCCTCGGCCTCAACGGCAGGATCCGCTTCCGCAACACCCTGCGCGGCGTGTTCTTCATACCGAACGTGCTGGCCATCCTCGTCGTCGGCTATGTCTTCAACTACTTCTTCTCCAACTCCCTCCCCTACATCGCACAGAAACTGGGCATCGGCGCCCTGAGCACGAGCATCCTCGCCGACCCGGACCTGGCCTGGGTGGGCGTGGTGATCCTCGCCGTATGGCAGGCCGTCGCCTTCAACATCATCATCTACCTGGCCGGTCTGCAGACCGTCCCCGAGGAGCTGTACGAGGCCGCCACCCTCGACGGGGCCGGTGCCTGGCAGCGCTTCCGGTCCGTCACCCTGCCCCTCATCGGACCGTTCGTGACCATCAACATGGTCCTGGCCATGCGCAACTTCCTCCAGGTCTTCGACCACATCACCGCCCTCACCCAGGGCGGCCCCGGGACCTCCACCACCTCCGTCGCCTACCTCATCTACACCGGCGGTCTCAACGGCGGCGAGTACGCCTACCAGACGGCCAACGCCGTGGTGTTCTTCCTCTGCATCGTCGTGATCTCGATATTCCAGCTGCGCGTTCTCCAGCGCCGCGAGGGGAGCGTCTGATGTCTGCCACCGTCCCCCGTCCCGCCGCCCGCCCCCGGCCCGGCAGGCCCCGCGTCAACTGGTGGCTGACGGCCCTGATGGCCGTCCTGTCCCTGACGGTGATCGTTCCGCTCTACTTCACCGTCGTCACCGCCCTGAAGACCCCCGACCAGCTGGGCGGCTCGGGCTTCGGCCTGCCCCACGAGATCCGCTGGGCGAACTTCTCCGACGCCTGGAAACTCACCCACTTCCCCTCGGCGCTGATGAACAGCGCGCTGATCACCGTGGGCGCCGTGCTGCTCACCCTGCTGACCAATTCCCTGGTCGCGTACGCCATCGCCCGCAACATGCACCGCAGGTTCTTCAAAGGGCTGTACTACTACTTCGTCTCGGCCCTGTTCGTGCCGTTCCCGATCATCATGCTCCCGGTCGTCAAGCAGACCGCCGTGCTGGGCCTGGACAACCAGGCCGGACTGATCCTGCTGTACGTCGTCTATGGACTGGCCTTCAACATCTTCCTGTACGTCGGCTTCCTGCGGTCGGTGCCGAAGGAGCTGGAGGAAGCCGCCCGCACCGACGGCGCCGGCACCTGGACGATCTTCTGGCGGGTCATCTTCCCCCTGCTCGCCCCCATGAACGCCACCGTCGGCATCCTCACCTGCCTGTGGGCCTGGAACGACTTCCTGCTCCCACTGGTCGTCCTCTCCGACCCCTCCGCGCAGACCCTGCCGCTCGCGCAGTTCATCTTCCAGGGGCAGTTCAACACCGACTACACGGTGGCCTTCGCCTCGTATCTGATGGCTCTGGCGCCCGTTCTCATCGTGTACGTCTTCGCCCAGCGCTGGGTGATCTCCGGAGTAATGCGAGGTTCCCTGAAGTGACCGAGACACACCCGTGGTGGACGACGGCCGTCGTCTACCAGATCTACCCCCGCAGCTTCGCCGACAGCAACGGCGACGGCATCGGCGACCTGCCGGGCATCACCGGCCGCCTGGACCACCTGGCCGGCCTCGGTGTCGACGTGCTGTGGCTGTCGCCCGTCTATCCCTCGCCGCAGCACGACAACGGCTACGACATCAGCGACTACCAGGACATCGACCCGGTCTTCGGCACCCTCGACGACTTCGACGAGCTGCTGGCGGCCGTCCACGACCGCGGCATGAAGCTGGTCATGGACCTCGTCGTCAACCACACCTCGGACGAGCACCCCTGGTTCGTCGAGTCCCGCAGCGGCCCCGACAGCCCCAAGCGCGACTGGTACTGGTGGCGGCCCGCCCGCCCCGGCATGCAGCCCGGCGCCCCGGGCGCCGAACCGAACAACTGGGGCTCGTTCTTCTCCGGCCCGGCCTGGGAGTACGACGCCCACAGCGGCGAGTACTACCTGCACCTGTTCTCCCGCAAACAGCCCGACCTCAACTGGGAGAACCCCGAGGTCCGGCAGGCGGTGTACGCCATGATGCGCTGGTGGCTCGACCGGGGCGTCGACGGCTTCCGCATGGACGTCATCAACCTCGTCTCCAAGGACCCCGCGCTGCCGGACGGCCACATGCCCGAGGGCAGCCGGTACGGAGACGGATCGCCCTTCTACGTCTGCGGCCCCCGCATCCACGAGTACCTGCAGGAGATGCACCGCGAGGTCTTCGCCGGCCGCGGGGACCGTCTGCTGACGGTGGGCGAGATGCCCGGGGTGACGGTCGAGGAGGCCAAGCTGTTCACCGACCCCGCGCGTGCGGAGGTCGACATGGTCTTCCAGTTCGAACACGTCGGACTCGACCACGGCAACGGCAAGTTCGACGTGCGGCCGCTGCGCCTGCGCGACCTCAAAGCCTCCCTCGGCCGCTGGCAGGCCGGGCTCAACGACACCGGCTGGAACAGCCTCTACTGGAACAACCACGACCAGCCCCGCATCGTCTCCCGCTTCGGCGACGACAGCCCGCGCCACCGGGTGCGGTCGGCCACCATGCTCGCCACCGTCCTGCACCTGCACCGCGGCACGCCCTACATCTATCAGGGCGAGGAACTCGGCATGACCAACGCCGCGTTCACCTCGATCGACGACTTCCGGGACATCGAGTCGCTCAACCACTACGCCCACGCCGTCGCCGCCGGCGAGGACCCGGAGCACGTGCTCGCCGGGCTGCGGGCCATGAGCCGGGACAACGCGCGCACTCCCATGCAGTGGGACGACTCCCCCCACGCCGGCTTCACCACGGGCGAGCCCTGGATCCCCGTCCAGCCCAATCACCAGGAGATCAACGCCGCGACGGCCATCGCGGACAGCGGCTCCGTCTACCACTACTACCGGCGTCTGATCGCGCTGCGGCACACCGAACCGGCCGTGGCCCACGGCGACTTCACTCCGCTGCTCCAGGACGACGAGCGCGTCTACGCCTTCACCCGGCGGCACGGGGACACCGAACTCCTCGTCCTCGGCAACTTCACCGGCGACCCCGCGCACATCCTCCTCCCCGGCGGCTGGGAGGACGCCGAGCTGCTCCTCGGCAACGTCGAGCATGCCGAGCCGCTGAAGACGTCACTGACGCTGGCTCCCTGGGAGGCCCGCGTGCACCGCAGGCGTGTCAGCCGCGCCGGAGGGCGTTGAGCCGGGCGGCCTGGCGCGTCAGGTGGTCGCGTTCGGCGAGGTTGGCTGCCTTGTGGGCCGCCTCCGCGTACAGCTGCGCCGCCGTCGTCGGGTCGCCGTCCCGCTCGTGCAGGTACGCCGCCACCGCGGTGTGGCGGGGCAGCGCCGGGTCCAGCTCCGCGAGCGCCGCCAGGCCGGCGCGCGGACCGTCGGCCTCACCGACGGCGACCGCCCGGTTGAGCCGGACGACGGGGCTGTCGGTCAGACGGGTGAGCTCGTCGTACCACTCGACGATCTGCACCCAGTCGGTCTCCTCGGCCCTGGGCGCGTCCGCGTGCAGTGCCGCGATGGCGGCCTGCGCCTGGAACTCGCCCAGCCGGTCACGGGCGAGGGCCGCCTGCAGGATCTCGACGCCCTCCGCGATCAGCCCGGTGTCCCACCGGCTTCGGTCCTGCTCGGCGAGGGGCACGAGACTGCCGTCCGGCGCGGTCCGGGCGGCACGGCGGGCGTGGTGCAGCAGCATGAGGGCGAGCAGCCCCGACACCTCGGGGTGGTCGATGGCACCGGCGAGCTGCCGGGTGAGCCGGATGGCCTCGGCGGAGAGGTCGACGTCGCCGCCGTAGCCCTCGTTGAAGACCAGGTAGAGGACGCGCAGCACGGTCGCGACGTCGCCGGGCTGGTCGAACCTCACGCCCGAGACCGTGCGCTTGGCCCGGCTGATGCGCTGCGCCATGGTCGCCTCGGGCACCAGGTAGGCCTGGGCGATCTGGCGGGTGGTCAGCCCGCCGACCGCCCTGAGCGTGAGCGCGACCGCGGACGACGGTGTCAGCGACGGGTGGGCGCACAGGAAGTAGAGCTGGAGCGTGTCGTCCCCCGAGGGCGCGGGTCCGGGGGCCGGTTCCTGATCCACGAGGTCCTCGCGCCGCCGGCGGGCGGTGTCCGCGCGGGTGGCGTCGAGGAACTTGCGCCAGGCCACGGTGACCAGCCAGCCCTTCGCATCGCGCGGCGGCTCGGCGGGCCAGACGCGGACCGCCTCGACCAGCGCCTCCTGCACGGCGTCCTCGGCCGCCGCGAAGTCTGCTCCGCGGCGGACGAGAACGGCGAGCACACTCGGGGTGAGGCTGCGGAGCAGGGCCTCGTCCATCGGTGTCGTCACTCGGTGATGGTAGGCGGCGCGGCCAGGAACGGACGCACCTCAAGCCACTCGTGGATCGGCTTCCCGCCCGCCCCGGGGGCGGCCGACAGTTCCCCGGCCAGCTCGACGGCGCGCTCGTGGCTGTCGACGTCGATCACCATCCAGCCGGCGATGAGGTCCTTGGTCTCGGCGAACGGCCCGTCGGTGACCGGCGGACGCCCCTCGCCGTCGTAGCGGACCCAGGTCCCCTCGGGGGCGAGCGCCTGCCCGTCGACGAACTCGCCGGTCTTCTCCAGCCGGGCCGCGAAGTCGTGCATGTACTGCATGTGGGCCGAGACCTCCTCGGGGGTCCACTGGTCCATCGGCACGTCGTTGACGGCGGCCGGAGCGCCACGGTAGTGCTTGAGCAGCAGGTACTTGGCCATGGTGGGCATCTCCTCGGTTCTCGTGCGACCCATTCTGGTCGCGTTCACACCGGGGACGGAGCCGAGGAGCCGTTCTCGACATCACCGCCGGAACTTTTTCCGGCGGACTTCGCCTCCGGCGATCAACCGCTCCGCCGGAGGGTGGACAGTGGGGTCGCTGGTAGGACTCCCCGTACGGTGACCAAGGCCGTTCGCCCATGCCGCCAGCGCGGCGAAGTCACTGACGGTGAGGCCGCGCCGTGGGTCGACCCGGTGCAGCAGGGCGGCACCGTCGTGGTGTGTCTCCACCCAGCTGCGATCCGCCTCCGTGATCTCGTCGTCGACCCAGGCGAACGCACGGCCTCCGGCCCAGGCGACGATCGCAGGCGTCTTCCAGAACACACCGTCCCCGGGCGCGGGCCGCGGGGACGGCCAGCGAATGAAGGGCAGCTGGGGCAATCCCAGGACCGGTGCGACGAAGGCGTTGGCTTCCTCCTCCCACGTGGTCGCCCACACCAGGTCGAAGGGAAGCGCGACCAGCGCCGGACCGTGAGCCGGGTTGAGCCACACCCGCAACGGCTTCACGGGTTTGTTCGGAAGCCCGCACGCCGTGAGCCGGCGTCGTTCGGCGGCCTGCCAGCGAGGGGTCAGCAAGCGGTGCGTCTGATAGCCCTCGGGGCGACGCTGCGGCTTCGCGGCAAACGGGTTCAACGGTCCGTCCACGTCCACCAACAGCACTGGGCGCACCAGCTTCTCCCCCCTGGGTTCCGTTGCGGACGGTAGCCGCCCATGACGACACCGCCCATCGGATTTTCCGGCGGCGGCGGTCTGGTAGGGAAGGGCGGGCAACACCCCTTGTGTCGCCAACGTGCCTGTTCTGAGCGGGAAATGGGGGACAGAAAGCCCCTGCTATCGTGGCGCGATGGCAACGATCAGGCAGTTTCAGGTCACCTTCGACTGCGCGGAACCTGAGCGCGTCGCGCGCTTTTGGTGCGAGGTGTTGGGGTACGTCGTACCGCCGCCTCCGGAGGGCTTCGACACCTGGGACGATTTCAAGCGCTCGCTGCCGCCCGAGGAGCAGGGTGCCTGGTTCGTATGCATGGATCCCACGGGTGTGGGCCCGCGGCTGTACTTCCAGCGCGTTCCCGAAGGCAAGGTCGTCAAGAATCGCGTGCATCTTTGTGTGCGGGCCGGCACCGGGCTCGTGGGTGAGGAGCGGCTGGCCACGCTTGAGGCCGAATGCGCACGACTGGTGGCGCTCGGCGCCGCGCGTGTGCGCCTCCTGCCTGCCGATGGAGTCAACGAGTCCTGCATCGTGATGCAGGACGTCGAGGGCAACGAGTTCTGTCTGGACTGAGCATCCTCGACGGTTTCCGCGTGCTGCGCACCCCAGACCGCGCGCCTCGGCCCGACCCGGTGAGTGTGACACTGGGAAGATGAAGCCGCCGCTCGTCCACGCGCGGGAGGAGTTCGAAATGAGCCAGGTCGGAACCCGTCCGTCGGGTCTTCTCCAGCCGCTGGGGGCCGTCACCTCCGGGCTCCGCCGCCTGCCGGGAGCCGAGCAGGTGAGCAGGTTCACCGATGACGCGCTGGACCGGATCGGAGCGATCTCACCCCGCGGCCGTCGGCTGGCCGTCTACACCGGCGCCGGCGTGCTCGGCGTCGCGGGAGTCGTGGAGTGGCCGGTGGCTCTCGCCGGTGCGGCCGTCGCCTGGCTGACCCAGCCGCGTCCCGAACGGAGCGCGCGGGAAGATGCGGGCCTGGGAACCGGGGGTTCCCAGGACGCCGACAGCGAGGGTCAGGCGGCAGGGGCGGGGACAGAGCCCACTGCGGCCGGGGCCGAGGGGCCCGGGCCGGTGCCTGTGACCTCCCCCGATGCCGCCGCGGAGCCCCCCGGCGCGGGCGACAGGCTGGCGCCGTCCCATTTCCACCGCGACGGCCACGAAGAGCACGTCCAGGAGCAGCCCGCCAAGGTCGGTGACCAGGCGACCGCCTCGGCGCTCAAGCAGGTCGCGGAAGCCTCGGCACACCATCACGCGCCGGACGGCGAAACCCACTGACCCCGCCTGCCTGGCCGGGCAGCCGTCCTCGTCAGGACGCTGCCGGGGTCGGCCGCGGCGTTTTGCCGGTCGAGGGCGGGGAACGCAGGGCTGGTGGTCGCCTATGGAGCGGAGCAGCGGGTGCGGATCCCCGCACTGCGGGCCGCCTGGCTGCGGCAGACGTTCGTCCACTGGCCGTTCCCACCGCAGGCGGTGCAGGCCCTGCTGCCCCCAAAACTGCTGGTCGACGAGTACGACGGCGCCGCCTGGGTGAGCCTGACCCCGTTCGTCATGGCCGACGTCCGACCGCCCGGCGTGCCCTCCGCGCTGCCGGGGCTCCCGACGTTCGCGGAGACCAACCTGCGGACCTACGTCCGGCACCGGGACGGCCGGGACGGGCTGTGGTTCCTGTCCATCGAGGTGGCCTTCCCGCTGATGCTCGCGGCATGGGTGGTCGGCGTGCCGTACCACCAGGGATCGCTGAACATCTCCGCGGACGCGGACGTCATCTCGTACAAGGGCTCCAGATGGGGCGGTGAGGTCTCCTACCGGCTCGTCGTCCGTCCTGGTGATCCGATCACGCCCACGGAACGGGACGTGTGGCTGACCTCGCGGTGGCGGTGCTACTCACGCCAGTACGGCATGCTGTGGCAGACGCCGGTCGAGCACGAGCCCTGGCCGCTGCGGACCGCTTCCATCGAGGCGCTCGAAGAGACCTTGACCAGCACGGCCGGTCTCCCGGCGCCGGTCGGCGAGCCCGTGGTGCACTTCTCGGAAGGGGTCAGACATGTACGGCTCGGGCCCTCCCGGCCGTGTCGCTGACGAGGGGGCCCACTCCCCTGCCGACCGGTCGCGCGACGGCGGCGTCGGAGCGTGCGGGTGAGCCGCGACGGAGCATGCGGATGAGTCGCAGGCAGGGCCGCACCGGCCGGCGGGCGGGGTTGCGCTTCGACGGCTGGATCGCGGGTGCGGGCACCTCCTCGGGGACCCGGATCGTGCTGGGCCACTGGCCGCGCTCGCCGTTCGGCCCCTTCAGCGACGTGATGATCGAGCGGGCCGACGGCGAGCGGCTCCTGCTGGCGCCCACGCGGCGCGTCGCCGACTTCGTCCGCGGCACCTACCTCTTCGACACGGTGCGCGTCGTATCCGTCGACGTGGTCATGACGAGTGCGGTCTGGGCGGTGACCGCGCCGCCGCTTGAGCTGCGCTTCACAGTCGGTCGGCCAGGACCACTGGGGCTGGTCCTCGCCGCCGTGCCGGGCCCGATCGCCCGCAGTGAGGCGTGGGCGGTGCTGACGGACCCGTGCGCCCGGCTGCTGCTGCGCGGCGTGCGGACCCGCGGCAGTGCGGTGCCCGGGCGGCGCGAGTGGTACGGCGCCGGCGGGCTGTGGCCGATCACCGGGCTGTCGGCGGCCTTCGATGCCCGCGATCTCGGCACCATGACGCCCGTCGACCCGCCCGTGCGGTTCGGGTTCGGCTCGGTGCCCCGCCGGCCGGCCCTGACCCGCGTCACCACGACCGTCGTGCCGTACCGGTGATCCGGCGGTCACCTCTTGAAGGGACTCGCTCCTCCTCCGAGCGGTCCGTTCAGAAGGGCTTGGTCGGCAGGTACTTGCCGTCCAGGGTGATGACCGCGCGCTCGCCGCCCTCGGGGTCGGCGACCTTCTTCACATCGAGCTTGAAGTTGATGGCGGAGATGATGCCGTCACCGAACTGCTCGTGGACGAGGGCCTTGAGGGTGGTGCCGTAGACCTGGAGCATCTCGTGGAAGCGGTAGATCGTCGGGTCGGTGGGGATGCCGCCGGGGATCGAGCCGCGGGTGGGGATGGTCTGCAGCAGCGTCACCGCGTCCGCGTCCAGGTCCAGCAGCTCCGCGACGGCCTTGGCCGACTGCTCGGGCAGGGCGTGCTGACCGAGGACGGCGGCGGTGGTGAAGGCCACCGACAGACCGGATGCGTCGGCGATCCGCTCCCAGGTCAGGTTCTTGCGGGTCTTGGCATCGACCGCCTTGACGGCGAGGGCCTGGCGGGCGGTGGGGTCGAACTGTGCGTGCACCATGAGAAGTGGTTCCTTTCGTCGGCTGGTGATGCCGCATACACGTGCGCGCACGACGGCGGTGGGGTGAACCCGAAACCCGCGACACCTCGGGGCGATGCGGGGAAGACCGGGAGGTCAGGCCGCCATGGCGGCAGGGTGGCCGGCGGAGTCGAGTGCCGTGACGCGGCCGGTGGGGATGTCGTAGATCCAGCCGTGCAGGGTGAGGTCCCGCTCCGCCAGGGCCCGGGCCACCGAGGGGTGCGTGGCCAGGTTTGCCAGCTGGGCGAGCACGTTGTGCCGTACGAGGGCGTCGATGTCGCCGGCGGAGGCGACGCGGGCCCGGGCGGCATCGGCATGCCGCAGCCAGTCCGCTGTCGCCGAGGCGCCGGACAGGTCGTGCCGCTGGGCGAGGGCGGTCATGGCGCCGCAGGCCGAGTGCCCGCACACCACGATGTCCCGCACACCCAGGACGGCGACGGCGTACTCGATGCTCGCCGTGACCCCGTCCGGGCCCGGGCTGTAGGCAGGCACGAGGTTGCCTGCTGTGCGGATGACGAACAGCTCGCCCGGCTCGCTGTCGGTGATGAGCTCCGGGACGACGCGGGCGTCCGAGCAGCCGATGAACAGCGTGTGCGGGGTGTGCTGACCGGCGAGGCGGGCGAACAGGCCGTCCTTGGCCGGGAAGACGTCCCGCTGGAACCGCGCGACGCCCTCGGCGAGATCATGCATGGGGTCACTCCCTTTCGTGGGATTGCCCGCCCTCACCGGGCCGGCGAAATCCACCATGCATGACCTGTCGCTATAGCGTCCAAGACTTGCTAAGCCTAGGGCTTATAGCCCACACCTATAGTTGCTCCATGGGCTTGGAACTGCGTCATCTGCGCTATCTGCTCGCCGTGGCCGAGAACGGCACCTTCACCCGCGCCGCCGAAGAGCTGCACATCTCCCAGCCCACGCTCTCCCAGCAGATCAAGCAGCTGGAGCGGATCGTGGGCGTGCAGCTACTGGACCGAACCGAACGCACGGTGCGCCTCACCGACGCCGGCGAGGCATACGTCCATCACGCCCGCCGCGCGCTGCGTGACCTCGCCGCCGCCGAACGCGCCGTACACGATGTGCACGACCTCAGCCGCGGCCGGCTGCGCCTGGCCGTCACCCCCACCTTCACCGCCTACCTCACCGGCCCGCTCGCGGCCGAGTTCCACACCCGCCACCCCGGCATCACCCTGACGCTGCGGGAGACGACCCAGGACCGCATCGAAGCCGGCCTGCTGGCCGACGAGTTCGACCTCGGCATCGCCTTCACCGGCTCACACCTGCCCGGCATCACCGCCACCGAACTGTTCAGCGAAACCCTCACGCTCGTCACCAGCACCCGCCATGCGGCCGGCGATCACCGCGCATTGCCCGTCGGAGACCTGGTGCGGATGCAACTGGCCCTGCTCAGCGGCGACTTCGCCACCCGCAGCCATATCGACGACTACTTCGCCCAGCACGGCATCAGCCCCCGCACCCTCGTGGAGGCCAACTCCATCCAGACCCTCACCGAAATCGTTCAGCGCACCAGTCTGGCCACCGTCCTCCCCGACGCCATCGCCCACGACCATCCCCACCTCACCCCCGTCCCCCTCGATCCGTCTCTGCCCGACCGCACCGTCGCACTGCTCACCCGCACCGACGCCTACCGAAGCGCCGCCGCCCGTGCCTTCACCGGCCTCACCCACGAGCTTGTCCGCACCCGCCCCTATGCGCCCGTTCCGGCCCGTTCGAAGCCGGGCCGCGCAAGACCTTGATCGTTCTGGGCTGATCTGCTCTGCCGGGCTCTCTACGGCCACACGACCTGACCGTCTCGCACCATCAGCGGCTCGAACGTGTCCGATTCATAGAACCTGGTCCAGCCAATGCGGACCTCGCCGGTGGCAGCTCGGTGCCGGTCATCCGCTTTCGTGGCCAGCCAACTGAGCAGTTCACCGGTGCTGTCGAAGTCATCGGGGTGGATTTCCTGCCGTATGGTCAGGGCCCATGTGCCGTGACGGCCGTCTTCCGGGGGTACCAGCGCAGAGACGAGGGCTCCGTCCACTTTCCACGCCGCGCCGTGTCCGCTCAGCAGAGGAACGGGGTCGTCGATGATGACGGGCTCGCCGCGGTCATCCTCCACGACTGCCGGGAACGCGGGCACGATGCGAAGAGTCTCCGGCTCGGGACCCTGCCCGAGGTGCCACCGAAGCTCTGCGAGCTCTTCCTCGGAGAGCTCCCCGCGCAGGTTCAGAGCGAG
The DNA here is from genome assembly GCF_002920535.1 of Streptomyces sp. Ru71. Classification (GTDB taxonomy): domain Bacteria; phylum Actinomycetota; class Actinomycetes; order Streptomycetales; family Streptomycetaceae; genus Streptomyces. The sequence continues at coordinate 216,416 of NZ_PQSS01000001.1, read as the reverse complement.
GGAGAGTTCATAGACGTCTGCCATGGCAGCAAGTTATCCGGCCAGGTGACCGTGACCGCAGGCGGCGGTCAGCAGCGCAGGCCGACGATGCCCCAGCCGCGACGCTCCGCTTCCGTGACCACCTCTCCCCAGTCGGTGAGGAAGTCGGCGAAGGACTCGAACGTCGTGATCCATCCGCCTGGCTCGGCGGCGTGCCGGGTGAACGGCTCGCGCAGGGCTTCCAGTTGCGGTGACGCCTGCCGCCACCAGCCGGCGATCAGCGGCACGTCCTGGGGCGGACACCACAGCAGAAGGTCCGCCTTCCAGGGACACGGCCGCTCCGGAAGCTCCGAGGCGACCCCCGTGGTGTCCTCCAGACCGTGCCAGAACAACGCGTCGGCGAACCGGTCCACGACGTCGCGCACCGTCGGCTCGACGTGGTCGCGCATGTGGTCCCAGCGATGACCGGCCCAGAAGTGCGGCTTGTACGAGCCCAACGTGTTCCGCAGGGCGTATCTGCCGTACCAGTCCTCATCCGGCCGGGTGGACCAGGACCAGCCGTGCTCGAAGAGGTCGTCGCTGTACGCCTCTCCGAACGCGGCGTCGATCAGCAGCTCTTCCCGGTCCCCCGGCGCTGCCGCCTCGACCCGCGGCCAGTCCACGATCAGCACCTCTATCCCCACACCCACCACACCAGCGTAGGACAGGGAGCGGGCGTCGATCATCGCGCTGCCCGCGGCGAACCCGGCTCCGGGCTCTGCCACACCACGGACGCCGAGCGGTCGTCCCCTAGGCTGACGACGTGGACTTCGACACCGTCCGGACCTTCGTCGTCGCCGCCGACGCGGGCCAGTTCCAGGAGGCCGCCGCCGAGCTGGCGGTCACCCAGCAGGCCGTCTCCAAGCGCATCGCCGCGCTGGAACGCCACCTCGGCGTGCGGCTGTTCACCCGCACCGCGCGCGGCGCCGAGCTCACCATCGACGGGCAGGCGTTCCTGCCCCACGCGCGTGAACTGCTGCGCATCGCCGAGCGCGCGGTCGCCTCCGTGCGCCCCGGTCACCGTCCGCTGCGCGTGGACGTGATCGCTTCCCGCGGCGCCGCGTCGGGCCTGATGCGCGGCTTCCACCGCGCGCACCCCGAGATCGAGCTCGACGTGGTGTGGCTGTTCGACATCGAGACGGCCGTCAGCGCCCTCCGCTCCGGGGAGATCGACGCGTCCTTCCGCGCCGTCGCCGCGCCCGGCCGGCCCCTTCCCGAGGACATCGAGTCCGTCCGGGTGCTCGACGAGCCGCTCCAGCTCCTCACCGGCCCCGGCCACGCGCTGGCGGGCGCCCGGTCGGTGCCGCTCGCCCGGCTCGCCGACCACCGGATCTGGATGCCCGGCGTCGTCCCCGGCACCGAGTGGGCCGCCTACTACGACGACCTCGTCGCCGAGTTCGGCCTCACCATCGAGGCGACCGGGCCCAACTTCGGCTCCGACGCGCTGCTCGACACCATCGCCGACACCCCGGCCCTCGCCACCTTCATGGGCGCGCAGACCCGTCTCGTCTGGCCCGCCGGCCACGGCCTGCGCCGCATCCCTGTGACCGACCCGACCCCCGTCTATCCGCACTCGCTCCTGTGGCGCCGCGACAACCCCCACCCGGCGCTGGCGACCCTGCGCGCCCACCTCGCGGCCACAGCGGCCGGCCACGGCGCCGCCGGCACATGGACGCCGGACTGGGTTCTCCCGTGCTGATCACCACCCGTGCCTGACCGACACCGAGGCAGCATGTGTCGTCACCCTGGGTGGCGGGGGTGTCGTCAGGTGCCCTTCTCGAACAGTGCCAGCTGGTCCTTGACCCAGGGGTCGAAGACCGCGAGCCGGCTGGTGGACGACGGGTAGAAGGTCGTCAGCTGGTCCTTGATCCACGGGTCCGTGGGCTGCCGGGCGGCATGGTGTCGGTCGTGGGAGTGATCCCTGCCACCCGGCACCTCGGCGGCCGGGTGGTGCTCGGGTGTCGAGGTAGTGGCGGCTGTCGCGGGACCGCTGCCCACCGCCAGGGCACCTGCGGCCATCACCGTGGCAGCGCCGGCCATCGCCATGCGTCGCGTCATCTGCACGATCTCCTCCTTCACGCCAGGCCCGCGTCGCCCTGTTCTTCTCGACAGTGGCGGTGCGGGCACGGTCAGACGGCGCGCGTACCCGCTCCCCATGCCTCACACACCCCGTTAGGACAATTCCGGCATGTGCATACCTTTGACTCGGCGGGGTGGCGTCCTCCAGACACGGTGCGCGTTCGAGGATCAGGGCCGACGCGAGCGGCGCCAGGAAACCAGGCCGCCGCGACTACACCTCTCCGGTGGCGAAGAGTTCCAGGTGTCCACACTTGGGGCAGCGGTAGGCCTCTATCTGCCGGCGGGGCCGCCCCAACCGCTTGGCACCCCCGAAGATCCCCCGCTCCAGCGCGCCCTCGATCCAGCGCGCGTACCCGCGCGAGTGCTCACCGGCGTCTTCGATGAAGCCCTCCATCAGACCGACCGTTCCGCAGTGGGTGCACGTGTAGTTGTTCACCCGGTGAGTGTAGGAAACGGTCCTCTGAACGTGTCCACGCTGCGGAAGTTGACGGGAGGTGAACTCAAACGGCCGGCCCCGGGCGGTGGTTGGCCAGAGCGGAGCGCATGAGGCGGTGGGCGCGGGCTGCCGCGCGGTCGTCGCCGAGGAGCTGGATCTCCTGGTTGGCGGCCATGGCGAGGCCCGACAGCATGGACACCAGATCCTCGGGATCCAGCTCCGGGTCGAGGTCGCCGGCGGCCTGCGCGGCGGCGATCTGCTCGGCGAGGAAGCGCCGCCAGCGGGTCACCGCGTCGTGCAGGCGGGCGCGCAGCTCACCGGGCTGCCCGTCGAGCTCGCACGAGGCCGCCGTGACGAAGCAGCCGTTGGGGAACGGGCTGTCGGCCAGATAGGCGCACCAGGCGTCGATCACGGCGCGCAGGCACGGCAGGCCCGGCTGCGCGGCGCGGCCGGGCGCCACCACCGCCTCCGTGAACATCCCCACCGCCCGCTCCAGAGCGGCGAGTTGCAGGTCGGTCCGGGAACCGAAGGGGCCGACGATGCCGGCCTTGCTCATGTCGAGCGCCCCCGCCAGCCCGCCGATGGTCAGGCCGGACAGACCCAGGCTGGACGCCTGGGTCACTGCGACTTCGACGATGCGGTCCCGGGTGCGCCGGGCCTCCTCGGCCGATTTCCTCATGCCCTCATCTTAGCGATCGTACGTCTGCTATTTTGGCGAACGATCGTACGGTAAACATCCATGAGAGGGCGTACGCATGCGTATCCGTTGGCTGGGCTGGGCCGGAGTGGAACTTGAGGCGCAGGGCGAGAGTCTGGTCATCGACCTGCTCGGACGGCCGCAAGGCGTCCTGGAGGGAACGTCACTGTCGGAGGTGCCGCTGCCGAAGGTCGTGCCGCCCCGCACGGAAGGACACGTGCTCGCCGGCCTGTGCACCCACTTGCACCGCGACCACACCGACGCCGGTGCCCTGGCCCGCGCCCTGCGCCCTGGCGGGACGGTCCTGCATCCCGAGTCCTTCGGCGGCGACGACCACGAGAACCTCTGGACGCTCAAAGCGGAGGCCGAGCTCACCGCTCACGGTCTCCCGCGCCGGGCCATGGGCCTGTGGGAGACCACCACCATCGGCCCGTTCACCATCGCGGCCGTGCCCGCCGTGGACACCATCGGCGACCCCCAGGTCTCCTGGGCCGTCGAGGCCGACGGCACCCGTGTGATCCACCTGGGCGACACGATGTACCACGGCTACTGGTGGCGTGCCGCCCACCGCTACGGCCCCTTCGACGCCGTCCTCACACCCATCAACGGCCCGACCGTCTGCTTCCCGCACTGCCTGCCGCCGAGCCCCTACCCGTCCACGCTCGACGCCCGGCAAGCCGCCGTCGCCGCCCGCCTCCTCCAGGCGAGGACCGCGATCCCGATCCACTACGACGGCTTCCACGCCGAGGGCTTCTACACCACCCAGCCCGACGAACTCGCCCGCTTCCTCGACGCCGCATCCGGCGAGCCCTATAAGGTCCTCACCCCGGCCCTGGGCGAAGAGGTGGTTCTCTGAACCGAAGTGACGCCCTCGCAGGCAGTCGTGCGGTGGCCCGGACCGAGACCCGGGCCACCGCACGCACCGTGCCCCGCTCAGACGGCGGATCGCTCCACGGGAATCCACAGCGTGGCGTCCGCCTCGGCCTTGTCCTGCGACAGGCTCACCCGCAGGATCTCAGGCCCCGGCCTGCTCTGATACGGGTTCGACGGGAACCACTGTGTGAACACGTCCCGCCACAGGTGCTGGAGCGCCAACGGGAACGGGCCGGAGTTCTCGAACACGGCCCACGTCCCGGCCGGAACGTCGAGGACGTCCAGGTCCGCCGGTGCTTCAGCGCCGGTCACCACGCCGTGGTAGTAGTCGAGTTCGGTCCCTTCCGCCCGGCTGGGATCGAGCTGATCGCTCACCCCGACGACTCCCGCCGGCTCCTGGTCGGACAGCGCCGTGATGCGCTCCAGCGTCTCCGGGCCGATGCCCCGGATGAACTCGGCGATCGCCGGGTTGACCCCCTCATGGACGAGCGGGACACGGGCCTTCCTGCCGACCACACGGAACTCCTGCTTGTCCACGATCCTGTATCGCATACTGCTGCTCCCTTCGATGATGAGCCGGAAGGACATCCGGGGCTGGGAGTGCAGAGCCGCACCGGTCCGCCGGGCCTCGCCCGGACCCACACCGTGGAGCGCTCTGAACGCCCGGGCGAAGGCTTCTCCCGAGCTGTAGCCGTAGCGCACGGCGACGTCCAGCAGCGTCCGTTCACCGGCGAGCACTTCGGCGCCCGCCACGGTGAGCCGCCTGCGGCGGATGTACTCCGACAGCGGGACGCCGGCCAGCGCGGAGAACAGCCGACGGAAGTGATACTCCGACATCACGGCGATGCGCGCGAGATCAGCCACGTCGATCGGCTGGTCGAGGTGCGACTCGATGTGCTCCATGGCCTGGTTGAGCCGCTCCAGCATCCCGGTCCCCTTCCCTTTCGATCACTCACGTTAGGAAGGACCCACCGTGCCGGACCCGACATCCTGTGCCCGACAAGGTCGGGTCCGAGGACGGGATGATTGCCTGATGGACGTCTCAAGCGGTTCCTGGGTCAACACGACGCACGACTGGTCCGGCGCGGTCGATCTGGATCATCTGGCATCCATACGACAGGCCCCGGAGGAGTTCGCGCCGGGCGGCCCGTGGCATCTCCTCCTGGAGGTGCTCGCGTACGCCGCTGACGAGGCATCCTGCAGGGGCGGTGGACGCTGCCTCGTCACGTTCTGGCCGGATGGATCCTTGTCCGTGGCAGATGACGGGCGCGGCACTGACACCCGTGAGGACGAGCACGGTCGGATCGTCAAGAAGCCCATCATGGCGTCGAAGGATCTCCGGTTCTTCGACCATCCAGAGGCGGAACGGCTTCCGGACGGCCGTCCGCGTCGGGGCATGTCCGTGGTGGCGGCGCTCAGTGAATGGCTCGTCCACACCAACCGCCGCGTCGACGGTGCCTGGACCCAACGCTACGAGTACGGCGTCCCGGTCACCGACCTGGAGCCTGTCGAGGCCGACGGCACCACCGGGACCCTCGTCCACTTCCGACCGGACGGCCCCTTGCGCACGACAGGGGTGTCGATGCGGGGCCGGTGCGAGCGTCTGGCGCAGGTGTGGCCGGATCTGGCCATCGAGGTGGATGACAGGCGCGGCACCGGAACTCCGCGTGCGCAAGTGAAGTGACGGACTGGCGACACCCCGAAAGACCTGCGTCAGGGCGTCAGCGTGCCGGCCAGGATGTTCAGGCCCGCCTGCTGGTCTCCGCGCCAGGTGTATGTCTCGTGGGTGACGGGCATCCGACCCCACAGCAGGAGCAAGAGCTGCTCCGCCGGCCCGGCGAGCGTGGCGACAGGGCTTCCAGGGCCGTACGTCCAGGATGCTCCGAGGTCCGTGGCCTCCAGCCGCAATGCGCTCAGCGGTGGGCGCGCTCTGCCGCGTGCTATCTGCCTCGGCGCCATCGTGTCGAAGACCTCCGCCACGCCTTCCCCCGCGAGTACGGGATCCAGCGGTCGCGCGCCGCCCTGTGCGTGCTCGGCGTCCCACCGGTGCACGAGCGCCTCCAACGCGCGGCGTCGCTGCCAGAACCCCACCGTGTGCGGCGGATGGAACGTCCAGGCGCGCGAAGCGGGGTCCCTGCCCAGAGCCTTGAGCAGGGTCTGTGACGTTCCCTCGAACCACTGCCTCAGTTCAGCCGGATCGCGCGGGGCCGAGGTCGCCGGGTGGTCGCCGTGCTGCTCCGTGACTGCCGCTGCCGCCCAGAGGTTCGAGCTGCCCAGATGTTCGGCCAGGTCGTGCAACGTCCAGCCACCGCAGTGCTCGATCGGCAGGGAGAGATCACCGTCGAGGCAGGCGCGGAACGCGTCGAGCTCATCGTGCAGGTGGTGCAGCAGAGAAGCCGAGTCCATGACCGGTCAACCTAGCGCAGCGACAGCCTGGGTGACCGCCCTGGGGCGAAGGTTCCGGTGCCTGCCTCAACTCGCGGACACCCAGACCGTCATCACCCGTTGAAACGGTAACGCCAGCTCAGCGAGGTGAACGCCCTTGACCCCACAAGCTGACGGACCCCGCGCGGTGACGAACTCCGCCCATTTTCCGATCCATTCACCGCGTCACCGGTTTGACTGGTGACGCATTCCTGTGTGAAGGTCTTCCCATCACCGGCCGCGACGGAGGGATTTCTCGTGATCAACAGGCGCACGCTGGCGAAGGCTCTCGGTCTGGGTACGGGCGCGGCCGCGGCCTCACTGACCGGCCTGCAGTCCCTCGCGTCCGCCGCGAGCGGCCCGACGGACTCACCTGCTCCGGGCGGCGCACCGGCACCCACCCCGCCCGCCGTCACCCACACCGATTTCGGCCCGCTCAAGCACATCAAGGCCGGTGTCCTCGACATCGGTTACGCGGAAGTCGGGCCGGCGCACGGCCCGGTCGTCCTGTGCCTGCACGGCTGGCCCTACGACATCCACAGCTACGTCGACGTCGCCCCGCTCCTCGCCGACCAGGGGTACCGCGTCATCGTTCCTTATCTGCGCGGCCACGGCACCACACGCTTCCTGTCCCGCCGTACGCCCCGCACCGCCGAGCAGTCCGCCGTCGCGCTCGACATCATCGCCCTGATGGACGCCCTCAAGATCGACAAGGTGGTGCTCGCCGGGTTCGACTGGGGTTCGCGTACCGCCGACATCGTCGCGGCGCTGTGGCCCGAGCGCGTCAAATGCCTCGTCTCGACCGGTGGTTACCTCATCACCGACGTCAAGGCACAGCAGGAGCCCGCCGCGGCGGCCGTCGAGCACAAGTGGTGGTACCAGTGGTACTTCGCCACCGAGCGCGGCAAGAAGGCGATGGAGAACGTCGACGAGCGCATCGCCCTGTGCCGCTACGTGTGGACTCTCGTCTCGCCCACCTGGGACTTCGACGACGCGACCTTCGCACGCACGGCCGAGGCGTTCAGGAACCCCGACTACGCGGCCATCGTCCTGTACAACTACCGCTGGCGCATCGGTCTGATCGAGACGGAGCCGCGCTACCGTCGCCACGAGGCCCTGCTCGCCGCCCGGCCGCCCATCCAGGTGCCCACGATCACTCTCGACCCCGCCCTGGACCCCTTCACCCCGCCCGGCGACGGCTCCGCCTACCGCGACCACTTCACGGGCCCGTATGAGCACCGCACGCTCCCCGGCATCGGCCACAACCTGCCGCAGGAGGCACCGTCCGCCTTCACGCAGGCCGTCGTCGACGCCGACCACCTCTGACGGCGCCCCGACGACCCCAGGAGAAGAACGCGTGATCGTCTACGACCGGCTTTTCATCGGGGGCTCCTGGACGGAGCCGAGCGACCCGGCGCTCCACAACCTCGTCTCGCCGCACGATCAGTCCCTCATCGGCCGCACCGCCCAGGCGCAGCCGCCGGACATCGACCGGGCCGTGGCCGCCGCGAGAGCCTCCTTCGACGCGGGCGTGTGGCGCACCACCCCGCCGGACCAACGCATCTCGCTCCTACGGCGGTTCAACACCCTGCGCGAGGAGAATGCCGAGCACGTCGCGCGTCTGGTCTCGCTGGAGAACGGCTCGGCGCTCTGGTTCACCCGCGCCGGACAGCCAGGCCTCACCCGGCAGGCGAACGCCTACCTGAAGGCGGCCGAGGAGTTCGCCTGGGAGGAGAGGCTCGCTCCCTCCGACCCGGCGTCACCGGTACGCAGTGTGGTGCGCCGTGAGCCGGTCGGTGTCGTCGCGGCCGTGATCCCGTGGAACTCGCCGTTCTCCTCGGCCACTTCGAAGATCATCCCGGCTCTCGCCGCCGGCAACTCCGTGGTCCTGAAGGTGTCCCCGGAGAACTCGCTGAGCATGGGATTCCTGGCCGGGCTGCTGGAGCGGACGGGCCTGCCCGAAGGCGTGATCAGTGTCCTGCCCGCCGACCGGGAGACCAGCGAGTACCTGGTCTCGCACCGGGACGTCGACAAGATCGCTTTCACCGGCTCGACGCGGGCCGGCCGCCGGATCGCCGCGATCGCCGGGGAGCAGCTCAAGCGGGTCAGTCTGGAGCTGGGCGGGAAGTCCGCCGCCGTCATCCTGCCGGACGCCGACATCGGCCGGGCCGTCGCGGGCCTGAAGTTCGCCTCCCTGCTCAACAACGGCGAGTCGTGCATCGCGCAGACCCGGATCCTCGCGCCGCGCAGCCGGTACGAGGAGGTCGTCACGGCGCTGAAGGAGCTGGTCGAGTCGCTGAAGGTGGGCGACCCGAGCGACCCCGACACGTTCATCGGCCCGATGATCCGCCCGGACCAGCAGCAGCGGGTACGTACCTACATCCAGCTCGGCATCGAGGAGGGCGCCCGCCTGGTCACGGGCGGCCCGCGGATCCCCGAGGGCCTGGAGAAGGGCAACTACGTCACCCCCACCGTGTTCGCCGACGTGGACCACTCGATGCGCATCGCGCAGGAGGAGATCTTCGGCCCGGTTCTGGTCGTCATCGCCTACGCAGACGAGGACGACGCCGTACGCATCGCCAACGACTCCCCGTACGGTCTGTCCGGCGGCGTGTGGTCCGGCGACGAGGAGCACGCCCTGGCGGTCGCCCGCCGCATCCGCGCCGGTACCGTCACGGTCAACGGCGCTCCCGTCGCCTTCGACGGCCCGTTCGGTGGCTTCAAGGCCAGTGGGATCGGTCGCGAGTACGGCGCGGTGGGTCTCGGCACTTACACCGAGTACAAGACCATCACCGTCTGACGGCCGCAGGTGTCCCGGCACACCCTCACCCTAAAGTCACCATCTTGACTGGTGATGGCAGGGTGGACGCTGGTAGACGTCCAGTGCGGCGGCAGACGCCGAGCCGCCCGGCGAGACACGGATCACCCGACGAAGTGGAGGACGGACCATGCAGAACGAACTCGGACCCGACACCGCCGCGGCAGCGGCGCGGCGCGCGCGGTTCGGCAGGCTTCCGGAGCGCATTCGCTTCGAGGACATGACCGAAGAGGTGGCGGGCGGTCCTCGCAGGGCCGGCGCCTCGTACGATCCCCAGGGCTCCTGGAAGTACTACTCGTGCCTGGCCCTCGACCTGGGGCTGTAGACGCCGTTCGACTCGACCCGCCCGGCCGGTCAGCCCCCGGCCGCGGCGGGTGCCGTCTTCTTGCGGGCGCGGTAGGCCGCCGACTTTATCTTGTTGCCGCACGACTCCATGCCGCACCACTGCCGCCGCATGCCCCGCGAGCGGTCGATGTAGACCCGCGTGCACTCGGGGTTGCCGCACTCCTTCAGCAGCGGGACGTCCGGACCGCTGAGCAGTTCGACGGCCTGCCGGGCGACGGTGGCCAGGGCCTGCCCGGGCGTCGCGTCGGTGTGCCGGCCCCTCAGAGTGAGCTGCGGCGTCACCGGCTCCCGCCGCGCGGCGGCATTCAGCACCGCGAGCGCCTCCCGGTCGAACTCCTCTCCGAGGCGGCGATCGGTGACGAGGCGGTAGATCGCCTCGCGCACACCGATCGCCTCCCGGACGTCGTCCTCCGCGCCGGGCGTGATGGCGTCGACGAGCCCGGACTCCACATACCAGGCGGTGAGACGCTGCGGCGTCGCGAACATCTCGAACCGGGTCGAGCGCCGGGCGCGCAGCGTGGCCGCGAAGTCGAGCGCCGGGTGTCCGCACACGAAGACATGGTCAAGATTCACATCACCATCTTGACAGGTGACGTGGGTGACGTGCAAGGTTCGTCACCGGTCCGACCGGTCACACCTCGGGCGCCCCGGTCTCCACGAGCGCTCCCTCGGCAAGGCGCAGCCAGCGGCTCACGCCGATCTCGGCGAGGAACCGGTCGTCATGGCTGACGACCATGAAGGCGCCCCGGTAGGAGTTGAGCGCGCTCTCCAGCTGGCCCACGCTGACCAGGTCGAGGTTGTTGGTCGGCTCGTCGAGCAGGAGCAGATGGGGGGCCGGTTCCGCACACAGGACGCAGGCGAGGGTGGCCCGCAGTCGTTCGCCGCCGGAGAGCACACCGACGGGCAGGTGCGCCCGGGAGCCGCGGAACAGGAAACGCGCGAGCAGGTTCATCCGTTCCGCGTCGGGCCGCTCGGGCGCGAACGCGGCGAAGTTCTCCGCCACGGTGCGGTCCAGGTCCAGCAGGTCCAGGCGCTGCGAGAGATAGGCGATGCGGCCCTCGCCACGTGCGATCTCCCCACTGACCGGGGAGAGTTGGCCGGTGATCAGCCTTAGCAGGGTCGTCTTGCCGGAGCCGTTGGGGCCGGTCAGCGCGATGCGCTCGGGTCCGCGTACGGAGAGGTCGACGCCTCCGCCGGTGAACACGTCCTTGCCGTCGTGCCGGACCTGCATCCCCGAGCCGAGGAAGAGGTTGCGCCCCGCCGGCACCTGGGTGTCGGGCAGCTCCAGGGTGATGCGCTGCTCGTCACGCAGCGCGCGCCCGGCCTCGTCGAGGCGGGCCTTGGCCTCGCCGACGCGGGAGGCGTGCATCTGGCCGGCCCGGCCCGCGGACTCCTGTGCGCCGCGCTTCATGTTGCCGGCGAAGATGCGTGGCAGTCCGGCGCTCTTGAGGTTGCGGGCGGCGTTGCCGGCGCGGCGCTCGGCGCGTTCGCGGGCCTGCTGCAGCTCCCGCTTCTCCCGCTTCAGCTCCTGTTCGGCGTTGCGGACATTCTTCTCGGCGACCTCCTGCTCGGCACGCACGGCCTCCTCGTACGCGGTGAAGTTGCCGCCGTGGAAACGCAGTTGGCTGCTGCCGAGCTCGGCGATGCCGTCCATGCGGTCGAGCAGGGCTCGGTCGTGCGCGACCAGCAGCAACAGCCCGCTGTAGTCCGCCAGTACGTCGTACAGCTTGTGCCGGGCGTCGCGGTCCAGGTTGTTGGTCGGCTCGTCGAGCAGCAGGACGTCCGGTCGCTTGAGCAGTTGCGCGGCGAGGCCGAGCTGGACCACCTGGCCGCCGCTGAGTGTGCTCAGGTTGCGGTCGAGGGCGAGGCCGGCGAGGCCCAGGCGGTCGAGTTGGGCCCGGGTGCGCTCCTCGATGTCCCAGTCGTCGCCGATGGTGGTGAAGTGCTCCTCGCTCACGTCCCCCGACTCGACGGCGTCCAGCGCACGGATCACCGCGGCGACGCCGAGGACTTCGGCCACGGTGAGGTCGCCGGTCAGGGGGAGGCTCTGCGGCAGATAGCCGAGCGTGCCGCTGACGGACACCGAGCCGGTGGCGGGCTTGAGTTCGCCGGTGATCAGCTTCAGCAGGGTGCTCTTGCCGGCACCGTTGGGGGCGACCAGGCCCGTGCGGCCGGTGGTCAGGGCGAACGACAGGTCGTGGAAGACAGGGGTGTCGTCGGGCCAGGAGAACGACAGGTTCGAGCAGACGACGGTGGCGTCGGACATGGTGTGACCTCGTGAGAGCTGGGGGCGAAGACAGCTCCGCCCCGGGCAGATGTGGAGTGCAGGGGTACGACGAACGGGCCACCTCGGCGGCGCTTCTTCAGCGCGTCCGGTGGCCGTCAGATCCGGATCTCACCCGGAGATGTCGTCGTCACCCACCACGTCTGCGACTCCTTGTTACACGGTCCAGGTCACTCACAGCTTAACAGCCGGCTCCATGGGCCCCTGAGAAGAGCCTGCGGGCACCACGCACGGCGTTCACCGGTTCAGACCGAGCGCCTACGGCCCTCGACGCGCCGCAGTTGGTCGAGGTGTTCGCGCGCCCACGCGCAGGCGGCGTCCATCGGGCCGAGCAGTGAACGCCCCAGCTCGGTGAGCGCGTACTCCACTCGCGGCGGGTTCTCGTCGTACGCGGTGCGAGTGATCCAGCCGTCGCGCTCCATCGCACGCAGCGTCTCGGTCAGCACCTTCGGGGCGACGCCTTTGAGGGGCACCTTCAACTCGGTGAACCTGCGCGGGCTTTCCTCAAGACAGCGCAGAATCATGCCGCTCCACTTGTCGCCGACCCGGATGGGCATGTGGTGACTGCAGTACGGGTCGAACATGTCGGCGTTCAGAGGCGCACTCATAGCCCGACGATAGAGCAGGTTCCGTTGAAGTAACCGGACACCGTCCGCCTACTGTCCTGCACCAGGCCCGAACGGGCGGCCCAAGGGAGGAACCATGAGCAAGGTAGTCATCTTCGGGGCGGGCGGACGCGTGGGGCGTGCGGCGGTGGCCGAAGCGGTGCGGCGCGGGCACACGGTGACGGCGGTGGTGCGGGACCCCGGCAAGTACGCGGAACTCGGCGCGTCCGACGCGGTGACCGTGGTGCGGGGCGACGTGACGGATGCCGAGTCGGTGGCGACGGCCGCGGCGGGGCACGACGCGGCCGTGAATGCCTCGGTGCGGTTGGACCTTCCCGCCGAGGAGTACTTCACGGCTGCCGCGCGCGCCCTGGTCGACGGGCTCGGACGGGCGGGGGTGAGGCGGCTGCTGGTGCTGGGCATCGCGTCGACGCTGGAGACCTCGCCGGGTGTGCGGGTGATGGACGGCCCGGAGTTCCCCGACGAGTACCGGGTGTTCTCACAGGGGCATGTCGCGGAGTTCGAACTGCTGCGGACGGCCGCGACCGAGCTCGACTGGCTGATGGTGGTTCCCCCGATGGACCTGAACGAGCAGGCGGAGGTCACCGGACGCTACACGAGCGCGATCGGTTCGCTGGTGGGGCAGGGGCGGATTTCGCATCAGGACCTCGCGGTGGCGCTGCTCGACGAGATCGAGACGCCGCGGCACCACGGGGTGCAATGGGCGGTCTCGCACTGACGCCGTGCGCGTAGCCGCCCTGTACGGCGGCGCCTTCCCTGCCGTCCCGGCATGTCGCTCGGCACGCGCGACCGGCGTGTTCGCCGTCGCAGCAGCCTGCGCGCGCCGCCGGCGGCCTGAGCGCCCTGCTCCGTGCGACGTCCGCCTCTGTACGGTGTTTTCGGCCCGCCGTTAAGGTGCGGGCATGGGCAGACAGACACCGACTCTGGAGGACGTCGCTCGTGAGGCGGGGGTGTCCCGGGCGACGGTTTCCCGGGTCGTGAACGGTGTGCGCAACGTCGATCCGGCGCTCCGCGAGATCGTGCACCGGGCGATCGAAGTGACCGGCTACGCCCCCAACCGGGCCGCCCGGTCGCTGGTGATCCGGCGTACCGAGACCGTCGCCCTCGTGGTGTCGGGGGTGGGAGACGTCGCGGACGACGACACCCGCGACGCCTTTGCCGCCCGGGTCTTCACGGACCCCTTCTTCGGACGCGTGGTCGGCGGAGTCGTCGGCTTCCTGCGGCCGCGCTCGATGCATCCGGTGCTGATGTTCGCCGAATCGGCCGACGACCGGCGCGAGGTGCTCACCTTTCTGCGGCAGGGCCGGGCCGACGGGGCGCTCGTCGTCTCCACGCATGCGGACGACCCGCTGCCCGCCCTGCTCGCCGAGGCGGGGCTGCCCGCTGTGCTGTTCGCCCGGCCGGCCCGGCCGGTGCCGCTGAGCCACGTCGACGTGGACAACCGGGCCGGCGGCCGGCTCGCGGCGCGGCACCTGCTGGCGCGTGGATGCTGCAGGCCGGCCACGGTGACCGGACCGCTGGACGTGTCTGCCGGCCGGGAGCGGCTGGCAGGTTTCCGTGCGGCGCTGACCGAGGCCGGGCTGACGGACGTGCCCTTCGTCGAGGGGGGTTTCACCCTGGCCGGCGGCGCGGAGGCCATGGACGCGCTGCTCGCCCGGCACCCCGATGTGGACGGCGTCTTCGCGGCCAACGATCTCATGGCCGAGGGCGTCTGCCGGCTGCTCCAGGAGCGCGGTGGACGGGTGCCCGACGACGTCGCCGTGGTCGGTTTCGACGACAGCGGCGTGGCCGCGGCCTGCCGGCCTGCGCTGACCTCGGTCCGTCAGCCGGTGGAGCGGATGGCCCAGGAGATGGCACGCCTCCTGGACGAACACATCCGAGGTGAGCGCACGGAGCCGACCGCGGTCGTCTTCGACCCGGAGCTGGTCACACGGGACTCGGCATGAACCCCCGGTCCCGCGTCTGACGCCTTGCCAGGGAGCACCGGTCGCGCCGGGCGCCGGCCCCTGGCCCGGCGGCTGATCTGCCCGCCGAAATACAACTGTTGCAATACGGCCGCCCGATCCCCTCTTCGCAGGTCACGTGCCGTGCGGCCGTCGGGCGCCGCCACCCGGGCCTCCCCCTGTGCCCTCGCCGTCGGGTCAAGTGCTGCGCCGACTCTTGACGGCACCCTCACCACCTGGCTTAACTCACGTTTTAAATTAAGCCATGGGGGGCTTCGGTGCCGAACGGGGTCGGCTCCGGTGACACCTTCACGGCTCTCCATTCCCGGGAAGGGACACCAGGAGCCATGCGCACCCTCAGAGCCGCGGCCGTCAGTGCCGTCACCCTGTCGCTCGCTCTCACGGCCACCGCCTGCGGCGGCGGTTCGGCCGGCGGCGGGTCCAACGACTCGCCCAAGACACTGACGTACTGGGCCTCCAACCAGGGCGCCAGCATCGAGGTCGACAAGAAGGTCCTCCAGCCCGAGCTCGACAAGTTCGAGAAGCAGACCGGCATCAAGGTCAAGCTGGAGGTCGTCCCCTGGTCCGACCTGCTCAACCGCATCCTCACCGCCACCACCTCCGGCCAGGGCCCCGACGTGCTGAACATCGGCAACACCTGGTCCGCCTCGCTCCAGGCGACCGGCGCCCTGCTGCCCTGGGACGCGCAGAACTTCGCGAAGATCGGCGGCAGGGACCGCTTCGTCGACTCGGCCCTCGGCTCCACCGGCACGCCGGGCAAGGACCCGGCGGCGGTGCCGCTGTATTCGATGGCGTACGCCCTCTACTACAACAAGCAGCTGTTCGCCGAGGCCGGCATCACCAAGCCGCCGGCCACCTGGGACGAACTGGTCGCCGACGGCAAGAAGATCGAGGCCAAGGGGAAGAACGGCCTGGGCGCCGAGGGCTCGAACCTGTCCAACAACATCCACCAGGTCTTCGTCCTCGCCAAGCAGCACGGCGCGGACTTCTTCACCCAGGACGGCAAGCCCGACTTCACCAGTGACGGCGCGGTGGCCGCGGTCAAGCAGTACGTCGATCTCATGGCCAAGGACAAGGTCGTCAACCCGAGCAACGCCGAGTACGCGCAGAACCAGTCGCTGAGCGACTTCGCCAAGGGCAAGACGGCGATGGTGCTGTGGCAGACCGCCTCCGCCACGTTCAAGTCGCTCGGGATGAAGGACTCCGACTGGGGCGTGGCCCCCGCGCCCGTGCAGTCGGGCAGCCCCGGCACCGGAGCACAGGTCAACTCCATGGTCGCCGGCATCAACATGGCCGTCTTCAAGAACACCCACAACCTCGACGGCGCCACGCGGTTCGTGAAGTTCATGACCAGTGACGAGGAGCAGAAGATCCTCAACACCGCCTACGGGTCGATACCGCCGGTCAAGGCCGCGCAGTCGGACCCGGCGTTCAACTCCCAGGCCACCGCGGTGCTGCGGCAGACGCTCGCCACCAGCGCCCAGGCACTGCCCCAGGTGGCCGACGAGTCCCAGTTCGAGACGGCGGTCGGCACCGCCGTCAAGGAGCTGTTCGCCGACGCGGCGGCCGGCCGTGAGGTGACCACCGAGTCGGTCAAGGCCAAGCTGGCCAAGGCGCAGCAGCAGATGCCGGCGCAGTGAGCCAGGACACCCTGATGACGACCACTGTCCCCGAGTCCGGTACCCGGGCGGTGCACAAGAGCTCCCCCGGTGCGGCGCGCGGCCCCCGCCGCCGCACCGGGCGGATCCGCCGTATCTCGCTGCCCTACCTGCTCCTGCTGCCCGCCCTGCTGCTCGAACTGCTCGTGCACCTGGTGCCGATGGTCATCGGCATCACCATGAGCTTCAAGCAACTCACCCAGTTCTTCATCCGCGACTGGGGCAGCGCCCCCTGGTCCGGCTTCGACAACTACCGCCTGTCCGTGGACTTCGACGGACCCGTCGGCGAGGCGCTGCTGCACTCCTTCCTCGTCACCTGCGCCTTCACCCTGCTGTCGGTGGGCCTGTGCTGGCTGCTCGGCACGGCCGCCGCGATCTACATGCAGGACACCTTCCGCGGCCGCGGCCTGCTGCGCGCCCTGTTCCTGGTGCCGTACGCGCTGCCCGTCTACGCGGCGGTCATCACCTGGGCGTTCATGTTCCAGCACGACAACGGCGCGGTGAACCACATCCTGCACGACCAGCTGCATCTCACCGACCGGCCCTCCTTCTGGCTCATCGGCGACAACAGCTTCTACGCCCTGCTGACCGTCTCGGTGTGGAAGGGCTGGCCGTTCGCCTTCCTCACCGTGATGGCCGGGCTGCAGAACATCCCGGGCGAGCTGTACGAGGCGGCCGCCCTGGACGGCGCCGGGATGTGGCAGCAGATCCGCCGCATCACGCTGCCCTCCCTGCGCCCGGTCAACCAGGTGCTGGTGCTGGTGCTGTTCCTGTGGACGTTCAACGACTTCAACACGCCGTACGTCCTGTTCGGCAAGGCCGCGCCACAGGCGGCCGACCTCATCTCCATCCACATCTACCAGTCGTCGTTCGTCACCTGGAACTTCGGCACCGGCTCGGCCATGTCCGTCCTGCTGCTGCTCTTCCTGCTCGTGGTGACGGGCGTGTACCTGCTGCTCACTTCCCGGGGGAGGAAGACGGCCGATGTCTAGCACCGCGCCCGCGCCGCGCTCGCCCATGGCGCCGCCGCGCTCGTTCCTGTGGTCCCGGCGGATCGTCCTGACGCTGCTCAGCGGTTTCGTGCTGCTGCCCGTGTACGTCATGGTCTCCAGCTCGCTCAAGCCCCTGCAGGACGTCTCGGGGAAGTTCCGCTGGCTGCCCAGCGGGCTGACGATCCGGCCGTACATCGACATCTGGTCCACCGTCCCGCTGGCCCACTACTTCACCAACTCGCTGATCGTGGCGGGCACGGCCACGGTCTGCTCGGTGGTCATCGCTGTGTTCGCCGCGTACGCGGTCAGCCGTCACGACTTCCGCGGCAAGCGGGTGTTCACGGTGACCGTGCTGTCCACGCAGATGTTCCCGGGCATCCTGTTCCTGCTGCCGCTGTTCCTGATCTACGTCAACATCGGCAACGCCACCGGCATCGCCCTGTTCGGCTCGCGCGGGGGTCTGATCCTCACCTACCTGACGTTCTCGCTGCCGTTCTCCATCTGGATGCTCATCGGGTACTTCGACTCGGTGCCGCGGGACCTGGACGAGGCCGCGCTGGTGGACGGCTGCGGACCGCTGCGCGCCCTGCTGCGGGTGGTCGTGCCCGCCGCGATCCCCGGCATCGTCGCGGTGGCCGTCTACGCCTTCATGACCGCCTGGGGCGAGGTCCTCTTCGCCTCCGTCATGACCAACGACGCCACCCGCACCCTGGCCGTGGGCCTGCAGGGCTACTCCACGCTCAACGACGTCTACTGGAACCAGATCATGGCCGCCTCGCTCGTGGTCAGTGTCCCGGTGGTCGCCGGCTTCCTCCTGCTCCAGCGCTACCTCGTCGCGGGTCTCACCGCGGGCGCGGTCAAGTAGCGCCCCTCCCCCGTCGCCTTCCGAAAGGTTCTCCGTGTCCGACTCGACCGACCTCGCCGCCTTCCCGCGCGACTTCGTCTGGGGCACCGCCACATCCGCCTACCAGGTCGAGGGAGCCGTCGCCGAGGACGGCCGCTCGCCGTCCATCTGGGACACCTTCTCCCACACTCCCGGAAAGATCGACAACGACGACCACGGCGACATCGCCTGCGACCACTACCACCGCTGGCCCGAGGACATCGCGCTCATGCGAGAGCTGGGCACGAACGCCTACCGCCTGTCCATCGCCTGGCCCCGGGTGGTGCCGGACGGCGACGGCCCGGTCAACACCAAGGGGCTGGACTTCTACGACCGGCTCGTCGACGGCCTGCTCGCGGCCGGCATCACCCCCAATGTGACCGTCTACCACTGGGACCTGCCCCAGGCGCTGCAGGACCGGGGCGGCTGGACCGAGCGCGCCACCGCCGAGCACCTGGCCCGCTACGCCTCCGTCGTCGCCGAGCGCCTGGGCGACCGGGTCACCCAGTGGTCCACCCTCAACGAGCCCCTGTGCTCGGCGTGGATCGGCCACCTGGAGGGCCGGATGGCGCCCGGCCTGACCGACCTGACCGCCGCCGTCCGCGCCTCCTACCATCTGCTGCTCGGCCACGGCCTGGCCACGCAGGCGCTCCGGGCGGCCTTCCCCGGCGCCCGGATCGGCCTCGTCACCAACCACTCCCCCGTCGTGGCGGCCTCCACCCGGCCCGAGGACGTCGCGGCGGCCACCCGGATGGACGGCCACATCAACCGCTGGTGGCTGGACCCCGTCCACGGCCGCGGCTTCCCCGCCGACATGCGCGAGCTGTACGGCGTCGACCTGCCGGAGCGGGCGGGCGATGCGGAGACCATCGCCGCGCCCCTGGACTGGCACGGGCTGAACTACTACTTCCCGGCCACGGTCGCCGACGACCCGGACGGGCCGGTCCCGTACGCCCGCGAGGTGCGGCTGCCCGACGTCCCCCGCACGGGCATGGACTGGCAGATCGACGCCGACGGTCTGGAGAGCCTGCTGATGCGGCTCACCGACGACTACGGCATCCGCCGGCTGTACGTCACCGAGAACGGCTCGGCGTTCGCCGACACCGTCGGTCCCGACGGCACGGTCGACGACCCCGGCCGGGTGCGCTACCTGGAGCAGCACGTGGCGGCCTGCGCGCGGGCCCTGCGCAAGGGCGCCCCGCTCGCCGGGTACTACGCCTGGTCCCTGCTCGACAACTTCGAGTGGGCCTACGGCTACGACAAGCGTTTCGGCCTGGTCCACGTCGACTACGCCACGCAGAAGCGCACCGTGAAGGCGAGCGGGCGCCGGTACGCGGAGCTGATCCGGGCGCACCGTGAGGGGGCCGCGACCGGCTGACCGGTCCCGCCGTCCGCGCCCGGATCGCAAAAGGCCCGGTCGTCCCCGCCTCTGACGGGAACGACCGGGCCGCTTGCTGCGAGCGGCGCTCAGGGCAGCCGGTAGTCGGTGTTCAGTGCCGCACCCGCCTCCGGGTGCGTCTGGTCGTAGCCGCGGGCGTCGCACTGCAGGCCGCCGACGATGCAGTGGTCGACCAGGGCCTTGAGGGTGCGGTCCTCCCAGGCGTTGAAGAAGTCGTAGTGGAAGGAGTAGCCACGGCCGCTGGCCAGCCGCACCCGGGACATGTCGCCGTTGACCGGGAACGCCATCTTGAACTCGATCATCGGCAGCGCGACCGGGTGGTCGGCGGGGCACATGTTGTCGTTGGTGCCGGGCTTGACGACCGGGTAGGCCATGTGGCTCTTGTGGTCCGGCGTGTCCAGGTACCTGCCGTCCCAGCAACTGGGCGCCTGGAAGCGGATGTTCAGCTGGACGTCGGGCCGGCTCGGGCAGGTGGCGGGGAAGTCGACGTTGAAGTAGCTGTCGCCGCACTCCCAGCCCTCGACGAAGCCGCGGTGGTGACGGAACTCGTCGGCGGTCTGCATCGGGTTGCCGACCACGAACCGCAGCCCCTTGGGGAAGGGCCGCACGCTGGTGTAGTCGGTGACGCCGGACTTGTAGTAGATGGTCTGGGGGCCGACGGGCAGGATCTTCTGGTCGCCGTTGTACAGCGAGGGCATCCAGTATCCCGAGGCGTCGGCGGGTGCCTTGCACGTGGTGGCGCCGCCGTCGAGGGAGGCCGTGGTGCTGGAGGCGTTGGTCGAGGTGTTGCCCATGAAGGTGTGGTCGTGGGACTTCCCGGGCTGCCCGGGGTAGACGATCGGGTCGTCCGGTGCGGTGTGGGTGACCGAGCAGTTGGCCTGGAACTCGTGGAAGTAGCGGGACGGCGGGGTGGCCGTGGACGGGGTGACGCCGGTGACCTGCGGAACCGCCGGGATGTAGCCGTCACCGTCCGGGTCGTCACCGGACGCCTGGGTGGACACCGCCATCGTGTGCCCGGTGTGCGCGGCGGATGCCACCGCCGGGTCGCCGGCACCCGTGTCGGTCGTGGCCGAGGCGATGGTGCCGACGCCGAGCGCGCCGGCGACCAGGGCGGTGCCGAGGAGGACTGCGGGAAGTCGTTTCGGACTCGCTCTCATGGGATCTCCTGCCTGTGTGGTGGGACGGCCGTCAGCCGTAGATGCCGATCTCGTGCAGGGAGTAGCCCCAGCCGGTGCCACGCGCCGTCAGCTGGAGGCGGACGTATCGGGCCGTGGCCGATACGCCGAGGGTGTCGACGTCGCCGTCACCGGTGGTCGTGGAGTACACCGGACGCCAGGTGGTGGCGTCGTCCGAGACCTGCACCGTGTACGCCTTGGCGTAGGCCGGGTCCCAGACGAGCTGGATCGTGCGCAGGGCCTTGGCGGCGCCGAGGTCGACCTGGATCCACTGCGGGTCGCTCCAGTCGCTGGCCCAGCGGGTGTCGGCGCGGCCGTCGACGGCCAGTTCCGGTGTGCAGGGGCAGTCGCCGTAGGACGGCTGGAAGGAGGAGGCGGTGACGGGACGGTTCAGCGCCAGGTCGGTGCCGCCGACCGGCGGCGCCACGACCTTCACGGACCTGGTCTCGATGCCGGCGTTGCCGTGCCCGTCCTCGGCCTGGACGTAGACCTTCCACACGCCGAGCTTCTGCGGGGCGGTGACGGCGAAGTTCCCGTTGCCGGTGGAGCGCCACTGCGCCGGGACGAGGCTCTTGTCGCCACTGGCGTAGTTGCCGCTGAGGAAGATCTTGTAGGTGACCGGGTCGCCGTCGGGGTCGCGGACGTCGGCGTGCACGGTGAACTCGTCGCCGGCCGGGGCGGAGGAGGCCGGGCTGACGGTCATGCCGCTGATGAGCGGGGGTGTGTTGCCGACGGCGCTCGTACCGGTGTAGGCCCGTTTGACGGCGTAGTACGACAGCCGCTTCAGACCGTCGGGCAGGAGGTTGAACCAGACGCCGCCGAAGTCGTGCTCGATGCCGTAGTGGAAGAGGGTGGCGCCGAGGGCGACGCCCTGGTGGCCGGTGACGCAGTTCCACGCTCTGGTGTACCCGTCGGCCTTCTGCGCGTCGGTGGGCTCGTCGGGGACGCCGTTGACGTCGTCCGGGACCTCCCACTCCCCCGCCGGGCCGGTCTCGGTGATGATGTACGGCTTGGTGTAGCCGCCGTCGATCCAGTCCTGACGGACCTTGCACACATTGCTGTACGAGTTCATCGCGTACAGGTCGAGGTCGGGCGCGTTGCGCTGGTAGTAGGGCCAGGCTCCGGTCCACGCGTCGGTGGAGGTCACCGGGTGGTCGGGGTCGATGCTGTGGATCTTCTTCGCGACGTCGTTGACGAAGCCGGTGTAGGCGTTGCGCTGTGCCTCCAGCCGGCTGCCGCTGTAGCAATTCTGGAGCCCGAGGACCGACTCGTTGCCGACGTTCCACATCAGGGTGGCGGGGTGGCTCTTGTAGGCGTCCACCCACTTGGCGAACTCGGTGAGCGCGTTGGTCTTGTACGTGGTGTCCGTGACGTAGTCGACGCAGCCGCCGGAGCCCGGTCCGCCGCCCGGCTGGAGCCAGAAGCCGTTGATGACGCGGATGCCGTTGGCGGCCGCACTGTCCAGGAGCGGCTTGGTGGAGGCGTCGGTGCCCCAGGTGCGGATCGTGTTGGCGCCCATCGCCTTCACGTCCGGCATGTACGCCGGGGCGGCCGAGATCGCCGGGCCCCATGTCACTCCCTTGACGGTGTAGGGCTGCCCGCCGACCGTGAGCCGCCAGTTTCCCTTGCTGCCCTCGACCTTGACGGCCCCGCCGGACGAGGGCGGCGGGGTGGTGCCGCCGGCGGTGCCGTAGACCTGGAACTCCCACAGGGAGTACCCGTATCCGCCGGCGCGGGTGATGCCCTGCATACGGACGTAGCGGCCGGCCCCGGACACGGCGAGGTCGTCGGTGCCGCCGTCGCCGCCGGTCACGGTCTTCAGGGTGCGCCAGTCGGTGCCGTTGTCGGACGCCTGGATCGCGTAGTCCTTGCCGTAGGCGGCCTCCCAGGTCAGGACGACGCGGCTCAGACTGGCCTGCTGTCCCAGGTCGACCTGGAGCCACTGCTGGTCGCTCCACTGGCTGGCCCAGCGGGTGGTGGTGAGGTTGCCGTCCACCGCGGCGGCAGGCGCGTAGCCGTCACCTTCCTGGGAGGAGGCGGTGGCGGGGCGGCCCTGGGACAGCAGGGTGTCGGCCGCGTGGGCGCCCGGGGCGAGCGCGAGGGTGGTGAGCGAGGAGGCGAGGAGGGCGCCGAGTGCGAGCAGGGCTCCGCCCGCTCGGTGCCGGGGTGGGGGAAGGGTGACGGGTGGTCTGGGCACGGGGGCTCCTGACGGGTTGGTTGCCGAAGGGGGCGCCTGCGCTGAGGTGAGGGCCGTGTGCTTCGCCGACCCCCGGGGATCCCGTTCGACGGCGGGAGAGCGCTCTCCGAACCATGCCCGGTGGTCATGCAACGGTCAAGGCGCCGGGGACGATTTTCTTTCGGCTTACTTCAAGTAGTGAACTCACCGTGTTCTCAAGCCCCTTTACGCACCGGGGGCTTGTCACGCGAACGACATCACTAGTTAACTCAAGCCTTGAACTAAGCACACTCGTCCACCCCCACCCGCAGGGACCCGCATGAGACTCAGATCCCTGGGCCTCGCGCTCGCCACCACGGCCGCGCTGAGCGCCCTCCCCCTCTCCCACCCGTCGGCATCCGCAGCCGAGACCCCCTTGTCCCAAGGCAGGACGGTCACCGCGTCCTCCCAGGAGAACGCCGGCACCCCCGCCGCCTACGCGGTGGACGGCAACACGGGGACGCGCTGGTCCTCGGCCGCCACCGACGACCAGTGGCTCCAGGTCGACCTCGGGGCCACGGCCTCGGTCACCCAGGTGGTGCTAAACTGGGAGACGGCCTACGGCAAGGACTACAAGGTCCAGATCTCGAAGGACGGCACCACCTGGACGGACCTGAAGTCCGTGACCGGCGGGGACGGCGGCCTCGACACGCTGGCCGTATCCGGACAGGGCCGCTATGTGCGCATGCTCGGCGTGCACCGCGCGACCTCCTACGGCTACTCCCTCTGGGAGTTCCAGGTCTTCGGCTCCACGGGCGGCACCCAGCCGACCTGCGGCACCGCCAACTCCGCGCAGGGCAGGCCCGCTTCGTCCTCCTCCACGGAGAACGCCGGCACCCCCGCCTCGGCCGCCTTCGACGGCAGCACCTCCACCCGCTGGTCCAGCCAGGCGGCCGACCCGCAGTGGATCCAGGTCGACCTCGGTTCCGTGCAGGACCTGTGCAAGGTGGACCTGAACTGGGAGGCCGCGTACGGCAAGGACTTCCAGATCCAGGCCTCGTCCGACGGGCAGAGCTGGAGCACGCTCAAGAGCGTCACCGGCGCGAGCGGCGGCACGGCGTCGTACGACGTCAGCGGCTCCGGCCGGTACGTACGGATCTACGGCACCGCGCGCGGCACCGGCTACGGGTACTCCCTGTGGGAGGTCGCGGTGCACACCGGCACCACCGGCGTCCCGCCCGTCCAGGGCGGCGGCGACCTCGGCCCGAACGTCATCGTCGTCGACCCCTCCACCCCGGGCCTCCAGCAGAAGTTCGACCAGGTCTTCGCCCAGCAGGAGTCGAACCAGTTCGGCACCGGCCGCTACCAGTTCCTGCTCAAGCCGGGCACTTACAACGGCATCAACGCCCAGGTCGGCTTCTACACCTCGATCTCCGGCCTCGGTCTGAACCCCGACGACACCCAGATCAACGGTGACATCACCGTCGACGCGGGCTGGTTCAACGGCAACGCCACCCAGAACTTCTGGCGCTCGGCGGAGAACCTCGCCATCACGCCCTCCAACGGCACCGACCGCTGGGCCGTGGCACAGGCCGCCCCGTTCCGCCGCATCCACGTCAAGGGCGGACTCAACCTGGCGCCCAACGGCTACGGCTGGGCCTCCGGCGGCTACATCGCCGACTCCAGGATCGACGGTACCGTCGGCCCCTACTCCCAGCAGCAGTGGTACACCCGTGACAGCTCGGTCGGCGGCTGGACCAACGGCGTGTGGAACATGACCTTCACCGGCGTCCAGGGCGCCCCCGCCACCAACTTCGACAGCGGCCCCTACACCACCCTGGACACCACTCCCGTCTCCCGCGAGAAGCCCTTCCTCTACCTGGACGGCTCCACGTACAAGGTGTTCGTCCCGGCCAAGCGGACCAACGCCCGAGGCGTCTCCTGGCCGGCGAACGCGGGCACGTCCCTGCCGCTGGGCCAGTTCTACGTCGTCAAGCCGGGCGCGACCGCGGCCACCATCAACCAGGCCCTCGCCCAGGGCCTCAACCTGCTGTTCACCCCCGGTGTCTACCACCTCGACCAGACCATCGACGTCACCCGGCCGGGCACCGTCGTCCTCGGTCTGGGCCTGGCCACCCTCGTCCCGGACAACGGCATCGACGCGATGCACGTGGCCGACGTCGACGGAGTGCGGCTCGCCGGCTTCCTCATCGACGCGGGCCCGGTCAACTCCGACACACTGCTGCGCATCGGCACGCCCGGCTCCACCGCCGACCACTCCGCCGATCCCATCACCATGCAGGACGTGTTCATCCGCATCGGCGGCGCCGGCCCCGGCCTCGCCACCAACTCCGTGGTGGTCAACAGCAACAACACGGTGATCGACCACACCTGGATCTGGCGCGCGGACCACGGCAGCGGCGTCGGCTGGAACACCAACCGGGCCGACTACGGCCTGCGCGTCAACGGCAACGACGTGCTCGCCACGGGTCTCTTCGTCGAGCACTTCAACAAGTACGACGTCTACTGGAACGGAGAGCGCGGGCGCACGATCTTCTTCCAGAACGAGAAGGCGTACGACGCCCCGAACGCCGCCGCCATCACCCACGACGGCATCGTCGGCTACGCGGCCTACAAGGTCGCCGACACCGTCACCACCCATGAGGCGTGGGGTCTGGGCAGCTACTGCAACTACACGGCCGACCCGTCGATCGTGCAGGCCCACGGCTTCCAGGTCCCGGTCAAGCCGGGGATCAGGATGCACGACCTGCTGGTGATCTCGCTGGGCGGCATGGGCCAGTACGCCCACGTCGTCAACGACACCGGCGCCCCGACCTCGGGCACGAGCACCGTCCCGTCGAAGGTGGTCCAGTTCCCCTGACGGCTGACGCCGTGACCGGCTGGACGCCGGTCACGGCGCGGGGGCAGCTTCCCGGTCAGGCTCCCAGGGATGCGCGCAGCCGGTCCATCTCCGCCTGGGTGACGGGCAGGACGGTGCCGTGCCGGGGGCTGGCGGGAAGCTGGTATCCGCTGGACATGGTCCACCTGCCGGAGGCGAGGTCGGTGGTCTCGAAGGGGACGTAGCCGCGGCCGCCGAACTCGTCGATGAACAGGTACCACTTGTTCTCGGTGTTCGACTTGAAGACGGTGGGTCCCTCGCCCCGGCTGATGCCGGGGCGGACCTCGTCACCCTTGCCGATGCACTCCGAGACGAAGTCCCAGTCGGTGTTCAGCAGCCGGGTGGACTTCTCCTCGATGATGAACTTGCTGCACGGAGTGGAGGAGGTGTTGTTCCGCTCGTCCTTGGTGAACCGGTAGTAGGTGTCACCGTCCTTGACGACGGTGGAGTCGATCACCGAGTAACCGGGGTCCTTCCACACGCGCGGCGCGGAGAAGGTGCGGAAGTCGCGGGTGGTGGCGTACATCATGCGGTTGTAGCTGCCGCCCGTGTGGGCGGTGTCGGCCGGGTCGTACAGCTTGGACGCCCAGAACACGACGTAGGCGCCGAGGGAGTCGTCCCAGTACGCCTCGGGCGCCCAGGTGTTGCCGGCGGTGTCGTCGGACACCTTGACATGGCGCTGCTCCGACCAGTGGACCAGGTCGGTGGACTCCCAGACCTCCAGGTACTTGCTGCCGGTGCGCTGGGCCGCGTCCCAGTCGCCGTTGCCGTAGATCTTCAGATCGGTGGCGATGAGGTAGAACTTGTCGCCCTCGGGGGAACGGATGACGAAGGGGTCGCGCACACCCTTGTCGCCGAGGGTGGAGGTGAGGACCGGCTTGCCGCCGTTCAGCTCGTCCCAGTGCAGGGGATCGTCGCCGCGGCTGACCGCGGAGTGGATCTGCTCGCCGTCGGAGCGGCCCTCGCCGGTGAAGTACTCGAAGAGGTAGCCCTGGTACGGCTCCTGCTTCGGCAGGGGCCGCACCGTCAGCTCGAAGCCGCGCTTGGCCTGGACGTGGCCGAGGCGGACGGTGGCCGTCAGCCGCACAGTGCGGGCCCGGTCGCCGTAGGGGGGACGGTGGACCTCTCCCGTCGGGGTGACGGTCCTGCTGTCGCTCGACTTCCACTCGATCAGCGTGCCGTGGCGGCCGGTGGCCGGCAGGGTGATGTTGCCGCGGATGTCGTCGGCGTCCCAGACCGTCAGGGCGGCGGCGGCCTCGGTCACCTTCTCGCGGTCGGCGGTGAGCGCGTCGTGCCGTGCCGGCACCGGCGGCCCGTCAGCGGTCCGGGCCTGCGCCGGCGCGGCGCCGACCATAAGGGCGAGCAGGCACATCGACAGCCAGGGGACCGCCCGGGCGGTCGGCGTGCGGCGGGAAGCTGGGTGGGGCATGGGCGATTCCTTCCGGTGAGATGGGGCGGCCCGACCGCGCGGGACACGGGCGGCCGGGCCTGTGCTGTCACCCGGGGCTAACCGTGTGCCGGTGTCACGTCCGTGAGCGTCCAGCGCTGGTTGGAGCCGGAGTTGGGCGGCCAGGTGGTGACCGCGGCGCCCTCTCCGGTGGCCTGCCCGCCGACTTCCAGAAGGCGTCCGCCGGCGGCGTTGACGAGGGTCCAGGTGCCGTCGCCGGTGGTGGAGGCGATCCATTCGGCCGCCGGGTCGCGGCGGCCGGTGTCGGGCTCGGCGACCGGCACGTCGTCCCGGACGGCCAGGCGCTTGCCGTCGACGGCGCTGGTGAAGACGTAGCGGTCGGTGACACCGCTGCCGGGCCGGATCCGGCTCAGCCGCCACCGCTGGGCGGCTGAGCCGTCGGGCGTCCCGATGACGAGCTTGGTGCCGTCGCCCGCCACGGTGACCGCCTTGCCGCTCTGCACGCCGGTGAAGGTGTAGGTGTGGCCCTTGCGCAGCAGGGGCGCGTCCCCGGCGACGCCGGACACTCCCTTGACGACGAAGGAGGTCACGGACTGGGCGGGCACGGTGAAGGTGGCCCGGCCGTTCTCGACCTCGACCGCGTCCCGCACCGCGAGCCTGCCGTCGGCGCTGGTCACGACGGGGGTGACGGTGGCGCCGGGGCTGATGCTGCGGAACCCGGACAGGTCGAGGGTGACGCTTCGCGCCGAGGTCGTGCTGTTGACGTGCACCAGGGAGGCACCGCTGCCGTCCTTGGTCACGGCGGCGGCGCTGGAGGTGTCGTTCACCTTGATCAGCCGGTCACCGGGCTTGATGAAGTGGGTGAAGTTGCGCGCGGTGTCGAACTTGGTGTTGGTGCGGATCGGGCAGGTGCCGAGCGTGTCCGAGGAGGTGCAGCTGAAGGGGATCTGGATCTCGCCCCAGTTGCCGCCCTTGGCGGACTCGCCGCCGGGCTTCATGTTGTCGTAGTCCTCGACGGGCTGCCAGAACACCCAGGCGCGGGGCTCCAGTTCGCGCAGGTCGTCGACGATGTGCTGGGCGAGGCCGAGGCCCGGACGCATGTCGGTGAAGCTCTGCCCGTCGCCCCAGTCGCCCTCCACCTCGCTCATCCACAGCGGCTTGTCGGCCGCCTTGGCGAGGTCCCGTACGGTCGTGCGCTGGCCGGTGCCGTAGGTGTGCACGTTCATCTGCCCGACGACGGCCCGGTCCTGGGGGGCGTAGGCGCTCCAGTTCTGCGCGAAGGTGCCGGGGTTGGTCTCGTCCATCGCGGAGATCCGTGCGCCGGTCTTCGCCTCGCGCAGCGCCGGGGCCAGGGCCTGCAGCACCGTGCGCTGCAGCTCGGGGCTCATGTGGGCGCCCTCCTGACGGCCGCCGACGGGCTGACCGTCCGCGCCGAGGCGGGTGCTCCAGTAGGGGGTGTTGGGCTCGTTGAACGGGTCGACGGTCTTGACCTTGATGCCGTGCGCCTTCTCCAGCCGTTCGGTGGCACCGGCCAGGTAGGCGGCGTAGTCGTTCACCGATGCGGCTTTGAGCTGGTCGGCGGTGGCGTTGAAGCCGCCGGAGACGTAGCCGGAGACGGTCATGAACCAGGGCGGGGAGTTGCTGAAGGTCTCCCAGTGGGTGATGTCGTTCTTGATGCGGTCGACCCACCAGCGCTGGGTGGCGTCGGCGTCCTCGTTCCAGTCGGCCGGATCGTCGGCGTTCCACCAGTCGGTGTCCGCACGGGTGGTGCCGGCGGGCGCCTTCCACCAGCCCTGGACGGCGCCTCCCGCACGCAGGTAGTCCTTGACGTCGGGGGCGTTGCCGCCGCCGATGTTGTAGCGGGCGATGTTCAGGCCGAGGCCGTCGTCGTCGAAGAGGAGTGCGGCGAGCTTCTCCCGTATCTCCTGCGGGTAGCCGCCGGTGACGTTGGCGAACCAGGCGAGGCTGGTGCCCCAGCCCTCGAACGGCTGCTGCTGGTAGGAGGGGTCGAGCCGGACGGTGACGGAGGGGATGTCCGCCGCCTGTGCGGGGTGGGGTGGGGCGGAGACCAGGGCGGCCCCGGTGGCCAGGGCCGTGAGGGCGGCGGCGGTGAGCAGCTGTCTGCTGCGGGTGCGGCGTGCCATCGGTGTGCTCCCAACTGAAGAGTGGTCGCGCTGTGGTGGGCTCTCCCGCCCATGGCGGGCAGGAGGGATCGGTCCTCGGCACGGCGGGTGCCGTGCCGAGGAGCCAGGGTCCGGTTCAGGCCGAGGGCTGTCGCAGTACGGCGACGGCGCGGGGGCCGAGGGTGAGGGTGCCGTCGGTGCTCAGCGTGCCGAGGAGTGCGTCTCCGGTGAGGCCGGGCACGGTGACGGTGCCGTCGGTGCGGTTGACGAGGAAGAGGAAGCGGGCGTCGGCGGCGCGGCGCACCGTCGTCTCGACCTGTCCGCGAGCTTCGGGCGGCAGTTCGCTGTGGACGCCGGCCGGTTCCAGCAGGCGTGGCAGGAGCGAGGTGAGGCCGTGCGGGCCGAGCCGGGTGGAGACGTAGGTGGCCGAGCCGCTGCCCGTCGGGCGCCGGGTGACGGCGGGGCGTCCCGCGCACTCGCCGGAGCGGTAGTGGCAGAGCACCTCGGTCTCGGGGGCGGTGACGGTGATCCGGTCGGTCCACAGGCTGCCGGTCGCCGGACCGTCGAGTGCGACGGTGTCGCCGTCGAGGAGGGGGCCGAACTCCTCGATGCGGATGCCGAGCAGGTCGCGCAGGGCACCCGGGTAGCCGCCGAGCCATACGTGATCGTTCTCGTCGACGATGCCCGAGAAGTAGGTGGTGACGAGGTGGCCGCCCTGCTCGGTGTACCGGGTGAGGGTCTTGGCCAGGTCGGCCGGGACGACGTGCAGCACGGGGGCGATCAGCACGCGGTGGCGGTGCAGGTCGCCGCGTGTGGTGACGAGGTCGGCGCGGATGCCGAGGGCCAGGAGGGCGGAGTACCAGTCGAGTGCTTCCTGGCGGTAGTGGAGCAGGGAGGTGGGGTGGGAGTCCTGCTCGCTGGCCCACCATGAGTCCCAGTCGTAGAGGATGCCGACCGGGGCGGGCTCGCGCTCGCTGCCCGCGATGGGGGCGAGCGCCTTCAGGGTGGCGCCGAGGTCGCTCACCGCGCGGAAGAGGTCGCTGTCCGCGCCGGCGTGCGGCACCATCGCGGAGTGGTACTTCTCGGCTCCGGCCGCGGACTGGCGCCACTGGAAGAAGCACACCGCGTCGGCTCCGTGCGCGACGTGCAGCAGCGAGTCGCGGGCCAGGTCTCCGGGCCTCTTGGCGAGGTTGACGGGCTGCCAGTTGACGGCGCTGGTGGAGTGCTCCATCAGGAACCAGGGTCGGCCGCCGGAGATGCCGCTGGTCAGGTTGGCCGAGAAGGACAGCTCGTCGCGGTCCTGCGGGCCCGGGTGGACGTAGTGGTCGTTGGAGACGAAGTCGATCTCCGTGGCCCAGTCCGGGTAGTTCATGCCCTTCGTGCCGCCCATGACCATGAAGTTGGTCGTGACGGGTACGTCGGGGGTGATCTCCCGCAGGATCTCCCGCTCGGCGCGCAGGTGGTCCTTCAGCGCGTCGGACGAGAAGCGTTTGAAGTCCAGCTGCTGGGTGGGGTTGGGGTGCGAGGCGGCCAGCCGCGGCGGGAGGATCTGCTCCCACGCGGTGTAGCGCTGCGACCAGAACGCGGTTCCCCAGGCGTGGTTGAGCGACTCCAGGGTGGTGTAGCGGGCGCGCAGCCAGTCGCGGAAGGCACGGGCCGCGTCGTCGGAGTAGTCGTACACGTTGTGGCAGCCCAGCTCGTTGCTGACGTGCCAGGCGACCAGCGCCGGGTGGTCGGCGTAGCGCGTCGCCAGTTCCCGGACCAGGCGCAGCGCGTACCGGCGGAAGACCGGTGAGGTGGGGCGCCAGTGCTGGCGTGCCCCCGGCCACAGGGTCTCGCCGGTGGCCGTGACCGGGAGGATCTCGGGGTGTGCCGTGGTGAGCCAGGGCGGCGGCGAGGCGGTGGCCGTGGCCAGGTCGACCCCGATGCCGCCCTCGTGCAGGAGGTCCATCACCTCGTCGAGCCAGCCGAAGTCCCAGGTGTCCGCGGCCGGTTGGAGGCGGGCCCAGGAGAAGATCCCGACGGAGACGAGGTTGACACCGGCCTCCCGCATGAGGCGCACGTCCTCCCGCCAGATGGAGCGGGGCCACTGCTCGGGGTTGTAGTCGGCGCCGTAGAGGAGGCGGGGTGTGCGGTCACCGTCCGTCCCGCCCAGACGGGACAGGAGGGTGGAGATCATGGTGGTCCTTCCGGGAGGGGGCCGACGGGGCCCATGGGTGGTGCGTGCCGCGTCGGCGTGCTACTTCCCGACGGTGAAGCCCTGCTCGTTGCCGTACTTCACGGAGGCGTCCTGCCAGGCCTTCAGACCGTCGGCCAGCTTGGTGCGGGAGACGTAGGCCTTGCCGACGGTGTCGTTGAAGATCGAGTTGGCGTACACCTGGTAGGGCAGGTACGACCAGTCGTCGGCGACGTTCGCGGCGGACTCGGCGAAGATCTTGTTGGCCTGCTGTCCGCCGAAGTACGGGAAGGCGGTGTCCTGGAAGGCCTTGGAGTTCAGCTGCGCGGTGGTCGCCGGGAAGGCTCCGCCCTTCACCCGGGTGTCGACGCCGTTGCCGGCGTCGGCGTACTCCAGGAAGGCGTAGGCGAGGGCCTCGTTCTTGCCGAGTTCGGGCAGGGTGAGGGCGCTGCCGCCGTTCTCCGCGCTGGCGTGGGCGCCCGCCGTCCACTGGGGAAGCGGTGCGACACGCCAGTCGCCCGCGGCGTCCTTCACTCCGGAGGCGAGGTTGGCCGGCATCCAGGCGCCGATGGCCAGGGTCGCGATGGTGCCGTCGCCGAGGCCCTTGTACCACTCGTCGGACCAGCTGGTGACCGGGGCGAGGAGCTTGTCGTCGAGCAGCTTCTGCCAGGTGCCGGTGTACTTCGCGGCGCCCGCGTCGGCGAAGTCGATGCTGACCTTGGTGCCGTCGACCTTGTAGGGGCGCGAGCCGGCCTGCCAGAGCATGCTGGTGGTGAAGCCGGCGTCGCCGGTGTCGTTGGTGATGTACGCCTTCGGGTCGGCCTTGTGCAGGGTGCGAGCGGCCTCCACGTACTCGTCCCAGGTGGTGGGCACCTTGATCCGGTACTTGTCGAAGACCTTCTTGTTGTAGAAGAGGGCCATCGGGCCGGAGTCCATCGGCAGGCCGTAGATGCCGTCTCCGCCTGCCTTCACCCCGTTCCAGGGGCCGGGTGAGAACCGGTCGGCGAGCTTGTCGGCGCCGAAGCCGGTGAGGTCGGTGAGCTGCTTGGTCAGCGCGTACTGGCCCATGGCGTAGTACTCGACCTGGGCGACGTCGGGGACGCCCTTCTTCGCGGACATGGCGTTCTGCAGGGCCTTGTACTGGTCGTTGCCGGTGCCCGCGTTGACCAGGTTCACCTTGACGCCGGGGTGCTCCTTCTCGAAGTCGGCGGCCACCTGCTTGAGGGTGGGCTCCCATGCCCAGACGGTGAGGGTGCCGCCCTTCTTCAGCGCGGCCTGGACGTCGGCCGCGGAGACGGTCTTCTTCTCGCTCGATCCGCCGTCGTCGGAGCCGCCGCAGGCGGTGGCGCCGAGGGCGAGGGCGCACAGGAGGCCGATGCCGCGCACCAGGCGGCGGGAGTGCTTGTGCATGGAGGGACTTCCACTTCTTGCCGGGACACCGACGGTGAGGGTTGACAGGGTCGTGGTGAGGCGAAGTACCGGTGCGGGACGCGGCACTTGGGCGGAGACTGCGGTGCGCCGGATCGGGCGCGGCTCACTCCTTGACGCTTCCGGCGGCGAGTCCGGACTGCCAGTACTTCTGCAGCATCAGGAAGGCCGCGATCAGCGGGACGATGGTGAGCAGGGAGCCGGTGATCACCAGGTTGAACACGGGCTGTCCGCCGGCGGTCGCGGCCTGGGCGTTCCAGCTGTTGAGGCCCAGAGTCAGCGGATACCAGTCCGGGTCCTTGATCATGATCAGCGGCAGGAAGTAGTTGTTCCAGGTGGCGACCATGGTGAACAGCGAGACGGTGACGATGCCCGGCGCGAGCAGGGGCAGGGCCACCTGGAAGAAGACGCGGATCTCGCTCGCGCCGTCCATGCGGGCCGCTTCCAGCAGTTCCGTCGGGATGGCCTCACCGGCGAACACCCACATCAGGTACAGGCCGAACGGGGAGATCAGCGACGGGATGATCACGGCCCAGGGGGTGTTGGTGAGTCCCATGGTGCTGAACATCAGGAAGGTCGGCACCGCCAGCGCGGTCCCCGGCACGGCGACGGCGCCGATGACGACGGCGAACACGGCACGCCGGCCGGGGAAGTCGAACTTGGCCAGCGCGTAGCCGCCCAGCACCGCGAGGAAGGTGGCGCCGCCCGCTCCGAGCACGACGTACAACAGGGTGTTGAGCAGCCAGCGGGTGAAGACGCCGTCGTCGTAGGTGAACGTCTGTGTGATGTTGTCCCAGAGGGCGAAGTCGCTGTCGAACCACAAGCCGGTCGAACGGGCCAGGCCCGCCTGGGTCTTGGTCGCGCTGATGGCGAGCCAGAGCAGCGGCGCCAGACTGTAGAGCAGCACCAGGCCGGTGAGCACGGTCAGCAGGACGCTGCGCCGGGGCCGGCCGGCGCCACCTCGGCGACGGGCGGCGCGCAGCCGGGGCCCGGAGCCGGCTCTGCGGGCCTCGCGGGGCGCGGGGTCGGAGGCGGCGGTGGATATCGTGGCGGTCATCGCGGGCTCACGCTCCCTTGCGCATGCCGCGCAGCTGGACGACGTAGGCGATGGCCATGGTGATCAGTCCCATGACGATGGCGACCGTCGCGGAGTAGTTCTGCTGCTGGCCGGAGAAGGACAGCGAGTACGTGTAGGAGTTCGGGGTGTAGTCCGTGGTGATGGCGTTGGGTGCGAGCTTCTGCAGGACGCTCGGCTCGTTGAAGAGCTGGAAGCTGCCGATGACGGAGAAGATGGTCGCGATGACCAGGGCCCCGCGGATCGCCGGGAGCTTGATGGCGGTGATGACGCGGATCTGTCCGGCTCCGTCGATCTCGGCCGCCTCGTAGAGGGAGTGCGGGACGACACGCAACGCCGAGTAGAAGATCAGCATGTTGTAGCCGACGAACTCCCAGGTGACGATGTTGCCGATCGAGGCGAGCACGAGGTCCGGGGAGAGCGGGTCGGGCAGCGACAGCCCGAAGGCGTCGTCGATGTCGCCGACGAGGCCGAAGCGGGTGCCGTACATGAACCCCCACATGAGTGTGGCGACGACGGCCGGCACCGCGTAGGGCAGGAAGATCGAGATACGGAAGAAGTTCTTGCCGTAGAGGCGTCCGCTGTCGAGTGCGAGCGCCACGAGCAGGGCGATGCCGAGCATGATCGGCACCTGGACGCAGAGGAAGAGCGACACGCGGCCGAGTGCCGCCCAGAAGTTCCTGTCCTGCAGCGCCTCGGTGTAGTTGTCCAGGCCGACGAACGTGGTGCCGCCGATGAGCCGGTCGCGGAACAGGCTCAGGTAGAGCGAGTAGGCGATGGGGGCGAGGAACACCAGCGCGAAGACGGCCACGAAGGGAGCGAGGAAGCCCCAGCCCGCCCAGGAGGTGCGGTCCCGTCTGGTGGGGGGTGGTGCCTGCTGCGGCGCGGCAGCCGCCGGCGGGTGCAGCGTTGTCATGTCGTTCCTCGCACTCGGAGTCGCAGGGCAGGGGCGGGTGTTTACGTAAACATCGAGTCGCGCGGTGACACTGGGCTGTTATGTTTACGTAAACATCGGCTGGCGGAATGTCTACCCTGCCCCGTGGTGCCGGTCAAGGGTGGAGCGGAAGAAACGGCGCTCACGGGCAGTCGCAGCGGTTTGTTAGGTTTGCGTAAACACGTGACGGGAAGGCAGTGACAGCCAGTGGACATGGCGAAGAGACCCGGCCCCCCGGACGGCACGCCGTCGGCCGGCCGGCGCGGACAGGCCCGGCGCGGTCCCCGCACGGCCTCCATGGCCGACGTCGCACGGCTGGCCGGCGTCTCCTCGCAGACGGTCTCCCGGGTGTCCAACGGCTACGCCGGGGTCAACGAGGAGACCCGCCGCGCCGTGCTCGCCGCGATGAAGGAACTCGGATACCGGCCCAACAGCGCGGCCCGGGCGCTCAAGCGCGGTGAGTTCCGCACCATCGGCGTCATCACGTTCACGCTGGCCACCACCGGCAACGTCCGGACGCTGGAGGCGATCGCCACCTCCGCGGCGCGCGAGGGCTACGCGGTGACCCTGTTGCCGGTCGCCATACCGACCCAGGACGAAGTCCGCGGCGCCTTCTCCCGGTTGGAGGAACTCGCCGTCGACGCGGTGATCGTCATCATGGAGGTCCACCTGCTCGACGCGGCGACCATCAACCTGCCCCCGCATGTGCAGGTCGTGGTGGTCGACTCCGACGCCGGTGACCGCTACACCGTGGTCGACACCGACCAGGCCGGCGGGGCCCGGGCGGCGGTGCGGCACCTCCTCGAACTGGGGCACCGGACCGTGTGGCACCTGGGCGGACCGGAAGGTTCCTTCGCCGCCCAGCGCCGCACGGACGCCTGGCGCGCGGTCCTCGCCGAAGCCGGACGCGCGGCTCCGCCGCTGATCCAGGGCGACTGGTCGACGGAGTCCGGCTACCGCGCGGGGCTCGAACTGGCCCGACGTGACGACTGCACGGCCGTCTTCGTCGCCAACGACCAGATGGCCCTGGGGCTCCAGCGCGCCCTGCACGAACACGGCCGGCGTGTCCCCGAGGACGTCAGCGTCGTCGGCTTCGACGACATCCCCGAGGCCGCGCACTTCCTCCCTCCGCTGACCACGGTCCATCAGGACTTCGCGGAGGTGGGACGGCTCTGTGTCGAGGCCGCGCTGAGCAAGGTACGCGGGGAGGGAACGGAACGGGGCACCACGCTGGTGCCGACCCGGCTGGTGGTGCGCGAGAGCACCACCCCGCCGCCGGGGCCGGCGCGCTGACCGCGGCCGGCCGGGCGGGGTACCGACGACGGCGGGCCGAGCGGGGGTTCCCGCTCGGCTCACGCCTCGGGGCGCAGCATGCCTCGCAGTACGTCCAGGACGGCCGGGTCCTCGACCGTGGCGGGCGTCGGGGTATCACGGCCGTCGGCGATCGAGCGCATGGCCGCGCGCAGGATCTTCCCCGACCGGGTCTTCGGCAGCGCCGGGACCACGGTGACCTGTTTCAACGACGCGACGGCACCCACCTGGCCGCGGACGTCGGCGACGATCTCGCGCTGCAGCCGGTCGGGGGTGGTGGCGGCGCCGGCCTTGAGGACGACCAGGGCGCGCGGCACCTGTCCCTTCAGTTCGTCGGGCACCGCGATCACCGCGCACTCCGCGACGTCCGGGTGGGCGGCGACGACCTCCTCCATGACGCCGGTGGACAACCGGTGGCCCGCGACGTTGATGACGTCGTCGGTGCGGCCTGTGACGTAGACGTAGCCGTCCTCGTCGACGTGCCCGCCGTCGCCGGTGAGGTAGTGGCCCGGATACGCGGAGAGGTAGGAGGCCACGTACCGCTCGTCGTCCTGCCACAGCGTCGGCAGCGTGCCCGGCGGCAGCGGCAGCCGCAGGGCCACCGCGCCGTCCTGCCCCGGGGCGCACTCGTTGCCGGCCGGGTCGAGGACGCGCAGGTCGTATCCGGGCATCGGCACACCGGGCGAGCCGGGCCGCACGGCGACGCCGTCGACGCCGCGCGGAGCGGCGGCGATGGGCCAACCGGTCTCCGTCTGCCACCAGTTGTCGACGACGGGCACCCCGAGGACGCGCGTGGCCCAGGAGTAGGTGTCGGTGTCGAGGCGCTCACCGGCCAGGAAGAGGCTGCGCAGGCGGCTGGTGTCGTACCGGGCGAGCAGGGCTCCCTGCGGATCCTCCTTCTTGATCGCGCGAATCGCGGTGGGCGCGGTGAACATGGCCTTCACCCCGTGCTCGCCGATCACCCGCCAGAAGGCGCCCGCGTCCGGGGTGCCGACGGGCTTGCCCTCGTAGACGACGGTCGTGGCACCGGCGATCAGCGGGGCGTAGACGATGTAGGAGTGGCCGACGACCCAGCCGACGTCGGAGGCGGCCCACCACACGTCGCCGGGGCCGATGCCGAAGATGTGGCCCATGCTCCAGGCGAGGGCGACGGCATGGCCGCCGTTGTCGCGGACGACGCCCTTGGGCCGGCCGGTGGTGCCCGACGTGTAGAGGATGTACAGGGGGTCGGTCGCGGCGACCGTCACGCAGTCGGCGGGTTCGGCGCCGGCCATCGCCTCGTCCCAGTCGAGGTCGCGGTCGGTGAGGTCGGCCCGGCATTGCGGGCGCTGGAGGATGACGCAGCGCTCGGGCGTGTGCTCGGCCAGCCGCAGTGCCTCGTCGAGCATCGGCTGGTACGGGACGACACGGCCCGCCTCGATGCCGCAGGAGGCGGAGACGACGACCTTGGGCCGGGCGTCGTCGATGCGCACGGCGAGTTCCTTGGCGGCGAAGCCGCCGAAGACGACGGAGTGGACGGCGCCCAGCCGGGCGCAGGCCAGCATCGCGATCACCGCCTGCGGCACCATCGGCATCGAGATGACGACGCGGTCGCCCTTGGTGACGCCGAGGCCACGCAGCACGCCCGCGAAACGGGCCGTCAGGTCCAGCAGTTCGGCGTAGGTGAAGGTGGTGCATGTGCCGGTGACCGGGCTGTCGTGGATCAGGGCGGTGCGGGAGCCGTGGCCGGCCTCGACATGGCGGTCTAGGGCGTTGCGGCAGGTGTTGATCTCGGCGTCGGGGAACCAGCGGTGGAACGGGGGCCGGTCCGAGTCCAGCACTCTCACCGGGTCGCGGTCCCAGGTCACGGCTTCGGCGGCCTCCGCCCAGAAGGCCTCGGGATCGGCGATGCTGCGCCGGTGGAGCTCACGGTAGACGTCCATCTGCGGGGTCACTCCTTCGCGGTCCGGTCCGCGCGGCACGGCCCGCCCGCCCGCGCCGAGGCACGTCCGCTCCGGCGCCGACGGCCGGAATCGGCGGCCGAGGTCGGCGGCTCATCAGCCATTATGCGACCGCCGGGCACCGCGGCCCTGGTGATCGGAGCATGTCACGGGTCGTTTTGCCTGGGGCGGCTGCGGCCGGGTGAACCGGTGGATCGCGGGCAGACGGCGGTAGTGATCTTCGTTGCCGCTGGGAGAGGGGCTTTCACCATCGTGGCCATGCCCGCGCGTCGTGTCCGACGTACCGGTCGCCGGCGGTTCGACCTCCGTGCGACCGCGCTGTTCTTCGCCATCCTCGCACTCGTCCTGTGCGCTGTGGGATTCGCCGTCCGCACCGTGGTCGAGACCGTCGAGCGGCGGCCCGTATGGGAGGTCGTTCTGTGTCTCGTCGCCGCGTCCGTCGCGCTCGCGCTGCACCGCCGGCGGCGTCGGGTCTGCGCCGCGCGCACCGCTCGGCGGGCCGCCGAGGCGCTGGAGGCGGCGACGGACACGGCGCTGGAGGAGCTGGAGACACCCGATGCGAAGCCCTTGTCCCCGCACCTGCCGCGGCAGGCCGACGGTGCCTTCCCCGTCAGCGACGTCTCCGTCCCGCAGCCCAGCGCCGGCGACTACGACGCCCTGGGCCCCGACGAGTTCGAGCAGGCGGTGGCCGAGCTGTGCGCACGGGACGGTTGCTCGGACGTCGAAGTCGTCGGCGGCGCCGGCGATCTGGGCGCGGACGTGCTGGCCGTGGCCCCGGACGGACGGCGGGTGGTCGTCCAGTGCAAGCGCTACGGCGACGCGCACCGCGTCGGCTCCCAGGATCTGCAGCGCTTCGGCGGCACCTGCTACACCGTGCACGGGGCCGATGTCGCGGTCGTCGTCACGACGAGCGACTTCACCACGCCGGCCGCCGAGTACGCCGAACAGTGCGGCATCGTCTGCGTGGACGGAACCGCTCTGCGGGCGTGGAACGACGGCACCGGACCCGCGCCCTGGCTGCTGACGCCGCTTGCTGGGCGGGACGTCGACGAGGGTGAGCTGCTGTGACTGTGCGACCGCGTCGTCTCGTGACCAAGCAGAAGGGGTGCCCCGCGTGCTGTCGCACGTGCGCGGGGCACCCCTGCCGTTTTCCGGTGGAGAGGGTCAGTCCCCCTCGGTCTCGAAGGTGCGCAGCAGATCCGCGGCGACGCTCACGGCGATGGTCGCCGGTTCCTTGCCGGTGATGTCGGGCAGCCCGATCGGGGTCTTGATCCGGTCGATCGTGGCCTCGTCGTGCCCGCCCTCGGTGGCGAGGCGCTTGCGGAACCGCACCCACTTGGCCGACGACCCGATCAGCCCGATGGAGCCGAGATGGGTCGTACGCAGAGCGGCGTCGCACAGGGCGGCGTCCTCGGCGTGATCATGGGTCATGATCAGGATGTGGGTGCCGCGCGGCAGGTCCTCCAGGACCTCCTCGGGCAGCAGCGGCGTGTGATGCACGTGCACCTGCGCCACCGCGTCCGCCAGCACGTCGAGCCGCTCCTTGGCGAGGACGTCGGAGCGAGTGTCGATCAGATGCAGGTCGAGATCCTGACGTGCCAGGATGCGCGCCAGTTCCAGCCCGACGTGGCCGACACCGAAGATCGCC
Organism: Streptomyces sp. Ru71; assembly: GCF_002920535.1. Lineage (GTDB taxonomy): Bacteria > Actinomycetota > Actinomycetes > Streptomycetales > Streptomycetaceae > Streptomyces. Next base: position 176,648 of record NZ_PQSS01000001.1, on the reverse strand, counting down.
ACCGCCCGTACCACCGGAAGCGGTTCGAGCAGCACCTGGACCGTGCCGCCGCAGCACTGCACTCCGTGCTGGTTGGTCACCTTGTCGTTCAGGGCGAAATCGATCAGCTCCGGCTCCGGCTTGGACGCGGCGATCATCTCCCGGGCCCGGTCGATCGCGACGGCCTCGACATTGCCACCGCCGATCGAGCCCCATGTCTCGCTCTGCCCCACGACGAGCTTGGCACCGGCGTCGCGCGGGGCGTGGCCGCGCACGGTCGCGACGGTCACCAGCACGCCGGGCTCCCGGCGTGCTCGCAACCGTGCGACCGCGGCGACCCACGTCATGTCAGGCACCGCTCAGCGCTTCAGCGTCGGTGCGGACCCTGCCGTCGGCGTGGCCGTTGACGGCGGTCCCGTTGCGGACCTGACCGTCGACGGGGGCCTGCGCCTCGCGAGCCGCCTGGATCGCCCAGTACACGGCCTCCGGCGTCGCCGGCGAGGGCAGCTCGACGCTGACCCCGCTCGGCCCGAACGCGGCGGCGGCCTGCCGCAGCGCCTCACGCACCGAGAACGCCAGCATCAGCGGAGGCTCGCCGACCGCCTTGGAGCCGTACACGGCGCCCTCTTCGGTGGCGTTCTCCAGCAGCGTGACGTTGAACTCCTCGGGCATCTCCGAGAAGCTCGGCAGCTTGTAGGTGCTCGCCGCCTGGGTCAGCAGCCGGCCGCGGTTCGGGCCGTCGCTGGTGTCCCAGCGCAGGTCCTCCAGCGTCAGCCAGCCCGCGCCCTGCACGAACCCGCCCTCGACCTGACCGATGTCGATCATCGGGGAGAGACTGTCGCCGACGTCGTGCACGATGTCCACACGCCGGATGCGGTACGCGCCGGTGAACCCGTCGACCTCCACCTCGGTCGCGGCGGCGCCGTTCGCGAAGTACTTGAACGGCGAGCCCCGGAACGTCTTGGCGTCCCAGTGCAGCCCCTCGGTCCGGTAGTACCCGGCCGCCGACAGCTGGACCCGCTGGAAGTACGCGGTGTGCACCAGGTCGTCCCAGGCCAGCTCCTTGTCGCTGCCGAGGGCGCGCGCGACGCCGTCGACGATGCGCACGTCCGAGGCGTTGGCGCCGAGCTGGGTGGCGGCCACCTGCAGCAGCCGCTCGCGCAGCTGCTCACAGGCGTTCTTGATCGCACCGCCGTTGAGGTCCGCCCCGGAACTGGCGGCGGTGGCTGAGGTGTTGGGCACCTTGTCGGTCCGCGTCGGGGCGAGGCGGACCTTGTGCAGCGGGATGCCCAGCGTGGTAGCGGCCACCTGCATCATCTTGGTGTGCAGGCCCTGGCCCATCTCGGTGCCGCCGTGGTTGATCAGGACGGAGCCGTCCTTGTAGATCAGCACCAGCGCGCCGCCCTGGTTGAAGGCGGTGAGGTTGAACGAGATGCCGAACTTGATGCCAGTGATCGCGAGGGCCCGCTTGGTGTGCGGGTGCGCGGCGTTGAAGGCGGCGATCTCACGCTTGCGGTCGGCGATGCCGGCCTGCTCCTGCACCTGCCGCCAGACGGTGGTGATCCGCTCGGCCTGGGTGACCGGCTGTCCGTACGGCGTGGTCTGGCCCTGGCCCGGCTGGTAGAAGTTGCGCTCGCGCAGCTCCATGGGGTCCAGGCCGAGCTGCGGCGCGCAGCGGCCGAGGATGTCCTCGATCACCAGCATGCCCTGCGGTCCGCCGAAGCCGCGGAAGGCGGTGTTGGAGACCGTGTTGGTCTTGGCGATGCGGCCGGCGACGCGCGCGTTGGGGATCCAGTACGTGTTGTCGATGTGGCACAGCGCCCGGGCCAGCACCGGCTCGGACAGGTCCAGGCTCCAGCCGCCGTCCGCGGTCAGCGTGGCGTCCAGGGCCTGGATACGGCCGTCGGCGTCGAAGCCGATCTTCCAGGTGGCGTGGAAGCCGTGCCGCTTGCCGGACATGGTCAGGTCCTGCGTCCGGTTGAGCCGGAAGCGGACGGGCCGGCCGGTCAGCTTGGCGCCGAGCGCGGCGACGGCGGCGAATCCGTGCGGCTGCATCTCCTTGCCGCCGAAGCCGCCACCCATCCGCAGGCACTGCACGGTCACCTCGTGGGCGGGCACGCCGAGCACGTGGGAGACGATCTCCTGGGTCTCCGAGGGGTGCTGGGTGCTGCTCTGGATGAACACCTGGCCGTTCTCGTCGATCTGGGCCAGCGCCGCGTGCGTCTCCAGGTAGAAGTGCTCCTGGCCGGAGAACTGGAACTCTCCGGTGAACACGTGCGCGGAGTCGGCGAAGCCCGCGTCGACGTCGCCGGCCACCATCAGCGGCTGCGCACCGTGGTAGCTCTCGGCCGCCATGGCGTCCTGCAGCGTGATCAGGGCGGGCAGTTCTTCGAGTTCCACCTCGACGGCCGCCGCACCGAGCCGGGCCGCCTCCAGCGTCTCGCCGAGCACCCAGGCGACGGCGTGGCCGTAGAACATGACCTCGTCGGGGAACAGCGGCTCGTCGTGCTTCATGCCGGCGTCGTTGACGCCGGGCACGTCGTCCTTGGTCAGGACGCGCACCACACCGGGCACGGCAAGCGCGGGCTCGGTGCGCAGCGCGGTGATCCGGCCGTGGGCCTTCATGACCTGGACCGGGTAGGCGTGCAGCACGTCCTTGGTGCGGTGGATCAGGTCGTCGGTGTAGAGCGCGGCGCCGGTGACGTGCAGGCTGGCGCTCTCGTGCGGCATCGAAACGCCGACGACGGGCTTTTCGGGACGCTCGGACAGATGGCTCATGACGACACCGCCTCGGTGGTCTGTGCGTGCAGCTTCAGCAGGCTCTGGCCGAGCATCGCGGAACGGTAGAGGGAGCTGGCGCGATGGTCGTCCATCGGCGTGCCCTCGCCCCGCAGCACCTTCGCCGCGGCCTCCACGGTGTCCGTCACCCACGGCTTGCCCTCCAGGGCCGCCTCGGTGGCCAGGGCGCGGATCGGGGTGGCGGCCACGCCGCCCAGGCCGATGCGGGCCTTGCGGACGACGCCGTCCTCGATGTCGAGGGCGAAGGCGACCGCCACACTGGAGATGTCGTCGAAACGGCGCTTGGCGATCTTGTGGAAGGCCGTGACGGGCGACAGCGGCAGCGGGATGCGCACGGCGCGGATCAGCTCGCCGGGACGGCGCACGCTCTGGCGGTAGCCGGTGAAGTACTCGGCCAGCGGGACGACCCGCTCACCGTCGGCGTCGGCGAGCACCACCGACGCCTCCAGCGCGAGCAGCACGGGCGGGCTGTCGCCGATCGGGGAGCCGGTACCCAGGTTGCCGCCGAGGGTCGCGCTGTTGCGGATGAGCCGGGAGGCGAACTGCGGGAACAGCTCCGCCAGCAGCGGGACGCTGCCGTCGAGGCGGCGCTCGATCTCGGTGAGCGTCTGGGCCGCGCCGATCTCGATGTGGTCGGACTCGAAGCGCAGGTCCCGCAGTTCGGGCAGGCGGTCGATGGCGACGACGCAATCGGCCCGGCGGGAGCGGATGTTGACCTCGACGCCCCAGTCGGTGCTGCCGGCGACCACGACGGCGTCGGGCCGGGCGCGCAGCAGCTCCAGCGTCTCGGCCAGGGTGCCCGGCCGCAGGAACACGCTGTCGTCCTGGGCGTACTCGGTGGCGACCGGCTCGGGCGGGGACTGCTCGCGGCGCTGCGCCAGCGGGTCGTCCTCGGCGGGTTCCCCGACGGCGAACGCGGCGTCGCGGATCGGGCGGTAACCGGTGCAGCGGCACAGGTTGCCGCTCAGCGAGTGCAGGTCGAAGCCGTTCGGACCGTGCTCGGAGTCGGCGCTCTCGGCCGGGTCCGCCTCGGAGTGGGCGTGGGCGCAGCGGTCGGGCCGGTAGTACTCGGCGGCCATGCTGCAGATGAATCCCGGGGTGCAGTAACCGCACTGGGAACCGCCACGGACCGCCATCTCCTCCTGCACCGGGTGCAGGGTGGGCGGCGTGCCGTCCTCGCCGGGGATGGCGAGGCCTTCGGAGGTGACGATCTCCTGACCGTCGAGTGCCGCGACCGGGACCAGACAGGCGTTGACCGCCACCCAGTCGGTGGGCTTGTTCACTCCGGGACGGGCCACCAGGACCGAACAGGCACCGCACTCACCCTCGGCGCAGCCCTCCTTGGTACCGGTGAGGCCACGCTCGCGCAGGAAATCCAGAACCGTGGTGTGGGGAGCAGCGGGAGAGATCGGCGTTTCGTTCCCGTTGACTGTGATCCGCGCCGCTACCATGCCGGGCCTTCATTTCTGTGCGTGATGGGTCGATTCATCATGTTCGCCAATTTCAGGCAGCTTTCTGTGTTCAGACGCGCCCCGTGAGAAAGCGGGCGCCAAATGGCACGCAAAAGCGACGTGCCGGGAGGTCATGAAAGGAAACCCAAAATGTGCCGAGGCGGGCACATCAGAACGGCGTTTTCAGCAGCCGTGCGCGATTCGACCCGGAACCCAGGCGGTGGCGTGGGCGAGGCGACCCAGATCAGAGCTGGTGTACATCTGCTGGTCGCCTCCTTTCGGCAGTCACGGGTCTGTTATCGCAAGGTAGTGGCCGGGACCACAGTGGTCAAGAGCGCGACCTGCGGCTACCCGAGAGTTGGTCGGTTTTGACACAGGGCGCCGCCGCCAGATGGTTGAACGCACGATGTCCTGGCCGGCGGCAGGTCAGCCGGCGGCCAGGGAGTGGGCGGCCGCGGCCAGGCGGCGGGCCGCTTCGCGCAGGTCGGCGGGGTCCGCGGTGGCGGCGAAGTTCAGGCGCAGGTGGGTGGTCGGCGGTTCGGCCGGGAAGTAGTGGCGGCCGGCGTCGGCGGTCACGCCGTGGGTGCGGGCCGCGTCGCCGAGGGTGGCGTCCGTGAGGGCCGGCGGCAGCCGCAGCCACAGGTGGAAGCCCCCGGCGGGAAGGCGGGTGAGCGTCGCGTCGGGCAGCTCGTGGGCGAGGGCGTCGGCCAGCACGGCGCAGCGTTCGCGCAGGGCGGTGCCGAGGGTCCGCAGGTGGCGGTCCCAGGCCGGGGTGGAGAGCAGTTCGACGGCGGCCTCCTGCAGCGGGCGGGCGATGAAGAAGTCGTCCACCCTGCGCATCCCGAGCAGGCGGCGCATCACCGGGCCGCGGGCGATCACGGCGCCGATCCGCAGGCTGGGCGAGGCGGGCTTGGTCAGTGAGGTGAGGTGGACCACCGTGCCGTCGCGGTCGTCCGCCACGAGGGGTCCCGGCACGGGGCGGCCGTGGCCGAGGTGACGGGCGAAGTCGTCCTCGATCAGGAACGCCCCGGCGGCGCGGGCCACGTCGACGACCTGGCGGCGGCGTTCGGCGGCGAGGACGGCGCCGGTGGGGTTGTGGAAGGTCGGCTGGCAGTAGAAGAGCCGGGACCCGGTCATGGCGAACGCCTCGGCGAGCAGGTCAGGGCGCACCCCGTCCTCGTCCATCGGGACGGGCACCGGACGCAGTCCGGCGGCCCGGGCGGCGGCGAGCGCGCCGGGGTAGGTGGGCGACTCGACGAGCAGCGGGCTGCCGGGGGCGGCGACGGCCCGGAACAGCATGGACAGGGCGCCTTGGCCACCGCCCGTGATGAGCACGTCGTCGGGGCTGACGGCGCTTCCGGCCTGGCGTGCGAACAGCGCGCGCAGTGGTGCGAGGCCGGCGGCCGGTGCGCGGTGCCAGGCGTCCGGGCGGCGGGCGGCCCGGGCGAGTGCGGCGCCGAGCGCCCTGCCGGGCTGGAGGGCTTCGTGCAGGTAGCCGCCGGAGAGGGTGACGGTGCCCGGCGGCAGCGGTCCCGGCGGGCCGTCCGGCTCACCGGGGTCGGCGACGGCACGGTCGCGTCCCGCCAGGGCGATGGCCTGCCAGGACGTGTCGCCCTGGGCGTTCGCGCCGCGAGCCTGACGGGGTGCGACGAAGGTGCCGTTGCCGGGCCGTACGACCACGGCGCCCTCGGCCGCCAGCTGGGCGATGGCACGCGAGACGGTGACCGGTCCGACGCTGTGCCGGGCGATCAGTTCCCGGCTGCTGGGCAGCCGGTCGCCGGGGGCGAGCCGGGCGAGCTCCTGACGGAGGATCGCCAGCAGGGTCTCAGTACTGCTACTGTCAGACATGAAGAATCATGGTAGCGCTTCTCTCCCGACGCAGGAACCGCTTCTCGACCTCGCCGCCCTGCGGGCCGACACCCCCGGCTGCGAGAAGGTCATCCACTTCAACAACGCCGGCTGTGGGCTCATGGCCCGTCCCGTGCTGCAGGCCGTGCTCGACCACCTGCAGCTGGAGGCCACCGTGGGCGGCTACGAGGCCGCCGCCGCACGGGCCGACGAGATCGCCGACTTCCACGCGGCGACCGCCGAACTGATCAACGCCCGGCCCCGCAACATCGCCTTCGCCGCGAGCGCCACCCACGCCTACACCAAGGCGCTCTCCGCGATCGATTTCCGCCCGGGCGACACCGTCCTGACCACCCGCAACGACTTCATCTCCAACCAGATCGCCTTCCTCGCACTGCGCAGGCGGCACGGCGTCGAGATCGTGCACGCCCCCGACCACCCGGACGGCAGCGGCGTCGACGTGGAGGCCATGGCCGCGCTGATGCGCGCCCACCGCCCGCGCCTGGTCGCCGCCACCCACGTGCCCACCAACTCCGGCCTGGTCCAGCCCGTGGCCGAGATCGGCCGGCACTGCCGGGAGCTGGACCTGCTGTACCTGGTCGACGCCTGCCAGTCGGTCGGCCAGTTCGAGATCGACGTCGACGCCATCGGCTGTGACCTGCTCACCGCGACCTGCCGCAAGTTCCTGCGCGGACCGCGTGGTTCGGGATTCCTGTACGTCTCCGACCGCGTCCTGCGGGCCGGGTACGAGCCGCTGTTCATCGACATGCACGGCGCGCGCTGGACCGAACCCGGCGCCTACCGGCCCGTCGAGACCGCGGCCCGGTTCGAGGAGTGGGAGTTCCCGTACGCGACCGTCCTCGGCTCCGCCGCGGCGATCCGCTACGCCCTGCGGGTCGGCCTCGCCCCCGTCGCACGGCGCACCCCGGCGCTGGCCGCGCGGCTGCGCGAGCGGCTGGCCGACGTGCCCGGTGTGCGCCTGCTCGACCGCGGCCCGGCCCCCGCGGCGCTGGTGACCTTCGCCGTCGAGGGCCCGCAGCCGCAGCCGTTCAAGGCGGCGCTGGACGAGCGCGGCGTCAACTCGGCGCTGAGCTTCCGCGAGTTCGCGCAGTTCGACTTCGGCGACAAGGACGTCGACTGGTGCCTGCGCCTGTCACCGCACTACTACAACACCGAGGACGAGGTGGACGCGGTCGCCGAGAGCGTCGCCGAACTCGCGGGGCGCAGCCGATGACGGCCCACGCCGGCGCGCGTGCGCCGACGGTGGCCGGCACCCGGTGGTGCGCAGGTCCGGGTCAGGGGCATGCGCCGTTCGCGACGGTGAAGTAGCCGGCCGGTGATTCCTTCAGGGTCGTCGTGACGAAGGTGTTGTACAGGCCCATGTTCTGGCCCGAGCCCTTGGCGTAGGCGTAACCGCCGCTGGTGGTGGCACGGCCGGCCTGGACATGGGCGTAGTTGCTCGCGGTCCAGCAGGAGGCGGTGGCGCCGGTGGTGCGCGCGGTGAGCGCGGCCGACAGCGCTCCCGCCGTGCCGTCGGCGTCCCGGGCGGCGACCGCGTACGTGTGCGAGGTGCCGGCGGACAGGCCGGTGTCGGTGTACGAGGTCGCCGTCGGCGTGGCGATCCGGGCGCCGTCGCGGTAGACGGCGTAGCCGGTGGCACCCTCGACGGGGTTCCAGCCCATGCTGATCGTGGTGTCGGTGGCGCCCGTCGCGGTCAGCCCGGTCGGAGCGGGCAGCGAGCCGGGCTGGGAGGCGGATCCGCTCAGGCCGAAGAACTGGGTGATCCAGTAGCTGGAGCAGATGGAGTCCAGGAAGTAGGCGGCGCCGGTGCTGCCGCACTGCTGCGGCCCGGTCCCCGGGTCGACCGGGGTGCCGTGCGCGATGCCGGGGACCCGGTTCACCTCGACGGCCACCGAGCCGTCCGCCGCCAGGTACTCCTCGTGCCGGGTGGAGTCGGGGCCGATCACCGAGGTGCGGCTCGGCGTCTGGGACAGACCGTGCACGGCGGTCCACTGGTCACGCAGTTCGTCGGCGTTGCGCGGTGTGACGGTGGTGTCCTTGTCGCCGTGCCAGACGGCCACCCGCGGCCACGGACCCGGCCAGGAGGGGTAGGCGTCGTGGACCTTCTGCGCCCACTGAGCCGGCGTCAGGTCGGTGCCGGGGTTCATGCACGTGTACGCGCTGCCGACGTCGGTGGCGCAGCCGTAGGGCAGGCCGGCGACGACCGCGCCGGCCTGGAAGACGTCCGGGTAGGCGGCGAGCATCACCGAGGTCATGGCGCCGCCGGCCGACAGTCCTGTGATGTAGGTGCGCCGGGCGTCCGCGCCGTAGGCGGAGACGGCGTGCGCGGCCATCTGCCGGATCGAGGCGGCCTCGCCCTGGCCTCTGCGGTTGTCGCCGCTCTGGAACCAGTTGAAGCAGCTGTTCGCGTTGTTGGACGAGGTGGTCTCGGCGAACACCAGCAGGAAGCCGTACTGGTCGGCGAACCGGGGCAGGCCGGAGTGGTCGGCGTAGGCCTGGGCGTTCTGGGTGCAGCCGTGCAGCGCGAACACCACGGCCGGCTGCGCGGTCAGGGAGGCCGGCCGGTAGACGTACATGTTCAACTGCCCCGGGTTGGCCCCGAAGTCGGTGACCTTGGTCAGGGTGACAGCGGCGCGCGCGGCCGGCACCGGGCCGAGCAGCGCTGCCCCGAGGACGAGGGCCACGACGGCCACGAGACGGGACAGGGCCCCGCGCCACGTCGACCGCGGCGGGGCATGGTTCGCCCGCGGTGCGGAAGCGGGGTGGGTGGCGGCCGGCGGGAACGGTGGTGGCTGCATGGCGGCTCCTCGGCGTCTTGGGGGGACACCGGTTCGCTCCCCGGCAAGCGGCGGGAGCGATCCGTGCCGGGCACCGTAGGGGTGGTTCAACAGGCAACGGTATGGCGCGGCGCCCCACACTCCGCGCGCCACGACGTGCCCCCGGACGGGTTGCACCGCCCGAAAGCGTCTGCTAACCGGACTGTTGCCCCCTTGGGACATCCGCCCTTTCTAGAACCCCGGCACCATCGGGTTGTGGTTGACCGGGGGCGGTGGGGGCGGAGTCGGCAGGGGCGGCCAGAACGGATCGTCGAAGTCGGCCGGCCCGTCCGAGCCCTTGCCATCGGGCAGGTCGATGACCTTGGCGGCGCCCAGCGCACCCAGCACGAACAGCGCCCCGATGAGGACAGGAAGCAGGTAACGCCCAACCGCCTTCGCGGCACCGACGAGACGTTTCATTGGTGGACCCCCGTGTCCGCCGTACCCTTCTCCCTCAGTCCTACCCCACGGCGCCGCTCCTCGACCCGCTCGGGCCGGCCGGGTCGGTTCTCACTCCAGGTACTCGAAGACCCCGTCCCAGAACCCGGAATCGTCCACGAACAAGTCGTGCCCGATCAGGCGCTCACGCACCTCGGCGACGGCGGCCGCGCGTACGGCGTCGTCCTCCGCGGCCAGGCCGTCGCTCGACTCGGCGATCAGCGCGAGGAGCACGGCGAGGCTGGGCAGGGAGTCGGCGGCGGGTCCCTGCCATCCGTCCGCGTGGTCCCAGCCGTTGGGGTCGTAGTGGGTGATGCCGCCGTCCGCCGCCTCCAGCATCAGGTGCTGGTCGCCCCACAGGGCCACGGTGAAGCAGAAGTTCTCGGGCGGCGAGTGGTCGTCGGGGTAGCGGCGTCCGTAGATCTCGTCGGCGTCGAACGGATCCAGCGCGTCCTCGCCCCTCAGATGCCTGGTGTCGATTCCCACCGCGTCGAGGTCGACGGCGGGAAAGCCGACGTTGAGCAGGAACTCCCTCGATCGCTCGTCGGTCAACTCGGGCGGCAGGTCCGCCCCGTTCGGCCGCCAGAGCGAGCCCGCGCCCAGCCGTTCCTCCAGCCACTCCGCGGTCGGTATCAGCGGAGTGTCGTTCTGCTTCACTGCCTGGCCTCCATGGTTCATGTCACTCGGTGAGGTGCCGGCCCCAGTCAATCGCATGATCACCCGGGACGTGGCGCGGTACCGAGAGACGATCGGCGTACCCTTGGCCGATCGAGGGTCAACTGGCCTGCGGACAGCAGGGATTGGCGAAGTGTCGATGACAGATCAGGAGCACATCTCCTACGACGCGTTCGTCCGCCTCGCCGCGGCCGACCCGGCTGTCGTCGGACTGGTCCTCAAGGGATCCCGGGCCCACGAAGGGATGACCACCGCCTACTCCGACCACGATCTGTACGTCGTTCTCGCCGACGGGGCGGCCACGGCCCTCACCCGGTTCAGGGGGCACCGCACCCCGGAACTCGACCTGGTCTTCCTCTCTCTCGACGAGTTCCGCGCCGCCGGCATGCCCGGCTTCGAGCGGTACGCCCTCGCACGGGCCCGGGTCGTACTCGACCGGCTCGACGGGACCATCACCCGGATCCTGGCCGACAAGCTCCGCCTGGACGCCGACGAGGCGTTCCGGGATGCGGGCGAGTGGCTCGACGCCTACGCCAACTCCCTCTACCGCTCGGTCAAGAACGACCGCGACGGACATCCGCTCGCGGCCCGGCTCGACGCCGCCGACAGCATCCGGTTCCTGCTGGAGCTGCTCTTCGCCCTGGACCGTCGTCCCCGCCCCTACAACAAGTACCTGGAGTGGGAGCTGGCCCGCTTCCCCCTGCCCGGCTGGGACAGCGAGGCGCTGCTGGACGCCCTGAGCCATATCTCGGCCACGGGCGACGTGCCCACGCAGCGCCGTCTCTTCGCCCAGGTCGAGGAGGTGGCCCGGCGGGCCGGGCACGGCGCGGTACTGGACGCGTGGGGCGAGGACTTGGAGCTCATGCGGCCGGGACCGGGTTCTCCTCGGCCGCTGGACGTCGCACCCTCGCGGGAGAGCGCAGCAGGGTGGCGGCGAGGAGCAGAGCGGCGGTGACGAGGCCCGAGCCGACGCGGAAGGCGAGTTGATAGCCGCTCGTGAGTGCCGAGGCGGTGCCCGCGCCGCCGCCCAGCAGCGCGTTGGTGTGCGAGGTGGCGAGCGTGGTGAGGACCGCGAGGCCGAAGGCGCTGCCGATCTGCTGCATGGTGTTGAACATGCCGGAGGCGATCCCCGAGTCCCTGGGTGTGGCCGCTGACATCGCGAGCGTGGCCAGCGAAGGCATCGCGAGGCCGAAGCCGATGCCGAGTGGCAGCAACGCGGGCAGAACGTCCACGGCGTAGCGTCCGCCTGCCGGTACGCGGCCGAGGGCGGCGAGACCCGCAGCGATGAGCGCGAGCCCGGGAAGGAGCACGGCACGGGGGCCGAAGCGTGCGATCAGCCTGGGTGAGAGACCGAGGGACAGTGCGCCGATCGCGACCGAGACGGGGAAGATGCCGAGGCCGGTGTGTATCTCGTCGAAGCCGAGCACCTTCTGCAGGTAGAGCACGCACAGGAACTGAAAGCTGAACATTCCGGCCACCATGAGGGCCTGTATGCCCATGGCTCCCGAGACGTTGCGTGAGCGGAACACGCGCAGCGGCAGCAGCGGGTGGGGCGTCTTGGCCTGGCGGGCGACGAATGCCAGGAGCAGTACGAGTGCCGTGGCGCCGAGGCTCAGTGTGTGCGCGGAGGTCCAGCCGTGGTCGGTGGTCCCGACGATCGTGTAGACCCCGAGCATCAGTGCGGAGGTGACCAGGAGCGCGCCCAGGACGTCGGTCCCCTTGTCGAGGCCGGCACCGGGCTCGGGGGCGAGCACGCGTCCGGCCGACAGCGCGGCCGCGATGCCGATCGGCATGTTGACGATGAAGATCCAGTGCCAGCTGATGGTCTGGGTCAGGGCGCCGCCGGCGAGGAGGCCCATCGACCCACCGGCGGACTGGACGAAACTGTAGACGCCGATGGCCCTCGCCCGTTCCTTCGGCTCCGGGAACAGAGTCACGACCATGCCGAGAGTCACGGCAGAGGTCACCGCGCCGCCGATGCCCTGGACGAACCGGGAGGCGAGCAGCACCGCCGGGTCCTGCGCGACGCCGCACAGCAGCGAGGCAGTCGTGAAGATGCCCAGGCCGGCGACGAAGACGCGCTTGCGGCCGACGAGGTCGCCGAGCCGTCCGGAGAGCAGCAGCAGGCCGCCGAAGGGGACCAGATAGGCGTTGACCACCCAGGCCAGGCTCGATGCGGAGAAGCCGAGGTCCCGCTGGATGGACGGCAGCGCCACGTTCACGATGGTCCCGTCGAGGATGACCATCAACTGCCCGGCACAGAGCACGGCCAGTGCCGGCCAACGCGATGTCCGGGCTGGTGATTCGGTTCTCCGCATGGCGGTCCCTCCCCATGGTGCACGACTTGTTACAGCGGTCATCCTCTGTAACCATGCCGTGCGGCGGAAGGAGGCACTTTCATGTCACGCAGTCACACCGATGTGTCCGACCAGGTCAGCAACGAGGCGTGCCCGCTCACCGAGGTCCTCGACCACGTCGCGGGCAAATGGAGCATCGGCATCCTGGTCGCCGCGGCCCACGGTCCGGTGCGCTTCACCGAGTTGGAACGCGCCATCACGGGCATCAGCAGGCGCATGCTCACCTTGAACCTGCGCAAGCTGGAACGCGACGGTCTGCTCATCCGCACCGTCCATCCCACCGTGCCGCCCAAGGTGGAGTACAGCCTCACGCCGATGGCCCGCGAACTGCACGCAAGCCTCGCCGGGCTGGTCGGCTGGGCAGAACGCCACCGGGCCGACATCACCGCCGCCCGCGCCAGTTACGACGCCGCCGCAGCCGCTCCCTGACGCCTGTGGCAGCGTCGGGGCAGCGTCAACGGCCCCACGGATGCGCACCGGAACTCCCTCGTCCCTTCGGTCGTTGCCGAGGATGACCTGATCATTGACGTGAGACGCGGCGGCGGTGCCGTCGTCGGGGGAAGTGAGCATCCCATGGCCATGGTGGGCCTGTTCTGGATCGCCGAGGGCAAGGTCGACCTCTCCCGGACCCTCCTGTCCCGCCTCACCGAGGGCGCCGCGACGATGGCCACGACGCTGGCGGCCATGTCGGCCTGGGGCCGCGCATGGGAGGGGGGATCGCCTCGCCGGGCGGAGCGGGAGCGGCTGCTGCGGGAGTGGGTGAGCTAGCCCAGGACGATCGAGCGCAGCCCGGCGACCACCGTCGGCCAGGCGGGCGAGGCGGGGTCGATCACGTCGAAGTGGCTGCCGTCGGGCACCTCGTGGAGGGTCGCGCCGGTCGCGTCCGCGTAGGTGCGGGCCATGGTGATGGGGAGGGCCTCGTCGGCGGTGCCGTGGACGAGGACCGTACGGCCGGCGGGCATGCCCAGGGCGGCGGGATCCGCCGCGGCGTAGCGGTCGGGGACCGCCGTGCGTGCGCCGCCGAGGAACGCGGCCACCGCACCGCGACCGCTGCCGAGCGCGTCCGCGGCCGCGAGGTCGGCCGTGGGGGCCAGGGCCAGGACCCCGCGTGTCGGGGGCGGCGTGTCGATGCGGCCCGGGGCACCGGCCGGCAGCCGGTGGCGGGCGGCCGCCCACAGCGCCAGGTGACCCCCGGCGGAGTGACCGGCGTAGGCGACACGCTCGGGGTCGATCCGGCCGGGCGCCGCCGAGGCGGCCAGCGAGGGCAGCAGGTCGACGGCCCGGGCGGTGTCGGTCAGGGTGGTCGGCCAGCCCCCTCCGGCGCCCACCCGGCGGTACTCCACGCTCGCGACGGCGCAGCCAGCCTCCTGCGCCAGGGCGCGGGCGAACGGCTCGACGTGCCGCCGGTCGTGTTCGGCTCGCCAGAATCCGCCGTGGAAGAGCAGCACGAGCGGCAGTCGTTCCTCGGCCCCGTCCGGGTGAGGCAGGAACAGGTCGGCGACTTGGTCGGGAAGTTCACCGTACGAGAGCGGGACGGAAGACACGCGAACCTCCCTCTGGGGGTATCTCGATTCGAGGTATGCACGCACCCTACCCCACCGGTTCGCCCGGGACGTGGCCGATGCGCGCCGCTCGCCGCCCGTCACTGGCAGCGCGCCGGCGGCAGCCCGCCGTCGTCCCCCCAGATGGTCACCGGCGCGGTGCCGCCGCCCTCCCCGAACGAGGCCGTGCACACGATCTGGCGCACCGCGGCCGGGGTCAGGGTGCGTGCCGCCATGGGCACATGGACCGTCACCCCCTCGTCGCTCACCTGCGCCTGCAGATCTCCGCGGAACCGGGGCAGCTCCGTGTGCAGTCCGGCCGCGATCTCGCTGCCGTGCGGCCCTTCGAACAGGGCGGCGAGGGCCTTCGCGCCGGACACCGGCCGGGTGTCGGGCTCCGTCGGGTCACCAGCGGGCAGGACCCTGGCCACCGGAGTCGGGCGGTCGTCCGCATCCAGGAAGTAGAGCAGCAGCATGCGCTGGCCCGGGCTCGGCGGCACCGCGATCGTGGCAGGGCCGCCGGCTTCGACGACGTCGGTCCCGCGCACACCGCAGCCGGTCAGCACGGCGGCCGCCGCGACGCAGGCCGCCACCGCGCGCCCCGCGGGGCCGGTCGGACGTCTCACGCCGTGGCCTCCGCGCCCGTCAGGGGGATCTCCACGGTGAACACCGCGCCGCCGCGGGGGCCGTTGGCGGCGTGGACCCTTCCTCCGTGCAGGCGCACGTTCTCCAGGGTGATGGCCAGCCCCAGGCCACTGCCCTGGGAGCGGGTGCGGGCCGCGTCCGCCTTGTAGAAGCGCTCGAAGACGTGCGGCAGCACATCGTCGGCGATTCCCGGACCGCGGTCGGCCACCTCGACGACGAGCTGCCGGGAAGGCGCCTGGGCATCGGTGCTCTCCGCGACGCGCAGCCGTACCAGCACGGGCGGGCTGCCGTGCCGCAGCGCGTTGCCGACCAGGTTGGCGACGACGACGTCGAAGCGACGGGGGTCGAGGCGGGCCCGGATGCCGTCGGGCAGGTCGGTCTCCACCTGCGCCGGATCGGTCCAGCGACGGCTCGCGAGCGTCTTGCGGATGGCCTGGGCGACGTCGATCTCGTCGGTGTTGAGTTCCGCCGCGCGCGCGTCGAACCGGGAGATCTCCATCAAGTCCTCCACCAGGACCGCCAGTTTGCCCGTCTCCGCGCTGATCAGCCGGACGGCGGCGGCCGTGTCGGGGGCGAGGCGCTGCGCGTCCTCGTCCAGCACCTCGGTGACGGCGAGCATCCCGGCCAGGGGGGTGCGCAGTTCGTGGGAGACGTCGGAGGCGAAGCGGCGCGCGCGTGCCTCGGCCTCCTGCAGTTCACCGACGGACCGCTCCAGCTGGACCGCCGACTCGTTGAACGTGCGGGCCAGCTCGGCGAGTTCGTCGCTGCCCTTGACCTGGATGCGGGTGTCCAGGTGGCCGCTGCCCATGCTCCGCGCGGCCTTGCGCAGGTCGCGCACCGGGCGCAGCACACTGCGGGCCGCCAGCAGCGCCGGCACAAGGGCCAGCGCGAGCCCCGGCAGGGCGCCGTCGCGGGCCGCGGTGACCATGGCCCGGACGTTGGCCTCCTCACCGGTCAGCGGCATCACGGCGTACAGCACCAGCCCGGTGGGGCGCACCTCCTTCCCGGCCCGGAACACGGTCGGTACGCCGATGGTCAGCCAGGGGCCGCCGCTGCGCTCGACCCGCTGGAAGCTGCCGCGCGGGTGGGCGAGCGCGGCCCGGCGCAGCGCGGGCGTGATGACCGTCGAGACCGGGCTGGTGCCGGAGGACAGGTGCAGGGAGCCGTACTCGGCGAACACCACCCACGGGTGCGGCTTGCCCTGCCGGGCGATGCGCCGCAGGTCCTCCTGCAGGGACCACGGTTCGACGGGCAGCGGTGTGCCCAGCTCCTGCACCTGGTCGCGGAACGAGGACACCGCGGTGTTCTGGGCCTGGTCGAGGATCGCGTTGCGCGCCTCGCGGTAGGTGAGGACCGAGGTGCTCCCGGCGCTCACGGCGGCGACCAGCAGGAACGCCAGGACCAGTCGGGTGCGCAGCCCGATGCGTGCCCGGAGGCGGCTCACAGGGGTCCGAACCGGTAGCCGAAGCCGCGCAGGGTCTGGATGTAGCGGGGCGTGCCGGGCACGTCCTCGATCTTGTGGCGCAGCCGTCGCACACAGGCGTCGACCAGGCGGGCGTCGCCGTGGTAGCTGTGCTCCCAGACCTGTTCGAGCAGTTGCTGACGGCTGAAGACCTGCTCGGGCGCGGCCGTCAGATACAGCAGCAGTTTCAGCTCGGAGGGCGCGAGCGCCAGGCGTCGGCCCGCCTTGGCGACGTTCAGCCCGGTGCGGTCGATGGCGAGGTCGCCGTGGAACTCCACGGCCGCGCGTCCGGGCGGCTCCTCGATACGGCGCAGTACGGCCCTGATGCGGGCCTCGATGACCTCGGTGCGGGCGGGTTTGACGATGTAGTCGTCGGCCCCGGCCTCCAGCCCGACCACCACGTCGAAGTCGTCACCGCGGGCGGTGAGCATGATGATCGGCAGGGCGCCGGCCTCGCGCACCTGCCGGCAGACCTGGACGCCGTTCATCCCGGGCAGCATGAGGTCGAGGAGGAGCAGGTCGGGGTGGAACTCACCGATGGCCGCGAGCCCCGCCTCCCCGCTGGGGGCGCTGCGTATCTCGTGCCCGCGGCGGCGCAGGCCGAGCTCGATCCCCTCCCGTACGGCGGGGTCGTCTTCGATGAGCAGGACACGTGGCATGGGCAGAGTATTCCATTCGGTCACATGAGTTCGATCAAGGAGACCGGTCGAGCGAGATCGGTCAAGCGAGCCGGACACCTGGTCAGTTGGGCGCGGAAGGTGTCAGGTCCGACGGCGGCGCCGTGCACGCAGGACGGCCGTGAACGCGGCCTCCACTTCGGTCAGCCGCAGCGGGCGGGCCAGCAGCGCGAAGACGGCCACGACGGCACCGGTCCCCGCGACCAGCGCCGCCGGCGGGCCGAGGAACGACGTCCGGGCGGCCGCGAGGTGGCCGAGCGATGCGGCGGGAAGCGCGGCCGCCAGCAGGCGGACCAGGGCCCGCAGGCTGGGCGAGCGCCACAACCCGCGCCGCGGTGCCGCCGGGAGTCTGCGCCGCAGGACGCACGCGGTGACCGCCCAGCCCACGAACAGGGCGACGGAGTAGGCCCCGGCCATGCCCGTGACGGCCCAGCGCGCGGGCAGCAGCAGGAAGGCGACGGCGGACAGGCCGGCGTTCAGCGCGGCGATGACCAGGTTCAGCAGGAAGGGTGTCCGTGTGTCGGAGAGGGCGTAGAAGGTGCGGGCGAGGACGTACTGCCCGGAGAAGGCCACCAGTCCCGGCGCGAACGCGGTCAGCGTCCGCGACATCAGCGCGATGTCGTCGGCGCCGGTTCTGCCGTGCTGGAACACGACCGCCATGACCGGCCCCGCGACGGCGCCCAGCACGCACGCGGCGGGTACGACGGCGGCGGCGCTGGTCCGCAGCGCGTGGGAGACGTCCCGCCGCAGCCCGGCCGTGTCGCCGTCGGCGGCCGCGCGGCTCATGCGCGGCATCAGCGCGGTGACCAGGGAGACGGTCACGATGCCGTGCGGGACGGCCCACAGCAGGTAGGCGTTGCCGTAGGCGGTGAAGCCGGCGCCGCCGTCGGCGCCCTCGGCCGCGGCGTTCTGCCCCGCCGTCGTGGCCAGTCTGGTCACCACCCAGTAGGCGAGCTGGTTGGTGAGGACGAGCAGGACCAGCCAGCCGGCCGAGCGCAGCGGCCGGGACAGGCCGCTGCCGCGCCAGTCGAACCGGGGCCGCCAGCGCAGGCGCGCGGCGCGCAGGGAGGGCAGCAGGGCGAGGGTCTGGGCGGCGATGCCCGCCGTGGTGCCCCAGCCGAGCAGCTCCGTCTCGCCGGCGGTGAGCGTTCCGCCGGTCCCCACGGCCGTCAGGTACAGCCCGAAGACGGCGATGACGACCACGTTGTTCAGGACCGGCGCCCACATCATGGCGCCGAACCGGCCCCTGGCGTTGAGCACCTGTCCCAACAGGGTGAACAGGCCGAGGAAGAAGATCTGCGGCAGGCAGTAGCGCGCGAAGGCGATCGTCGTCGCCGCCTGCGCGCCGTGGTAGCCGGTGTACGCGGCGACGATCAGCGGCGCGGCGCACACCGCGCCCGCGGTGATCAGCAGCAGCGCGGCCGTGCAGACGGTGAGCAGACGGTCGGTGTACGCCGCTCCGCCGTCCGGGTGGCGCTGGGCGGCCTTGACCAGCTCCGGGACGAAGACGGCGTTGAGGGCGCCGCCGAGGAGCAGGGTGTAGACGATGGTGGGGACGGTGTTGCCCACCGCGTAGCCGTCGGCGGCCACTCCCGCGCCGAGCGCGGCGGCGACCACGGCGGAGCGCACGAACCCGGTGGCACGGGAGACGAGGGATCCGGCGGCCATGAGGGCGCTGCTGCGCAGCACCGAGTCGGGCCGGTCGGACCGCTCGGTCGCGGCGCCGGGGACGGCCGAGGTGCCGGGTGTCGTGGAGGCGCTCATCGGCGTGCCAGGTACATCTGGAAGGCGCGGTACAGCGCGTGGTTGGCCGCGCCGTCCAACGGCGTCTCCCACTCCCCCAGTGTCTCCACGACCTGTCCTCGCGTGCCGAGTTTCCAGCGCAGCAGCCCGAAGGCGCGGTCGCCGGGGTCGAGGGTGGAGGGCACGCCCCGCATGTCGTACACCTCCGCGCCGAGGGCCCGGGCGTCCCGCATCATCCGCCACTGCAGGGCGTTGGACGGGCGGACCTCGCGCCGGTGGTCGGCGGAGGCGCCGGTCTGGTACCACACCCGCCGGCCCACCGTGATCATGGTGTGGGCGGCCAGGATCTCCCCCTGGTGGCGGGCGAGGTACAGCCGCATCCGGCCCGGCTCCTCGGCGTTGAGGGCGGCGTACTGTCGCTCGTAGTACTCCAGGGACCGGCCGAGACGGAATCCGTCCCGTTCCTCGGTGATCCGCAACAGCCGGTAGAACTCGGGCAGTTCGGCCGCACCGCCCACCTCAACCTCCACTCCGGACTTCTGCGCCCGGCGTATGTTGCGCCGCCACTCCTGGCTGAGTCCGGACCACAGGTCGTCCACGCTGCGCCCGGCGAGCGGAACCCGGAAGACGAACCGTGGCTGTGCGTCCCCGTCACCCTCGTCGCCGCCGCAGCGCCGCCAGCCCCGGGCTCTGAGCCGTTCGGCGACCGCGGCGCCCAGGGGGTCGACCTCGCTGGCCAGTACGTCGGTCAGACGCCGCCCGGCGCCGGCTCCCGCCTTGACGACGGCCGCGTCCCAGCGGCGGTAGTCGGGCGAGGGCCCGATCCGCACGGCGAAGGCGCCCATCGCGCGCAGGTGGCGCAGCAGCGGGGTGAGCCAGCTGTCGAGGTCGGTACCGGCCCAGTCGGCGACGGGGCCCTCGGGCAGGTAGGCGAAGTACTTGCGGGTGCCGGGGAACTGACGCAACAGCACCAGAGCGACGCCGCTCAACTCCCCGGTGCGCGGGCCGTTCTGTGGTCCCCAGCCGAGCAGCTGGGCCTGCCAGCCCTCCTTCACCGCGGCCCACGACGGGCACTGCAGGAAGCCGGGGGCCAGGGCGGAACCTGCGCGCGAGGCGAGAAAGGTTCGGTACGCCTCGGCGGAGACGGGCCCCAGCCAGGTTTCCTGCCGGTCACAGCTTGCCGTCGCGAGCGACGCTGACACCGCGCCTCCTTGGTTGCCGTTGCTGTCGAAGGGGGACCGGGCCCTGCGGCCCGGAACGCGTCGAAGGCTCACAGCCGTGCGTGACCGGGCCGCGCGGCGCATGTGACCGGACCGTGACCGTTGCGGTGCGGCGGCTGTCACGGCGGGCCGCGGCATCGTGCCGCGGGCGACGCCTGACACGCGGGAATCCGCAAGCCCGGCCGCTCCCGTCCTGGATGACCGTCCCGCGCGGTGTCCGTGACGGGACGATGACCATTCCCCCGCAGCTGCCGTCACACGACCGGCGAGCCGTTGTCCTGCGGATTCGGCGACCTACAGTCGGCTCCGTCCCGGCGTCTCGCCGACTTTCCCGGAGGTTTTCGTTGAGCCCGATACGTGTCGGACCCCTGCCCGTCGGCCCTCTGCGCGCGGCCCGCCCGCACGCACGGGCGGCCGGCGCCGCCGCGGCCGCCGTCCTGCTGAGCGCCGCTCTGTCGTCCTGCTCCTCCGGCGATCCGTCCGCCGGGAAGCAGGACGCGAAGAGGGGAGGTGCGGCGGCGGTGACCGTGTCACCGCAAGGGAGTCGGGCGAAGGCCGGCGAGCCGGTCCGGGTCACGGCCCGGGGCGGCACCCTCGCCTCGGTCACCGTCACCGACGCGAAGGGCGGCCGGCTCTCCGGGGCGCTGTCGGGCGATCACCGGGCGTGGACGTCCGACCGCAACGCCGCACCCGGCACCACGTACACGATCGTGACCGTCACCCGCACCGACGACGGCACGCCGGGCCGGTCGCGGACGTCCTTCACCACGGCGGCCGCCGAGCGGGTGAACAAGGTGGACTGGCGGCCGGGTGACGCCACCACGGTCGGCGTGGCCCAGCCGATCTCGCTGGTCTTCGACCGCCCGGTGAGCAACAAGGCGGCGGTGGAACGCCAGTTGAAGGTCACCACCTCCAACGGCACCGTGGGCTCCTGGGGCTGGATGAAGGACTGGTCCGGCAAGGACCGGGTGGACTGGCGCCCGAAGGAGTACTGGCGCCCCGGCACCGAGGTGACCCTGGACGCGCGGCTGAACGGCACCGACTCGGGATCGGACGGCGGCTGGTTCGTACGTGACTACCGGGTCGCCTTCACCGTCGGCGCCCGGCAGGTGGTCAAGGTCGACCTCGACCGCAAGCAGCTCACCGTGGAGCGCGACGGCAAGACCGTGCGGACCTTCCCCGTGTCCGGGGGGACTCCAGGCCCCGAGACGGGCTCCTGGCGCGGCACGGAGGTCGTGATGGCCAAGGAGGGTTCGATCCGCATGAACTCCGAGACCGTGGGCCTCGGCGACGCCTACGACCAGAAGGTGGACTACGCGATGCGGCTGACCTGGTCGGGGACCTACGCGCACGCGGCGCCGTGGAACGCGGCGTACTTCGGCCGGGCCAACCGCAGCCACGGGTGCATCGGCATGAGCGACGCCGACGCTCGCTGGCTCTACGAGCACACCACCGTCGGCGACCCCTTCGAGGTCAAGGGCGCCGAGACCAAGGGCCGGGTGGCCCTGAACAACGGACTGGGCGACTGGAACGCGGGGTGGGACGAGTGGCGTGAGAGGAGTGCGCTGTAGGGCGGGGTGGCGTTCGGGGTCAGAGCGTGGCGGCCGGGTAGCGGACGAAGAGAATGCCGTGCACGGTGCCGTGCGGGGCGCTGTAGAGGTGGGCCGTGTCGGCCGGCCAGGACACCGAGGTGCCGGGGCCGACGCTGGTGGGCGCGTCCAGGACTCCGACGACGGCCGTGCCGCTGAGGATCATCAGCGTCTCCGTCGTGCCCGCCACGTGCGCGGCCGACTCCTGGGTGGCGCCGGCGGCGATGGTGATCCGGAAGATGTCGGTGACCGCGTCGTCGTCCTCGTGCCGCTCGATCAGGACGGCGGTGACGGCACTGCCGGACACCGCGCCTTCGTGCCGCTCGGCGTTCGGCGGCGGGTCGTCGCTGAGTACGGCGCTGAGCGGCCGGTTGAGTGCCGTGGTCAGCGCGTAGAGGGTCTCCAGGGTGGGGTTGCGGGAGCCGCTCTCCAGCTCCGAGAGGGTGCCCTTGCCCACTCCGGAGCGCCGGGACAGCTCCGAGAGGGAAAGGCCCCGGGCCGTGCGCAGTTCGCGGAGCCTGCGCCCCACTTCCTCGTTCAGCCCCATCGCCGCACCGTGCTCCCGTCGCCGCCTGCCGTTGTTGACGCCTGCGGTTGTGGGCGCCCGCCGTGGTTGACGCCTCTCACCGCCCCCGCTTAGTGTTCCACAAACAGAACGTTCTGTTTATGGAACGAGCAAGGTAGCCCTCCATGTCCTTCATCCCCGCCCGGATACGCGCGGCCGCCCCGCCGTCGGCCGTGGCCGCCGGTCTGATCGCCGTCACCGTGGGCGTCACCAGTTCGGCCGCGCTCGTGTTCACCGCGGCGAAGGCCGCGGGCGCCGGCCCGCGCGAGACCGGCTCCTGGATGCTCGCGCTGGGCGTCGGGCTGGCCGTCACCTGCGTGGGCCTCTCCCTGCGCTTCCGTGCCCCGGTCGTCACGGCCTGGTCGACGCCCGGCGCGGCCCTGCTCGCGACCGGCCTCACCGGGGTGCCGATGGGGCAGGCCGTCGGCGCGTTCGTCTTCTCCGGCCTGCTCATCGCCGTCACCGGCGTGACCGGATGGTTCGCCCGCGCCATGGACCGCATCCCGGTCCCGCTGGCCTCGGCCCTGCTCGCCGGGGTCCTGCTGCGGTTCGGGACCGGCCTGTTCAGCACCATGCACGACGGCTTCGCCATCGCGTTCCCGGTGTTCGTGCTCTACCTCCTGGCGAGGCGTTTCCTGCCCCGGTACGCGGTGCTCGCCGCCCTCGCCGGCGGCGTCCTCGCCACCACCCTCACCGGCCAGTGGCACCTGGAGCACCTGCGGATCTCGCTCGCCACTCCGGTCCTCGTCGCCCCGGACTTCGACCCGAAGGTGCTGCTCGGGGTCGGTGTGCCGCTGTTCGTGGTGACGATGGCCTCGCAGAACCTGCCCGGCGTCGCCGTACTGCGCGGCTCCGGATACGACGTGCCGGTCTCCCCGCTGATGACCTGGACGGGCGCGGTGAACGCCCTGCTCGCTCCGTTCGGCGCGTTCGGGATCAACCTCGCCGCCATCACCGCCGCGATCTGCACCGGCAAGGAGGCCCATCCCGACCGCGCCAAACGCTATACGGCGGCCGTGTGGGCCGGGTTCTTCTACCTCTGCGTCGGCCTCTTCGGCGCCACGGTCGCCGCGCTGCTGACCGCCATGCCGCAGGCCCTCGTCCTCTCAACGGCCGGCGTCGGCCTGCTGGCCACCATCGAGAACAGCCTGGCCACGGCCCTGGCCGACAAGGCGTCGCGGGAGGCCGCGGTCGTCACCTTCCTCGCCGCCGCGTCCGGCGTCACGGTTCTCGGCATCGGGTCCGCCTTCTGGGGGCTCCTCGCCGGCGCCCTCACCAGCCTCGTCGCGAACACCGGGCGCCGCGGCAGGCCGGAACCCGCGTCCCGACCAACCGCACCGGCCCCCGGCCGCCCCGTCGACGCCCCGTCGTCCTCCTCCCTCCCGGCCGGCGAACGCCCCTAGCCGCGGACCCGGGCCGCTCGCTAGACGGCTCCCATGCGCAGGTTCCAGCGGCCGTCGCGCCCGGTCAGATGGACGGCGGACAGGGGAGGGACGTCGATGCGCCAGAAGGCGGCGAGTGGGGCGTTCAGGGCGTGGATCAGTGCGGCGCGGGCCACCGACTGCTCCACCACGGCCAGCACCCGGCCGGCATCGGCCGGCATGTCGTCCAGCCAGGAGGCGACCCGGGCGCACACGGCCGCGACGGACTCGCCCCCGTGCGGGGCCGCGTGGGGATCGGACATCCACCGGGCCAGAGCCTCGGCGTCGTCGGCGGCCACCTCGCCGGGCGTGCGGCCCCGCCAGCGGCCCATGTCGGCGTCGCGCAGCGCCGGTTCGGTCCGCGCGTCCGCCACGCCCAGGGCGTGAGCCGTCTGCGCGCACCGCCGCGAGGGCGCCGTGCGGCAGGTGGTGGCCGGGGGAAGGGACGGGGCGATCGACCGGGCCTGGTGCAGCGCCCGTTCGTCCAGGGGCGTGTCCGAGGCGAAGGCCGCCTCGTGCTCCACGGGCGCGGCGCTCCGCAGCAGGGTGAGCCGGATGGTCATGACCGTCCCTTCGCCGGGGTCCGCCGTCAGCGGTTCATCGTAGGTGGCGTACGCCATGTTGGCCGGACTCCGTATTGCCCCTACCATCTGGGGCGACAAGGACGACGGCGCCACGGAAGTCCGGTGCAAGCCCGGCACGGTCGCGCCACTGTGTGCCACCCCTCCACCGGAGGTGGTGGTGAGTCAGACCCAACGCCGTCGTCGCGTGCTCCACACGATGCGGGACGCGATGTTCCCGAGGAGGTCTCGCCATGGCGCAGTCCACTGCCGCCCCCACCCCCACCACCCAGTCCCTCACTCCGCTGCCGCTGCGGACGCTCGCCCCGTGGGCCGTCTTCTTCGGCGTCCTGATGCTGGTCCTGCTGTACTTCGTCGGCGCCGAACAGGGCGCCACCGCACTGGTCTCCGGTGAGGGCGTGCACGAGTGGGTGCACGACGCCCGCCACCTTCTCGGCTTCCCCTGCCACTGACGGAGCACCCCTCATGAACTCCGTCACCGTGCGCACCTTGCTGGTGCGCGGCATGCTCGCCGGTCTCGCGGCCGGCGTGCTCGCCTTCGTCTTCGCCTACCTGGTCGGAGAAGGCCCCGTGGACGCGGCCATCGCGTTCGAGGAGGCCGGCTCCCACGAGCACGGCGGTGAGGAACTCGTCAGCCGTACCGTGCAGTCGACGGCAGGGCTCGCCACGGGCGTGCTCGTCTTCGGTGTCGCCGTCGGCGGCATCGCGGCGCTCGCCTTCTGCTTCGCGCTGGGCCGGATCGGCCGGTTCGGCGCCCGGGCGACGGCGGCGCTGACCGGTCTCGGCGGCTTCCTGCTCGTCTACCTCGTGCCGATCCTGAAGTACCCGGCGAACCCGCCTGCCGTGGGCAACCCGGACACGATCGGCAAACGCACCCTGCTGTTCGTCCTGATGATCGCGCTGAGCCTGCTGCTGGGCCTCGCCGCGATCCTGCTGGGCCGCAGGCTCGCCCCGGCCTGGGGCAACTGGAACGCCTCCATCACCGCCGGTGTCGCATTCGTCGCGGCCGTGGCGGTGGCGATGGTCGTCCTGCCGCACGGGGACAACGCGCCCAAGGGCTTCCCGGCCACCGACCTGTGGGAGTTCCGCCTGGCGTCGATCGGCGTCCAGGCGGTCCTGTGGGCGGCGTTCGGGCTGCTGTTCGGCTTCCTGGCCGAGCGGGTGCTCGAACCGCGGGCGGCGGCGAGCCGGGTCTCCGCACTGACCGCCTGATCGGTCACAGCACACGACGGCGGGGTCTGCCGGGGGCGCGCTCGGCAGACTCCGCCGCAGTGCCGGCACGGCCCGTGCGCCGAGGTGTCAGACCGCGGCACGCCACTCGCTCGGTGAGCAGCCGTAGACGGACCTGAAGGCGCGGCTGAAGTGCGCCGCGTTCCGGAATCCCCAGCCACGGCCAACCGCCGAGATGCTGCGGCTCGCACAAGCGCGGCGCCGCAGTTCGCGTGCGCACTCCTCGATCCGCCGCTGCTGGACCAGCCGGTGCACGGTGGTGTCCTCGCCCTCGAACAGCACATGGAGACGGCGCAGCGAGATGCCGTGCGCCTCGGCGACGCGTGCCGGTGACAGCCGCGGGTCACGCAAGTGCGTGTCGATGTGGGCTCGGATCCGCTCGACCAACTCCTCGCGGGCCGTGACCGGTTCCTTCGCGCCGCGCAGCCGTGCCTGCTCGTCGACGAGCGCGGCCACCAGGTCCACGAGGTTGCCGGCGAGACGTTCCCTGACATGGCCGGCGAGCGTGGCCGCGCCGTACGCCATCTCGGTGGCGAAGGGGCGCAGCAGTGCCCCCACGCCCTCGCTCCCGGGGAACGCGCGGCCCGTGACCCGCGGGACATGGGTCGCGGAAGGGCCCAGCGCGCGCTCGGGCAGCCGCACGGCGTACAGGTGGAACGGCGTGTGCTGTTCCAGCCGGAAGGGCCGGGCCAGATCCAGCAGCACCATGCACCCGGCGGGTACGACGGCCGCGCGACCGTCCTGCCGGACGGTGGCGGTGCCCTGCTCCTGCAGGATCAGCGCCGGCCCGTCGTCCCGCCCGGCCGGCACCGGTCGGGCGGTACAGCTCAGCCCCAGGGGCGTGGCCCGCATGGACAGCAGACGCACACAGCCGGCGTCCCCGCCGCTGATCGTGCCCTCGAAGTCCGTGTTCCCCGCTCGGGGCGTGACCTCCACGGGAGCCAGCCGGCTCCGCACCGCGCGCTCCCAGTGCCGTACGCGGTCCTCCGGTGGCACCCCCGCTGTGCCGACCTCGTCGTACACGGTGGCCCCCTCCTGTCTGTCCGGCAGCGCCGTCCTGCCGGGGTCAGGCGGCACGGGACACGTCCCCGCCGGCTTCGGTGACGGTGACGTCCTGGGGGAGGCCACCGTCGCGGATACGGGTGTTCACAGTGCCGAGCCTGCGCCATTCCCGAGGCGAGTGCCCGTGGACGCGGCGGAACGCCCGGCTGAAGTGGGCGGGGTCGGCGAAGCCCCAGCGGTGCGCGATCGCGGCGACGGTGAGCGCGGCCCGGCCGCCGCGGGCCAGCTCCCGCGCGCATTCCTCCAGGCGGCGGCGCTGGATGAGCCGGGCGACGGTGATGCCCTCGTCCTCGAACAGCCGGTGCAGATAGCGCACGGAGATGTGGTGGGCCGCGGCCACGGACTCCGGTGCCAGAGCGGGGTCCGCCAGATGGCGGTCGATGTGCGCGCGGATGCGCGGCACGAGGTCGCCGCGCCCGTCGTCGGCGCCGTCGGCCGAGGAGCGTTCGGCCACCAGCGTGCCGAAGAGGTCCTCCACACCGGCCGCGAGCCGCGTCGCGACGGCGGGGGCGTAGGAGTCCGCCGAGTTCAGCAGCCGGGTGAGAAAGGGGCTGAGGATCGCCCCGATCCCGCCCGTCCCGCTCACGGCGGTCACGGTGACCCGGCGCAGTTCCCGGTCGGTGACGTCCAGTCCGCGGCGGGGCAGGTGGACGATGTGGCAGGCGAACCGCTCGGGGAAGTCCAGGGTGTACGGCCGTGCCGTGTCGTAGGCGAGCAGGTCACCGGCGCCCGCGACGGCGCTGCGGCCGTCCTGGATCAGGGTCACCGTGCCCGCCGTCAGCACGAGCAGCGCCACGCACGCCTCCCCCGGTCCCCTCCGGCTGACGCGCTGGCCGTCGGCCTCGATGGAGCAGACGGGCAGATGTCCGAGGCGGCGGCCGGTGATCCGGCCGGTGAGAGGTCCGCTGCCGTGGGGTGTCACGGCCATCGGGCCCAGGGCCGTGGCGAGGGCGGCCCGCCAGCGGTCGAGCCTGTCCGCGGCGAGCGCGGCGTCCGTCGACAGCACGAGGTCCACCTGGTTCTCCCCTCTCTCCTCACCGGCAATCAACCAGCCGGGCCGGGGCGCGCACCAGGCACTCTCCAGGCAGAAAGAGGTGGGGCCGGACCGTGCACGCGGGGAACGGCGCTGTGCGCGCAGAGGCAACTCGCAGAGCCGAGCCACGCGTAGGGTGGCGGAGCCGCCTGTGCCGGGCGGTGGACCGGGTCAGTCCGTGTCCAGGCGGGCGAGCCGGGAGTGGGCCTCGGCGACCCGTTGAGGGTCGGAGTCGGGGCCCAGGGCGACGCAGCGCGTGAACGCCTCCCGGGCGTCGGCGTCGCGGCCGGCGTCGAGGAGGACGTCACCGAGCACGAGGAGATAGCGGCTCTCCAGGGCCGTGTTGCCGTCGACCCGGCACAGCGTCACCGAGGTCCGCAGGTGCTCCACCGCTTCGTCCCAGTGGCCGAGGCGGGCGAGGCCCCGGCCCAGTCCCGCGAGGGCGTTGACCCGGGTGACGGCGGCGATGTGCGGCTGTACGGCGTCGCCGGCCTCGTCGAGCAGCGCCAGGCTCTGCCGGTACACCGCGACCGCTTCCTCGTCGCGCCGGGCGCCCGTCAGGTCCAAGGCGCGTCCGAGCAGGGCCTGGAGCATGCCGGGCAGATCCCCCGCCGCCTCGAACAGGGCGACGGCGTGCGCATTGTGGTCGAAGGCCGCTTCCGCCTCGCCGAGCAGGTGGTGCGCCCAGCTCGCGTAGTGGTGCGCCCACGCCTGCTGGATGCGGTCACCGGCCCGCCGGGCGGCGACGAGCGCCCGTCCGGAGTACTCCAGGCTGTCCCCGGGTCTGCCCTCGCACAACAGCAGGGCCCAGGCGTAGTAGTTGAGCTGGGTGGCTTCGAGCAGTGGGTCGCCGAGCGCCTGGGCCGAGCGGACGGCGGTGCGGAAGACCTCCGGCCAGTGCCCCCAGAAGATCCACTGGTCGGAGAACCAGTGCAGGGACTCGGCCACCTCGACGACGGTGGCGTGGGCGCCGTCCGCCGCGGCGGCGTGCAGGGCGGCCAGCCAGTTGGGGGCCTCGGCCTGGAGCCACTCGCGGGCCTTGTCGGCACTGGCGAGGTCCACGGTGCCCTGCCAGGTGGGCGGCGGGGCGCCGTGGTCGGGCTCGTACCACCGGCCGGCCACGACGGCCGTCTCCAGCAGCCAGTGGAACATCGACCGGCGGGCCCGGTCGGCGTCCTCGGCGCTCTCCTCGGCGGCGAGCCGGGCGCGGCCGTACAGGCACAGCAGGTCGTGCAGCCGGTAACGGTCCCCGCTGGTGCCGAGCAGGCCCGCCTCGACCAGTTCCTCCAGGGTGTCCTCGGCGTCGTAGAGGTCCTGGCCGGTGAGCCGGGCGGCGCCGGCGGCGCTCGCCTCGGGGCCGGGGACCAGCGACAGGCGCCGGAACAGGCAGGCTGCGGTGGGGGTGAGCTGACGGTAGGACAGGTCGAAGGCGCCGGCCACCCGGATGTCCCCGGCGGACAGCGTGTCCAGTCGCCGTTCCTCGCGGGCCAGCCGGTCGGCGAGCCGGCGCAGGCTCCAACCGGTGCGGGTCGCCAGCCAGTTGCCCGCGACTCTGAGGGCGAGCGGCAGGTGTCCGCACAACCGGGCGACCTCCTTGAGGGCGTCCGGTTCGGCCGTGGCGCGGTCCTCGCCGACGAGGGAGGTGAGGAAGGCGGCCGATTCGGCGGCATCGAGCCGGCCGAGCGGCAGGCGGTGCACGTCGTCGAGTCCGGTGAGCATGCGGCGGCTGGTCACCAGCACCAGCGTGCGGCCGGAGCCGGGCAGCATCGGCCGTACCTGCGCCTCGTCGCGGGCGTCGTCCAGCACCAGCAGGCAGCGGCGGTCGGCGAGGACCTGCCGGTAGAGGGCGGGGTGGGCCCGGGGCCCGGACTTGGCCAGGTCGCGGTCGGGCACGCCGAAGGCCTTGAGCACCTGGACCATCAGCTCCGAGGGTGCGGGCGGGGTGTCGTCGGTGCCGCGCAGGTCCACGACGAGCTGGCCGTCCGGGAAGCGGTCGGCGAGCCGGCGGGCGGCACGCAGCGCGAGGGTGGTCTTGCCGGTGCCGGGTGGCCCGTGCACGGCGACGACGACGGGCTGGGCGTGCGCGGCCACGGCGCCGGCCTCGGCGTCGTGGTCCGCGGGCGGCTCGGCGAGCTTCTCCAGCTGTGCCAGTTCGTCCGCGCGGCCGACGAAGTCGTCGATGCCACGGGGGAAGGAGCGCACGCCGACGGGGCTGTACGCGGGGGTACGGCCGCTGCGAGCGGCGGCGAGCAGCCGCTCCCGTTCGCCGTCGTCGAGACCGAGCCCGTCGGCGAGCGCGGCGACCGTGCGGCGTTGCGGGGCGGCCCGCCGTCCGCGTTCCAGGTCGCCGATGCCCCGCACGCTGACGCCGGACGCCTCCGCCAGGGCCTCGATCGTCAGCGACTTCGCCAGCCGCAGCTCCCGCAGCAGCGGCCCGAAGGCCGCCTCGCGCGCGGACATACCCGCCCCTTCCACCCACCTCGATACTTGAACATTGTAGGAGACCGTGCGGTGTTCTTGATCAAGCAAGGGGTGAGGCAGGCGTGGTCACCCGGAGAGCGGCAGCCGGCAGGTCCTTCCCGGCTGGACGCCGATGGTCCGGTCCGGCAGCCGTACGTCGATGGGCGGCAGGTCGGACGGCGGGACAGCGATCTCCAGCCGGCCGCTCTCCAGCCGCACCCGCACACCCCAGTGCCCCTGGTAGCGCAGCGAGAATCCGTACGACGACAGCTCCGGCAGCGGGACGGGGTCCAGCCACAGCGCTCCCTCGCGGGTCTCCAGACCGGTGAGCCCCCGCTGGACCAGGTCGAGGGTGCCGGCCATCGCGCCCAGGTGGACGCCCTCGCCCGTGGTGCCTCCCTGCAGGTCGGCCACGTCGCTCCTGAGCGCCTCCAGGCAGAAGGTCCATGCTTCGGCCCGCCTGGCCCGGGCCAGGACCCAGCCGTGGACGAGGCCGCTGAGAGTGGAGCCATGAGTGGTGCGGGCCAGGTAGTGGTCGACGGTCCGCTGCCAGGTGCCCGCGTCCAGCCGGTGGCCCAACCTGCCGAGCAGCCACCCCAGTTCCGCGGGTGAGAAGAGGTAACCCAGCATCAGCACATCGGCCTGCTTGGACGCCCGGTAGCGGTTGACGGTGTCACCCTCGGCCTCAAGGATGCGGTCCAGGCGCCGGATGTCGCCGTACCGCTTGCGGTAGCCGTCCCAGTCGAGTTCGGCGAGGTCGCCGTAGCCGTCGAACTGGCTGATGACACCGTCGTGGAAGGGGACGTGCAGGGTACGGGAGACGTCCTCCCACCGCTCCAGCTCACCGGGGTCCACAGCGGTGCGTTCGAACAGCTCACGCCGGCGCGGCTCCGGCAGATCGCGCAGCACCCGCAGCGTCCGCGCCAGCACCCAGGCCGCGGTGACGTTCGTGTAGGCGTTGTCGTCGAGGCCGGGCGCTGCCGCCCCGGGATACGCGTCGTGGTACTCGTCCGGGCCGACCACGCCACGGATGCGGTGCCGGCCCAGGTGCTCGTCCCAGACGGCGGAGTCCGCCCAGAAGCGCGCGATCTGCAAGAGCATCTCCGCGCCCTTGGTGTGCAGGAACTCCGCGTCGCCACTGGCCTCGCAGTACTGCCACACGTTGTACGCGACGGCCGACCCCACATGGTGCTGAAGATGCGTGTGGTCCGGCAGCCAGCGCCCCGAGCGGGGGTTGAGGTGGAGCCGCTGGGTCTCCTCGCGCCCGTCGCTGCCGCTCTGCCACGGGTACAGGGCGCCCCTGCGGCCGATGGCCCGCGCCGCCGCCCGCGCCCGGTCCAGCCGCCGGTGGCGGTAGAGCAGCAGACCGTGCGAGACCTCGGGGAAGTGCAGATTGAGGTAGGGCAGCACGAACAGCTCGTCCCAGAAGACGTGCCCGCGGTACGCCTCACCGTGCAGACCCCGGGCCGGGACGCCCACGTCCAGGTCGGCGGTGTGCGGCGACAGGGTCTGCAGGACGTGGAACAGGTGCAGCCGCAGGATGGCGCCCTCCTCTCCGGGGACGTCGATCTCGGCTCGGCGCCACAGCTGGGCCCAGGCCGTGCGATGGGACTCCAGCAGTTCCCCGAATCCCGGTGCGGCGGTCACCCGGTCCACGGCGGCCTGCAGCGGATCGCTGATCGCCGGGTCGCGCGAGGTGTGCAGCGCCACCGTCTTGTCCACGGTGCGGGTCCGGCCCGGTTCCAGCCGCAGACGCAGCCGTTGCACGGCACGTGGCCGCTCGTGCGCGTCGGTGACGGGGGCGTCCGCCGTGAGCCGGGCCGCCAGGGCGATCCGGATGTCCGAGGTGCGGGTACGGCAGCGCAGCCACACCGTGTCCGGGCCGGCGGTGCCCGTGTGCACGTGGGTGAGGTGGTGCCCCTCCAGGCCGCGGTAGCGCTGCACTCCGGCGTTGGTGACTCCCCCGTCCAGGGCCGCCTCCACCTCCAGGTCCGTGGCGGCACCGTCCACGGTGAAGGCGGTGCGCAGGGCCGCCAGGTGGGGATCGGCCATGTGCACGAGGCGTTCCTGGCGGACGGTGAGGGTCCGTTCTGCGTCCAGTCCGTATGAGGTGATCCGCTCCAGCAGCCCGGATTCCAGGCGCAGCGTGAGGTGGTGGTCGAGCACCGGCGCGGTGTCCGGGGTGAGCCACTCCCCGCCCGCCGGTCCGAAACGCACGGGCAGCCAGTTGGGCAGGTTGACCATGTCCTCGTTCTCGACCCGGCGGTCCGCCACGACGGAGGTGAGCCGGTCGTAGCAGCCGGCCGCGTATGTGCCCGGGTAGTGGATGTCGTCGGCGTCGCACTCGGGAAGGGCCCCACGGGTGGCGAAGCGGCCGTTGCCGAGCGTGCACAGCGATTCGCGCAGACGTTCGTCCACGGGCGCGTAGCCCTCGTACTCCCAGGTCCAGGCCGCCATGCGGGCGCCCCCTTCGCCGCTCCGGGCCGGATGACCCCGAGGAAGGTCCCTGCCGGACCAGTGTCCCCCAGAAGCGATCACCGCGCCGGACCGATCGACCCCGGCAGGGCACCGGGGACGACAGGCCCCATCACCCGGGGCGAACCGGCCCCCCTTGACCTGCCGCAACGGCCCAAGCCGCGGGGCCGCGCCTGCTGCCACGCTGGATGTACCAGGGCATGCGGACGTTTTTCGGTGTCGATCACCGGGCCCGTTCCGCAGGACCGGAGGGAGAGCGTCATGCGACACCGTACGGTGGGGGATCTGATGACCCACCGCGTCGTCAGGGTGGAGCGGGACACGCCGTTCAAGGCCGTCGTCAGGCTGCTGTCCGACGCCGACGTGACCGCCCTGCCGGTGGTCGACGGCCTCGGGCACCCCGTCGGCGTGGTGTCGGAAGCCGATGTGCTGCGCACGATCGCCGCCCGCCCGGACCCCGCCGGCCTGCCGCTCGGGTCCCACGGCAACGGCGGGCGTCCGGCGGTCGACCGCGTCACGGCGGAGGTCCTGATGACGGCGCCCGCGGTGTGCGCGCGACCGGAGTGGACGGTCGTGGAGGCGGCACGCGTGATGGAGGCGAGCGGCGTCAAACGGCTTCCGGTGGTCGACGAGACGGACGCGCTGGTGGGCATCGTCAGCCGGGGCGACCTGCTGCGGGTGTTCCTGCGCCGGGACGACGCGTTGCGCGACGAGATCGCCGGTGACGTGCTGAGCGGCACGCTGGGCCTCGCCCCCGCCGACGTGGCGGTCGATGTGCGCGAGGGTCGGGTGACGCTCAAGGGTCATGTCGCCGGCGAGGAGTTGATCCCCGTGATCACCCGGCTGTGCCTCGGCGTCGACGGCGTGGTGTCCGTGGCCGCGGACCTGAGCCGCTCCTTCTAGGACCGCCGTCCCCCGGCGTCCTGGAGGGTCGCCCGGCCCGCTTCCAGGCGGGCGATCGGGACGCGGAACGGTGAGCATGACACGTAGTCCAGGCCGGCCCTGTGGAAGAAGTGGATCGAGTCGGGGTCGCCGCCGTGCTCGCCGCACACGCCGGTCTGGAGGTGGGGGTGTGCGGCCCTGCCCTCCGCCACGGCGAGTTCCACCAGGCGGCCCACGCCCTGCTGGTCGAGCGTCTCGAACGGCGACACGGCGAAGACGCCCTTGTCCAGGTACAGCGGGAAGAAGGAGGCTTCCGCGTCGTCCCGGGAAAGGCCCCAGGTGGTCTGGGTGAGGTCGTTGGTGCCGAAGGAGAAGAAGTCGGCGGCCTCGGCGATGTGTCCGGCCGTGAGCGCGGCGCGGGGTAGCTCGATCATCGTGCCGACCGGGCAGTTCAGCGGTGTTCCGGTCTCGGCGGTCACCTCGGCCAGGACGCGCTCGGCCTCGGTGCGGGCCAGGCGCAGTTCCTCGACCGTGCCGACGAGCGGGATCATGATCTCGGCGTGCGGCCGGCCGCCGTCGCGCAGCCGCTGGACGACCGCCTCGGCGATGGCGCGCACCTGCATGGCCATGAGTCCGGGGACGGCGAGGCCGAGGCGGACGCCGCGCAGGCCGAGCATGGGGTTCTGCTCGTGCATGCGCTCGACGGCGGCGAGCAGCTCGCGGTCGTGCGGGTCCGGGTGGTCCGAGCGGGCGATGCGGACGGCGAGGTCGGTGCGGTCGGGCAGGAACTCGTGCAGCGGCGGGTCGATGAGCCGGATGGTGACCGGCAGGCCGTCCATCGCGGTGAGGATGCCGGTGAAGTCGGCGCGCTGGTGCGGCAGCAGAGCGGCGAGGGCCTGCTCCCGGGCGGTGTCGTCGCGGGCCAGGATCATCGCCTCGACCAGCTCCCGGCGCTCGCCGAGGAACATGTGCTCGGTGCGGCACAGTCCGATGCCCTGGGCGCCGAGCGCGCGGGCGCGGGCGGCGTCCTCGGGGGTGTCGGCGTTGGCCCGCACCTGGAGCCGGCGCACCGCGTCGGCGTGCCCGAGGGTGTCCAGGACCGCCTCGGTGAGGGCGTCGGCGGCGGTGCCGGTCTCCAGGGCGCGGCCGACGTCGGAGGCGGTGAGCGGGAGCGCGCCGAGGTGGACGGTTCCGGCGGTGCCGTCGACGGAGAGGGTGTCGCCCTCGTGGACGACGTCTCCGGCCGCGGTCGTGAAGCGGCGTGCGGTGGTGTCCACGGTCAGCTCCTCGGCGCCGCAGACGCACACCTTGCCCATGCCGCGCGCCACGACGGCCGCGTGGCTGGTCTTGCCGCCCCGGCTGGTCAGCACCGCCCGGGCGGCGATCATGCCGGGCAGGTCGTCCGGGGTGGTCTCCCGGCGGACGAGCACCGTGTCCTGGCCCTCGGCCGCCCGGCGGATGGCCTCGGCGGAGTCGAAGACGGCGACGCCGACCGCGGCGCCCGGTGAGGCGGGTACGCCGTGGGCGAGGGGGACGTCGGCCGGGGTGGTGTCGAAGCGCGGGAACATCAGCCGGGTGAGGGCGGTGCCGTCGATCCGGTCCAGTGCCTCGTCGGCGCTGATGGTGCCCTCCTCGCGCAGGTCGTGCGCGATGCGGAAGGCGGCCTCGGCGGTGCGCTTGCCGACCCGCGTCTGCAGGATCCACAGCCTGCCGCGTTCGATGGTGAACTCGACGTCGCACAGGTCCCGGTAGTGGTCCTCCAGGGTGCGCAGGTGACGGCCGAGTTCCGCGTAGGCGCGTGGGTCGAGCTGCTCCAGATCGGTCAGCGGCAGGGCGTTGCGCACACCCGCGACGACGTCCTCGCCCTGGGCGTCGGGCAGGTAGTCCCCGTACACGCCCCTGTCACCGGTGGCCGGGTCGCGGGTGAAGGCCACGCCGGTGCCGGAGTCGTGGCCCAGGTTGCCGAAGACCATCGCCTGGACGTTGACGGCGGTGCCGAGGTCGTCGGGGATGTGTTCGCGGCGCCGGTAGACGCGGGCGCGTTCGACGTTCCAGGAGTCGAAGACGGCGCGGATCGCGCGGGTGAGCTGCTCGGCGGGGTCCGTCGGGAAGTCCTCGCCGGTCTCCCGGCGGATGATCCGCTTGAACTCCTCGGTGAGCAGCACCAGTTCACCGGTGTCGAGCTCGTGGTCGCCGGCCAGCCCCCGGTGGGCCTTGCGTGCGGTGAGCGCCTGCTCGAACAGGGCGTCGTCGACGCCCATCACCGTGTGGCCGAACATCTGCACGAGCCGCCGGTAGGAGTCCCAGGCGAACCGCTCGTCGCCCGACGCCTTGGCGAGCCCGCCGACGGACTGGTCGTTCAGGCCGATGTCGAGGATCGTCTCCATCATCCCCGGCATCGAGAAGCGGGCCCCGGAGCGCACCGAGACCAGCAGCGGATCGTCGGGGGCGCCGAGGGCACGGCCCATGGCACGCTCCAGGTCGGCCAGGGCCCGGCCGGCCTCGACACCCAGCTCGGGCGGCTCCTCCCCGGTCGTGAGGTAGACCGTGCAGGCCTCGGTCGTGACCGTGAACCCGGGCGGCACGGGCAGGCCCAGCCGGGTCATCTCGGCCAGCCCCGCTCCCTTGCCGCCGAGCAGGGCGGCCATGTCCCGGCTGCCCTCGGCGAAGGCGTACACGTACTTCGTCGGCGTGCTCATCGCGTTCCGCCTTTCGCTGCGGGGCTCTTCCACCGCTCCCCGAGGCCGTACCGGCGCGGCGCTCCTCGTCTTCCAGCGTCACCCCGCCGGGCCCGGGCCGCCAGGCCCGTCACCGGTGCGGAACGACGACGTGAGCTTCACTGGCCGGACGGGCCGCCCCGGGCCTCAGACCGCGATTCTGCGGCCGGTCATGCCGACGGGGTCGATCCGCATCCACAGCGTGCGCCTGCCTCCGGCCCAGGGCTTGCTGTAGACCCGCTCGGTGAGCCTGCGGGCCTCGTCGGGGTCCGTCACGGTCCGTGCCCTGCCCTGCACGAGCACGCTCCAACCGGAGCTGAACGCCTCGTCGATGCGGTCCACTTCGAAGGCCACCCGGCGGCCGGCGGCGCGGCCCGGCGTGGCGCGCGGGTCGGTCCGGAAGACGATGGCGCCGTCGACGACGCTGTAGTTGACGGGGACGATCACGAGCCCGTCGGTCGTGAGAACCGCGAGCCGCCCCACTCCATGGGTGCCGAGCAGGGTGCGGCACTCCTCGGCTCCGAGCTGGACGAGCTCCGCCGTGCGGGAAGCCTTCCCCAGTCCCTCCGGCAGCTCGGCGGTGCCGCCGGCCAGCTCCGTGACGGTGGTCTCCAGAGCACCGGCCAGCCGCAGGAGGGCGCTGGGGCCGGGCGCGGCTGCGGGGTGCTCCTCCAGGTGACGCACATAAGCGGCGGACATGCCGGCGCGGGCCGCCACCTCCTCTCGGGCGAGCCCGAGCCGCGTACGGCGCTGCGCGATACGACGGCCCAGGTCTCCCAGCGGAGCCTCCCGCACCGGGGCGGGCGCGACCTGCCTGTCCACGACCTGCCTGTCCATGACCGTCACTTCCTCCTGGTCGGGCCGCCGGGGCGAGCCAGTTCGTTGTGCGGGGGCCCGCCGAGCACCACCTTGAGGGCGCCGGTGTCGGCGGCCCGGGCGAAGACGTCGTAGGCCTGTTCCATGTGGTCCACCGGGAAGGTGTGGGTGACCAGCGCGGACGTCGGCAGCCGGCCGGCGGCCGCCATGCGCAGCAGCCTGGGCAGGGAGTGGGTGTCGACGAGTCCCGTGGTGACGGTGACGTCCATGATCCACAGGTCTTCCAGATGGAACATGGCCGGCTTGCCGTGGACGCCGACATTGGCGACGTGCCCGCCAGGACGCACCATGCGGGTGCACAGCTCGAAGGTCTCGGGCAGTCCGACGGCCTCGATGGCCACGTCGGCGCCCAGCCCGTCGGTGAGGTCCGCCACCAGTTGCTCGGGGGACTCGGCCGGATCCGCCACGGCGTCGGCGCCGAGCCGGCGCGCGGCCTGGAGCCGGGAGGCGGCCGGGTCGACGGCGAGGATCCGCTCGGGGCTGAAGAGCCGGGCGGTGGCGATGGCGGCCAGCCCGACCGGCCCCGCGCCGACGACCGCGACGGTGTCACCGGGCCGCACCCGGCTGTTGAGGACGCCGACTTCGTAGGCGGTCGGGAAGATGTCCGCGAGGAGCACGGCGTCCTGGTCGGCGAGTGAGGCGGGCAGTGGGTGCACCGACAGGTCGGCGTACGGCACGCGCACGTACTCGGCCTGGGTTCCGTCGACCAGGTGGCCGAGGATCCAGCCCCCGCCGCCCCGGCACTGGCCGTACATCGCCTTGCGGCAGTAGGCGCAGCGGCCGCAGGCGGTGATGCAGGAGATCAGCACCCGGTCGCCCGGCCGGACCGTGCGGACGTCGGCGCCGGTCTCCACGACCTCGCCCACCGCTTCGTGCCCGAGCACGGTGCCGGGCTGGACCTCCGGGACGTCGCCCTTGAGGATGTGCAGGTCGGTGCCGCAGATGGTGACGGCATCGACCCGCACGATCGCGTCGGTCGGCTCCTTCACGGCCGGATCGGGAACGTCCTCCCAGGAGGACCGGCCGGGACCATGGAAGACGTAGCCCTTCATGGTGATCCTTACTGAAGTCTCGCAGGCACGGGTTCGCGCCCCTCACCTTCAGCTTGTGCGGTGCACCGGACCCTGACTTGGGCCGACCGGCCCCAGTGACCGGCCGACCGGGCCCTGCCGGGCATCCGCCGACCTGCCGAGCCCGAACGCCCCGAGTCTCCCCGTGCCCCGCGCTTCAGCGCCGGTTTCCCCGAGGCTTCAGCGGCACCGTCGGCAGCTCCGGGGCCGGCAGCGGATCGCCGTCGTATCCCGTCACCTCGCCGAACCGTCGGCCTTCGGTCCAGTCGCGGCGTGCCTGTGCGATCTCCTCCGTCGACCGTCCGATGAAGTTCCACCACATGATGATCTCCTCCTGGAACGGCGGGCCGCCCAGGAGGATCAGCCGGGCCGGCTCGGGTGCCTGGTTGGTCAGGGTGAGGGTGGTGCGGCCCGGGGACGTGTAGCCGAGTTCGGCGGGCTTCAAGGCGGTTCCGTCGAGGAGGACGTCGCCGGTGTCGACGAGGACGCCGTGTTCGAAGTCGGCGGCGACATCGAGCGTGACGGTGGCGCCCGGGTCCACGCGCAGCTCCGCGCCGAGCAGGGGGGTGAAGGTGCGTACCGGGGAGGTGTCCCCGGCGAGGGTGCCGAGGAAGACGCGGGCCTCGCCGCCGTCGAGCGGTACCGCGGCGGGGGCGTGGTGCTGGAAGTCCCGTGCCGTGTCGCGGTGCTCTTGGGGCAGGGCGACCCACAGCTGCACGCCGTGCAGGACGGTGGTCGCGGGGGTGGACACCTCGGAGTGGCAGATGCCGTGACCGCTCGTCATGAGGTTGAGCTCGCCGGGCCGGACGAAGGCGTGCACGCCGAGGCTGTCGCGGTGTTCGATCTCGCCGCTGAAGAGCCAGCTGACGGTCTGCAGGCCGATGTGCGGGTGCGGGGCGACGTCCATGCCGCCGCTCGCCGCGACGTCGTCGGGCCCGTAGTGGTCGGCGAAGCACCAGGCGCCGATCAGCGTGCGGGACCGCTGCGGCAGTGTGCGCCGCACCCGCATGGCGCGGGGGCCGCCCAGGGGCACGTCGCGCGGTGTGAGGACCTCGATGCCGGCCGCCGTCGCTTCCGTAGCGCTCACTGGTCTGCTCCCTCCCCCGCAAGGAAAGTTCGATTTTCAACATTCACGGGATGATGATAGGACGTACCTCGATGGATCGCGCGATGAAGGAGATCACGTGGCGGAGACGGTGACAACGGTGGCCACCGGCGGGCGGGTGTACGTCGACAAGCAGAGCCCCGACGCCTATCGCGCGCTGACGGCGACGGCCGAGGCGGTCCGCGCGGTCGCCGCGCAGGCGGGCCTCGACCGCATCCTCGTCGAACTGGTCAACATCCGTGTCTCGCAGCTCAACGCCTGCGCCTTCTGCCTCGACCTGCACACCCGGGCCGCCCTGCGCGCCGGGGAGACGACGCAGCGCCTGGGCGTGCTGCCCGCCTGGCGCGACACCGAACTGTTCACCCCCCGGGAACGCGCGGCGCTGGCCCTCGCGGAGGCCACCACCCACCCGGCGGACGCGCAGGCGCAGAGCACCGCCTACACCCTCGCCCGCTCCGTCCTGTCGGACGACGAGATCTCCGCCGTGATCTGGGTGGCGATCACCATCAACGCCTTCAACCGGGTCTCCGTCCTGAGCAAGCACCCGGTACGCCCGGCCGCCGCCCGCTGACCCGCCATCGGCCCGGCGCCGCGGCATTGCGCACGCGCGTTTCCCGCACGCGCGCCTAGCATGCGTGTGCAAGCAGAGGCGACCGAAGGGAATCGTCGGCATGCGCATCGATCTGACGGGACGCACCGCTCTGGTCACCGGCTCGACGCAGGGCATCGGCGCGGCCATCGCCGCCGGCCTCGCCCGGGCCGGCGCCCGGGTGGCGCTCAACGGCCGCACCGAGGAGCGCGTGGCCGAGGCCGCGGCCCGGCTGACCGAGGAGGTGCCCGGCGCCGACGTGGTCCCCGTCGCCGCCGACGTGTCGGACGAGGCGGGCGCGGCCCGGCTGGCCGAAGCACTCCCCCACGTGGACGTCCTCATCAACAACCTGGGCATCTTCGGCGCGGCCGACCCGCTGGAGATCACCGACGAGGAGTGGCGGCGCTACTTCGAGGTGAACGTCCTCGCCGCCGTACGGCTGACCCGGCTCTACCTGCCGCAGATGACGCGGCGCGGCTGGGGCCGCGTCCAGTACATCGCCAGCGACTCGGCCGTGGTCGTCCCGGCGGAGATGATCCACTACGGCATGACCAAGACCGCGCTGCTCGCCGTCGGCCGGGGGTTCGCCAAGCAGGCGGCGGGCACCGGGGTGACCGTGAACTGCGTCATCGCCGGGCCCACCCACACCGGCGGTGTGGAGGACTTCGTCTACGAACTCGTCGACCGGGACCTGCCCTGGGACGAGGCCCAGCGCGCCTTCATGCGGCAGCACCGGCCGCAGTCGCTGCTGCAGCGGCTGATCGAGCCGGAGGAGATCGCCAACATGGTGGTCTACCTCAGCTCGGACCAGGCCTCGGCCACCACCGGAGGAGCCCTGCGGGTGGACGGCGGGTACGTCGACTCGATCCTGCCCTGACGCCCCGCCGTCAGCTCGTGGCGCGGACCGCCTCACGGATCAGCTGGGCGACCTCCTCCGGCCGCGAGACGGCCACCGCGTGCGAGGCGCCCTCCACCTCGACGATCGTCGCCCCGGCGCGCTTGGCGCCGAAGCGCTCCACCTCCGGGTTGATCGCCTGGTCGGCGGCGGCGACCAGGGCCCAGGACGGCTTGGTCCTCCACGCGGCCGCGGCGGCCCGCTCCTCGAACGCCGCGGCGGCGAGCGGCCGTTGGGCCGCCGCGAGCGCCTTGGTGGTCTCGGCCGGCACGTCGGCGGCGAAGATGGCCGGGAAGGCGTCCTCGGCGATGGTGACCTCGACGGCAGAGGCGCCGCCCGGCACCGGGTACGTCCACTCCTTGAGGCTGCTCACCAGCGGGGACGCCGGGAACCGGCCCTGGAGTTCGCCGAGGCTCTCGCCCTCCTCCAGGACATAGGCGGCGACGTAGACGAGGCCGACGACGTTCTCGGTGGTGCCGGCGACGGTGATGAGAGCGCCGCCGTAGGAGTGCCCGACGAGCACCACGGGGCCCTCGATCTGGGCGGCGACCGAGGCGATGTAGGCGGCGTCCGCGGCCAGGCCGCGCAGCGGATTGGGCGGGGCGATGACCGGGATGCCGTGGCTCTGCAGATGCGAGACGACGCCGGTCCAGCTGCCGGCGTCGGCGAACGCGCCGTGGACGAGGAGGACGGTCGGGGTGGTCATGGACGTGGTTCCTCCGGTGTTCAGGCGCCGTGCAGGGCGGTGTGCAGGGTGCGGACGGCCATCGAGATCGCGGCCTCGGCGGCGTGGGTCTGGCGCAGCGCGTCGAGCATCACGAAGTCGTGGATGATGCCCTGGAAGCGCACGGCGGTGACGGGGACCCCGGCCGCGCGGAGCTTGTTCGCGTAGGCCTCGCCCTCGTCGCGCAGCACGTCCGCCTCACCGGTGATGACCAGCGCCGGCGGCAGGCCGGTCAGCTGCTCGGTGGTGGCGCGCAGCGGGGAGGCGGTGATCTGGGCGCGCTCGGCCTCGTCGGTCGTGTACTGGTCCCAGAACCACTGCATGCCGTCGCGGCGCAGGAAGTAGCCCTCGGCGAACTGGTGGTAGGACGGGGTGTCGAAGTTCGCGTCGGTCACCGGGTAGAAAAGGACCTGCTGCACCAGCGGCAGGCCGCCGCGCTGCTTGGCCATCAGGGTCAGCGCGGCCGTCATGTTGCCGCCCACGGAGTCCCCGGCGACCGCCAGGCGCGTACCGTCCAGTCCCCGGGCGGCGCCCTCGTCGACGATCCAGCGGGCGACGGTGTGGTTCTGCTCGATGGCGACCGGGTAGCGGGCCTCGGGTGACAGGTCGTACTCGGGGAAGACCACGGCGGCCTCCGCGCCGACGGCGAGTTCGCGCACCAGCCGGTCGTGGGTGTGGGCGTTGCCGAACACCCAGCCGGCGCCGTGGATGTAGAGGATCACCGGCAGGGTGCCGGTGGCACCGGCGGGCCTGACGATCCGCGCCCGGACGCTGCCGGTGGGGCCGCCCGGCACGGTGACCCATTCCTCGTCGATCGCGGGCTTGGCGATCTCGCCGGACTGCACCTCGTCGACGGTCTTGCGGCCTTCGGCGGGGGGCAGGTCGAACAGATAGGGCGGGTTGGCGGTCGCCTCGGCGAACGCGGCGGCCGCGGGCTCCAGTACGGGCGGTACGGGCTCTACGGCATCGGGCATGTCTTCTCCTGGCTCGGTGGTTCGGTACGCCGCCGACCACGCTAGAAGCGCCGGGAGAGGCAGCTTGCCGCCGCGTGCACAGCCGCTTTCCCCTCAGCGCACGCGGCCTTCCGGGACGACGGCGAACTCCCGGGGCAGGCAGCCCCCTATGCTGCCGAGATGATCAAGCCCATCGAACTCGTCATCTTCGACTGCGACGGCGTCCTCGTCGACAGCGAACGCATCGCCGCTCGTGTCCAGGTCGCCCTCGGCGCGGAACTGGGCTGGCCGCTCACGGAGGATCAGGTCGTCGACCGGTTCATCGGCCGCTCGCACGCCGCCATCCGCGAGCAGGTCGCCGCACGGCTCGGCGAGCGGACCGCCGCCGTCTGGTCGGAGCGGTTCGAGCAGCTCCATCGCGAGGCCGTGGACCGTGAACTCACCGCCGTCGAGGGACTTCCCGAGGCGCTGGACGCGATCACCCTGCCGACCTGTGTGGCCTCCAGCGGCTCCCACGACAAGATGCGCCACACCCTCGGGCGCACCGGCCTCTACGACCGTTTCGCGGGCCGCATCTACAGTGCCACCGAGGTCGCCCGCGGCAAGCCGGCCCCCGATCTGTTCCTGCATGCCGCGCGGCAGATGGGCACCGACCCGGCCGCCTGTGTCGTGGTCGAGGACAGCCGGCCCGGCATCGAGGCCGCCAGGGCCGCCGGCATGCGCGCGTTCGGCTACGCCGGCGGGCTCACTCCGGCCGCACGGCTGGAGGGTCCCGGCACCACCGTCTTCCACGACATGCGCAAACTGCCGCTGCTGCTCGACGAGCAGCTGACGGACGGAATCTGAGCCAAGATGCCGGGCCCGGGCGGCCGGCTCACGAGACTGCCGGGCCTGATCTACAGGGCCCGGGCGACGAGCAGCGCGACGTCGTCGTGGTCGTCGGCGGTCCGCAGGCCGTACAGCAGCAGGTCGCAGGTCTCCTCCAGGGGCCGCTCGGGTTCGTCGAGGAAGCCGAGCAGGGCGTTGAGCCGGTCGTCGATCGGGTGCTGCCGGGTCTCGACCAGGCCGTCGGTGTAGAGCACCAGCACGTCGCCCGGGACCATGTCCACCATGGTCGTCTCGAACCGGATGCCGCCGACTCCGAGCGGCGCCCCGGAGGGCAGTTCGAGCAGTGCCGGGGCCCTGCCCGGGTGCGCGAGCGCGGGCGGCATGTGCCCCGCGTTGGCGATGCAGCACTGTCGCGTCACCGGATCGAACACGATGTAGAGACAGGTGACGATGTAGTGCTCAAGATCGCAGGTGATCTTGTCCAGATGCCGCAGCACCTCGCCCGGGTCCAGGTCCAGGTCCGCGTACGCGCAGGTCGCGGTGCGCAGCCGGCCCATGGTCGCGGCGGCGTCGATCCCGTTGCCCATCACGTCACCGACGACCAGGGCGGTCTTGTCGCCGTTCAGCCGGATGACGTCGTACCAGTCGCCGCCCACCTCGCTGGTGGCCTGCGCGGGCTGGTAGCGGGAGGCGAGCTCCAGACCGGTGTGGTGCGGCGGATGGTCGGGCAGCAGACTGCGCTGGAGGGTCAGGGCGGTGTTGCGCACGCTCTGGAACCAGCGGGCGTTGTCGATGGCGATGGCGGCCCGGCTGGCCAGCTCACCGGCCAGGATGACGTCGTCGTCGTCGAAGGGGACCGGGTTGCGGGTGCGCTTGAGGTCGAGGGCGCCCAGCACCTCGCCGTGCGCGATGAGCGGCACGGCGAGATAGGAGTGGACGCCGGCGCGCGCGAGCAGGGCGGCGGCTTCGTCGTCACGCGCGATCCGCGGCAGATCGCGTTCGCCGACGTGCCGCACCAGGATCGGCCGGCCGGTGTGGACGCACAGCGTGACCAGCCGGTCGCCTTCGTACGAGGCGAGGTCGCCGGGGGTGTCGGCGGCGCCCAGCGCCACGGTGGGGTGGGCCGCCTTGAGGGCCAGGGCGCGGAAGATCTCCGGGCCGTTGTCCGGCTCCCGCACCCGGCGGCAGGCCAGCGCGGCGTCCAGTACGTCCACGGCGGCCACGTCCGCGAGTGCGGAGGTGGCGATGTCGGCCAGCTCGGCGGCGGTCTGCTCCACCTCCAGCGTGGTGCCGACGCGGGTGGAGGCGTCGGCGATCAGCGCCAGCCGGCGCCGGGCCCGGTCCGCCTCGGCCGCCGCCCGGTGCCGCTCGGTGACGTCGACGACCGAGGTGGCCGCCCCGAGCACGCGCCCGCCGGGGTCCTCCAGCCGGTAGAAGGACAGGGACCAGGCACGTTCGTGTTCGGGGTCGGACAGGGCCCGGCCCACGTGGTACTGGTCGAGCAGCGGGGTGCCGGTGGTGAGCACCTGACGCAGCGCGGACTCGACGGTGTCCACGTCGGGGAAGGGCAGGGTCTCGCGCAGGTGCCGGCCGATGTGGTCCGTGGCGGGGATGCCGTCGATCCGCTCCAGTGCCGGGTTGACCAGGAGGTACCGCAACTCGGGGTCCAGCAGGGCCAGGCCGATCGGGGACTGGTTGATCAGCCGCTCGCACAGGGCCAGATCGGTCTCGACGCGCTGCAGCAGGCTGTGGTCGGCGGCCAGGCCCAGGGCGTAGACGTCCCCGAGGTCGTCCAGGAGGCGCATGTTGCGGAACTCCATCACCCGCGTGCTGCCGTCCTTGTGCCGGATCGGGAACGCCCCGGCCCAGCTGCGGCCC
Organism: Streptomyces sp. Ru71; assembly: GCF_002920535.1. Taxonomy (GTDB): domain Bacteria; phylum Actinomycetota; class Actinomycetes; order Streptomycetales; family Streptomycetaceae; genus Streptomyces. Next base: position 132,043 of record NZ_PQSS01000001.1, on the reverse strand, counting down.
GTCTCCAGGACCTCCGCGAACAGCTTGAGGACCGCCTGGAGGTGCTCGGGATGGATGATCAGCCGGGCCGCGGGCCGGCCCAGCGCCTCCTCCGCGGAGTACCCGAAGAGCTCCTCGGCCTGCGGGGTCCAGAACACGATGCGGCCCTCGACGTCCAGCACCAGGGCGGCCACGCTGAGCACGTCCAGCAGGCTGGTCTGCCGGCGCGTCTCGACGCCGTACGGATCACCGTCGTACGAGGTGGCGTACGGATCGCGGGCGGACGGCGGCGAGGCGGTCTCGTACGGGTCGTCGTCGGACGACGTCGACGCGGTGCCGTACGGGTCGTCGTCGGACGACTCCGATGAGGCGTCGTACGGATCATCGTCGGAAGCGAAGGATTCGGCTGTCATCCCTGTCCTCCTGTCACCGGCCCCTTCCATGCTCCCTCCGGACCTCCCGGAGGGCGAGAGCGCCGGTGCGGGCCGTGCGCATCGGGCGGACTCGCAGGACGATGGTCGTGTAAAGGACGTGGCCCATGAACGCTGATCGAAACGGCTCCGGTCCCCCGGCGCCCGCACAGGCGCGGGATCTCTTCGACGCGTCCACCGACGCGGTCGCCGTGGTGTCCGGCCGCGGTGTCGTGCTCGGCTGGACCCGGGCCGCCGAGGACCTTCTCGGCTACCCGGCGCCCGAGGTCGTGGGCCGGTCCGCCGCGCGCCTGTCGGCGGTGCCCGGGGACTCGGTGCGGGTCGCCCGGGTCGCCGAGCGGTGCCGGTCCGGCATGGGGTGGAGCGGTCTCGTTCCGGTGCGGCACCGCGACGGCCACCGCGTCGACGTCGATCTCAGGGTGTCCGCCTCCTTCCGCCTCGCGCACGACGAGTGCTTCCTGCTCTCGGTACGCGGGCAGGAGCAGCGGTGGTCGGTCGGCGAGTCGGTCCTCGACGGCTTTCTGACCCGTTCTCCGGTCGGTATGGCGGTGCTGGACCGGGGGCTGCGCTATGTCTGGCTGAACGACACCCTGGAACGGCTCGGCGGTGTGCCCAGGGAACAGCGGCTGGGGCGTCGGCTGAGCGAGCTGCTGCCCGGGCTGCAGACGGACGCCCTCGAAGGGCTGATGCGCAAGGTCCTGGAGACCGGGGTCCCGGTCAGCGACTACGAGTACGTGGGCTGGAGCTGGTCCGATCCCCACCGCCAGCACGCCTACTCCACCTCGTTCTTCCCGCTGGTGGACGCGGACGACTCCGTCACCGGCGTCTGCTACATGGTGCTGGACGTCACCGAGCGGTGGAACGCCCGCCGACTGCTGTCGCTGGTCAACGAGGCCGGCGCCAGCATCGGCACGACGCTGGACGTGCTGCGCACGGCCCAGGAGCTCGCCGACTTCGCCGTGCCGCGCTTCGCGGACCTCGTCGTCGTCGACCTGCTGGAACCCGTCCTGAGCACCGCGGGCTCCGGGGCGTGGCTGTCCGACGCCGGACCGGCGTCGGCCCGCGTGGCGATGCGTCGCGCCGGGCTGAGCTCGGTGCGCAACGGCTGCCCGGAGGCCGTGGCCCGCGTCGGGGACCGGGTGGACTTCCTGCCCCCGTCGTACGACATGAGCACGCTCATCAGGGGCGAGCCGCTCCTCGTCCCGGTGCTGGACCCGGCCGGCGGGGACGAGGTCGCCGCACGGTCCGCCGGCGTCACGGGCATCCGGGGGGCCGGGCTGCACTCCCTCATCTGTGTGCCGATGCGGGCCCGGAACACCGCGCTGGGCCTGGCCACCTTCGTCCGTTCGCTCAACCCGTCCTCGTTCGGGCCCGACGACGTCCTGGTGGCGAAAGAACTGGTGGCACGGGCGGCGCTGTGCGTGGACAACGCCCGCCGCTACACCCGGGAGCACACGGCGGCCGTCACCCTGCAGCGCAGTCTGCTGCCCCAGGCCCTCAGCGGCGGCACCGCCCTGGAGGTGGCCTCGCACTACCTGCCCGCCGACCCGGCGGGCGGTGTCGGCGGCGACTGGTTCGACGTGATCCCGCTCTCCGGCAGCCGGGTGGGCCTGGTCGTCGGCGACGTCGTCGGCCATGGCATCACGGCGGCGGCCGCGATGGGCCGGCTGCGCACCGCGGTGCAGACCCTCGCCGACATGGAGATGGCGCCCGACGAACTGCTGGCCCACCTCGACGACCTCGTGCTGCGGCTGAGCGAGGAGGAGTCGGCCGTGGGGCAGAACCACGGCGCGACCGCCTTCCTCGGCGCGACCTGCCTGTACGCCGTGTACGACCCGGTCTCCCGGCGGTGCACGATGGCCCGGGCCGGTCATCCGCCGCCGGTCGTCGTCGCGCCGGACGGACACGTCCACTTCCCCTCGCCTCCGGCCGGACCACCGCTGGGCCTGGGCGGGATCGGCTTCGAGACCGGCGAGATCGAACTGGCCCCGGACAGCGTGATCGGCCTCTACACCGACGGCCTGATCGTGGGAGCCGACCGGGACATGGAACGGGGCATGGCCCGGCTGGGCGAGGTCCTGGCCCCGCCCGGTTCCGACCTCGGCACGCTGTGCCGGACCGCCGTCCGGCAGCTCGTCTCCGGGCCGCAGTCCGACGACATCGCCCTGCTGCTGGCCCGTACGCGCGCGTTGCCGTCCGGTCATGTCGTCTCCTGGGAGGTGCCCGCGGAGCCGGCCGCCGTCGGTGTGGCCCGGGCCCGCGCCACCCGCCAGGTCGAGGAGTGGGGTTTCCCGGAGCTGGCGATGGCGACGGAGCTGATCGTCAGCGAGCTCGTCACCAACGCGATCCGCCACGCCGAGACGCCCATTCGTCTGCGCCTGCTCCGCGACACGCGCCTGACCTGCGAGGTCACCGACGGCAGCAGCACCGCTCCCCGGCTGCGCCATGCCCGCAGCACGGACGAGGGCGGCCGGGGCCTGTTCCTGGTGGCCCAGCTCGCCCACCGCTGGGGAGCCCGGTACACCTCCCACGGGAAGATCATCTGGGCGGAGCAGGAGATCCCGTGAGCGGGCGGGTCACCACGTGGGGTGTGCGCTGACCCCTCCGTCGACCACGAGGTTCGTGCCGGTGATCCAGGCGGCCGCGTCGGAGGCGAGGAAGACGCACGCGTCGCCGACGTCCTCGGGGCGGCCCAGGCGGCGCAGCGGAGCGGCGGCGGTCCATCGGCGTACGCCGTCGGGCCAGTCGCCGGCGAGGCCGGGGCGGTCGATCAGGCCGGGGGACACGGAGTTGACGCGGATGCCGTGCGCGCCGTACTCCAGGGCGGCGGAGCGGGCGAACATGATCAGGGCGGCCTTGGCGGCGCTGTAGTGGGCGTGTCCGGGTGCGGGCTGACTGCCCTCGATGGAGGCGATGTGGGTGATCGACCCTGAGCCGCCCTGCCGCATGACGCGTGCGGCGGCCTGGGTGCAGTGGAACGCGCTGGTCGTCGTGGCCTCGTGCATCCCTCTCCAGTCGGCGGCCGTCAGATCGGCGAGGGGGGTGACGGGCTGGACGCCGGCGTTGTTGACCAGGGCGTGCAGCCGGCCGTCGGCCCAGTCGTCGGCCTCCTGCACCAGGCGGTTGCAGTCCTGCTCCACGGTCAGGTCGGCGGGCAGCGCACAGGCCCGGCCTCCCGCGTCCGTGATCGTGTCGACCAGGGCGCGGGCCCGGTCGGCGCCGCGGTGGTAGTGGGCCACGACGGCCGCACCGGCCCGCGCGAACTGCCGGCAGATCCCGCCGCCGACGCCGCCGCTCGCGCCGGTGACCAGCACCGTGCGGCCGGTCAGATCGGGCAGTCGCGGGTCACCCATCACAGCGGCCTTTCCGTCATGCGGGTGGGGGCGTGCGGGCGGTACAGGGCTTGGATGCGGGCCGCGTGGCGCGGGTGGCGGGCGCGCAGTGCCGCCACGGTCTCGTCGTCCGCACCGTCGTAGTCGCGGGGCAGGAAGCCGGGCGCCATGGTCGTACCGAACAACGACCAGGCGCCGCCGGGGACCACGCGTGCCCCCATCCAGGTGCCCGCCGGCACCACGGTCTGCACCAGCGCGTCGGGGCCGTCTCCGCCGAGGTGGACCAACCGGTCCGTGCCGTCGGGGGCGAGCAGCAGCAGTTCGAGCGGATCGCCGCGGTAGAAGTGCCACACCTCGTCGGTGGGGAGGCGGTGCAGGGCGGAGGCGTCGCCCTCGGCCGAGGTGAGGAGCGCGATGATCGCCGATCCGGCCGGCCGTCCCTCGGCGTCCGGCGGTCCAGCCCAGGTGCGCCGGAACAACCCGCCCTCCACCGGCAGGGGTTCGAGGCCGTACCGCGCGGCGATGTCCGCTGCCGTGTCCCGGCCGTGGGGGTCGGGCATGACCGTTCCTTCCGGGTGGGTGTCCGTCGCAGCGACTGTACGGGACGGGCGGCCGGGCGGCCCGGGGAACACGCGGCCGGACGCATGACCCGTTCGGCGTAGCGAGCAAACGATTCCCCGGGTGACGCCCGCAGGCCGTGGCGCCGCCGGGCCACCGCCCCCGTGATCATGAAACGCGTGCCGGGCCGGCACCGCCGCCATCGGCCCGGCCACCTTTTCCCTTTCCCTCGTGAGGAGTTCACCGTGTCCGTCCGCCGTCTGCTGACCAGCACCCTCGGTTCCGTCGTCCTGGCCCTGTCGTCCCTGGGCGCCACCACCGCCACCGCGACGCCGGCGGCCGCCGACCCGTGCGGCTTCTACGAGACCAGCGCCGACGCCTACTACAACCACTGCACCTCCGACGGCTCCCGCGTGGTGATCAAGGTCGAGGCGGCCTGGGCCGACGACTACGAGCGCTGCGTGGCCCCGGGCCGGACCTGGCTGGGCTCCGCGTCCGGGATCCAGGGCGCCCACTACGTCGGCCGCACCTGCTGACCAGGGCTTCGAGGGACGCCGTGCGGTGACCGGGGCACGGCGCGACAATCGGCGTATGGATCAGCGGACGTCGCGCTACGGCGAGCAGGTCTTCCCGCCGGACCGCGCGGGCGAGGGCGCCCGGATCGACCTGGGCGCCCTCGCCTACGACGATGTCACCCTGCACCGGTTGCGGGAGCTGGGCGTCGGCCCCGGGTGGCGCTGTCTGGACGTGGGAGCCGGCACGGGCAGCGTGGCGCGCAGGCTGCTGCGGGAGACCGGCGTGTCGGAGGTGGTGGCGGCCGACCGCGACGTCCGGTTCCTCCTGGCGGACCCGATGCCGGGGCTGACGCCCTGTCAGGCGGACGTCACCTCGGACGACTTCGCGCCGGGGCGCTTCGACCTGGTGCACGCGCGGTTCGTGCTCATGCACCTGCCCGGCCGGGAGCGGGTGCTGCGGCGGCTGGCCGGTCTGCTCGCGCCGGGCGGGATCCTGGTCGTCAGCGACGCGGTCGACCTGACGACCGAGCACGCACCCCGCAGCCCGCTGACGGACGCGCTGCGCGCCATGTGGCAGGGGCTGCGGGACACGATCGGCACGGACGTGACGTGGGTTCCGCGCTGCCCCCATCTGCTGCAGGAGGCCGGACTGCGGTCCGTCGCCGCCGAGATGCACGTGCCGCCACTGGTGCCCGGCAGTGCCGTCAACCGCTTCTGGGCCGACACCTGGCAGCGGGCTCGGGAGGCGATGGTTTCGACCGGGCTGATCGACGACGCCGGCGTGGACGAGGCGGTGCGCTGCCTCGACTCCCCCGTGTTCACGGGGCTGCCGCCCGGCATGCTGACCGCATGGGGACACGCGCCGAACTGACCACCGCCGCGATGCCTGACGGGGCCCGCCCGGGTCATTCGACGGGGCGAACGGCGTTGCGGGCGGCGCGGCGCGCGGTGTGGACGGCTCCCTCCCGGGTGGTGCCGCGCAGGCCGAGGACGACCCGGGTGCTGAGCCCGTCGAGAAGGGCGAGCAGTTCGTCGGCGACGGCCGGGACCTCGTCCTCCGGCAGAGCGAAGCGCCCCCTGGCGCAACCCCCCCGCACCAGCAGCCGTTCCAGGTCCTCCTGCCAGGCCTGGTCGAACTCCTCCTGCGCCTTGGTCAGTTCGCCGTTGCCCGCGGCGCGGGCCCACAGCTCGACCCACAGCATCCAGCGGGAGTCCCGTGGCCCCTCGGGCAGGTAGAGCTCCAGGAAGGCGTCGAGGCGGCGGTTGACGGTGGTGCGCCGCGACAGCAGGGCCCGCCGCTCCTCGGTGAGCCGGTCCTCGCTCCAGCGCAGCGCTTCGAGGAGCAGACGGTCCTTGGTGCCGAAGTAGTACAGGATGTGCCCGCCAGACGTACCCAGGCGCTCCGCGAGCCCGGACATGGTGAGCTCGGCCAGGCCGTGCTCGGCGATGGCTCGCATCGCCTCGTCGAGCATGCGCTCACGGGCGATCGCCCCGCCGCGCCTTCGTCGTGCCACCTGTGCCGTCACGGCGACCAGTCTAGCGGCGCACTCCTACAGACCTTGAACGCCGGTCAAGTTTTCATGGGTTCCGCGTCCGCCTATTGACAGAGCCGGACCGCCTTCCACATCTTGTATGACGTTCAAACTTCCTTGAACCCCGTTCAAGTCATCCGCTCGCGGCCAGCCGCCCGATCCCCGGGGATGCACCTCCATGACGCACACTCCTGCCGACACACCGCACGGCGCCTCCCCTCCGACGCCCGCGTCCTCGACCCCCGCGCCCGCCGCGGCCGGCGGCATCCCGGCACCCACCGCGCTCGCCCGGGTGCTCGGCCCCGTGGGCGCGGTCCTGCTCACGCTGTCCTGCATCACCCCCGCCTCGTCGCTGTTCATCCTCGTCCCCGAGCTGTTCGCCGGTCAGGGCACCGGCGCTCCGCTGACCATCGTGGTGGGCATCGTCATCTCGGTCGCGGTGGGCGCGTGCTACGCCGAACTGGGCACGCTGACACCGTCGTCCGGCGGTGAGTACGCCATGGTCGACGCGCTGCTCGGTCGCTTCCTGGGCTGGGTGACCTTCGCGATGACCATCGCGATGCTCGTCGTCATCCCCCCGGTGATCGCGCTCGGGACGGCCGACTAGCTGGCCGACCTGGTGCAGGTGGACCCGCAGGTCGCCGGCTGCGCCGTCATGCTGGTGGCGATCGCCACGGCCGTACTGGACGTGAAGTCGAACGCCCTGGTGACCGGGGCGTTCCTGGTGCTGGAGGTGGTGGCCGCCGTGGTGGTGGCCGTGCTCGGCCTGGCCCACGCCGAGCGTTCCCCGTCGGTGCTCGTCCACCCCGAGGTGTCCGCGGCCACCGCCGGGCAGGCCACGTTCACCGCCGGTCTGCTCGTCTCCGGGCTGGCCGCCGCGATGTTCGTGGTCAACGGCTTCGGCACCGCCTCCTACCTCGCGGAGGAGATCCACCAGCCGCGCCGCAACGTGGCGCGGGCCGTCTTCTGGTCGCTGTTCATCGGTGCCGCCGTCATCGTCGTACCCGCGGTCGCGGCGGTCCTCGGCACCGCGTCGACCGAGACCCTGTCCACCGCCACCTTCTCCGACCTGGTGCGCGGCTGGGCCGGCGACACCACGGCCACGGTGATCGACCTGTGTGTCGCGCTGGCCATCCTCAACGCGGTCCTGGTGATGGTGCTGCAGAACGCGCGGGTCGTCTACGCCTCCGGCCGCGACCGGGCCTGGCCCGCACCGGTCAACCGGGCGCTGACCCGCCTCCACCCGCGCTTCGGCTCCCCCTGGGTCGCCACCCTGGTCATCAGCCTGCCCGGGGCGGCACTGGCCGCCTTCGTCGATCTGTCGACGCTGTACGAGGCCACCGGCGCCATCCTCGCCGTCGTCTACGTCCTGCTCGCCCTGGCCGCGCTGGCCGCCCGCCGGGCACCGCTGCGCGGCCGCCCCGCCTGGCGGATGCCGCTGTGGCCCCTGGCGCCCGTCGTCGTGCTGGCCTCGGTCGGATACGTCCTGTACCAGCAGGCCGGACGCGACCTCGCGCTCACCGGCGCAGTCGTCGTCGCGGCGTCCCTCTACCACGTCCTCTACCTGCGCCGTCACCCGCACGACCGGTGGCAGGTGGCCGCTCCCGACGCCGACGACTGATCCCGCCTGGCCCCGAGCCCGGGCGGCGCACCCCGCCCGGGCCGTTCAGCACCACCCGCACCGACTGGAGATACCGATCGTGACTCCCCCCTCCCCCGCCCACCTGGTCCTGCGCAACGCCCGCATCCACACCGTCGACCCGGACCTGCCCGCCGCCGAGGCGCTCGCCGTCCGCGACGGCCGGATCGCATGGCTGGGCTCCGACGCGGACGCCGCGCTCTGGACGGGCCCCGGGACCGAAGTGATCGACGCGGGCGGACGGCGGGTGCTGCCCGGCTTCGTCGACGCGCACAACCACGTCCGGCTGGGCTCGGACGAGGAGTGCGTGCAACTGGCCGGGGCCCGCTCGCTCGCCGAGGTCGCCGACCGGATCGCGGCCTGGCGCGAGCGGCACCCGGACGCCGGCTGGATCGAGGCGGAGGGGTTCGACTACTCCGTCCTCCCCGAGGGCCGAATGCCCCGCGCACGCGATCTGGACGAACTCACCGGCGACACCCCCGCGTTCGTGCTGAGCTACGACGTGCACACCATGTGGCTCAACAGCGCCGCGATGGCCCGGCTCGGCGTCATCCCCGGGTGCGGCGCGCTGCCGTTCGGGGTGCCGGAGACGGACCCGGCCACCGGTGAACCCACCGGCTTCGTCAAGGACTTCGCGGTGCGCGGTCTGTCCCGCGAGGGCCATCGGGCGCTGCGCGCGCTCGGTGTCCCCTGGGCATCGGCCGAGCGGCAGTACGGGCGGCTGCTGCGCAGCCTGGACGACGCAGCACGGTTCGGCATCACCACCGTCGTCGAGCCGCAGAACTCCCTGGACGACCTGGAGCTGTTCGTACGGGCCCGCAAGGAAGGGCGGCTGCGCTCCCGGCTGGTGGCCGCGCTGTTCCACCCCCGCGGCACCACTGAGGCCGACCTGGACGAGTTCGCCGAGGCCGCGCGCCGGTTCGACGACGCGTGGATGCGGGTGGGCCCGCTCAAGCTCTACATCGACGACGTGGTCGAGCCGCGCACCGCCGCCCTGCTGGAGCCGTACACCGGCTGCCGGCACCGCGGTGACACCTTCTACCCTCCTGAGGAGTTCGGTGAGCTGCTCACCCGGCTCGACGCACGCGGCTTCCAGTGCTTCGTGCACGCCACCGGCGACCGCGGCATCCGCACCGTCCTGGACGCCGTCGCCCGCGCCCGTGCCGTGAACGGCCCCCGCGACGCCCGTCACCAGGTCGTCCACGTGGAGTGCTGCGACCCGGCGGACGTGCCGCGCTTCGCCGAACTGGGGGTGGTGGCGTGCATGCAGCCCAGGCACTGCGCCCCCGAGATCGCCGGTCCCGGCCAGGACTGGGCACGCAACGTGGGCCCCGAGCGCTGGCACAAGGCGTGGCCCATGCGCAGCCTGCACCGGGCGGGGGCGACGCTGGCGTTCTCCAGCGACTGGAACGTCGCCGAGATGGACCCGATGGTGGGCCTGTACACGGCGGTGACCCGGCGGCCGCTGGACGGCGGCGAGGCGTGGATGCCGGAGGAGACCGTGGACATCGAGACGGCCGTCCACGCCTACACCATGGGTTCGGCGTACGCGAACTTCCTGGAGCACGAACGCGGTTCGCTGTCGGTGGGCAAGCTCGCCGACCTGGTCGTCCTCTCCCGTGACGTGCTCGGCGTGGAGCCGGCGGAGATCCCCGGAACGGTGTGCGAGCTCGTCATGGTCGGCGGGCAGGTCGTCCACCGGGCCTGACGGGCACGTCGCACCGCGGTACATCAGGCATCCGGAACGGGGTACTCCGACTGGAGCGATGTCCCCTCGGGAAAGGCCGGGCCGATGCTGTCCCACATGCTGGATCAGGGTGTGCTGGTCGTCACCGTGCAGAACGACACGGGCGACGGGCGAACCGAGCTCCTGGAGGAGATCGAGGATCTGATCCGTGGGTATCAGCCCCTGCCCGTGGTGATCGCGGTGGAGGACCCCGACGTCGGCGCCGCGGCGATCGACATGGTCCTTCAGGCGCACCGTGTCTGCGTGCGTCTCGGGGTGCTGATGTCGGTGATCACCCACAGCGCTCCGCTGCGGCGAATGCTGCAGACGCGTGCGGAGCGCGACGGCGTCCGCCTGGTCATCAACGCGCGCGCCGACATCGCGATCGCCGCGGCGGCCTTCGCGGCAGCCGCCTGACGTCCCTCCCGGTCCCGTGCGTGACCTCCGGGCGCGTTGCAGCCCGGTCCCCGCCCCGCTTGTGCTTACCGTGCTCTGGAGACGACCGGCTGTCGGTGACGAGAGAGGCGTGCGGCGTGGTGTCGGATGCGGGCCGGGCGGCGGCGAGGCGGGGCCGCGGTCCCCGGGCGGGCGGTGGCCTCACCGCGCACGCGGTGCGGCTGCCCTCGCGCCGCCGCGGCGGCCCGCCGGCGCCGCCCGCCGAGTGCTCCGTGCGCTGGCTGCGGGTCGCCGCCGCCCACGCCTGGCGGCTCATCCTCGTCGGCATCGTGGTCTACGGCGTCTTCACCGTGCTGGGCCGCTTCCAGCTCATCGCCGTGGCCCTGTTCCTCGCCCTGGTCATCACCTCGGTGCTGCGTCCGCCGACGGATCTGCTGGCGCGCTGGCTGCCCCGGCCGCTCGCCGTCGCCGTCGCGCTCGTGGGCAGCGCGGTGCTGCTGCTCGCCCTGCTCGCCCTGGTGGGCAACGCCATCGCGGACGAGTCGACGAAGCTGGCCGGTGAGTTCCGCAGCGGTGTGCACCGGATCGAGCTCTGGCTGCGCCGGCCGCCGTTCCGGCTGGGCCCCCACTCCCTGAGCGACCTGCAGCGGCAGATCGTCTCCTATGTCTCCGCGCACCGGGCCGGCCTGCTCAGCAGCGCCCTGAGCGGCATCGGCCGCGCCGTCGAGATCGCCACCGGCGGCGTGCTCGCGGTCTTCTCCTCCCTGTTCTTCATCCACTCGGGAGAGCGACTGTGGGCCTGGGCGCGCGACGAGTTGGTGCCCAGGGACGCCCGGCCGGCTTGGGACCGGGCGGGCCGTGTGGCCTGGCGCGCGTTCGCCGGATACACCCGCGGCATCGTCATCGTGGCCGCCACCAACGCCGTACTCGTCGGCATCGCGCTGCTGGCGCTGCGCGTGCCGCTGGCCCTGCCACTGACGCTGCTGGAGTTCTTCGCCGCGTTCGTGCCGCTCATCGGCTCGCCGATCGCGCTCGGCGTGGCCACGGTGGTCGCGCTCGCCGGGCGCGGCCCGCTCACCGCGCTGGCGGTGCTGGCGCTCATCGTCGTCATCGGACAGCTGGAGGGGCATGTGCTGCACCCCCTGGTGATGAGCTGGGCGGTGCGGCTGCACCCGCTCGTGGTGGCCGTGTCGGTCATCGCCGGCGGCATCGTCGCCGGGGTCATCGGCGCGGTCGTGGCCGTGCCGTTCGTCTCGGTGGCCTGGGCGGTGCTGCGGGCGCTGCGCCCTGATCCAGGCGGGACCTGACCGTATGCGCCGACGTCCGGGGGACGCCCCGCGCATCCCGGTACCGGCCGGGGACGAGCGGCACGGGCCGCTGCCGGCGCTGCTGCTGACGCTGACCGTGGTCACCGGTCTCGTGGACGCGGTCAGCTATCTCGGGCTGGGGCGCGTCTTCGTGGGCAACATGACCGGCAACGTGGTCCTCATGGGCTTCGCGCTGGCCGGCAGCGCCGGTCTGTCCGCGCTCGCGTCCGTGGCCGCCCTGGCCGCGTTCCTGCTCGGCGCGTTCGCCGGCGGGCGGATCGGCGCGCGGTACGCCACACACCGCGGGCACCTGCTGCGCGCGGCGGCCGCCGCGCAGGCGGTCCTCGTCGCGGTGTCCGTGGTGGTCGCCGCGGTCGCCGGCGCACCGGTGAGCGCCGGCGCCCGGTACACGCTGATCGTGCTGCTGGGCCTGGCCATGGGTCTGCAGACCGCCGCGGCCCGGCGCCTCGGCGTCCCGGAACTGACCACCACGGTGCTGACGCAGACCCTGACCGCCCTGGCCGCCGGCCCGAGCGGGCGGCGTGGGCGGGGCCTGCTGTCGGTGCTGGCGATGTTCCTGGGCGCGCTCGTCGGCGCGCTGCTCGTCCTGCACGGCCATCTGGTCCTCACCCTCGGCCTGGCCCTGCTGCTGCTCGCGGCGACGTCGGTGACGGTCCACCGGCTGGCGGCGACCGAGCCCGACTGGGTCCGCGCCGGGTCGTAGGCCGGGCCGGCCGAGGTGAAATCGGTGGCGCTGCCGGGCAGTTGCGGGCGACCATGCCCCGCATGAGCGACGAACCCGCGCGATGGACCCAGGCGACCGTCTACCCCGACATGTGGACCGACCCGGACGACGACCCCCGCGACAGCGGGGGCCCCGCCCCGGAGGGAGAACTCGCCACGCTGGAGGACTTCCTGCGCAACTACCGGCTGACCCTGCGGATGAAGTGCGAGGGCCTGGACGCCGAGCAGCTGGCCCGCCGGTCGGTCCCGCCGTCGACGATGTCCCTGCTCGGCCTGGTCCGGCATCTCGCCGAGGTGGAGCGGGACTGGCGCAACTGGATCACCGACGGCGACCCGCTGCCGAAGCTGTACGGCGAGCGTGACGCGGACTTCGACCGGGCCGTCGCCGATCAGGCCGTGGTCGAGGCCGCGTACGCCGACCTGGAGCGCGAGCAGGCCGCGACGGACGCCGCACTGGCCGCCCACCCGGACCTCGGCGAGCGGGTGGGCAAGGACCGGATCTCCATACGGGAACTGCTCGTGCACAGGATCGAGGAGTACGCCCGTCACTGCGGCCACGCCGACCTGCTGCGCGAATGCGTCGACGGACGGGTCGGCCAGTGAGCCGGAGCCGAGGCGCCTGACCGGATCACCGGCCGGCCGACGTCGCCTGACGGGTGGCCGGGGCCGGCCGGTGGTGGCCGTCGGTACCGAGCGCGTGCAGGATCTCCTCGACGCTCCGCTTGGCGTCGCCGAAGAGCATGCCGCTGTTCTCGCGGAAGAACAGCGGGTTCTGCACGCCCGCGTAGCCGGAGGCCATGGACCGCTTGAAGACGACGACCTGCTCCGCCTCCCACACGCGCAGCACCGGCATGCCGGCGATCGGGCTGGCCGGGTCCTCGGTCGCGGCCGGGTTGACGGTGTCGTTGGCGCCGATGACCAGCACGACGGAGGTGTCGGCGAAGTCGTCGTTGATCTCGTCCATGTCCAGGACGATGTCGTAGGGCACCTTCGCCTCGGCCAGCAGCACGTTCATGTGCCCGGGCAGGCGCCCGGCGACGGGGTGGACGCCGAAGCGGACCTCCACTCCGCGCTCGCGCAGCCGGCGGGTCAGCTCCGCGACCGGATGCTGGGCCTGCGCGACGGCCATGCCGTAGCCGGGGGTGATGATCACCGAGCGGGCCCGGGCGAGCATCCCGGCCACCTCCGCCGCCCGCACCTCGCGGTGCTCGCCCTGCTCCTCGCCGCCGCCGGACGGCGCCTCGATGCCGAAGCCGCCGGCGATGACGGACAGGAAGGACCGGTTCATCGCCTTGCACATGATGTACGACAGATAGGCACCGGAGGAGCCGACCAGCGCGCCGGTGACGATGAGCAGGTTGTTGTCGAGCAGGAATCCGGCCGCGGCCGCCGCCCAGCCCGAGTAGCTGTTCAGCATGGAGACCACGACGGGCATGTCGCCGCCGCCGATCGAGGCGACCAGGTGCCAGCCGAGTGCCAGCGCCAGCACGGTCACCGCGATCATCAGGGCCAGGTTAGGGCTGACGGTGAACCACACGGTCAGCGCGACGAAGGCGACGAGCGCGCCGATGTTCAGCGCGTTCTTGCCGGGCAGCATCAGCGGACGGGACTTGATGCGCGCCGAGAGCTTGAGGAACGCGACGACGGACCCGGTGAAGGTGACCGCGCCGATGAAGACGCCGATGACCACCTCGGCGTGGTGGATGCGGAGCAGGTCGGCGCCGATCAGGGTCTGCTCCGTGCCGTGCGCCTCCACCTCCAGGTAGCTGTTCCAGCCGACCAGCACCGCGGCGAGGCCGACGAAGCTGTGCAGTACGGCGATCAGTTCCGGCATCTGCGTCATCTCGACGCGGCGGGCCCGCCACAGGCCGAGCACCGCGCCCAGCGCCATGGCCACCACGATCAGGGTCACCGCACCGGCCGTGATGCTCCGCGCCGCCACCACGACCGTGGCGACGAGCGCCAGGGCCATGCCGGCGATGCCGTACACGACGCCGGCGCGGGAGGTGCGGTGCTGGGACAGACCGGCCAGGCTGAGGATGAACAGCAGGGCGGCGACCAGGTCGGCGGCGTGGGAGGCTGTCAGGGAGGTCATCTCGGCTCAGCCCTTCGAGAACATGGACAGCATGCGGCGGGTGACGGCGAAACCGCCGAAGATGTTGACGCTGGTCAGCAGGATCGCCGCGACGGACAGCGCGGTGACCAGGGTGCTCTCGTGCCCGGTCTGCAGCAGGGCCCCGACCACGACGATGCCCGAGATGGCGTTGGTCACCGACATGAGCGGGGTGTGCAGGGCGTGGTGCACCTTGCCGATGACGTAGTAGCCGATCACCACGGCCAGCGCGAACACCGTGAAGTTCTCGGCGAGTTGGGCGGGCGCGAAGGCGACCAGCAGGAACAGGGCGAGCATGCCGAGCCCGATCAGGGCGAAGCGCCCCGCCGGTTTCGCTCTCGCCGGCGCCGGTTCCGCCTCGGGTGGCGTGGGCTGCGCGGCCGGAGCGGCCGAGACCGGGACGGGCGGCGGTGGCCAGGTGACGTCGCCGTCGCGCACCACGGTCACGGCCCGCTGGACGACGTCGTCGAAGTCGATCACCAGCCGGCCGTCCTTGCCGGGGGTGAGCAGCTTCAGCAGGTTGACCAGGTTGGTGCCGAACAGCTGCGAGGCCTGCGCGGGCAGCCGCGAGGCCAGGTCGGTGTAGCCGATGAGGGTGACGCCGTTGTCGGTGACCACGGCACGCCCCGGTACGGTGCCCTCCACGTTGCCGCCCTGGGCCGCGGCCATGTCGACGACGACGCTGCCCGGCTTCATCACGGCCACGTCCTCGGCCGTCAGCAGGCGCGGCGCGGGCCGGCCCGGGATCAGCGCGGTGGTGATGACGATGTCCACGTCCTTCGCCTGCTCGTGGTAGAGCTCGGCGGCGGCGCGGTCGTAGTCGGCGGAGGTCGCCTTGGCGTAGCCGTCGGTGCTCGCCTCCTGCGTGACGTGCACCGGGAGGTACTCGCCGCCGAGTGACTTCACCTGGTCCGCGACCTCGGGCCGCGGGTCGGTGGCCCGTACGACCGCGCCGAGGCTGGAGGCGGCGCCGATCGCCGCGAGACCGGCCACCCCGGCGCCGGCGACCAGCACCTTCGCCGGGGGCACCTTGCCGGCGGCGGTGACCTGGCCGGTGAAGAAGCGGCCGAAGACGTGGGCGGCCTCGATGACCGCCCGGTATCCGGCGATGTTCGCCATCGACGACAGTACGTCCATGGACTGGGCGCGCGAGATGCGCGGCACCGCGTCCAGCGCCAGCGAGGTCACGCCCGCGTCGGCCAGCGCCCGCAGCAGCTCGGGCCGGTGCGCCGGGGACAGCAGGGCGACGACGGTGGCGCCCCGGCGCAGCCGGGAGATCTCTGCGTCCGATGGGGAGTTCACCTTCAGCACGACGTCGGCGTCCCAGGCCTCGCCGATCTCCGCGCCGGCATCGAGGTACGCCTGGTCGCCGAAGCCGGAGGCGGCGCCGGCCTCGGGCTCCACCACGACCCGGTAGCCCAGGGCCAGCAGCTGACGCACGGTCGCGGGGGTCGCGGCGACACGTGTCTCCCCGGAGAGGCACTCGGCCACGACGCCGATGCGCTGGGATGAGTGGTGCGCGGGTTCCTGTGCAGACATATCTCGCTTCTCTCCTCTGCGGAGGTTGACGGGCTATCCGCGATCAAGGGATGTCCGCCGGGATCCTTCCCGAGGGACGCACGCCGTAGGAACCTACCCGCCGAAGCCGCCTTTTCGCCGTACATGACCAGGGGCAGCCGCACGAATCCCGCCGTGATCCTTATGCTTGCGGCACTGACGACCCGCAGGGAAGGCTGAGCCGCATCGTGACCGCCGCGCAGGATCTGACGCATTCCCCCTCCCCCCGTCGCGTCCTCGTCAGCGGGGCCTCGCGGGGACTGGGCCGTGCCGTGGCACAGGCGTTCGCCGAGGGGAGCGACAAGGTCGCCGTCCACTACGGTTCGCGTGCCGACGAGGCCCGTCTGACGCTCGACTCCCTCGCCGGTTCCGGCCATGTGCTGGTCGGCGGCGACCTCGCGGATCCGGCGGGGGCGGCGGCCGTGGTGGACGCGGCGGCGGAGGCGCTCGGCGGCGTCGACGTGCTGGTGAACAACGCGGCGGTGAACATCCGCCACCCGCCGGCGGAGACCCCGTACGAGGAGTGGGTGGCGGTGTGGCAGCAGCATGTCGCCGTGAACCTTCTGGCCACGGCGAACCTCAGCCATCTCGTCGCCCGCCGCATGATCGACCAGGGAAGGGGCGGGCGCATCGTCAACATCGGCTCCCGCGGCGCGTTCCGCGGCGAACCCGATCATCCCGCCTACGGGGCGACGAAGGCCGCGGTCCATGCCCTGGGCCAGTCGCTGGCGGTGTCGCTGGCGCCCTACGGCATCGCCGTGGCGTCGGTCGCGCCCGGCTTCTTCTCCACGGAGCGGGTCTCCCCGCGCCTGGACGGCGCCGAGGGTGACGCGATCCGCGCGCAGAGTCCCTTCGGCAGGGTCGCCACCCCGCAGGAGATCGCGGCGGCCGTCGTGTGGCTCGCCTCCCCTGCCGCGGAGTGGGCCTCGGGCACGATCCTCGACCTCAACGGGGCGTCACACCTGCGTACATGAGCCGGCGGCCGCGCTACGGCCGCCAGGGCAGCACGCCGGGCGGCAATTCGGCGTCCTTCGCCCGGTCGCCCGGCTGGAGCTGGTCGGCGTAGCCCGCCTCCGTCCATACCAGCTTCTTGAACTGCTCCGGGGTCAGCGCCCCCGCCCAGGGGTCCTGGCCTGGGCAGAACACCGAACCGCAGCCGTAGCAGTAGTGGGCGGGGCGCCACAGCCAGTCGGCACGCCCGGCACCGGCCTGGGCGGCGGCCCGCTCCCGCCGGTCGTCACGCACGACGGCGAACGTGCCGAAGAAGCAGACCAGGGCGAGCAGCACACCACCCACGGTGTAGAGGGGCTTGTGCTGCTCGACGCCCGTGAACGCGAGGGCGACGCCAAGGCCGGTGAGCACCATGCCCTCGGCGAAGTGCGCACACCCGTCGCCGGTCTTGTCCGGGCCCGGCGCCAGCCTGCCGTGCAGGTTCTGCCGCGAGGCGCCCTTGCCGGTGCGCGCCTGTTCCACCGTACGCACCTCGGCGCCGCCGCACGCCGGACACACCGTCCCGGCCCGGTTCCCGGTCTCCTCTGCCGCCATGAAGATCAGCTTAGTCACGGGCGTATGGGGGCCCGATGGGGACCGTGTGCAGAGACGGGCCCCCCCGGGCTTCACACCAGTTCGGGTTGGGGCTGGGGCTGCCGCGCCGGGGCGGCCTTCGGCTCCCACAGGTGCGTGGTGCGCGCGAAGGCGTACACCACCGAGGCCATCGCCAGAATCAGAAGTGGTCCGAAAAGCCACGGCTGCCGGGCCATATGCATCGGCAGATAGCGATAGGAGACCAGCAGCGCGGCGAAAACCGCCGTTCCGTGGGCGACCAGCTGGATTCCGGCCCGGTCCCAGCCGCGGTCGAACGAGCGCAGAGCGCCCTCGATGGTGAAGGCGAACACGACACCGGCGATGAGGTCCACGCCGTAGTGGTAACCGAATCCCAGCGTCGCGCCGAGCGTGGCGATCAGCCAGAACGTGCCCGCCCAGCGCAGAATCCGGGGGCCCTTGCGGGAATGGATGAAGATCGTCGTCGCCCATGCCGTGTGCAGGCTGGGCATGCAGTTGCGCGGGGTTATCTCGTCGTAGGGCATCAGGTGCGGGGTGCCGATGGGGGGCGGTGTGTGGGGCCACAGGTCGGCCACCGCCCAGTGCAGGCCGCCGGTGCCGAACGCGCCGTCGCCGTAGGCGAAGATCGGCCCGACGGTCGGGAAGACCATGTAGATACTGGGCCCGACGAGGCCTATGACCAGGAAGGTGCGCACCAGGTGGTGGCTGGGGAAGCGGCGGTCGCGGGCCACGTTGCGCAGCTGGTACAGCGCGACGACGACCGCTGCCACCGCGAGCTGCACATAGACGTAGTCGAGGACATGGGCGCCGATCGGCCCGGTGGCCGCGACCATGCGGCCCACCAGCCAGGACGGGTCGCCCAGCGCGTGATCGGCGAGCGCCACGTACTGGTCGAACACCATGGGGCGGGTCTTCGAGGTGATCAGCAGCCAGACGTCGCCCGTCTTGCGGCCCGTCACCAGCAGCAGGCCCAGCCCGACGCCCTTCAGCAGCAGGACACGTTCCGCACCGGTCCGGCGGGTGAGGGCGATGACTCCGCAGCCCAGGACCACCCACAACGCGCCGTTGCCGAAGGGGTGGCCGTCGGTCACTTCCGCGCCGATCGCCCACCGCACCAGCCAGAAAGCGACATCTATCCCGATTGCCGCCCCTATCGCGACAAACCGTTCCCGCCAGGTGAGCACCACCATCGTCAACGCCATGCCGGCGTACAACAACGGGCCGGATTTCGGGGCGGAAATCACCTCGCGCGCCTGAGTGGTGATCGGCCCCGGGACCCCGTATCCGCGGGCGGCGATCTCCAGCGCGACGAGGAAACCGAGGGCCACGACGCCTGCCGCCGTCCACAGCATCACCCGCGGCCGGCGCCACGCGGCAAAATCCCGTCTCCCGTTTATTCGTGAAAATACCCGTGTTGCTCTAGTTATCAATTTATTCAGCCGATTTGTCAGATTTCATAGTGATCGTTTTAAGTTCGATCATGTTAGCGGAGCTGGTGAGTATTGCCGAGACCGGCCCCGCCGTACCAGATCTGAAATCGGCCGCACGTCGGCTCGTCAGTTCTCCGAGCGGTCCAGTGCCTCGTCCAGGGTCGTCGCCGCCGTGATCAGGGCGAGGTGGGTGAACGCCTGCGGGAAGTTGCCCAGCTGTTCGCCGCGGGGGCCGATCTCCTCCGCGAAGAGGCCGACGTGGTTGGCGTAGGTGAGCATCTTGTCGAAGGCGTACCGGGCCTGGTCGACTCGGCCGGCCCGGGCCAGGGCATCGACGTACAGGAAGGTGCACAGCGAGAAGGTGCCCTCGCTGCCCCGCAGGCCGTCGGGCGAGGCGGCGGGGTCGTAGCGGTGGACGAGGCCGTCGGAGACGAGTTCGGCGTCCATCGCGTCCAGGGTGGACAGCCAGCGGGGGTCCATCGGCGCCACGAACCGCACGGCGGGCATCAGCAGCAGGGACGCGTCGAGCACCTCGCCGCCGTAGTGCTGGACGAACGCCCGGCGGCGCTCGCTCCAGCCGTGGGCCATGATCTGCCGGAAGACGGTGTCGCGGGCGGAGGTCCAGGCGGCGAGGTCGGCGGGGCGGGCGAACGCCGTCGCGAGGTTGATGCCGCGGTCGAAGGCGGCCCAGCACATCAGCCGGCTGTAGGTGAAGTCCCGCATTCCCCCGCGCGTCTCCCAGATGCCGTCGTCGGGGCGGTCCCAGTGGGTGGTGAGCCAGTCGAGCGTGTCGGACAGCGCGAGCCAGCCGTCGTAGCCGTATCCGGACCAGGAGGGGTCGTGGACACGGGTGAGGGCCCAGGCCGCCTCGCCGTAGATGTCGAGCTGGAGCTGGTCGGCGGCGCCGTTGCCGACGCGGACGGGGGCCGAGCCGCGGTACCCCTCCCAGTGCGGCAGGATCTCCTCGGCGAGGTGCGGGTCGCCGTCCACCCGGTACATGATCTGCAGGGGCTCCCCGGTGACCGTCCGCCGTTCCCGCAGCCGCGCGCCCAGCCACTGGCGGAACGCGTGCGCCTCCTCCTCGTGGCCCAGGTCCACCAGGGCGTGCACGGACAGGGAGGCGTCCCGGATCCAGGTGTAGCGGTAGTCCCAGTTGCGCTCGCCGCCCAGTTGCTCGGGCAGGCCCGTGGTGGCCGCCGCGACGGGGGCGCCGGTCGGGGCGTAGGTGAGCAGCTTGAGGGTGATCGCGGACCGGTTCACCGCGTCCTGCCAGCGGCCCCGGTAGTGGCCGCGGCGGACCCAGCGGTGCCAGAAGTCACGGGTGGCGTCGAACTCCGCCTGCACCCGCTCCGGGCCGAGCGCGGGCTCTGGCTCGGCTCCCGCGGAGTCCAGGGTGAGCACGACCGAGGCCTGCTGCCCCTGCGTCAGCTCGATGCCGGCCCGTACGTCGTCGGCGTCCCGCTCCAGGTGAACGGCGCCCAGCGGCTGGAGGAGCGCCTCGACGCCCGGGCCACGGAAGCGGGCCAGGCCCTCGTGGAGTTCGAGGGTGTGCCGGGCCCTGCCGTAGCCGAAACGCGGACGGCAGCTCAGGCTGAACCGCACCCGCCCGCGCGGCACCCGCATCACCCGGATCAGCCGGTGCCGGGAGGCCGGCGTCCCGGGGCGGTCCACGGGCATGAAGTCGACGACCTCCCCGACGCCCTCGGGGGTGAGGAACCGGGTGACGAGGATCGCGGTGTCCGGGAAGTACAGCTGGCGGGTGGCGACGTCCGGGCCCTCCACGGTGATGGCGAAGTGGCCTCCGCGCTCGTGGTCGAGGAGGGCCGCGAAGACGCTGGGCGCGTCGAAGCGGGGCGAGCACAGCCAGTCGACGACACCGTCGGAGGAGACCAGCGCAGCGGTCTGGAGGTCGCCGACGAGGCCGTGGTCGGCGATGGGCGGGTAGCGTCGCATGAGTTCCTCCGCGTGAGCCGCTCGTGGGCCACGGGCCGCGTGGGCGGCTCGTGGGACACCTCGCCCCTGACCCCGCAACGGCCTGCCCGCGCTTGAAGCATCCGGCCGTCCCGGCTGTACGTCCATGTGGGGTACGCCGGGCGGGTGAGGCCCCGGCGACCCGACGACCGGCGGCCCGCGTGGGACAGGACTTGATACCCCGTCAAGCTGCCGTAGCCACAGGTTGGTTCACGGTCATCGTCGCCAACCGCTTGATCTTGCGCCGCACCACGTACAGCGGAATCACTCCGAACACGCCGAACGACATGTCGATCACCGACCACCACAACGGGATGCCCCGCAGGGGCCCGCAGATCAGTGCGAGCGGGATGATGCCGGCGCAGGCGATCATCCCGAACTCGACGACCCAGATGTTGCGGACGGGGTCGCGGTAGGGGCCGTAGAAGGCGACCGCGATGACCAGGTGGGCGAAGGCCAGCCAGTCGGTGCCGTAGAGGAGGAAGGGGTAGTCGGCGTCGGCGGTGTCGAGTCCGTCGCGGACCCGCTCGATCCAGTGCATCAGGCCGGGCAGGTACTCCGGCGCGGACAGGGCCCGCAGCGCGGACTCCGCCCACCGCAGTTCGTGCACCAGGGGGAAGGCCGTGGCGCCGCTGAGCACCAGGCAGACGACGAAGAGGACCAGCCAGGCGCGCACGCTCTTCAGCAGCGCGGCTCTATCGCTCGCATCACTCATGGCGGCAGCATACGCCGGGAATTGAACATGTTCAAAAGCCTTGCCCGAGAGGTGAGCAAGGAGCTACGGATCGCATGTCCGCTGCTCCATTCGCGTGTGATCGTCACGTGAACAGCCGCGTGTCGCTGCTCGCGGACCGCACCTCGGTCCGCGTACCGCGAGGATGGCCGGACCGACGTGGGCGAAGCCAGTCTTTCGAGAGAGACACCGCTTGTGAGCATCCTCAACGAACCCCAGGGTTCCCCGGCCGAAGAGGCGTATTACCAGGACGAACTGCCCATTCGGCGCAAGCGCCCGGGCAATGTGGTGGTGAAGTGGCTGACGACCACGGACCACAAGACGATCGGCACGCTGTACCTGTCGACGTCGTTCGCCTTCTTTCTGATCGGCGGGGTGATGGCGCTGGTCATGCGCGCCGAACTGGCCCGCCCCGGCCTGCAGATCGTGTCGAACGAGCAGTACAACCAGGCGTTCACGATGCACGGCACGATCATGCTGCTGATGTTCGCCACGCCGCTGTTCGCCGGCTTCACGAACTGGATCATGCCGCTGCAGATCGGCGCCCCCGACGTCGCCTTCCCGCGGCTGAACATGTTCGCCTACTGGCTGTACCTGTTCGGCTCACTGATCGCGGTCGCGGGTTTCCTCACCCCGAACGGCGCGGCCGACTTCGGCTGGTTCGCCTACACACCGCTGTCGGACGTCATCCGCTCGCCGGGCATCGGCTCCGACCTGTGGATCATGGGTCTGGCCTTCTCCGGCTTCGGCACGATCCTCGGCTCGGTCAACTTCATCACCACGATCATCTGCATGCGCGCCCCGGGCATGACCATGTTCCGCATGCCGATCTTCACCTGGAACGTACTGCTGACCGGTGTCCTGGTCCTGCTCGCCTTCCCGGTGCTCGCGGCCGCGCTGTTCGCCCTGGAGGCGGACCGCAAGTTCGGCGCCCATGTCTACGACGCGGCCAACGGCGGGCCCATCCTGTGGCAGCACCTCTTCTGGTTCTTCGGCCATCCAGAGGTGTACATCATCGCCCTGCCGTTCTTCGGCATCGTCACCGAGATCCTGCCCGTGTTCTCCCGCAAGCCGGTCTTCGGCTACATGGGCCTCGTGGCCGCGACGATCGCGATCGCCGGTCTGTCCGTGACGGTGTGGGCGCACCACATGTTCGTCACCGGGGCGGTCCTGCTGCCCTTCTTCTCCTTCATGACCTTCCTGATCGCCGTCCCGACCGGGGTGAAGTTCTTCAACTGGATCGGCACGATGTGGCGGGGGGCGCTGTCCTTCGAGACACCCATGCTGTGGGCCACCGGCTTCCTCGTGACGTTCCTCTTCGGCGGTCTGACCGGGATCATCCTGGCCTCGCCGCCGATGGACTTCCACGTCTCCGACTCCTACTTCGTGGTGGCGCACTTCCACTACGTCGTCTTCGGCACCGTCGTCTTCGCGATGTTCGCCGGCTTCCACTTCTGGTGGCCCAAGTTCACCGGCAAGCTGCTCGACGAGCGCCTGGGCAAGATCACCTTCTGGACGCTGTTCTTCGGTTTCCACGGCACCTTCCTGGTCCAGCACTGGCTGGGCGCCGAGGGCATGCCGCGCCGTTACGCCGACTACCTGGCGGCGGACGGCTTCACCGCCCTGAACACGATCTCGACGATCGCCTCCTTCCTGCTCGGTCTGTCGATGCTGCCGTTCCTGTACAACGTGTGGAAGACGTCCAAGTACGGCAAGCACGTCGGTGTCGACGACCCGTGGGGCTTCGGCCGCTCGCTGGAGTGGGCCACCTCCTGCCCGCCGCCCCGGCACAACTTCCTCACCCTGCCGCGGATCCGCAGCGAGTCCCCCGCGTTCGACCTGCACTACCCGGAGATCTCCGAACTGGACCAGAAGGAGGTCACCGGACGGCGGGACGCCATCGACGCCGCAGGGCATGAAGGCGACCGGCGATGACCGACTCCCGCGGGCCCCTCGCCGAGCAGCGGGAAGGCGCGCTGGCCAACGAGGTCGAGGGCTACCTCCTCGCCCGGGCCGACCAGGAGCAGGCACGGCGTGAGGCGGACGCCTTCTGCGCCCGCCTGCCGTGGCTGACCACGGCCCAGGCCGAGGAGGTGGCACGGCTCTACGCCGAGCAGCACATCGAACTGACCCGGCAGCGCCTGCGCCACACGATCCGGCGTGCCGAGGAACTGCGCCGGGAGTACGAGGCCCGCTACGCCCAGCTCCGGCACCGCCTGCTCACCTGGCACGCCCTCTGCGGGTCGGCTGTGCTGGCCTGTGCCACGGGGGTGAGCGCGGCCGTCTGCGCGGTCGTGCGCTGAAGCGGCGCCGCCGGCTGCCCGGTGGTGCGCTGAGGCGGAGCCGCCGGCGGTTTCAGAACTTGCCCATGTGATCGACGGTGCGGTGTCCCAGCCGGCGCCCGAACTCCGCGACGAAACCGGCGGCGAGCGGGGGCCAGCCCCAGAAGTCGAAGGCGAGGGCACCGACCGCGAAGCCGGACTCCCACCGCCACTCGGTGACCGGGACCGAGGCGCCACACGCCGGGCAGGGGGCGCTGCCCTCCCCCTGCTCCTCCCAGGCGGCGATCGCCTCCCTGAACGGCCCCCAGACCTCCTCGTCCGCCTCGAACCGCTCGGGGTAGTCGATGAACACGGTTCTGGTCCCGCAGCGCGGACAGTCGGCGTACTCCGCCTCGTCCGCTCCCTGGCCCCCGACGTGGTGGTGACGGCCGACGACGACGGCCACCGGTCCCGGCAGCCAGTCCGGGTCCGACGCGTCGGCGACGGCCCGCGGCCAGTTCGGGCCGGGCAGGTATCCCTCGTCGGCGTACAGGCTGTACACCCCCTCCGCGGACGTCTCCCGCGTGATCAGCCCCTCGCGCACCATCCAGTCGACCATCCGCTCGGCGAGCGGCCCCGCCTCCTCGCCGCCCACCTCGACGTCCACGATCCGCTCGTAGTAGTCGCCCATCGCTCGGCTCCCCTCTCGATCACCGCGGGCATCGTAGTGACCACCCGCGGGCCGGCGGCCCCGCACGGGCCCGGCGGGCAGGCCCGGGCGGCGACGCCACGGTCCCGTCTGGTCGCTCCCGGGCGGCGGTGGGATTCTGGGGTGAGAGGCAGCGCAGTCAGGCGCGACCGGGAGGGCCCATGGGACGGGACGTCCCGGCGCTGGTCTTCACCCGTGAGGACCGCCGCCGGTACCGGATCAAGATGCAGGAGTGCCTCGACGTCCTCGCGCAGATGCTGCGCGAGGCACGGTTCGAGTCCGAGCGGCCCCAGGTGGGGCTGGAGATCGAACTGAACCTGGTGGACGATCGGGCCGAGCCGGCGATGCGCAACATCGACGTGCTGGAGGCGATCGCGGACCCCGCCTGGTCGACTGAGCTGGGCCGGTTCAACCTGGAGATCAACATCCCGCCCCGCCGGCTGACGGAGGGTGGCCCCGACGCCTGGGAGGGGGAGATCCGCGCCGCGCTCAATCACGCGGAGGACCGCGCCCGCTCGGTCGGCGCCCACCTGATCATGATCGGCATCCTGCCCACACTGCGGCAGCAGGACGTCGGCGAGGCCGCCCTGTCGGAGAACCCGCGCTATCGCCTGCTCAACGACCAGATCTTCGCCGCCCGCGGGGAGGACCTGCACATCGAGATCGACGGCGTGGACCGGCTGCGCACCTACGCGGACACCATCACGCCGGAGGCCGCCTGCACCAGCACCCAGTTCCACCTGCAGGTCTCCCCGCAGGAGTTCCCCGACTACTGGAACGCGGCCCAGGCCATCGCCGGTGTCCAGGTGGCGCTGGCCGCCAACGCGCCGTTCCTGTTCGGCCGGGAACTGTGGCACGAGACCCGTATCCCGCTGTTCGAGCAGGCCACCGACACCCGGGCCCAGGAGATCAAGGTGCAGGGGGTCAGGCCCCGGGTGTGGTTCGGGGAGCGCTGGATCACCAGCGTCTTCGACCTCTTCGAGGAGAACCTGCGCTACTTCCCCGCGCTGCTGCCGCTGCGCGACGAGCAGGACCCCACCGAGACACTCGAACGCGGCGACATCCCGCACCTCGCCGAGCTCACCCTGCACAACGGCACGATCTACCGCTGGAACCGTCCCGTCTACGCCATCGCCCACGACAAGCCGCACCTGCGGGTGGAGAACCGGGTGCTGCCGGCCGGCCCCACCGTCGCCGACACGCTCGCCAACGGCGCCTTCTACTACGGCCTCACCCGGGCCCTCGTCGAGGAGGAACGCCCCGTGTGGTCGCGGATGTCCTTCTCCGCCGCCGAGGACAACCTGCGCACCGCCGCCCGGGACGGCATCGAGGCCCGGCTGTACTGGCCGGGCATGGGCGAGGTGCCCGTGCCCGAACTGGTGCTGCGGCGGCTGCTGCCGCTGGCGCACCGGGGCCTTGAGCGCACCGGCATGGACGCGTCCTGGCGGGAGCCACTGCTCGGCGTCATCGAGCAGCGGTGCGTCACCGCCCGCAACGGGGCGGTCTGGCAGACGGAGATGTTCCACCACGTCGACGCCCTGTCCCGCGCCGGCCGGCACGAGGCCCTGCGGCGCATGACGCGGCAGTACATCGACTACATGCACCTCAACGCCCCGGTGCACACCTGGCCGGTCGACTGACCCGCCGGCGCATGCCCGGATCGCCGGACGCCGCCGCCACCCCCGTGGGACAGTGGCGGCGGCTCGTCACGGCGCTCGCCGTGCCGCCGAGCCCGGCCGCACCGCCGCGTCACACCCCATGGAGGGACGTTGTTACTCGTCACAGGCGCCACCGGCAACACCGGGTCCGAGCTCGTCCGGGAACTGGCCGCGCGGGGCGTGCCGGTGCGGGCCCTGGCCCGGCGGCCGGACGCGGACCTGCCGCCGGGAACGGAGCGGGCCACCGGCGACCTCGACCGGCCCGACACGCTGGGCCACGCGCTGCGGGACGTACGGGGGATGTTCCTGCTGCCGGGCTACGCGGACATGCCGGGGCTGCTGGAACGCGCGCGGGAGGCCGGCGTACGGCATGTGGTGCTGCTCTCCGGCGGGTCGGCCGCGCTGGAGGACCTCACAAACGCCGTGTCCCGGTACATGACGCTGTCCGAACGGGCCGTGCGCGACTCGGGAATGTCCTGGACGCTGCTGCGACCGCGGGCGTTCATGTCGAACGCGCTGCGCTGGCTGCCGCAGCTGCGCGCGGGCGACGAGGTGCGGGTGCCGTTCCCCGACGTGCCCGCCGCCTGCGTCGACCCCCGGGACATCGCCGCCGTGGCCGCCGAGGCGCTCACCGGCGAGGGGCACGAGGGGTGCGTCTACGAGTTGACGGGACCGCAGTCCCTGCTGCCCGCGGACCAGGTCGCCGTGCTCGGCACAGTGCTCGGACGGCCGTTGCGCTGCGTGGGCCTGTCGGACGAGGAGGCGCGGGCCGAGATGGAGGCGGGCATGCCGGCCGAGTACGTGGAGGCGTTCTTCCGCTTCTACCGCGGCGGCGATCTGGACGAGTCACAGGTCCTCGACGACCTGGTGAAGGTGACGGGGCGTCCCGCGCGCACCTTCGCGCAGTGGGCCACGGACAACCGTCACCGGTTCTAGAGCGCCGGCCTTCCCTCCTCTCAGCCGCCGCCGATGGGTTCGGCCAGCTGCTGCCGTGAGGCGAGGTTCAGTTTGCGCATGGCGCGGGCGACGTGCTGTTCCACCGTGCGGGGCGACAGGTGCAGGGTGGCGGCGATCTCCCGGTTGGTCAGGCCGGCGCCGGCCAGCTCGGCCACCTCGCGCTCGCGCGGGGAGAGCTGGTCGCCGTAGGCGGGTCGGCCGTGCGGGCGGCGCTGCGGCGCGGGGCTGTGGGCGCGCAGCAGCGCACGGGTGCGGGCGGCGTCCCAGGCGGCGCCCAGCTCGGTGAACTGCTCGATGCAGCAGGTGAGTTCGGCGATGGCCCGGTTGTCGGGGCCGTCGTCTCCGTCGGGGGACGGTGTGCGCCCAAGAGCCTCGCCGGTGTGCACGCCGCCCTGACCTGCGCGTCCGCCGGTCCCGTACGCCTCCGGGCCCTCGCTTCCGTCCTCGTACGCCTCCTTGTCCACTCCTGCGTCGGCGCCGTCGGCGTCCCGGGCCGCCAGTGCGCTGCGGCCCGCGCCCTCCGCTGTCAGGGCCTGGGCGTACGGGCGGCCCAGCGCGGCGTAGGCCGCCGAGGCGGCGCGGTACAGCGGGACCGCCCGGGCCGGGTGGCCGGTGGCTTCGGCGAGGGCGGCGCGGGACCAGGTCAGTGCGGCGCGGGCGCCGGGCGCGTCGACGCCGTCGAGGCCCTCGGCGAAGGCGTCGACCATCGTCCGGGCCTCCCCCGCGCGGCCCGCGCGCGCCGTGGCCTCCACCGCCCAGGGGGCCAGTTCGGCCGCCCAGGCCCAGATGCCCTTGCGGACGACCTTCTCCCAGGCCGTGCGGGCCTCGGCGGCAGCGTTCTGGACCGCGTCCCGGGCCAGTTCGCGGCGGATCAGAGCGCCGGACATGGCCGCGGCCTGACTGGGTGAGGCGTACTCCGGTGCCGTGCCGTGCTCGCCGGACAGCCAGGACACCGCCCGGCCCCACTCCCCCTGGGCCAGCGCCAGCAGGCCCAGCACCATGCGCCCGTCGCTGGAGATGAGCGGCATGTCGAAGGTGGCGGCCACGAACGTCTCGCACCGCTCGGCGAGGCCCTGCCAGCGTCCCAGCATCCAGTCGAGCGTGAGGCGGGCACCGAGCGCGGTGTGTTCGGTGAACGGCGAGCCGCTGGTCACGGAGAGTTCGACGCCCTCGGCGAGCAGTTTCTCGGCCCGCTCGTAGTGGCCGAGCCAGACGGCCGCGTCGGCGGCGTTGCACAGCCCGCGCGCGGCGTGCCGACGCGCCTGGACGTCGGTGCTGGTGGTGGGCAGGGCATCCAGCAGGGCCCAGCCCCGCGGATCGCCCCGCATGGTGGCCAGGGTGACCCGGGCGGCTGCGACGGCGGCCGAGGCCGCCGGGTCGCCGCTGTCTGCGGCTGCCCGGTCGGCGGCCCGCAGCCACTTCTCGTGCGCGTCGGCGCCGGTTCCGGGCCAGCGCGGTGAGGAGAGCGCGCACATGGCCCGCGCGGCGAGGGCGGGGCGCTCCTCGCGCAGTTCGGCCGCGGCCTGCTCCAGCACGCTGCGGCCGTCCTGACCGCCGACCTGGTTGACGAGAAGCAGTCCGAGGTCGAGGCGGATCTCGCCGCGCACCGCGGCCGGCAGGGTGTCGTCCCGGACGACGCGCTGGAGGGCCTCGACGGTCTGGTCGGAGCGCAGACCGTCGACCGCGCTGCGCGCCAGCACCGGCGCCAGCCGGGCACGGGCCTGCGGGGAGACGGCCGGGGAGGCCATCGCCTCCTCCAGCAGCCCGATGGCCTGCTGGTAGCGGGCGCTCTCGCCGAGGGCGTGGGCCTGCCGGGCGGCCTGTTCCACGGCTCGCAGCCAGCTGCGCACCCGGCCGGCGGCGCGGCGGTGCCGGGCCAGTTCGGGCCAGGAGGCCGGCTGCCGGGCGGCGAGCACGTCCGCGGCCCGTCCGTGCAGGTCCTTGCGCAGTGGGCCGGGGAGCACCTGCTGCAGTGCCCGGGCCGCGAGCGGGCAGACCAGCCGGTAGTGGCCGTCGCCGGTCTCGGCCAGCAGCCCGGTCGCCAGGGCGGCGCCCAGTGCGTCGCGGCCCTCGTGCGGTGCGAGGGCCGCGACGGTGAGCAGGTCGGTGTCCGTGGCGGGCCGCTCCAGCACGGCCGCCGCCCACACCACGGGCCGGTGGTGCTCGGGCAGCGCGGCGGTGCGGCTCCGCACGAGGTCGGCCAGCCGGACGGGGACGCCGGCCGCGTCGACGTCGGCGGGGGTGAACCACTGCTGGCCGGGACTGTCGTGCAGGGCCTCCACCAGGTCGGCCACGACCTGCGGCACACCCGCTGACCGTTCGTACAGCCGGGCGACCGCCTCGGGTGTGCAGCGCCTGCCGAGGGCCTGACCGGCGTACCGGCGCACCTCGTCGGCGGTCCACGGCTCCAGGCGGTGCCGGCGGACGGACAGGCGGGAGGGGTAGTGCGGGGGCGGCGTGCCGAGCGGCAGGCCAGGTTCGGGCAGTTCCTCGGGCCGGTAGGTCACCACGGCCGCCAGTCCCTGGCGGGCGCCTTCCAGCACCGCGCGCAGCCACGCCAGGTCCCTCTGCCCGGCTCGGTGCAGGTCCTCGGCGACCAGCAGCAGGGGCCGGTCGCCGGCGGGCGGCGCGGGTGGCTCGCCGTCCGCGCACGTCCACACCTCGTGTGCCGTCCCCGCCGCCCACGGTGCGGTGGTCAGGCACCGGACGAGGTGGCTCTTGCCGTGCCCCGCAGGGCCCTCCACCAGGACGAGGACGGGCCGGGTGTCCTCGCCGTCGAGCGTCCGCCGCACTCTGCGTGTCCACGGAGCGTCACCAAGCGCCACCACATTGCTCCAGCCGTCGGCCCCCGGATCTGCCAGCGTTCGAACGTCGATTCTGCGACCGGGGTGGGCCTCAGGAGAAGACGTGTGCGCACATCGGGGGGCACTTCGGTCCGCGCGGCGGGTTAATTGCGTATACGTAGCGCCGGGTCCCCGGATGGCAGGTGGCGCGGATCGCCCATACGTTCGTCACACCGACCGACCGACACAGGAAGGTGGACGTGGTGGCCAAGCCGTACTTCCAGGTCGACGTCCCGATCACGCACCAGGCCCAGCCCGACCGGCGGGGCAGCTATGTCTTCACCGGCCAGGCGGACAGCGGCCGGGAAGCCGTGCGGATCGCCCGCGAGGTGTGCGACGCGGCACTCGCCGCCCACGCGGCGGGGCTCGCCGTCCCGCGCCGCCGGCCGGACGGATGGGGGGCGCGCGGGGTGCGGCCCGGCTGGGAGCCCGACTGGGCGGCGGCGCGGGCCCACCTGTGGGACACCGCGCACGGCTGGTTCGTCCGCTCCGCCCGCTCGGGCGCTCCGGTGCCGGGCCTGCCGGGCGCCTGACCGAGGGGGCCGCCCCGAGGCCGTCTGCCGGGCCGCCGGACCGGAACGGGCCGCCTTGCTCAGGCCTGGCGCAGGACGACGAGGATCACGAGCAGCACGGTGGCGCCGGCGCTCGTGCCGTGGGCGACGACGGCGGTCAGCGGGAAGTGCCGCTCGGCGGTGGCGCCCGCGGCCTGGGAGTGCCGGCCGGAGCTGGGCAGCCAGCGCAGCAGCATCATGAATCCGAACGCGGCCACGATCAGGACGACCACGCAGGCCGCCCATGCGGAACCGCGCACACCGCCGAGCAGATAGGTGCTCCAGGCGGCGAGTCCGCCCACCGCGAGCGTCACGTGCCCCAGCACCAGCCACAGCGGCAGCCTGGTCACGCCGGGCGTCCGCTGGCGCAGGCCGCCGTGCCGGATCCACACCGTGGCGAGGTAGCCGCCGAGAGCGGCCGTCAGCAGCCATGCGCACAACACGACGAGACGCATAGGTCTCACTCCCCCTGCCTTGTGGGCCGGGCACCGTCCGGTCGGGCCCCGCGCGGTTCAGCACACCGGACACAGCGGGAGACGTCCGGAAATCCGTCCTGTAATTCACTCGTTGGGGTGAAGCGTTATGGGACTGGCACTTTCCCCGGCCGGTCTGCCGTTCTCGCTCCGTAAGATCCGCTGCCGCCGCCCGGGACTAGCATGAGACGCGGTCGACAACACCCGTCCGGCGGCGCCGGCCGCCCCAGGCGGAGGGAGAGATCATGTCGACTCTCGACACACCCCACGCGCCCCTGGACGCCGCGAAGCAGGAGGCGTTCGCCGGTGAAGTCGCCGATGTGCTGAACAAGGCCGTGCTCGCCCTGCTCGCCAGCGTCGGCCACCAGTGCGGGCTGTTCGACACCCTGGCCGCGCATCCGCGGTCGACCAGCCCCGACCTCGCCAAGGCGGCGGCCCTCGACGAGCGTTACGTCCGCGAGTGGCTCGGCGGCATGGTCGTCGGCGGATTCGTGGAGTACGACCCGCAGGACGGCACCTACACCCTGCCGCCCGAACACGCCGCCTCCCTGACCACGGCGGCCGGCCCGGACAACTTCGCCGGGATGATGCCGTACATCGCGCTGATGGGCGAGGTGGAGCAGCAGGTGGTGGACTGCTTCCGGCACGGCGGCGGGGTGCCGTACTCCGCCTATCCGCGCTTCCAGCGGCTGCAGGCCGAGGAGACGGCCCGGGTCTACGACGTGGCGCTGGTCGACACCATCGTGCCGCTGGTGCCGGGGCTGACCGAGCGGCTGCGCGCCGGTATCGACGTCCTGGACGTGGGCACCGGTCAGGGACACGCGCCGCTGGTGCTGGCCCGGGCCTTCCCGGCCAGCCGCTTTTGCGGGCTCGACCAGTCCGAGTCGGGGATAGCCGCCGCCCGGGCCGAGGCGGACCGTTCTGGGCTGGGCAACCTCGACTACGTCCTCGCCGACGCCACGCAGATCACCGGCGCCTACGACCTGATCACCGCCTTCGACGTGATCCACGACCTCGCGCGCCCCGCCGAGACCCTGCGGGCCATCGCGGGTGCGCTGCGCCCCGGTGGCACGTTCCTGATGGGGGACATAGCGGCCTCCAGCAAGCTGGAGGAGAACCGGGGGCATCCCTTCGGACCCGCCCTGTACGGCTTCTCGGTCTTCTACTGCATGACGACCTCGCTCGGCACGGGCGGCGCCGGTCTGGGCACGGTGTGGGGTCAGGACACCGCGGTGCGCATGCTCAAGGAGGCCGGTTTCGAGCACGTCGACGTCACCTCGATAGAGGGCGACCCGATCAACGTGTACTACGTGGCCTCCCAGGGCTGACGGGAGGGGGCCGGCCGGGCGGTGCGCCCGGCCGGCCCCATCGTGCGGCCCGCTGCGGCCGCCGTGCCGGTTCCTAGGAGGTGAAGCGCTGGCTCGCCGTGCCGTCGCAGTTCTGCAGGCGCAGCGGCTCGCGCGGCGCCGTCTGGGTCAGGCACAGGCCCGTCGCCGCCGCCGGGCGGATCGTGGCGCCGTCCCGGACGAACTTCTGGTTCGCGGCACCGGAGCAGTTCCAGACGATCAGTGCCGTGCCCGCCTTGTACTGGGCGCCGGGGACGTCCAGGCAGCGGTCCTGGGTGAGTTCGGTGTGGTAGGTCTGCCGCGCCTGGTCGTACCACCAGTGCTGGTTGCGGTTGCCGGTGCAGTCCCAGCCGAGCACCCCGGTGCCGTTGGCGCTCCGGGAGCCGGTGACGTCCATGCAGGTGCCGGTGGCCTGGTTGCGGACGCCGGCGTAGACGTCGTCCCAGGCGAACGGGAAGAGCGTCGGCGTGCCGGCCGAGTCGACGTCCGCGCAGGACGCCTCGCGCAGGTTCGCGGCGTAGAAGCGGGTGAGGCAGGTGGCGAAGGCGGCGTGGCCGCGGGCGTTGGGGTGGAAGGACTGGCGCACGGAGTTCTCGTCGGGCAGGCCGGGCTTGGTCACGTCGATGAACAGGCCGCGGGCCCAGGTGTTGTCCGAGCACACCTCATGGCCGTGGAAGAGGCGGGAGTTGTCGAGGTAGTAGGCGCCGGTCTCGGCCGCGGCCTTGCGGATGCCGCGTTCGAAGGCGGGGACGGCGGTGTTGCGGCCCCAGACGGTGTCGGAGTCGTAGCCGAGGCCGCCGCAGGCGAGCTTGGTGCTGAAGTCGGGGTTGTCGCGGAAGTCGGGGCCGATGGGGCTGGGGTAGCTCATCAGGACGAGCTTGTAGTCGCCGTCGGAGTAACCGGCGTCGCGCATCACGGACTTCAGGTCGCGGACGGTCTGCTCGACCTTCGGCACCAGGGCGTCGACGCGGGCCTGCCAGCCCGGCGCGTACTTGGGCTCGCAGGGGCCCTGGGAGAGGAGGTAGCGCTCGACGCAGTCGGTCATGACGGGGCCGAACTGGAGGTCGTCGTTGGCGCCGGCGACCAGCAGCACCATCTTGACGCGGGTGTTGCGTGCCTGGACGGCCAGGCTGTCGCTCTGGACGAGTTCGTCGGCGTACTGCTTGCTGCCGCCGATCCTGATGTTGCCCGTGTAGGCGCCGGAGCAGGCGACGTTGTAGGTGACGTCGGCGGCGATGCCGGTGCGGTGGATGGCGGCCTCGGGTGAGCGGTGGCACCAGTTGTCGGGGCCGTTGGTGGGCGATTCGTAGGTTCCGACGCCCTCGCCGGAGATCTCGCTGTCGCCGAGGGAGATCAGCGCGCTCTTGCGTTCGCTGAGCGGGCGTTCGGCCGGATCGCCGTAGAGCCGGGTGGCCTCGGCGGCGCGGATGGCCTCCAGGTCGGGCGGGAGCGGCGTGGCGGCGGTCGCCTGCCGCGGGGCGCCGTCGGCGGCGGCCGCGGTGGCGGGAAGGGCGGCCGTCGCCATGCCGAACAGGGCGGCAAGGGTGGTGACGGTCCACCGGATGCGGTACCCGGAGCGTCTCATGACACCTCCTGGACGTGGGGTTACCCACGGTATTTACTGGTCGGTAGCCGCGTTTGGGAATACCTCTGCCGAGTAAAGTTGAGGGAGTATCACGTTCCGTTTCGCGGCCCCGTGAGCCCCGACCCCGGAGGTGTCCGTGCTGCGAACGACCCTGACGGCGAGCGTGGTTGTGGCCGCGCTGCTCGCCCCCGCCACCGCGCGTGCCCAGCAGGAGGAGCCGGACATCCCCCGCCTCACCGACCGGCACGGCCGGGTGCTCACCCTGCGCGGCTGGAACGTCGAGGACAAGGCGAACCGGGGCGACAAGGCACTGTCCGCCATCACCGAGCGGCACTTCAGGGACATGCGCGCCCAGGGCTTCGACTTCGCGCGCCTGCTGGTGTTCTGGGACGACCTGGAGCCGCGGCCCGGACAGTACAGCGAGGCGTATCTGCGCAGGATCGAGCGCATCCTCGACTGGGCCCGGCGCTACGACGTCAAGGTGCTCATCGACGCCCATCAGGACGTCTTCGGGCCCGCGTTCGGCCATCGCGGCATTCCGCGGTGGGCGACCAGGACCGACGGTCTGCCGTTCACGCCGCATCCCGACGACTGGTTCGCCGAGTACTTCGAACCCGCCGTCCAGCGTGCCTTCAGCCATCTCTACGACGACCCCGACCTGCGACGCGCCCAGGCCGACGCGTGGCGGGTGCTCGCCGCCCGCTTCGCAAACCACCCGGCCGTGATCGGCTACGACCTCGTCAACGAGCCGATGGGTGAGCTGAAAGACGGTGAGGATCTGCCCACGGCCGCGAGTCGTATCGAGCGCGAGCAGCTCACGCCCATGTACAACCGCCTTGCCGACGCGGTCCGTTCGGCCGACCGGGACGCCTGGGTGTTCGTCGAGCCCACACCGATCGTCGGCGAGGGCGTACCGACGGGCCTCGGGCGCGTCGACGACCCGAAGGTGGTGTACGCCCCGCACTTCTACAACACCGCCATGGAGGCCGGCGCCGACTACGACCCGGGCGCCGGATGGATCGAGGCGTACGAGCGGGCCGTGGTGGAATACCCGAAGCGCTACAAGGTGCCGGTCGTGGTGGGCGAGTGGGGCCCGCTGAACAACTCCCTGCCGAACATGCGGCGCTTCTACGGCGACGCGATGGCCTCCCTGGCGCGCTACACCTCCGGCTGGGCGGGCTATGTGTGGTGCTACGGCGGCGGGTACTGCGCGGTCGACGGCACCGGTGCCTTCCGCGCCAACAAGGAGCTGACGGCGCAGCCGTACGCGGCGAGCGTGGCCGGCACGGTCCGCTCCGCCTCGTACGACCCTGCGACGGGCCGGTACCGGCTGGCCTACCGTGCCGCGTCACACGGCCCACGGCTGACCGAATTGTCCCTGCCCCCGGGCGACTGGCGGGTCAGGGCGGACGCGACGGTGCTGCGCCGTGAGCCGGGACGGGCCTGGGTGGTGGCCGCGCCGGGACGGGAGGTGGTGGTCACCGCCGAGCGGGTGCAGGGCCCCGGTCAGCGGCCGGTGGACGGCGGGAGCTGAGCCGGGCTGACCCGCTCACCGAGCACATCGGCCATGAACCGCACCAGCCACCGCTGCGACGGGCTGCGCGAGGACTCGTGCCGGGCGTACAGCGCCACCTCGATCGGTTCCGTCTCGAAGGGCAGGCGCACCAGACGCAGCCGGCGGGAGGCGGTGAAGACCTCCCCCACGAACTCGGGGACGATCGCGATCAGGTCGGTCTGCTCCAGCAGGTAGGGCAGCATGGAGAACCGGGTGGCGTCGACGGCCACCCGGTCCAGCAGGCCGTAGGTGGCGAGCACCTCGCGCGGTACGACGTGGCCGCTCGGGCCGTAGACGGTCGCGTGGTGCTCGGCCGCGAGCTGCTCCAGGGTGACCGCGTCCCCGCGCACCCGGGGATGGTCGGCGGCGACCATGGCGACGTAGCGCTCGCCGAACAGCGGGATGCGCACGGTGCGGTGGGAGGTCAGCACCGGGGTCGCCACGAAGGCGTCGAGGTCGCCGCGGCCGAGCTGGTTCTCGGCCTCCTCCACATCGAGCGCGCGCACGGTGAACGACACCCGCGGGGCGCGCACCCGGGCCGCCGCGAGGAGCCGGGGCAGCAGGGTGGCCTCGCCGAGGTCGGACAGGGCCAGGGTGAAGCGGCCCGGCATGGTCTCGGGGTCGAAGGCGTCGGACTGGCGCACCGCGCCGTCGATCTCCGCGAGCGCGCGCTGCAGCGGCTCGTACAGCCGGCGGGCGCCGGCTGTCGGCGTCAGCCCGCGGCCGGTACGGCGGAACAGCTCGTCGCCGAAGTGGCGGCGCAGCTTGGCCAGGCTGTAGCTCACGGTGGGCTGGGTCAGGTGCAGCGTGTCGGCGGTGGCCGTGACGCTGCCGGTCTCGTACAGCAGGACGAAGACGCGGGCCAGGTTGAGGTCGAAGCTCCTCATATCGATGGACTCTATATCGACGCGCGGAAACATCTATTGGAGTCCATGTCGCGGTGTCCTTAGCGTGGCGTGCGTCACTTCGGAAAGGACCTCTCCGTGCCCTCCGTACGCCGCGTGTCCCACGAGTTCCTGCACCGCCAGGGCCTCACCACGATCTTCGGCAACCCCGGCTCCAACGAACTGCCCTTCCTCGCCGGGCTGCCGGAGGACTTCCGCTACGTCCTGGGCCTGCACGAAGGCGCCGTCGTCGGTATGGCCGACGGCTACGCCCAGGCCACGGGCCGGCCGGTCCTGGTCAACCTGCACGCGGCGGCCGGCTCCGGGAACGCGATGGGCGCGCTGACGAACGCGGTCGCCTCCCGTTCGCCGCTGGTGGTGGTGGCCGGCCAGCAGGTGCGGCCGGCCGTGGGCGTGGAGGCGAACCTCACCAACGTGGACGCCCCCGCGCTGATGAAGCCGCTGGTCGGCTGGGCCGCCGAGCCGGCCTGCGCGCGGGACGTGCCGCGTGCGCTCGCCCAGGCCGTCTTCGAGGCGCGGCTGCAGCGCCGTCCGACGTATCTGTCCGTGCCCTACGACGACTGGGCCGCCGACGCCGGGGACAACGCCCTCGCCGTCCTGGACCGGCAGGTGCGACAGGCCGGGGCGCCCGACGCGGAGCAGGCGCGGTGGCTGGTGGACCGGGTGACCTCGGCGCGACGGCCGGCGCTGGTGCTGGGCGGCGACATCGACGCCGACGGCCACTTCGACGCCGCCGTCCGGCTGGCCGAGGCGATGGGCTGCCCGGTGTGGGCGGCGCCGTCGCTGTTCCGGCTGCCCTTCCCCAACCGGCACCCGCTGTTCCGGGGCGTGCTGCCCGCCGGGATCGAACCGGTCCGTCAGGCCGTCGAGGGACACGACCTGGTGCTCGTCCTCGGGGCGCCGGTGTTCCGCTACCACGAGCACCTGCCGGGCCGCTATCTGCCCGAGGGCACCCGGCTGATGCAGGTGACCGGCGACGCCTCCGCCGCGGCACGGGCACCGATGGGCGAGGCGCTGGTGGCCGATCCCGGCGCGGTGCTGGAGCTGCTCCTGGCCGCCCTCGCCACTCCCGACGTATCCCCGGGCGCCTACCGGCCGGTGCCGCCGCCGCGCCCGGCTCAGGGCGCGGGCCTGCACCCGGAGGAGGTCTTCGCGGCGCTGCGCGACAAGCTGCCCGAGGACACGGCGTACGTCGTCGAGTCGACGTCGACCAACGCCGCGTGGTGGCGCCAGATGGACCTGCGCCGGCCGGGCTCGTACTACTTCCCCGCGGCGGGCGGGCTCGGCTTCGGGCTGCCCGGCGCGGTGGGCGTCGCCCTCGCACAGCCGTCGCGGCCCGTCGTCGCGGTGAGCGGGGACGGCTCGGCCAACTACGGCATCACGGCCCTGTGGACGGCGGCCCGGCTGCGGCTGCCGCTGACGGTGGTGCTGCTGCGCAACGGCACCTACGGGGCGCTGCGCTGGTTCGGCGGCCTCCTCGGCGTGCCGGACGCGCCGGGCCTGGACATCCCCGGCCTGGACTTCACGCGGATCGCCGAAGGGTACGGCGTCCCCGCCCGGCACGCCTCCGGCACCGAGGAGCTGCGCGCCCTGCTCTCCGAACGCCCCGACGGGCCGCGGCTGATCCAGGTGGACACCGCGCTCACCACCCCCGACGACTCCCGATGAGAAAGGATCCGCCGATGACACTCCTGGACAGCGCCGTCTGGGACGGGAAGTTCTTCAGCGACGGCTGGCGGGACTCCGCCACCCGGCAGCCGGTGATCGAACCCGCCACCGGTGACCGGCTCGGCACGGTCGGGCACGCCTCGCCCGACGACGTGCGGGCCGCTTCCGCCCGCGCCGCCGAGGCACAGCGGGCCTGGGCGCGCACCCCGCCGCAGCAGCGGGCCGCGGTGCTCCGCCGCGCGGGCGAGCTGTTCACCGAGCACGCCGCCGAGATCGAGGAGTGGCTGGTGCGGGAGGCCGGCTCGGTGCGGGCGAAGGCCGGCTTCGAAGCAGGGCTCGCGATCGGCGAGTGCTTCGAGTGCGCGGGCCTGCCGACGCACCCGCAGGGCGAGGTGCTCACCTCCGAGGACGCCCGCTGGTCTTTCGCCCGGCGCCGGCCGGCCGGTGTGGTGAGCGTCATCGCACCCTTCAACTTCCCGCTCGTCCTGGGCCTGCGCTCGGTCGCGCCGGCGCTCGCGCTCGGCAACGCGGTGCTGCTCAAGCCGGATCCGCGCACCGCGGTGAGCGGGGGCGTGGTCATCGCCCGTGTCTTCGAGGAGGCCGGGCTGCCGGACGGAGTGCTGCACCTGCTGCCCGGTGACGGTTCGGTGGGTCAGGCGGTCGTCGCGGCGTCGGAGGTGCGGGTGGTGTCCTTCACCGGCTCCACGGCGGTCGGGCGCGCGATCGGCGAGCAGGCCGGCCGGCTGCTGAAGCGGGCGCACCTGGAGCTCGGCGGGAACAACGCGCTGGTCGTGCTCCCGGGCGCCGACGTGGCGAAGGCGGCGTCGGCGGGGGCCTTCGGGTCCTATCTGCACCAGGGGCAGATCTGCATGACGACGGGCCGTCACATCGTCCACGAGTCGCTGCACGACGACTATGTCGCCGCGCTCGCGGCGAAGGCCGAGGCGCTGCCGGTGGGGGATCCGGCGCGCGAGGACGTGGCACTGGGCCCGATCATCGACCGCCGTCAGCTGGAGCGCGTCCACCGCATCGTCACCGACAGTGTGGCCGCCGGTGCCAAGGTCGCGGCGGGCGGCGAGATCGCGGGGCCCGCGTACCGGGCCACCGTGCTGACCGGTCTCGCCCCCGACATGCCGGCCTGGCAGGAGGAGATCTTCGGACCGGTCGCGCCCGTCGTCGGCTTCTCCACGCTGGAGGAGGCCGCCCGGATCGTCGACGACTGCCCCTACGGGCTGTCCGTCGGCATCCTCGGCGACGTCGGTACGGCCATGCGCCTGGCCGACCTCATCGAGTCCGGCAAGGTGCACATCAACGAGCAGACCGTCGGTGACGAGCCCAACGCGCCCTTCGGCGGGGTGAAGGCCTCCGGCACCGGGTCCCGGCTCGGGGGCGCCGCGGCCAACATCGAGGCCTTCACCGAGACCCAGTCGGGTGACCGTCCGCCCGGACATCGCCGACTACCCCTTCTGACACTCCCCCGCTCGTGCCGTACCCCGCGGCCGCCTCCGAGGAGAACACCTCCCCATGACATCCGCTCCCCCCTCCCCCATACCGGGCCGCAACGCCTGGACGGTGGTCCTGTGCTGGATCACCGTCCTGCTGGAGGGCTACGACCTCGTCGTCCTCGGCGCCATCATCCCGACCCTGCTGAAGACCCATCACCTCGGCATGACCGCCGGTGACGCCACCACCGTGGCCACGCTCTCCCTCGTCGGCGTGGCGATCGGCGCGGTGTCCGTCGGCCCGCTCGCGGACCGGCTGGGCCGCAGGCTGGTCCTCATCGGCTCGGTGGTGCTGTTCTCGCTGTTCACGATCCTGGTGCCGCTGGCCGGCTCGGTCACCGTGTTCGCCGCGCTGCGGCTGGTCGCGGGACTGGGCCTGGGCGCCTGTATGCCGGTCTCCCTGACGATGATGGCCGAGCACATGCCGGCCGAACGGCGGGCGCGGGCCAGCACCCTGACGATGACCGGCTACCACACCGGCGCCGTGATCACCTCGCTGCTCGCGCTGCAGGTGACCGACCACTGGGAGGCCCTCTTCTACGTCCTGGGTGCCGCCGGTTTCGCCGTCGCCGCGATCCAGTGGTTCCGGCTGCCGGAGTCGGAGGCGTTCGTGCGGGCCCGCAGGGCCGACGAGGCGTCCGCGCGGGTGCCGTTCACCGAGCTGCTCAAGCCCGCGTACCTGCGGGCGGGCGTGGGCGTGTGGATCGCCTCCTTCATGGGGCTGCTGCTGGTGTACGGGCTGAACACCTGGCTGCCGAAGCTGATGAACGACGCCGGCTACCCGGTGCCGACGGCGGTCACCCAGCTGCTCGTCCTCAACGTCGGCGGTGTCGTCGGGCTCGTGCTGGCCGGCTCCATCGCGGACCGGCGCGGCATCAAGGGCACCACGCTGGGCTGGTTCGCCGCCGCCGCGGTCATGCTGGCGCTGCTGAGCGTCCGCACGGACAGCGACCTGCTGCTGAACACGGTCGTCTTCCTGACCGGGGTGTTCGTCTTCTCCGCGCAGGTGCTGGTGTACGCCTATGTGACGTCGTTCTACCCGGCGGCCGTGCGCGGCACCGCGCTCGGTTCGGCCTCCGGCATCGGGCGGATCGGCTCGATCGTCGGCCCCTCGGTCAGCGGGGCGCTGGTGGCCGCCGGGATCGGGCACCCGTGGGGCTTCTACTTCTTCGCCGCGGTGGCGGCCCTCGCCGTGCTGGCGGTGCTCACCCTGCCCGGTCGCGGCCCGCGTCCCCTGGAGGAGCCGGCCGCCCAACCCGCCGTCTGAGATACCGCGTTGTGCCGGCCGGTGTGATCGCGTAGGGTCCTGCGACGTGAACACCGGACCGGCACTGCGCCACGCACGGATCGGCGATCCGGTGGAGGGCTGATCCCCCACCGGGTGCGCGACGCGCACTCCCATCGCCCGGCACGCGGACCTCCCGATGCTCGTGATCCACGAGCGTCCCATTCCGTATCCGCGACAGCGAGGTCTGCCGAACATGTCCGTCAGCTTCAACCACACCATCATCGCCGCCAAGGACCGCGAGGAGTCGGCCCGCTTCTTCCGCGAACTGCTGGAAGTG
Source organism: Streptomyces sp. Ru71 (assembly GCF_002920535.1). GTDB lineage: Bacteria > Actinomycetota > Actinomycetes > Streptomycetales > Streptomycetaceae > Streptomyces. Next base: position 90,939 of record NZ_PQSS01000001.1, on the reverse strand, counting down.
CCGCCGGCGCCGTCCTGGGGCCCGTTCACCAACATCCAGCTCCCCGACGGGGTACTGCTGCAGTTCGCCGAGCCGCCGGTGGACATCCAGATGCAGCACTACGCCTTTCTGATCGACGACGCGCTGTTCGACCGGGCCTACCGGCGGCTGTGCGACGACGGTGTCGAGCACTGGGCCGATCCGCAGATGCGCCGCCCGGGCGAGATCAACCACGAGCACGGCGGGCGGGGTGTGTACTTCAAGGACCCCGCCGGCCATGCGATCGAGCTGATCACCCGGCCGTATCTGTAGCGGGCAGGACCGCCGACGGCATGCCGAGGTGGCGCAGCGCCGACCGCGCCGCCCCGGCGCCGCACATGCCGTGGGCGCCGGGGCCCGGCGGGGTCGCCGCCGAGCACAGGAACACGCCGGGCAGGCCCGTGGTGTACGGATCCCGTGAGGGGCGTGCGCCGAACAGCAGGCGGGGCACGGTCTCCGCGCCGGTGAGGATGTCCCCGCCGGTGAAGTTGGCGTCGCCGGCGGCCAGGGCCGCGGGCGGCGTGGCGCGCAGGCCCACGATCCGCTCACGCACGCCGGGGGCGAAGCGCTCCAGCTGGGCCAGCACGGCCTGGGTGGCGTCGCCGTCGTAGCCGTGCGGGACGTGCGCGTAGGCCCACACCGGGTGGGTGTCGCCGGCCGACCGGGAGGAGTCCGCCAGGTACTGCTGGCCGACCAGGACGAAGGGGCGCTCTGGCATGCGTCCGGCCGCGATGTCCCGCTCGGCCCGGGCGACCTGGGCGAACGGGCCGCCGAGGTGGACGGCGACGGCGCGGCGGGCGTCCGGGCTGCGCCAGGGGACGCCGCCCTCGATCGCGAGGTCGAGTTTGAAGGCGCCGGGGCCTCGGCGGTAGCGCCGGTAGGCGTTGCGGGTCCTAGCCGGCAGCCGGTCGCCGTAGATCGCGGCGACCTGTCCCGGGTCGAGGTCGAGCAGGGTCACGTCCGCGGGCGGGAGCTGCCGCCGGTGGGTGATGCGGACGCCGGTGTGGAGGGTGCCGCCGTGCTCGCGCAGGACGCGTTCCATGGCGCGGGTGATGGAAAGCGAGCCGCCTTCGGCGACGGCCCACCCGGTGGCGTGCCCGGCGACGAGCACGCCCAGACCGATGGCCGAGCTGAACGGCCGGGTCAGGGGACGGAAGCCGTGGGCGGCTACCCCGGCCCACAGGGCTCTGGCCCGCGGTGTCGTGAAGACGCGGGCCAGGGCCGTGGCGGGCAGGGCTGTGGGCAGTCCGAAGCGGGCCAGGAGCAGCGGGTGGGCGGGGACGCGCACGAGGGGGCCCATGGATGTCGCCGGCGAGTGCGTCCCAGTGGCGGACGGACGGCTCGACCAGGGCCCGGTAGCGGCCGCCGTCGGGCCCGAGCAGGCGGCTCGTCTCCGTGACGGACCGCAGCAGGACCCCGGCGGTGCCGTCGTCGAGCGGGTGCGCGCAGTCGACGTCGGCCCAGCGCCAGCGCAGCCCGTGGTGCTCCAGGCCGAGGGCGCGGTGGGCGGGTGAGGTGACGGCCATGGGGTGGATGGCGGAATGGTGGTCGTGCAGCAGCCCGGGCATCAGCGCCTCGGAGCTGCGGGTGCCTCCACCGGCCTCGTCCGCGGCCTCCAGTACCGTCACCTCCAGCCCCGCGACCGCCAACAGGGCAGCCGCGGCCAGTCCGTTGGGTCCGGCGCCGACGACGAGCGCCGACGTCATGCCCGTACGTGACGGATCGTCACCTTCAGGTGCTTCATCAGGGGCTGGTCGCTCTGGGCGCTGTAGTCACCGTGCGCGACCAGCGCGTTCATCTCCGGCATGTATCCGGCCGCGCAGCCGCGCGGCATGTCGTACGGGATGGCGAGGTAGCCGTCGAGGGTACGGGTGCTGCCGTCCTTGGCGGTGGCGGTGATGCTGACCGGGTCGAACTCCACCAGGCCGCGGTCGCGCATGTCGTCCTCGTTCATGAAGACGAGGGTGCGCAGGTTCCTGATGCCGCGGTAGCGGTCGTTGTCCGAGTAGATGGTGGTGTTCCACTGGTCGTGGGAACGCATGGTGCCCAGCGCCAGTGTGCCGTTCGCGGGGACGACGTCGGGCAGGGGCGCCGAGGAGAACTCGGCGCGTCCGGAGGCGGTACGGAAGACCAGTTCGCGGGCGGGCTGCTTGATGCGGAAGCCCAGCGGCAGGCGTACCCGGCGGTTGAAGTCCTCGAAGCCGTCGAGGACCTGGGCCATGGTGTCGCGGATGCGGTCGTAGTCCTCGACGTACCACTCCCACGGGGTGGGGCTGTCGGGCAGCGCGGCGCGTGCCATGCCGGCGATGATCGCGGGCTCGGACAGCAGGTGGGGGGACGCGGGGCGCTTCATGCCGACGGACAGGTGGACCATGCTCATCGAGTCCTCGACCGAGGTGCTCTGGATGCCGCCGCGCTGGTGGTCCTTCTCGGTGCGGCCGAGGCAGGGCAGGATCAGGGCACGCCGGCCGTGGACGAGGTGGCTGCGGTTCAGCTTGGTGCTGACCTGGACGGTCAGCTCACACTTGCGCAGCCCCTCGTAGGTGTAGGAGGTGTCGGGCGCGGCGAGCGCGAAGTTGCCGCCCATGCCGACGAACACCTTCACGTCACCGCTGTGCATCGCGCGGATGGTGCCGACGGTGTCCAGTCCGTGTTCCCGGGGCGGGTCGATGCCGCAGACGCCGGCGAGGCGGTCCAGGAACTCGGGCTCCGGGCGGTGGTCGATGCCGCAGGTGCGGTTGCCCTGGACATTGCTGTGTCCGCGCACCGGGGAGGGTCCGGCTCCCTCACGGCCCAGATTGCCGCGCAGCAGCAGGAGGTTGACGATCTCGCGGACGGTGTCGACGCCGTGCTCGTGCTGGCTCACGCCCAGGCACCAGCTGATGATGGAGCGGTCGGCGTCCCGGTACACGCGGGCCGCCTTGAGGATGTCGTCGCGGCTGAGACCGGACTGGTGCTCGATCTCCTCCCACGGGGTGGCCTCGCACACCTGCCGGTAGGCGTCGAAACCCGTGGTGTGCCGGTCGATGAACTCCCGGTCCACCGCCTTGGGATCGCTCCCCGCCTGTTCCAGTACGGCCTTCGCCATGCCCCGCACCAGCGCCATGTCACCGCCGATGCGCGGCTGCAGGTTCAGGGTGCTGGTCGGGGTCGAGTGGCCGGTGGCCATGTCGCCGAAGTCGTGCGGGATGATGGTGCGCCGGGCGGCCGCCTCGATCAGCGGGTTGATGTGCACGATCTGCGTGCCGCGCTTGTACGCCTCGGCCAGGGCGGTGAGCATCCTCGGTGCGTTGGAGGCGGCGTTGACGCCGATGATGAACAGCGCGTCCGTCGTCTCCCAGTCCTTGAGGTCGACGGTGCCCTTGCCGGTGCCCAGGGATGCCTGCAGGGCACGGCCGCTGGCCTCGTGGCACATGTTGGAGCAGTCGGGCAGGTTGTTGGTGCCCAGTTCGCGGGCCATCAGCTGGTACAGGAAGGTGGCTTCGTTGCCGAGCCGGCCGGAGGTGTAGAAGGCGGCCTGGCCGGGGTGGTCCAGTTCGCGCAGGGTCCGGCCGACCAGTGCGAAGGCGTCGCGCCAGCTGATCGGGACGTAGTGGTCGGTGTCCGGGTCGTAGACCATCGGCTCGGTCAGCCGGCCCTGGTCCTCCAGGGCGAAGTCGCTCCACTCGGACAGCTCGCCGACCGAGTGCGCGGCGAAGAACTCCCGGCCGACCCGCTTGCTGGTCATCTCCCAGGTGACGTGTTTGATGCCGTTCTCGCAGATGTCCAGGTGCAGGCCCTTGGTGTCGTCGGGCCACGCGCACCCGGGGCAGTCGAAACCGCCGTTCTCGTGGTTCATGCGCATGATGGCCCGGGGCCCGTCCAGCAGCGCGCCCTCGCGCGCGAGGAACCTGCTCACACTCTTCGCGGCGCCCCAGCCGGCGGCGGGGTGACGGTAGGGGCGGTAGCGCGGTTCACCCTCGGGAGTGGGCCCCACACGGGGCTCCGTCCGTGCCTGCTCGTCCTTGGAGGTGGTCACGACTCTCACCCTTCCGCCACGGGGACGTGCGCCGATTCCGGCGTGTGGCGCCTGCGGCCAGGCTATGCCCGCCCCTCAGCGGGCGCCACGCGGCTGTGCGGAGGGCCTTGCAGGGGTGGGAGCCGTCCCTCCATGCTGTCTTCTCAACTGATCGCCCCGTGTCACGGCGGCAGACCTGCTGTGTCACCCCGGGATCTAGGGAGAACCGACACCATGTCCGACAGCAGTCTCTCCAGCACCGAACTCACCTCGCAGTACCTCGCCCAGGTGACCAGCGACCTGGAGCACAACACCAAGGAACGTGAGCGCATCAGCGCGGAGATCACCGCACTGCAGGAGCAGTTCGCCGCGCTCCAGCACGACTTCGCCGTACTGCAGAACATGCGCCGTGCGCTGGAGGGCACTTCGGCAGCGGCCGAAGCGCGGGCCGTCCCGGAGACGGCGGTGCCCGAGAGCCCCGCCGAGGCGGTCGTGCCCGCACCGCGCAAGGCGGGCAGCCGTGCGTCCGGCGCGGGCAAGCGGACGGCCCCGAAGGCGGCGAAGGCGACGAAGACTGCGAAGTCCGCGACGGCACCGCGCAGCACGGCGAAGAAGAAGCAGCCGGCGAAGAAGTCGACCGCCGCCAAGTCCTCGGCTGCCGCCACGTCCCCGGCCGCGAAGTCCTCAGGCGCCTCGACGGGAGCGCCGAAGCTCGTCGAACTCGTGCGCAGGCATCTGGCGGAGCAGAAGGAACCGCGTTCGGCGGCGGAGATCACCGAGGCGCTCGGGAAGGCGTACCCCGAGCGCAGCGTCAAGACGACCGTCGTGCGCACCACGCTCGAAAGCCTCGTCGCCCGTAACCAGGCTCAGCGCACCAAGCAGGGCACGTCGGTGTTCTACACCGCCCCCGAGGCGACGGCGGCGAACGAGGCGCAGGCCGAGGCGCCCGCGCAGGACGGGCAGCAGGAGAGCTGAGAAGTCGTCAGCCCGCCGTCAGGACTGGGGGCGCCGACCGTGGTTCGCGGCGTGCTTACGGCGGGACTTCTTCTTCCGGCGTCGCTTGGACGACATGAGTACCTCCCCAGGCAGGGACGGAGGACACACAGGTCACTGACGTATCCGTGAACACCATACTGCTAGGCTCACAATGTCGCATTTGTCGATCATTGTCCTGTGGTGTGCGCCCCCGGAGTGAGCATGACTGGTGACCCCGAGCCGATCAGCGCCGACGCCCGTCGCGCACTGGAACAGGAGCTGGCCAATGTGCGGGCCGAACGCGCGACGGTCGCCGCGACCCTGCGGGACACCGACGCGGTGGGCGACCGCGCCGACGAGGCCGACCAGTTGCAGCGCGCCGACGACCTGAAGCGGCTGGACAACCGCATCAGCGACCTCACCGTGCGTCTTGAGCAGGCGGGCCTGGCGGGCCCCGCCCGGACCGATGTCGTCGGCGTGGGCAGTACGGTCACCGTCCGCTTCCCTGACGGTGCCGTGGAGACGTACCGCGTCGCCGAGATCGCCGACGCGCTGGACCAGACCCTGATCACCGCCGACAGCCCGCTCGGCCGTGCCCTCCTCGGCCGCCACGCCGGGGACACGGTCCACTACGACGCTCCCGGCGGGCGGGCGAGCGCGGTGGTGGAGTCGATCGGCGGCTGATCCGGGGTGGGGACCGGTGGCTCATCGGCGGTGGGGACCGGTGACGGATCGGCGGCCCGATCGCGGCCCGGATCGAGGGTGATCGCGGTCCTGACCGAGGGCGGATTGGCGTTCCGGGAAGGCGTCGGGTAGACCGAGGGCGTGCTGTTTCGCCAACTCGAATACCTGGTGGCGCTCTCCCGGGAACGTCATTTCGCCCGTGCCGCTCAGGCCTGCTACGTCTCCCAGCCCGCCCTGTCGGAGGCCATCCGCAAGCTGGAGGAGGAGCTCGACGTGCCGCTGGTGCGGCGCGGCCGCAAGTTCGAGGGCCTCACCCCCGAGGGCGAGCGGATCGTCGTGTGGGCGCAGCGTGTCCTGGCCGACCGCGACGCCCTCAAGGACGAGGCCGGCGCTCTGCGCAGCGGGCTGAGCGGCCGGATGCGGATCGGCTCGGTGCCGACGGCGTCCGGGGCCGCCTCGCTGCTGACCGACCCGTTCTGCGCGGCGCACCCGCTGACCACGGTGGAGGTCATCGCCGACCTGCAGCACGAGGACATCCTGCGTCAGCTGCAGAACTTCGAGATCGACGCCGGTCTCACCTATGTCCGCGACGAGCTGCCGGAGCATCTGCAGTCCGTGCCGCTGTACGAGGAGCGCTACGTGCTGCTCCTGCCGGCGGCCGACGCCCTGGCCGCTCGTGCGACTGTCACCTGGGAGGAGGCGTCCCGGCTGCCGCTGTGCCTTCTGACGACGTCGATGCAGGGCCGCCGGGTGCTCGACGAGGTGTTCGGCGAGGTGGGCACGAGGCCCTCGCCCCGGGTCGAGACCGACTCGGTGGCCGCGCTGTTCGCCCATGTCAGGACGGGCCGGTGGGCGAGCATCGTGGCGCATGCCTGGCTGCATGTCTTCGGCGTCCCGCACGGCATGCGGGCCGTGCCGCTGGTCGAGCCGGCCCGGACCGTGCCGGTGGGCCTGGTGGTGATGGCCCGGGAGCCGGGTTCGGTCATGGCCCGCGCCCTCACCGACATCGCCCGGCGCACCGATGTGTCGGCCGCCCTGGAACGCCTTCCCGGGGGCCCGGGGTTGTCATGAGCGGAGCCGTCATCGGGCTGCGTGAGTCCGGCCTGTCATGAACAGAACTCGACCAGGCGCTCGGCACCGGCGTAGACGTTCATCGACTCGCCGCGCAGGAAGCCGACCAGGGTCAGTCCGCTGTCCTCGGCGAGCTCCACGGCCAGCGAGGACGGGGCCGATACGGCGGCGAGCATCGGGATGCCGGCCATCACCGCCTTCTGCACCAGCTCGAACGAGGCGCGGCCACTGACCATGAGCACGCTCCCGCGCAGCGGCAGCAGCCCCTCCCGGAGTGCGTGTCCGACGACCTTGTCCACGGCGTTGTGCCGGCCCACGTCCTCGCGCAGGCAGAGCAGTTCGCCGTCGCCGGTGAACAGACCGGCGGCGTGCAGGCCGCCGGTGCTGTCGAACACCTTCTGCGCCGCCCGCAGCTTGCCGGGCAGCGCCGCGAGCAGTTCGGGGCCGAGGGTGAGCGGGTCGTCGGCCACCGACCACGCGGCGGTGGTGCGCACCGCGTCCAGACCGGCCTTGCCGCACAGTCCGCAGGACGACGTGGTGTAGAAGTTCCGCTCCAGCGAGGCGTCGGGCGCGGGCACGCCCGGCGCGAGGGCGACGTCGACCACGTTGTAGGTGTTGCCGCCGTCCGCGGTGGCGCCGGCGCAGTAGCGGATCGCGGCGACGTCCGCGGCGGCGTGCAGCACGCCCTCGCTGACCAGGAATCCGGCGGCGAGGTCGAAGTCGTCCCCGGGGGTGCGCATGGTCACCGCGAGCGGCCGGCCGCCCACCCGGATCTCCATCGGCTCCTCGGCGGCGAGGGTGTCCGGGCGGTGCGAGAGCACGCCGTCTCGGATGCGCAGCACCTTCCGCCGTGCGGTCACTCGTCCCATGCCGTCTCCTTCGAACCGGGCGTGCGGGCGGCTTCCAGGCGGACCAGGACGGCCTTGGAGGTGGGGGTGTTGCTGATGTCGGCGACGCTGTCCAGCGGGACGAGGACGTTGGTCTCGGGGTAGTAGGAGGCCGCGGAGCCCCGGCTGGTGGGGTAGGCGACGACGCGGAAGTTCTCCGCCCGGCGCTCCACGCCGTCGTGCCAGACCGCCACCAGGTCCACGAGGTCGCGGTCGGCGAACCCGAGGGCGGTCAGGTCGTCGGGGTTGACCAGGACGACCCGGCGGGCGTTGTGGATGCCGCGGTAGCGGTCGTCCATCGCGTACGGGACGGTGTTCCACTGGTCGTGGGAGCGCAGCGTCTGCAGCAGCAGGTGTCCGTCCGGGATGTCCGGCATGGTGAAGTCGTTGCGGGTGAAGACGGCCTTGCCGCTCGGGGTGCGGAAGACGTGCTGGTTGACGGGGTTGGGCAGACGGAACCCGCCGGGCCTGGACACCCGGGCGTTGAAGTCCTCGAAGCCGGGGACGACGCGGGCGATGCGGTCGCGGACGGTGCCGTAATCCGCCTCGAAGTCCTCCCAGGGGATGTCCGGGGTCTCACCGAGCGTGCGGCGGGCCAGGCGGCTGATGATCGCGACCTCGCTGAGCAGGTGCGGGGAGGCAGGTGCGAGGCGTCCTCGGGAGGCGTGGACCTCGCTCATGGAGTCCTCGACGGTGATGAACTGCTCGCCGGTGGCCTGGACGTCCCGGTCACTGCGGCCCAGGGTGGGCAGGATCAGCGCGATCTCGCCGCAGACGGTGTGGGAGCGGTTGAGCTTGGTGGAGATGTGCGCGGTGAGCCGGCAGCGCCGCATCGCCTCCTCGGTGACCTGGCTGTCGGGGGTGGCCCGGACGAAGTTGCCGGCCACGCCGAGGAAGAGCTTGGCCCGGCCGTCGCGCATGGCCCGGATGGCGTCCACCGAGTCCAGGCCGTGCCGGCTCGGCGGGGTGAAGCCGAACTCGCGGCCCAGGGCGTCGAGGAACGTCTGAGGCATCCGTTCCCAGATGCCCATCGTGCGGTCGCCCTGGACGTTGCTGTGACCGCGCACCGGGCAGACGCCCGCGCCCGGCCGGCCGATGTTCCCGCGCAGCAGCAGGAAGTTGACGACCTCGCGGATGGTGGGGACGCCGTGCTTGTGCTGGGTCAGGCCCATCGCCCAGCACACGATGATCTTCTTGCTCTCCAGGACCAGGTCGTGGATGCCTTCGATCTCGTCGCGGGTGAGCCCGGTGGCGGTGAGGATGTCGTCCCACTCGACCTTGCGCGCGTGCTCGGCGAAGTCGGCGAAGCCGGTGGTGTGGTCGTCGATGAAGGTGTGGTCGAGCACGGCGCCCGGAGCGATGTCCTCGGCCTCCAGCAGCAGCCGGTTGAGCGCCTGGAACAGGGCGAGGTCGCCGCCGGGGCGGATCTGCAGGAACCGGTCGGCGATCGCGGTGCCGCGGCCGATGATCCCGCGCGCCTTCTGCGGGTGCTTGAAGCGGATCAGCCCGGCCTCCGGCAGCGGGTTCACCGCCACGACCCGGCCGCCGTTGCGCTTGGTCTCCTCCAGCGCGGACAGCATCCGCGGGTGGTTGGTGCCCGGGTTCTGCCCGACGACGAAGACGAGGTCGGCGTGGTGGATGTCGTCCAGGGAGACGCTGCCCTTGCCGATGCCGAGGGTCTCCTGGAGTGCGGACCCGCTCGACTCGTGGCACATGTTGGAGCAGTCGGGCAGGTTGTTGGTGCCGAAGGCGCGGGCGAACAGCTGCAGCAGGAAGGCGGCTTCGTTGTTGAGCCTGCCGGAGGTGTAGAAGAGGGCCTCGTCCGGCGAGTCCAGGCGGCGCAGTTCGCCGGCGAGCAGGTCGAGCGCCTCGTCCCAGCCGATCGGCTCGTAGTGCTGCGCGCCGGGCCGCTTGACCATCGGTTCGGTCAGACGGCCCTGCTGGTTGAGCCAGTAGTCGGACTTGGTGTCCAGTTCGGCGATCGAGTGGCGGCGGAAGAAGTCGCGGGTGACGCGGCGCGTGGTGGCCTCGTCGGCGATGTGCTTGGCGCCGTTCTCGCAGTACTCGTTGAGGTGGCGCTTGCCCGGCGCGGGCTCCGGCCAGGCGCAGCCCGGGCAGTCGAAGCCCTTGACCTGGTTGATGTTCAGCAGGGTCAGCGCGGTGCGCCGCACGGACGTCTGCTCCAGGGAGTACTCCAGTGCGTGCGTCACCGCCGGGACGCCCGTCGCCCAGCGCTTGGGCGGGGTGACCGACAGATCGTCGATCGGGTCCTCGATGCTGCTCATGCCGCCGTCCGCCTCTTTCTGCCGGGTGCGCGATCAACCGAAGGGCAGCTTCTTCCCGGTTCCGAGAAAATGTCAAAGAGGCATTTTCGATGACCTGATAGGCGCCGCTTATCAGGCGTCTGGCCAGGGAGAACATCGGCAGATAAGGCGGGCCTATCGCGGCATCGACCGCCCCTCTTTGACGGCCGGCGCGAAATGACCCGACGCTGGAAGCCGGGCGATCGACACGACTTTCCCCGGTTTTCCGAAGACCTTTCCAGGAAGAAGGCGGCACGTGCCCCGACCCCCGCACCCCATTGAGCGGTGTGCGTGCCGGACCGTCGGCTCAGGAGCGCGTGGGGGCCATCTCCCACGGCGCCTGCGGCAGGACCTCACCGGTCTCCAGCAGCGACTTGAGGTTCGCCAGCACGGCCGGCCAGCCCTGGGAGATCTCGTTCAGCCCCTTCTGGTCGGGCAGGTTCTCGTGGGTCACGGTGAGCCGGACGATGTCCTGGTGCGGTTCGACGAGGAAGGTGACCACCGACGCCTCCTTGTCCCGTCGCTCCTCGGAGGCGTCCTCGAAGGTGATGACCAGGCGGGTCGGGGGTTCGGCCGCGATCACCCGGCCGACGAGGTCGACGGCACCCGATCCGTCGACGCGCCGGTGCTCCCAGCGCGAACCCGGCTGCCAGTCCGACACGTTGGCATGCCCCCAGTAGCGCGCCGTCAGGTCGGCGTCCGTCAGGGCGTGCCACACCTGCTGCGCGCTCGCGCGGATGTAGGTGACGTAGACGTAGGTCGGCACGGCGGCGGATGTGTCCGTCATGGCGTACTCCTCTGCGCGTTTCTTGATGGCGTCGAGCGCTTGCAGGCGGGGCCTGTCGAACTCCGAGATCCAGCGCTCCTGCACCTCGTGGATCGGTGTCGGATTGAGGTAGTGGAGCCGTTCCCGGCCGCGCCGCACCACGGTCACGAGGTTGGCCCGCTGGAGGATGTCCAGATGCTGGGTCGCCGACTGACGGGCCATGCCCAGGTCCTCGCACAGCCGGCTGAGCGTCTGCCCGTTGTCCGCGCGCAGACGGTCGAGGAGAAGTCGGCGGGTGGGGTCGGCCAGCGCCTTGAAGACCGAGTCCATCGCATTCACCTCAAGGCTCATGACCCCATTATGCAAGTTTCTGCCTGCCTATTGTCAACGGCGGCCTCCACCGTCCGCCGTCGAACACCCGGCGTTCCCGTCGCCCGCCATCGGGGGATGACATGACCGCGGCCGAACGGCGGCTCCGCCGACGGTGGCAGCGGCGTCCGGTCGGTGCCGTGTCGCGGGTGCTGTCGCCGCACGGTGCACTGGCCCTGCACCGGGTCGACGGAGCCCTGCTGTTCGCCGCGCGGGCGGCGCTGGCCACGGCGTCCGTGGCGCTGCCCGCCGTGCTGGCCGGCCGGCCCGACCTCGCCGTGTACGCCATGCTCGGCTCCTTCACCACCACCTTCGGCCGCAACCTGCCCTACCCCCGGCGGGCGCGGGTGCTCGCCGTCGTCGCGGTGGCCATGACGGCGTGCGTGGGCTGCGGTTCGGCGCTCGCCGCGGCGGCCCGGCCGTGGGAGTACGGCGCCGGCGCGGCGGTGGTGGTCACAGCCACGGCGGTGGTCGCGGGGCTGGCCAAGTACGCCTGTGACGTGACCCGACTGGGTGGACTCGGCGCCGTCCTGCTGCTGTTCTCGTTCGCGGTGGCGGCAAGCGGCAGACCGGCACCCTCGGACGTCCTTGCGCAGACGGCGATGGCCGCGGCCGGTGCGGCGGTGGCCTGGGCGCTGGCCCTGCTGGGCCGCTTCGCCCATCCGGACCGGCCGCAGCGCCTGGCGGTGGCGTCGGCACTGCGCGAGCTCGCCGACCTGCTGGATGCGACCGGGGACGACGGCACAAGGCCGTCCCGGTACCGGGCGACCGCTGCCGTCCTGCGGGCGTACCACTGTCTCGGGCTCGCTCCCCCGGCGGGAACCCCGCGCGGCGACCGGGAGATGACGTGTGTGCGCCTGGCCGATCTGTCCTGGTCGCTGCTGGTCGGCTCCGCGCGCGGACCGGCCGACGGCGAGCCCGCTCTCCCCGGACGGCTCCGCCGGCAGGCGGGTCTGCTCGCCGACCGGCGCCGCGGTGATCCGCCGCTCCTTCCCGAGCTCACGCCGCCCGTCACCACTACGGCGGGAGCGGCCTCGCCCTGGTCCGACGAGCGTGCCTGGGAGCTCCTGCGCGGAGGCCCCCATCCGCGGGTGCCGGTCGTGCCCGCGCTGCGCATTGCCCTCGGCACCGGCGTGGCGGGTGGGCTGGCGCTCCTGTTCGGTCTCGGGCACGGCTACTGGGCGGCGATCTCGGCCGCCGCCGTCCTGCACTCGGTCAATGTGCGCACCACCGCCCAGCGCGCGGTCCAGCGCACCCTCGGCACCGGCGTGGGACTGCTGATCGCCCTGGGCGTGCTGGCCACGCAGCCGGCACCGACCGCGCTCACCCTGGTGATCGTGGCTCTGGAGTTCCTGCTGGAGTACGTGGTGGTGCGCAACTACGGTCTGGGCGTCGTCTTTCTCACGCCCTTGGCCCTCCTGCTCAGCGATCTGGCGACGCCGTCCGCCGCCGGGGTCCTGGTCCTCGACCGTGGGCTCGCCAGCATCCTCGGGATCGTGGTGGGACTGGCCTGTGCCCTGCTGGTGGTCCACGACCGGGCCGCGCTGCGGGTGGAGCGAGCACTGGAGGCGTGCACCGAGGCGCTGCAGCTGGCGGAGCGGGCGCTGGCCGACCGCTCGGCGCCGCCGCACCCGGTCGTGCAGGTGCGTCTGGCGGTGGCCGTGGTGGAGCTGCGGGAGGCCGACGACGCCGCGGCGGGCGAACTGTGGCCGGCGGGCATCGACCCCGCGACGCCGGCCACGACCGAGCAGCGGGCCTACGCGCTGCTGGAACGGCTCCAGCACGCTCGCTGAGCGTTGCCGGAGCAGTGCGCAGGGGGGTGCGGCGAAGCGTGCGCACGGAGGTGCGGCGCAGCATGTGCACGGGGGTGCGGCGCAGCTCGGTGATCAGGTCGGGTTAGCGTGGTGGGATGCGCCATGAGGTGACCGACGCCGACACCGCGACCACGCTGGGCAGCGGAGACGTACCCGTACTCGCCACCCCGCGACTGATCGCGTGGCTGGAGGCGGCGACTATGGAGGCCGCAGCGCCCTTCACCGGGGCGGGCCAGACGACCGTCGGCACCGCCATCCGGGTGAAGCACCTGCGTGCGTCAGGGGTGGGCACGCTGGTGGAGGTCAGCGCGCAGCCGCCGTCCACCGCCGACGGGCGGCGTCTCACCTTCCCCGTGCAGGCCGTCGACGGCTCCGGCCGGCTGATCGCGACGGGTGAGATCGACCGAGCGGTCGTCGACCGGGAACGGTTCCTCGGGACCGTCGCGGTGCAGGGCACGGGGTGACCCGGGGCTCGGTCAGTCGCATGCCGAGTCCGACCAGTGCCGGCCCCCGCACCGGGTAACGGGGACGTGCGGGTCAGGCCCGCGGCGGAGACGGGTCAGTTCGAACGGGCTCGCCGCCGGGCCGGCGAGGGGGACGCGGGCGGCTCGCTGACGCGCCGTCGGCCCGGGAAGGCGGCCGTCAGGGCGAGCACGGAACGGGTCACCAGGTCGGAGGGGGATCCTCGGCCGACCGTGGGGGCGTCCGGGTGCCTCGCCCACTCCTCGACCGCCACGCGGATGGCACCGGCAGCGGCCGCCGCCAGCATGCGCACCGTGAACGGATCGGCCGCCGTGCCCGCACGTTCGGCCAACTGGGCCGCGAGCGCCTGCTCCGCCTCCAGGTTGATACGCGCCCACACCGTCCGCAGCGCGGGATCCTCCTCGGCGGCACGCAGCAGACCGCCGGTCAGCCGCATCGCCTCCGCGGCCTGCTCGTCCTCGGGGGTGAGCGCCGTGACGGCGAGCTCGCGGAGGGCGTCGGTGTCCGGCAGGGTGCCGGGCGTGTCCGGGATCATGGACAGCCACCGGCGGGCACCGTCGGCGAGCATCGGCTCGACGGCGTCCTCCTTGCTGCGGAAGTAGCGGTAGAAGGTGCGCAGACCCACCCCCGCCTCGGCGGCGATCTCCTCGGCCGTCGTGGCGTCGGCGCCCCGCTCGGCGAAGAGACGGCAGGCCACGCGGGCGATTTCGCGCCGGGTACCGGCCATACGGCGCTGGGTCAGGGGCGAGCGCGTGGCCGTCCCGTCGTACGCGGGCAGGGGCGTCACCTGTCCGTCCTCCTGATCTTGGACCTCACCTCTTCAGGTTACTGGCGGATGCCGTGACGGCATGCCGTGACGGGCGGCATGCCGCGCGGAGAGGCGCGTCGCGCCGGGCGACTTGGTGCGCCAGGAGGCGCGCTGTGCCGGGTCGCACGCCGGGCCAAGGGGCGCGGTGGGCCGGGTGGCATGCCATGCCGGGCGGCGCACGGTGGCGGGCGGCGCACGGTGCCGGGCGGCGCACGGTGCCGGGGGCGCGCGCTAGGCCAGCGGGCACGCCACGCCGGGCGGCACATTGCGCCGGGCGGCGCGCTGTGCCGGGTCGCACGCCAAGGCCAGGGGGCACGCCACGACGGACGGCACGGCATGCCGAGAGGCGCGTCCTGCCGGGCGGCTCGGTGTGCCCGGCGGCACGCCATGCCCGGACCGCACCCCCAGCCAGGCGGCACGTCATGCCGCGCCGCACGCCCAGCCAGCAGGCACACCACTCCCCACAGCACCCCACGCAGCACGGCAACCCGCCCCACCCGGCACGCCGTGCCATACAGCACATCATGCCATTCAGCACAACGTGCCATATGGCATGTCGTGCCACACAGGCATAAGGTGCAAGCGCACCCCCCAGCCCCCACTCCCGAAAGGACCCCCCATGCACACACTCGAAGGAAAGACCGTCCTGATCACCGGCGGCGCCCGCGGCCTCGGCGCCGAGGCGGCCCGGCAGGCCGTCGCCGCCGGGGCGAACGTCGTGGTCACCGACGTTCTCGACGACGAGGGCGCCCGCACCGCGAAGGAGCTGGGCGAGCGGGCCCGGTACCTGCACCACGACGTGACCTCCGAGCAGGAGTGGCAGGCCGCGGTCGACTACGCCGTCGCCGAGTTCGGTGGCCTCGACGGACTGGTGAACAACGCCGGTATCGCCACCGGTTCGCTCTTCACCGACGAGTCGGTCGAGCGCTTCCGCAAGGTGGTCGACGTCAACCTCACGGGTGTCTTCATCGGCATGAAGACCGTCGTGCCGGCGCTGCGGGCTCGCGGCGCGGGCTCCATCGTCAACATCTCCTCCGCGGCCGGCCTCATGGGTCTCGCGCTCACCGCCGGGTACGGCGCCTCGAAGTGGGGTGTGCGGGGGCTGAGCAAGGTGGCGGCCGTGGAGCTGGGCATCGAGCGCATCCGGGTCAACTCGGTGCACCCGGGCATGACGTACACCCCCATGACCGCCCGGACCGGCATTCAGCGCGGCGAGGGCAACTACCCCAACACACCCATGGGCCGGGTCGGTGAGCCCGCCGAGATCGCCGAGGCGGTGGTCTTCCTGCTGTCCGACGCGGCGTCCTACGTCACCGGCGCCGAACTCGCCGTCGACGGTGGCTGGACGGCCGGACCGACCGTCTCGTACGTGATGGGGCAGTAGGGGAAGCGGGGACACCCAGGAGCATCACCCGCACAGGAGCGCCGGGCCAACGGGTCCGGCGCTTTTTCATGCCCTCCTCCGCCCGGCTTTCCCACTCAGCGGGAGCCCCGCAGCCCGTCCCTCCCACCGCCCCCTGTATGACTGCTAGAAATATTTCGACCAGTAATACAGACGAGGAGTCCGCCGTGAAGTTCTCGATGATCTTCGAGGCGCAGACCGCCGACCCGTCCCCCGAGGCAGAGCGCCGGGTCATCCACGACTGCGTCGAACAGGCCGTGTACGCCGAGGAGATGGGCTTCGACCGGATCTGGGCGGTCGAGCACCACTCCCTGACGCAGTACGCCCACATGAGCGCCTCCGAGGTGTTCCTCACCTGGGTCGCGGCCCGTACCTCCCGTATCCGTATCGGTCACGGTGTGGTGACGATGCCGTTCGGCTACCAGCACCCGGTCCGGGTCGCCGAGCGCGCCGCCATGCTCGACGTGCTCTCCGGCGGCCGCGTCGACATCGGCGCCGGACGGGGCGCCACCCGGCAGGAGATGTCGATGTACGGGGTGCGCGCCGAGGACACCTACCCGCAGATGGAGGAGGCGCTGCGGATCTTCAGCAGTGCCTGGCGGGAGGAGGAGTTCGAGTGGCACGGTTCGCTCGACATCGGCCCTGGTGCCGTGCTCCCCCGCCCGGTGCAGGACCCGCACCCGCCGCTGTTCATGGCGTGCAGCAAGCACGACACGCTCAAGCTCGCCGCCGAACTCGGCATCGGCGCCCTGGTGATGGGCTTCGCCGGGGCGGACGACGTGCGCGCGATGCGCAAGGTGTACGACGAGGCGATCGCCACCCGCAGCGGCGAGCGGTTCGTGTCTAGCGAGGTCAACAACCACTTCTCCGCGCTGTGTCCGACGATCGTGCTGGACGACGCCGAGCGGGCGCACCGGATCGGCACCCGGGGGCAGCGGTTCTTCGCCGAGTCCATCGCCCACTGGTACGGCAACGGCCCGGCGCCGACCGGGTACGACGAGGACGAGGACCACGTGGCCGCCATGGAGAAGGACCGGGAGGACCTGGTCGCCAAGCTGCACGAGGCGAGGATCCCGGTCCGCCCGGTCGACACCGGCCAGTTCAACGCCAAGCACGCCTACGGCACCGCCGAGACCGCCATCGCCTACGTCGACCAACTGCGCGAGATCGGCGTCGACGAGGTCATGTGCCTGATCCAGATGGGCACCGTGCCACAGGAGGTGTGCATGGAGACCATCCGGCAGTGGGGTGAGAAGGTCATCCCGCACTTCCGTGCCCTTGAGACGGGGGCCGCGTGATGGCGGGGCGGCTGGACGGCAAGGTCGTCGTCGTCACGGGAGCAGGCCGCGGACAGGGTGCCGCCGAGGCGCGGTTGTTCGCCGAGCAGGGTGCGCGCGTGGTGCTCACCGACGTCCGAGAGGAGGAGGGACGCACCGTCGCCAAGGACCTCGGCGAGAACGGGCTGTTCGTCCCGCACGACGTCACCGACGCGGCCGGCTGGCAGCGGGTCGTCGGCGCCGGCCTCGACGCGTTCGGCCGGATCGACGCGCTGGTCAACAACGCGGCGCTGTGGCGTACCGCGCCGGTGGAGGAGGACACCGAGGAGAATCTGCGGCGGCTGCTGGAGGTGAATCTCGTCGGGCCGTTCCTGGGTGTCCAGGCCGTCGTCCCGGCGATGTGCCGCACCGGTGACGGCGGGTCGATCGTGAACATCTCCTCCACCGCCGGGCTGGTCGGCATCGAGGGCCACGCCTCCTACGGGGCCACGAAGTTCGGGCTGCGCGGGCTGACCAAGTCCGCCGCGCTGGACCTGGCCCGGCATCGCATCCGTGTCAACTCCGTCCACCCGGGCATGGTCGACACCCCGATGGTCGCGGGCGCGCTCGGCGCCGATGCCGGCCGGCAGGAGTGGCCGAACGTGCCGTTGCGCCGGATGGGCCGCCCCGAGGAGGTCGCGGAGCTGGTGCTGTACCTGGTCTCCGACGCCTCGGCGTACGTCACCGGCGCCGAGTTCGCCATCGACGGCGGACTGACGGCCAAGTGAACGATCCCCTCACCCCACGAGCCCGGCAGCTCGCCGACGTCATGTCGGCGGGCTTTCCCGATCCGGCCCGCGGGCCCGTCGAACCGGACGCCTTCCGGCAGGCCTCCCGGGCCGGTGCCCGGTCGCGGGCGGTACGGCCGCTCCCCCGGGTCACGGACCGGTCCGTGCCCGGCCCGGAGGGTGCACCGGATGTGCCGGTGCGCGTCTACGAGCCCCGGGCCGGCTCCGCTGAACCGCTGCCGGTGGTGGTGTTCTTCCACGGGGGCGGCTGGGTGCTGTGCGATCTCGACACCCATGACGGCATCTGCCGTGAAATCGCCCTCCACACAGGCGCGTTGGTCGTCTCGGCCGACTACCGCCGCGCCCCGGAGCACCGTTTCCCGTCGGCGGCCGAGGACGCGTACGCGGTCACCGCGTGGGTGTCCGCCCATGCGGCCCGGCTCGGCTGTGATCCGCGCCGGCTGGCCGTCGCCGGGGACAGCAGCGGAGGCAATCTCGCGGCGGCCGTGACGCTGATGGCCCGGGATCGCGGCGGCCCGGGCATCGCCGGCCAACTGCTGGCGTATCCGGTGCTCGACCACCGTATGGAGGCCGCCTCGTACACGACGTACGCGACGGGCTTCTTTCACACGACAGCGCACATGCGCTGGTACTGGGAGCAGTATCTCGGCGACGACGGTGACGGCGCGCACCCGTACGCCTCCCCCGGGCTCGCCCCCGACCTGACGGGGCTGCCGCCGGCGGTCGTGGTCCTGCCCGAGTGCGACCCGTTGCGCGACGACGGTCTCGGCTACGCCCGGCGTCTGCGAGCGGCGGGCGCCGCGCCACGGGTGTGGGTCTGGCCGGGTGTGTTCCACGGCTTCCTCGGGCTGGGCGGGGTGCTGCCGGAGGCCGACCGGGCGCTCACCGAGGCGGCCCAGGCCCTGCGGGACGTACTCACACCCTGAGATCGGGAAGCGAATCGGTGACGACCGACGGACAGGGGTCCCGGTCCGGCTCGGTGCCGGGCCGGGACCCCTTTTCGGTGGGCCCGTGGTCTCACATGTGGGTGCCGCCGTCGATGCGCACCTCGGTGCCGGTGACGAAGGCGCCGTCGTCCGAGGCGAGCATGGCCACGACGCCCGCGACGGCCTCCGGGCCGACGAAGCCCGTCGCCGGGTCGGCGAAGCCCTCTCCGAACAGGGCCGGCCTCAGCTTGCCGAACAGCTCCCAGTCGGAGTCCTCGGGCAGCCCGGGACCGCGGTTGCGGCCGCTCGCACCGGAGCCGTCGGTCATGCCGCTGGCGATGCTGCCCGGCGCCACGCACACCGCCCGCAGGCCCTGCTTGGCGTACTCGGCGGCGATGGCGTGGGTGAACGACTGGATGCCGCCCTTGCTCGCCGCGTACGCCGCCATGTAGGGGTGGGCGAAGGACGCCGCGGTGGAGCTGAAGTTGACGATCACGCCCCGGCCGGCGGCGAGCAGCGCGGGCAGCGCCTCACGGGTCGTCAGGAAGGTGCCGGTGAGGTTGACCGCGAGGATCTGGTTCCACAGGTCCAGCGGGGTGTCGTGGGTGTGCGCGGACCGCAGGATGCCGGCCGCGTTGACCAGGACGTCCAGTCCGCCGCCGAGGTCGGTCACCGCGCCGGCGACGGCCTCGCGGACCGAGGACTCGTCCGCCACGTCCACGACCCGGGTGTGCAGCCGTCCGGCGTGGACGGCGGCCAGGCCCGCGGTGTCCTTCAGGCCGGCCTCCGAGACGTCGGCGGCCACGACCGTCGCGCCCTCGGTGAGCAGCCGCAGCACGGTCGCCCGGCCGATGCCCGAGCCCGCGCCGGTGACCAGGGCTGAGCGCCCCTCGAATCGCCGCATGTGTCGCTCCCTCTTGTGACGGTTACCGCGTCCTGTGGTGTCGTGCGATGTGGTCGACGGCGAGCCAGCTGAACGTCATGGCGGGGCCGATGGTGGCGCCGGGCCCCGGGTAGGTCTCGCCCATGACCGCGGCCGAGACGTTCCCGGAGGCGTACAGGCCCTCGATGGCGGTGCCGTCCTCGCGCAGCACCCGGGCGGTGGCGTCGGTGACCAGGCCGCCCTTGGTGCCGATGTCGCCGGGGTGCACCGGGACCGCGTAGAAGGGGCCCTTCTCCAGGGGTGCCAGGTTGGGGTTGGGCAGCGTCGGGTCGCCGTAGTAGCGGTCGTAGACACTGTCGCCGCGGTGGAAGTCCTCGTCGCGGCCGGCGCGGGCGAAGCCGTTGAAGCGGTCCACGGTGGCGCGCAGCCGGGCGGGGTCCGCACCGATGCGTCCGGCGAGTTCCTCCACGGTGTCGGCCTTCTTGACGAAGCCGCTCTCCAGCCAGGGCCTGGGGAAGGGCTGTCCCGGGAACAGGCCGAGGAAGAGGTAGCGGGCCTTGGCGGTGGCGTCGAGGATCATCCAGGACGGCACGGTGCTCGCGCCGGGCTTGTCGGCCACGTACATGGCGTCGACGAACTCGTGGTACGGGGCGGCCTCGTTGGCGTAGCGCTCGCCCGCCGAGTCGACGATCACCATGCCGGGGATGCCGCGGTCGGCGACCAGGAAGAACGGCCGTCCGCCGGGCGGCACCGCGGACGGCGCACCCCACACCTTGTCCATCAGGTCGACGGCCGCGCCGACCGCCATGCCCATCTCCAGGGCGTCCCCGTCCTGGCCCTCGGGGGCCGAGCTCCACTCGGTGGACGTCGGCAAGGGCAGGTGCTTCTCGCGGAGTTGCTGGTTGTGCGAGAAGCCTCCGGAGGCGAGGACCACGCCGCCGGTGGCCCGGACGGTGAGGTCCCGGCCGGCGCGGTGGACGCGGACGCCGGTGACACGGCCGTTCTCCTCGACCAGCCCGGTCAGCGGGGCGGACAGCCACAGGTCGCCGCCCAGGGCGTGCAGCGAGTGCCGCATGCGGGCGATGAGCGCCTCGCCGAGGGAGAGCAGCTTGCGGCCGGTGAGCAGGGCCGCGACCGCCCGGGCGCCGACCTTGGCCGAGGTGCGTCTGCCCGCCCAGGTGCGGGCGACCATGTTCAGATGCCGGAACTCCCGGGAGGTGATGGTGAGTCCGTACGTGGGCAGCCCGGCCCGGCGCATGGTGGCGCGCTGCTCGGGCGGGAGCCGGCGGAAGTCGAAGATCTCCGGTTCCACGGAGCGGCCCTGCGGGTAGCCGCCGAGGCGCTCCGGGTAGTAGTCCGAGTAGCCGGGGGTGTGGACGAACCTCACGTGGGTGCGGTCGTTGAACTCCCGCACCATGCGCGGCCCGTGCTCGATGTAGGCGTCCTTGCGGGCGGCGGGGACCCGGTCGCCGACGGTGGCGTCGAGGTAGGCGCGGGCCTTCTCGGGGGTGTCGCCGAGGCCGGCGGCGTCCAGGTGGAAGTTGTTCGGCACCCAGATCGCGCCGCCGGACAGGGCGGTCGTACCTCCGTAGCGGTCGGTCTTCTCCACCACCAGGACGCTCAGTCCGCGCAGCCGGGCGGTGAGGGCCGCGGCAAGGCCGGCGGCGCCGGAGCCGGCCACCACGACGTCATAGGTGTGGTCCCACTCGGTGCTCATGGGGTCCTCTCTCGGTGAGCGGGGATCAGCGGGCGGGAGCTGCGGGGGTCAGCGGGCGGTGACGTGGGCGTCGGTGAGGACCGGCGCGTCGGCGCGGTCCACGGCGCTCGCGGTCAGCCGGTAGGCGTCGCCGGTGCGCCAGACGCGCAGCCGCAGCGTCTCGCCGGGGTGGAACACCCCCGCGAAGCGCGTCCCGCATCCGGTGATCCGGGAGGAGTCGCCGTCCAGCAGACGGTCGGTGACGGCTCTGACCGCCATGCCGAAGGTGCACAGCCCGTGCAGGATGGGCCGGTCGTAGCCGGCGCGGCGGGCGGTGGCGGGGTCGGCGTGCAGCGGGTTCCAGTCGCCGGCGAGCCGGTACAGCAGCGCCTGCTGAGGCAGGGTCGGGATGTCCAGCACCAGGTCGGGTTCCCGGTCGGGTGCGGGCAGGCGGGCGGAGGGTCCGCGGTCGCCGCCGAAGCCGCCCTCGCCGCGTACGAAGATCTGGTTGCGCTGGGTGATCAGTGGTGCGCCGTCCTCGCCGAGGAGGGTGGACTCCTGGACGATGACGGCGGCCGTGCCCTTGTCGTACACGGCCGGAATGCGGGTGAGGGTGGTGGCCCGGGCGGTGGCGGGCAGCGGGCGGTGCACGGTGATCTCCTGGCCGCCGTGCAGCACGGCGGCCAGGTCGATGTCGACGCCCGGCGTCTCGAAGACCTGGAACCCCACTCCCCCCGGTGCCGCCGGCCACCACGCCGAAGGTGGGCAGCACCTGAAGGCCCTGCTCGTGTCCCTCGTAGACGTAGCGCAGCTGGGCCGGGTCGGTCTCCGGGACGCCCGCGCCGAGCGCCAGGTGGTAGAGCCGCACATCGCGGTCGTCCCAGTCGGCCGCGGCCCGTACGGGCGGGGCGGAGGTGGCCTTCTCGACGTCGATCGGCATGGTGTTCCTCCGGAGGGGGAGCGGAAGGCGGTCAGTTCGCGAAGGTGCCGGTGGCGTAGCGGCTGCGGAAGTACAGCAGGGGCCGCCCGTCCTCCTGGGCGGCGAGGTCGATCACCTCGCCGGTGACGATGTAGTGGTCGCCGGCCTGGTGGACGTCGGCGAGCCGGCAGTCGACGGTGGCCAGGGCGCCGTCGATGCGGACGGTGCCGTAAGCGCCCGCGCTCCACGGGATGTGCGCGAACTTGTCGGGGCCGCTGCGGCCGAGCGCGGCGCAGGTGTCCCGCTGGTCCTCGGCGAGGATGTTGACGCAGAAGCGGCCCGTGCGCTCGATCCTCGGCCAGCTCGTGGACGACTTGCCGACGGCCAGCATGACCAGCGGAGGGTCGAGGGAGAGGGAGGCGAAGGACTGGCAGGCGAAGCCGACGGGTTCGCCGTCGTCCAGGCCGGCCACCACGGTGATGCCGCTGGCGAAGCGACCGAGCACGTCCCGGAAGACGGCCGCGTCGATCCGGTGGTCGTTCAGCCGTTCCACTGGTGGCCCCAGAAACTGTCGGCGGTGATCTCCTTGGCCACCCAGGTGGCGGGGTCGACGATCAGGCCGTCCCAGCCGTACTCGACCTGGAAGCCACCGGGGGCCTGCGCGTAGAAGGACACCATGTGGTCGTTGGTGTGGCGGCCCAGCGTGGAGGCGATCGGGATGCCGGCGGCGTTCATCCGGTCCAGGCCGCGGCCCACGTCGTCCAGGGTCTCCAGCTCCACCATGAAGTGGACGATGCCGGGGGGCAGCGCGCCGGGGTACAGGCCGAGGCTGTGGTGGCGGCGGTTGGGGCTCAGGAAGTGCATCCAGTGGAAGTCCCGCTGCTCGGCGGCGGTCGGGACGGCCTGCGGCGGCAGCTTCATCGAGTCGCGCAGCTGGAAGCCGAGCAGGTTCTCGTAGAAGTCCAGCGCGGCGTCGATGTCCGGCACCGGCAGCACGACGTGGCCGAGGCCGAGGTCGCCGGTGACGAAGCGGTTGCCGTAGGGGGTGCCGAGCGGGGTGTGGTCCTGCGCCTGGCCCCAGTAGATCTCCAGCGGGTTGCCGCCGGGGTCGCTCACGTGGACCATGCCGCGCACGCGGCGCTCGGCGAGTTCGGCGGCGTCGGCCGGCTTGACGGCGTGACCCGCGGCCTCCAGTTCCCGGGTGGCCTCGGCGAGGGCGGCGGCGTTCGCGACCTCCCAGCCGGCCGCGAGCAGCCGGTCGCTGTCGCCCGCCTGGATCGTGAGGCGGTACGCGCGGTCGTCCATGCGCAGGTGGAGGGTGTCCTCGGTGGTGCCGGCGGCCTCCACCATGCCGAGGACGTCGAGGGTGTAGGTGCGCCACTCGGCGAGCTTGGTGGTCTCCAGGCGCAGGTAGCCGAGAGCTCGGATGTCCATGGTCGGCCTTTCGGTCGAAGCGGTGTGCGGGGTGCGGTCGGTGGGAGAAGGCGCGGGGCCCGATCGGTGGGAGAAGGCGCGGAGCCCGGTCGGTGGGAGAAAGTGCCGGGACCGGTCAGTGGGAGAAGGTGCCGGGACCGGTCAGTGGGAGAAGAAGTCGACCGCGAGGCGGTTGAACTCGTCGGCCTGCTCGGTCTGCGCCCAGTGGCCGCAGTGCGGGAAGACGTGCAGGCGGGCGTCGGGGATGGTCTTCAGGGCGACCAGCGCCCCGTCGAGCGGGTTGACGCGGTCCTCGCGGCCCCAGGTGAGCAGCACCGGGTGGGTGATGCGATGGGCCTCACGCCACAGCATCCAGTCCTCGGCCCAGGCCGGGTTGGCGAAGGCGGCCCCCATGCGGGCGCTGCCCAGCCGGTTGTCGGGGTCGGTGGCCGAGGCCCAGCGCTCCTCGACGAACTCGTCCGTGACGATCGACTGGTCGTAGGCCATGACGCCGAGGAAGGCGCGCAGTTGCTCCTTCGTCGGCTCGGGTGCGGCGTTGAACTCGTGGAGCCGCTTGATGCCCTCGGTCGGGTCGGGGGCGAAGAGGTTGACGGAGACACCGCCGGGGCCCATCAGGAGCAGCTTGCCGACCTTGCCGGGGTGGTCGAGGGCCATGCGGACGGCCGTCCCGCCGCCGAGCGAGTTGCCGACGACGTGCGCCTGGGTGATGCCCAGTTCGTCCATGAGGGCGGCCACGGAGCCCGCGCTGTAGCTGAAGTAGTCCTTGTCGAGTTCGGGCTTGTCCGAGCGGCCGAAGCAGGGCTGGTCGACCAGCAGGGTGCGGAAGTGCTCGGCGAACACGGGCAGGTTGCGGCCGAAGTTGCTCCAGGCGGAGGCGCCGGGGCCGCCGCCGTGCAGCATGATCACCACGGGGGCGTCCTCGGGACCCGCCTCGTGATAGTGCAGCGTGAGTCCGGCCGCCTTGGCCGTGCGGGAGGTGGACGCGTAGGTGAGCTGTGCCATGCGGTGCCCCTCTCAGGCCATCGAGTCGTGGATGTCCATGCCGAGCGCGCTCTGCCCGAACATCACCAGCGCCCGCTCCGGGTCGTTGGCGGCGTGGCCGCGGCCGGTGTGGGCGTCGCGCCAGGCGCGCTGCACGGGGTGCGGGCCGGTGCGCATGGCGTTGCCGCCGGCGTTCTCCATCAGCAGGTCGAGTGCGGCGACCGACCGCTCGGTGGCGAGGACCTGGTCGCGGCGGGTGCGGGTGCGCAGGGCCATCGGGATCTCCTCGCCGCGCCGGGCGAGATCGTACATCTCGGCGATGTTGCGGCTCAGTTGGAGCCAGGAGGCGTCGATGTCGCTGCCGGCGCGCGCGATGCGGACCTGTGCGAAGGGGTCCTCGGCGACCTTCTGGCCGTAGGAGACGCGGAAGCGCTGCCTCGTTGCGTCCAGGTAGGCCTCGTAGGCGCCTTCGGCGATGCCGACGATGGGGGTGGAGATGGTGGTGGTGAACACGCCGGCGTACGGCAGCCGGTACAGCGGCTCGTCGTTGAGCTCGTGCCCCGGCACCTGGAGGGCCGTGACCGGGCCGAAGCTCAGCGCGCGGTGCTCGGGTACGAAGACGTCCTCGACGACGACGTCGTTGCTGCCGGTGCCGCGCAGGCCGACGGTGTCCCACACGTCGTCGATGCGGTACTCGGTGCGCGGGATCAGGAAGGTGCGCATGTCCACGGGGTTGCCGTCGGCGTCCGGGACGAGGCAGCCGAGCAGCGCCCACTGGGTGTGGTCGCAGCCGGAGGAGAAGTGCCAGCGGCCGGAGAGCTTGAAGCCGCCGTCGACAGGGGTCGCCTTGCCGGTCGGGGCGTAGGAGGAGGCGATGCGGGTCTTGGGGTCCTGGCCCCAGACCTCCTGCTGGGCGCGCGGGTCGAACAGGGCGACGTGCCAGGGGTGCACGCCGACGACGGAGGCGACCCAGCCGGTCGAGCCGCAGGCCTTGGCGATCTCCTTGACGGCGGTGTAGAAGACCACGGGGTCGGCGGCCCGGCCGCCGAAGGCCTTGGGCTGGAGCAGCTGGAAGAAGCCGGTGTCCTCCAGTTCCTTGACGGAGGTGTCGGGCACGCGGCGCAGCTCCTCGGCCTCGGCCGCGCGCTCGCGCAACGTCGGGGCGAGCGCGCGGATCGCGGCCAGTACGTCTTCGGCCATGGACATCCCCTCTCGGGTGGGCGTGGCGGCGGAAGTGGCAGGACCGTACGGCGTGCTGTCCCGAAGCGAAATACGCGGCTCCCACTGAGCGGGAAGGGGCTGCGGCCACCGGGGACGGCCGCCCGGGGCGGAATGTTTTCCCGGTCACCGGGAGCCGGTGCGTGTGCCCCGCGCCATGGCCGCCCTACGCTCCTGGCCGCATTCCGCGAGGAGAGGAGACGACGGCATGAGACCGTGCGCAGCAGCGGATGTCGGCACCTGGGACCTCACCGCAGACGTGGTGATCGCCGGGTACGGGGTGGCCGGAGCCGCGGCCGCCGTGGAGGCCGCGAGGGCCGGCGCCGAGGTGCTGGTGCTGGAACGCGCCGGCGGCTGGGGCGGGGCCGCCGCCCTGGCCGGCGGATTCATCTACCTGGGCGGGGGCACCGCCCTGCAGCGTGCCTGCGGGTTCGAGGACTCTCCGGAGGACATGGCCGCGTTCCTGACGGCGGCGATGGGACCGGGGGCGGACGCGGCGAAGATCTCCGCGTACTGCGAGGGCAGCGTCGCGCACTTCGACTGGCTGGTGGAGTGCGGTGTGCCGTTTCGGCCGGTGTTCTACGGCGAACCCGCCTGGGAACCCGCCGGCGACGAGGGCCTGATGTACTCCGGCGGGGAGAACGCCCACCCGTTCAGCGAGATGGTGCGGCCGGCGCCGCGCGGTCATCTGCCGCGTATGGAGAACAAGCGCACCGGCGAGCGCGGTGGCGGCTACATGCTCATGAAGCCCCTGGTGGAGACCGCGGAACGGCTCGGTGTGAAGGCGCACTTCGGCCTGCGCATCGAGCAGTTGGTGGTCGAAGGGGACGGCCGGGTGTGCGGCGTGGTGGCGCGCGGCTACGGCGAGCGGGTCACCGTACGCGCCCGGCGCGGTGTGGTGCTCGCCACCGGCGGCTTCACCTACAACGAGGAGATGCTGGCGGCGCACGCCCCGCTGCTGGTGGGCCGTCCGGGCTCGGCGGTCGAGGAGCACGACGGCGTCGCGGTCAGGCTCGCGCAGGGGCTGGGCGCGGGGGTCGCGCACATGGACGCCTGCGAGGTCGCCGTCCACATGGATCCGCAGTACCTGATCCGCGGGATCGTGGTCAACGGCCGGGGCCAGCGGTTCATCAACGAGGACACCTACCCCGGGCGGATCGGGCAGGCCGCGCTCTTCCAGCAGGGCGACGAGACGTTCCTCGTGCTCGACGAGGAGGGGTTCGAGGAGGCCGGGCGGGTCTCCGCCGCGCCGGAGTTCCTCCAGCTGCGGCCGACGTGGGTATGCGGCTCGGCGGCGGAGCTCGGCGCCGAGATGGGACTGCCGCCCGGAGCTCTGGAGGCGACGGTCGAGGTCTACAACCGGCACGCCGAGCACGGCCGGGACCCGCTGCTGCACAAGGCCGCGCGCTGGGTACGGCCCCTGCGCGGCCCGCTGGGCGCGGTGGACCTGCGGGGTATGACCTCGGGCTTCGCGCTGGGCGGGCTGACCACCGGCACGGACGCCGAGGTGCTGCATGTCAGCGGCGAGCCGATCCCGGGCCTGTACGCGGCGGGCCGGGCCACGGCCGGCATCGCCGCCTGGGGATACGCCAGCGGCGCCTCCCTGGGTGACGGCAGCTTCTTCGGCCGCCGGGCGGGACGCGGCGCGGCCCTCGGCCGCTAGCGCACCGGAGCGCGGGGTGCGGACGCGGGCCGCGCCCCGTGGCCGGCGTCCCCGGTGAGCGCAGGGGCACGTCGTCCGGCCGGCCACGCGGCACCGGCTCCCGCTCGGCCGGCGCGGACACGTCTCTCCACCCGGACCAGCCCGGCCGCTCCGGCGTGACGCACTCCGTCACTCCCCGACGCGGCCGGGCCGTCACACCGGATCGACGATCACCGCGCGTCCGTCCGTTCCGCCAGGTCCTCCGCCGCGATGTGGCCGAACACCATGGCGGACCCGATCGGTACGCCGGGGCCGGGGTAGCAGGGGCCGGACACCGAGGCGGTGGTGTTGCCCGCCGCGTACAGGCCCGGGATCGCCGTGCCGTCCGCGCGCAGCACCCGTGCCCGGGTGTCGGTGCGCACGCCGCCCTTGGTGCCCAGGTCGCCGAGGACGATCCGCACGGCGTGGAACGGCCCCTTCTCGATCGGCACCAGGCACGGGTTGGCGCCCTCGCCCTGGGCGAAGAAGCGGTCGTAGGGGTCCTCGCCGCGGTGGAAGTCGGTGTCCACTCCGTCGGCCGCATGGCCGTTGAAGGTCGCCACCGTGGCGCACAGCGCGCCGGCGTCGACGCCGATCCGCGCGGCGAGGGCGTCGAGGGTGTCCGCGGTGTGCCACAGCCCGGCCCGGCTGAAGGCCGTTCGGTCGGCGGGGACGACGGTGATGCCGGGCAGTTCGTCGCCGAACCGGCCGTCGAAGACCCACCAGACGGGGTTGTCCGGACCCGTGCCCGCTTCAGCGGCGAGCATCTGACGGCCCATTTGGTCGTACGGCAGTGACTCGTTGGCGAACCTGCGGCCGGAGCCGTCGACGAAGATGCCGCCGTGCAGACCCAGGGTGAAGGCGGCGGAGCCGTCCGGGAAGCGCAGGGAGGGGCACCACCAGGCCTGGTCGAGCAGGTCGGTGGCGGCGCCGGCCTCGACGGCGGCGAGCAGCGCCTGTCCGGTGTTGCCGCCGGGTGCGCCCATCGTCCAGTCGGCGCCCGGCAGTCCCTGCCATGCGCGGCGCAGCTCGGCGTTGGCCTCGAAGCCGCCGGCGGCGAGCAGGACGCCGCGGCGGGCGCGGATGCGCAGGGTGCGGCCGCCGGCTTCGGCCTCGGCGCCGGTCACGCGGCCGTCCTCGGTCAGCAGCCGGGTCAGGCCGGTGCCCAGCAGCGTGCGGCCGTTGCCGGTGGACTCCAGGGCCAGCAGCAGCCGGCCGATCAGGGCGCGGCCGTCGGTGAGCGGCCCGTCGGGCACCGGCAGGCCGAGCCGCTCGGCCCAGGCCGGGGGCCGGACGGCCGCCAGCAGTGGGTGCGGTGCGTCGGGCAAAGGCAGATCGACGGGGAAGACGGCGCGGCCGGCGTCGAACCGGCCGGGTGCGGCGTAGTAGTCGGGGAACGGCCGGTACTCGAAGCGGACGTGCGGGTTGTCCTCAAGGAAGGCGACGGTCTCCGCGGCGCGGTCGAGGTAGGCGTCCTGGAGGTCGTGGTCGGTGGCGTCGCCGACCACGGCGCGGAAGTAGGCGCGGCCCAGGTCGGCGGAGTCCGTCAGGCCGGCCCGTTCCTGGGCCTGGTTGCCGGGCAGCCACAGGCCGGCGCCGGCGTAGGCGGTGGTGCCGCCGAAGTACTCGGTCTTCTCGATGACCAGGGTGTCCAGGCCGCGTGCGGCCGCGCCGTAGGCGCCGGTGAGGGCGCCGCCGCCGGAGCCTACGACCAGCACGTCGCACTCCTGGTCCCACCTGTTGTCCGTGTTCGCCATGGCATCCCTCGCATCGGGTGGGTTGTCGGTGTGGGGGGGGTCGCGCTCGGTCGGCGCACGCCGAGTATTCGCGGACGTGGCAGGCGGCGGCCATCGTGGTTTCCCGGTGAGCGGGATCAGGGATCGGAGCGGACCTCGCGGGCGACGAGGACCGGGCCGCAGGCCGCCTGCGAGGTCCGCGCACCCCCGCCCCCGTCGGTTCAGGACGGTGTGGACTGCCGTGCCGCGCGCCGCAGTTCGCCCTTGAGGACCTTGCCGCCGGCGTTGCGCGGCAGCTCCGGTACGGCGAGGAAGCGGCGGGGCACCTTGAAGTTGGCGAGCCGTTCCCGCGCCCAGGCGGTCAGCTCCGCCGGGTCCGGTCGCGCGCCGGGTGCCGGGACGTAGAAGGCGACGCCGACCTCGCCGAGGCGTTCGTCGGGGGTGCCGACGACCGCGACGTCGGCGATCCGGTCGTGGCCGCGCAGGACGTTCTCCACCTCGGCCGGGTAGGCGTTGAAGCCGCCGACGATGTACATGTCCTTCAGCCGGTCGGTGATGGACAGATAGCCGCGCTCGTCGAGCACGCCGACGTCTCCGGTGTGCAGCCAGCCGTCGGCCTCGACGGTGTCCGCGGTGGCCTGCGGGTCGTCGAGATAGCCGCGCATCACGTTGTAGCCGCGCACGACCACCTCGCCCGCCTCCCCCGGCCCGCGCGCAGTGCCGTCCGCGCCGACGACCCGTATCTCGGTGCCGGGCAGCGCCGGTCCGGCGGTGGTCGCCACGGTGGTGGCGTCCGCGTCGGGCGGGCAGATGGAGACCACTCCGGTGGACTCGGTGAGGCCGTAGGCGCTGAACACGGCCGGGATGCCCAGCCGGCCGCGGATGTCCTCGATCAGCTCGGGGTGGACGCCGGTGCCGCCGACGCCGGCCAGGCGCAGTGCGCTCAGGTCGTGTTCGGTGCGCCGGGGGTGGTCGAGCAGGCAGGTGAAGACGGTGGGTGTGGCCATCAGCACGCTGACGCGTTCCCGGGCCAGCAGGGGCAGGATCCGGTCGAGGTCGAACACCTCCTCGGGCAGCATGGTGACGCCGTTGAGCAGGCAGGCGACGACACCGGCCTTGTAGCCGAAGACGTGGAAGAACGGGTTGACCAGCAGATAGCGGTCCCCGGCGCGCAGGGTGACCACCCCGGACCACTCCTCAAAGACGCGGAGTGTCTGGCCGTGGGTGGTCATCACGCCTTTGGAGCGTCCGGTGGTGCCCGAGGTGAAGAGGATGTCGGCGAGGTCGTCGGGGCGGACGGCGGCGGCGCGGGCGGCCCGCTCGGCGTCGGGTGTCCGCTCGCCCGCGGCGAGGTAGTCGGCCCAGCCCAGCGTCGAGTCGTCGGCCGGTCCGCGCAGCACCACCGTCTGGCCGAGCCGGCCGAGGTCCTCGCCCGAGTCGCGCAGCATCGCCACGTAGTCGGTGCCGAGGAAGCCGCGTTCGGTGAACAGCAGCCGGGCGCCGCTGCGCCGGATGATGTCGGCGGCCTCGGCCGCCTTGTAGCGGGTGTTGAGAGGCACGAGGACGCCGCCGACGGACACGGCTCCGAGCGCGGCCGCGATCCACTGGCGGGTGTTGGGCGCCCAGACGGCCACGCGGTCGCCGGGGCGGATCCCGTGGGCGAGGGCGGCCCGGGCGGCCGCGTGCACCTCGTCGCGCAGCCGGGTGAAGGTCCAGCGGACCTCACCGTCGGCGAGGGCCTCCTGCTCGCCGTGGGCGTGGGCGGCGAAGTCGGCGAGCTGGGCGAGGGTGGCGGGAGTGGCGGGGGCCTGGGGCCGTGTCCCCGGCCGGTCGTTGAACACGCTCGTCATGACTCTTTCCGTTCAGGGGTGGAAGAAGGGGGCCGCGGCCGTGCGTGCGGGGCGCGCGGCGAGGAGGGCGCCGGGGTGGGGCGGCGAGGCGCGGGGTTCAGACCATGGGGTCGTGGATGTCGATGCCGAGCGCGTCCTTGCCGTACAGGACGAGGGCGCGCTCGACGTCGTTGGCAGCCTGGCCACGGCCGGTGTGCACATCCCGCCAGGCGCGCTCCAGGACGCCGCCGGTGCGCAGGGCACGGCCGCCGGCGTCGCCCAGCAGCAGGTCCACGGCGCCGGCCGCGCGCTCGGTGGCGAGCACCTGGTCCCGGCGGGTCCGGGCCCGCAGGGACGTCGGGGGCACGTCGCCGGCGCGGGCGCGGGCGTACAGGTCGGCGATGTTGCGGGTGAGCTGCAGCCAGGCGGCGTCGATGTCACCGGCGGCGCGGGCGATACGGACCTGGACGAAGGGGTCCTCGGCGGCCCGCTGCCCGTAGGAGACGCGCAGGCGTTCGCGGACGGTCGCCACGTGGTCCTCGTACGCGCCCTCGGCGATGCCGACGATCGCGGTCGAGATGGCGGTGGTGAAGACGGCGGCGTACGGCAGCCGGTACAGCGGTTCGGTGTTGACCTCCTGCCCCGGGCAGCGCAGAGCGCTCATCGGGCCGTAGCCGAGCGTGCGGTGCTCGGGCACGAAGGCGTCGTCGACGACGATGTCGTTGCTGCCGGTGCCGCGCAGACCGACGGTGTCCCACACGTCGTCGACCCGGTAGGCGTCTCGCGGTACGAGGAAGGTCCGCATGTCGACCGGCCGGCCCTGGCCGTCCGTGACGAGTCCGCCGAGCAGCGCCCAGCGGGCGTGGTCGCAACCGGAGGAGAAGGACCAGCGGCCGCGGATGCGGAAGCCGCCGCGCACGGCGGTGACGGTGCCGACCGGGGTGTACGAGGAGCAGATCCGGGCGGAGTCGTCCTCGCCCCACACCTCGCGCTGGGCCCGCGGATCGAACAGGGCCACGTGCCAGGGGTGCACGCCCAGGACGGCGGCGGCCCAGCCGGTCGAGCCGCACGCCTTGGCGATCTCCTTCACGGCGGCGTAGAAGACGGCCGGGTCGGCGCCGAGTCCGCCGTACGCCCTGGGCTGCAGCAGCCGGAAGAAGCCGGTCCGGGCGAGTTCCTTGACGGAGGCGTCGGGCAGGCGGCGCTGCTCCTCGGCTTCGGCCACGCGCTCGCGCAGGGCGGGGGCCAGGTCGCGGACCGCCGTGAGAACGTCGTCGTCGCGCATGCGCAATCCCTCTCCGGGTCCTCGGCTCGTCCTGGGGCGATGGGGGGAACGTACGCGTTACTGTTCCGAAACGAAATACCCTCTTCCCAGCAGATGGGATCCGCTGGCAGTCTCCACGCCAGATCGCCGTGACGGCCCCGCCCCGGGGCTGCCGGCCGTCCGTGTGGGAGGTGCCGATGACGATGCACGCTGTCGAGGCCGGTCACCCGCCGCTGTCCCTGCTGGAGAAGGCGGCGAGAGTACTGAGTGCCTTTCAGACCGCACAGCCGCGGCTCACCCTGACCGAGGTCGTACGCCGTTCAGGCCTGCCCCGGTCCTCGGCGCACCGCATTCTCGACCAGCTGGTGCAGCTGCGGTGGCTGGAGCGGGAGGGCCGCGACTACCGGCTGGGGCTGGGCATGCTGGAGCTGGGCGCCCTGGCCACGCACCACAACCGGCTGCGCCGGGCGGCCCTGCCCCATCTGCACACGCTGCACGAGGCCACCGGCCATCTGGTGCACCTCACGGTGCTCGACGGCGCCGAGGTGGTGTACCTGGAGCGGATCGGCGGCTCGGACGACTCGGGTGTGCCCTCGCGGGTGGGCGGTCGGCAGCCGGCGCACTGCACCGCCTCCGGCAAGGCGATCCTCGCCTTCAGCGACGCCGCCCTGGTGGAGCAGGTGATCGGGCAGGGACTGCGGCCGAGGACGCCGCGCACCATCACCCGGCCCGAGTCGCTGCGCGGGGAGCTGGCGATGGTGCGGGAGCGCGGGGTGGCCTTCGACCACGAGGAGGGGTTCCGGGGGGTGTCCTGTGTGGCGGCGCCGCTGCGCGGGGCGGGCCGGGCCATCGCCGCGATCTCGGTGTGCGGCAACGGCGCCCACCGCGAGCTGGAGCGGATCGCCCCGGCCGTGCGCGGCTGCGCCCGGGCGGTGTGGCAGGCGATGTTCGGGCCGGGCCGGCAGGCGCAGACGGCTGTGGCGGGGATCGAGCCGAGTGTTCCGGAGCCCGCGATGGACACCATGATGGCGTGGCTGCGGTTCAGCGAGTGGATGTGAGCCGGCCGGCCGGGAGGTGACCGGGCCGGGCCGGAGGTGACCGGGCCGGGCCGCTCTCACCAGGTGCTGTCGCCGCGCAGGACGGCGTCGGCGCCGCCGTCGGCGAAGACGACCTGCCCGGTGACATGGGTGTTCTCGGGCGAGGTCAGCCAGGCGAGGAGCGGGGCGATCTGCTCGGGCCGGGCGTGGCCGTGCAGTGGCATCGGCACGCTCTGCTCGACGAGGGCCCGCATCTCGGGGTCGTCGAGCAGGGGCCGGGTCAGCGGGGTGACGACGACTCCGGGCGCGACGGCGTTGAGCGCGATGCCCGCGCCGGCCCAGTCCCCGGTGATCGCCCGGCGGCGGACCCAGCGGGAGACGGCGGCCTTGGACGAGGAGTAGACGAGGTGTCCCTCGCCGCGCTCGACGGCCGCCCGGGACGCGGCCACCGCCGCTTCCTCGTCGCCGGCCAGCGCGGCGTCCACGATGGCGGGGTCGGTCGGGTGCACGGAGTCGATCGAGCCCACGACGAGGGCCCGGGGCTCGGTGCCGGCGGCCAGCAGCGGGCGCAGGCCCTCCAGGGTGGCCACGGCACCGAAGTGGTTGACCTGGACGGTGAGCGGGCCGAAGTGCGCGATCCCGGCGCAGGCGATGACGGCGTCGAGCCGTCCTCCGCTCAACTCCGTTGCCTCGGCGATCAGTTCGCGCCGTCCCTCGGTCGTGGACAGGTCGGCGTGGATGTCGCCGTCCTTCAGATCGGCCGCGATGACGGTGTGGCCCCGCGTGCGCAGGAGGTCGGCGGTGGTCTTGCCGAGACCGGAGGCCGCTCCGGTGACGAGGCAGGTGCGGGGCATGGTCGGCTCCCTGAAGGCGTTGCGTGGTTGGCGGACTGAGGGGGTTCAGGAGTAGGTGATCTCGATGCGGTCAGTCAGGGGCAGTGCCTGGCAGGCCAGGACGTAGCCCTCGGCGATGTCCTGGTCGTCCAGGACGTCGTTGCGGATCATCTTCACCTCGCCGGTGACGACCCGGCAGGTGCAGGCGCTGCAGGCGCCCTCCCGGCAGGAGTACGGGGCGTCCACCCCGGCGGCCAGCAGGACGTCGAGCAGTGGAGTGGCCGACGGCCAGGTGAGGGTGCGGGTTTCGCCGTCGAGCTCCACCTGGGCCGTGCTGCCGCCTTCCGCGGGCGCCTCCGGCGTCACGGCGGGCGCGTCGAAGACGTCCGCGCCGAGGGAGAAGAACCGCTCCCGGTGGATCCGGCCGCCCGGTGCGCCGAGCGCCCGCAGGGCCTGTTCGGCCGCGTCCATCATCGGCTCCGGACCGCAGAGGTACGCCTCGCGGTCGGCGTAGGGCGCGAGCGCGGTGGCCAGGCGGCCGGCCACCGGCAGGCCCTGGAGCGACTCCAGCCAGTGCAGGACGAGCAGCCGCTCGGGATGGTCCTCACTCAGTCTGCGCAGTTCCTCACGGAAGATGACGCAGGTGTCGTCGCGGTTGGCGTAGAGCAGGGCGACCCGGCCCTGACCCTGCGCCAGGGCGGACTTGGCGATGGACAGCACCGGGGTGATGCCGCTGCCCCCGGCGACGAGCAGCAGGTCCCGGTCGAAGGAGTCCGGGGTGAAGGTGCCGGCCGGGGGCAGCACCTCCAGTTCGTCGCCCGCCGTGACGTGGTCGCACACCCAGTTGGAGCCGTGTCCGCCGGCCACCCGTTTGACGGTGACCTTCATCGGCTCCCCGGTGTGCGGTGAGCTGGCCAGGGAGTAGCAGCGGGCGGCCGGCTTCCCGTCCGGCCCGGGCAGTTTCAGGGTGAGGAACTGGCCGGGCCGGTAGGCGAAGCGGCCGGCGCTCTGCGGCGGTGCCTGGAGCACCAGGGAGCGCGCGTCGGCCGTCTCGGCTATCACCTCGGTGACGCGCAGCCGGTGGGTGCGCGGGCCGGCCGGCACCGGCTCCGACGTCGGCTCAGACATCGGCGACCTCCAGGGTGCCCTCCTCGACCGCGCGGTCGATGCTCTCGCGCAGCGCCCGGCAGGTCCGGATCCGGGCGGTGCTGCCGCCCTCGGTGACCCGGCCGCGGAACTCCGCGCAGACGACGGCCGCTTCGGCGGTCCACTGCACGGAGGTGTGGGCCATGCTGAACTTCTCGCACAGGACCTGGTTGCCGCAGGTCGCGCACTCCACGGGCTGCATGTCAGGCTCCGGTCTCCGTGGCCGCCGCCTCGGCCTTGAGGCGGGTCAGGTTGGCCTCGACCTCCGAGCGCCAGGTCTCGTTGGCGCGGCTGGTGTCGAGCTCGAACTCGAAGCGCCGGGTCATCTCGTCCTTGACGTCGGCGGCGTCGACGTAGAACTGCTCGTACCAGCGACGCAGTTGGTAGACGGGGCCGTCCTCCTCGGTCAGCAGCGGGTTGTCGATGCGGGTCTTGTTCCGCCAGATCTCCACGTCCTGCTCGAAGCCCTTGGCCAGGCTGTCGGAGGTGAGCTCGGCGGCCTGCGCGGCCTGCTCGTCGGTCATCCCGGGGAGCTTCCTGACGATCGCGCCGTACTGCAGCACGAAGCTGTTCTCGTCGATCGGGTAGTGGCAGTTGATCAGCACCATCTCCATCTCGACGCCCTCCGCCACGGGCGACCACAGGTAGTCGATCATGTAGGAGGGGCCGTAGTAGGAGGCGTCGGAGCGCAGCGGGGCGCTGAGGGTGCCGAGGTCCACGTCCTGGCGCGGGCTGCTCTCCATGTACTGGATGGCGATGTGGCCCTCGAAGACGTTCTTGAAGTAGGTCGGGAAGGAGAAGTGGACGTAGTAGAAGTGGGCCATGTCGACCACGTTGTCCACGATCTCGCGGCAGTTGGAGCCCTCCACGCGCAGCGACTTCCAGGTCCACTCGCTCCACTGGTCCGCTTCCGGCCCGTGGACGCCGGGGATCTCGGGGATGGTCACCTCGGGCGGCGGGGGGTTGCCCTCCGGGTCGTGCCAGACGAACAGTTGCCTGTTGCGCTCCAGGGTGAGCCAGGAGCGGGTCCTGGCGCGCGGCGGGACCCGGCGGGCGTACGGGATGTCCGCGCAGCGGCCGTTGCCGGACCAGCGCCAGTCGTGGAACGGGCAGGCGACGGTGTCGCCCTTGACGCTGCCGTGGGCGAGGTTGCCGCCCATGTGCGGGCAGTAGGCGTTGAGGACGTGCAGCTGCTGGTCGTCGGCGCCCTGGAAGACCACCAGTTTGGTGCCGAACGCCTCGATCTCGTGGGGCTTTCCGTCCTTGAAGCTCTCGGCGAGGCCGAGGCAGTGCCAGCCCCGCGCGAACCGCGCCGGCGGCCTGCCCGCGTCGATGACCCGGACCTCTTCGTCGATCGCCGTCATCCGGTCCTCCATGTGTGTGTCGGTGGTACGGGTCAGTTCCGCGCGGCGAGTTCCACGGCGATGTCGATGAGCTGGTCCTCCTGGCCGCCGACCAGGCGGCGCTCGCCCGCGCGCAGCAGGATCTCGGCGCCGGACACGCCGTAGCGCTCGGCCTGCCGGTAGGCGTGCTTGAGGAAGCTGGAGTAGACCCCGGCGTGGCCCATCAGCAGGGCGAGCCGGTCGAGTCGGCACTCCTCGTCCATCACCGGGCGGACCACGTCCTCGGCCGCGTCGATGATCTTCAGTACGTCGATGCCGGTGCGGATGCCCATCTTGGCGCACACCGCGACGAGCGCCTCGACGGCGGTGTTGCCGGCGCCGGCACCGAGGCGGCGGGTGGAGCCGTCGATCTGGACGGCTCCGGCCCGGATGGCGGCGATGGAGTTGCCGGTGCCGAGGGCCAGGTTCTCGTGGCCGTGGAAGCCGACCTGGGCGTCGTCGCCGAGTTCGGCGATCAGGGCCTCGACGCGGGCGGTGACGTCGTCCATGACCATGGCTCCGGCCGAGTCGACGACGTACACGCACTGGCAGCCCGCGTCGGCCATGATGCGGCCCTGCCGGGCGAGCTTCTCGGGTGTCGTGGAGTGGGCCATCATCAGGAAGCCGACCGTCTCCAGGCCCCTGTCGCGGGCCAGTCCGAAGTGCTGGACGGCGATGTCCGCCTCGGTGCAGTGGGTGGCGATGCGGCACACGCTCGCGCCGTTGCCGTGGGCGGCCCGGATGTCGTCCTTCACGCCGAGCCCGGGGAGCATCAGGAAGGCGATCCTCGCCCGCCGCGCGGTGTCCACGGCGACCTTGATCAGCTCCTGTTCGGGCGTCCTGGAGAAGCCGTAGGTGAAGGACGAGCCGCCGAGTCCGTCGCCGTGGGTCACCTCGATGACGGGCACACCGGCGTCGTCGAGCGCGGCGACGACGGAGCGGACGTCCTCGGCGGTGAACTGGTGCCGCTTGGCGTGCGAGCCGTCGCGCAGGGAGGAGTCGGTGACCCGGATGTCGAGGGTGTCGGAGTAGGTCCTCACGCGATGATCCCCTTCGCGAACTCCTCGCCGACCTTGGTGGCGGCGGCGGTCATGATGTCGAGGTTCCCGGCGTACGGCGGCAGGTAGTCGCCCGCGCCCTCCACCTCCAGGAAGATCGCGACCCGTGCCATCCCCCCGTTCTCCGGGCGGGGTGCGTCGAACTGCGGCTCGCCGCGCAGCCGGTAGCCGGGCACGTAGGCGGCGACCTGCTCGGCGATCTCCTTGACGGAGGCGGCGATCGCGGCGTGGTCGGCGTCCTCGGGGATCGCGCAGAAGACGGTGTCGCGCATGATGACGGGCGGCTCGGCCGGGTTGAGGATGATGATCGCCTTGCCGCGCTCGGCGCCGCCGATGGTCTCGATGCCGCGCGAGGTGGTGCGGGTGAACTCGTCGATGTTGGCACGGGTGCCGGGTCCGGCGGAGACGGAGGCCACCGAGGCGACGATCTCCGCGTACGGCACGGGCACGACGCGCGAGACCGCGTACACCATGGGAATGGTGGCCTGGCCGCCGCAGGTGATCATGTTGACGTTGGGCTTGTCGAGGTGCGCGCGCAGGTTGGCGGGCGGCACGACGGCGGGGCCGACGGCGGCCGGGGTGAGGTCGACCGACTTGATGCCGAGTTCGGCGTAGCGGGGGGCGTTGGCGCGGTGGACGTAGGCGGAGGTCGCCTCGAAGACGATGTCGGGGAGCTCGTCCTGGGCGAGCAGCCACTCGACGCCGTCGGGGCTCGCCTCCAGGCCGGCCCTGCGGGCGCGGGCGAGGCCCTCGCTGTCCGGGTCGACGCCGATCATCCAGCGCGGTTCGACGAGGTCGGAGCGGAGCAGCTTGTACAGCAGGTCGGTGCCGATGTTGCCGGATCCGACGATCGCGGCCGTGGCCTTGTTCCGGGTGGTCGTCATGACGGTGCATCACCTTCGGTGAACGTGAGGGAGACCTGGCCCAGCCCGGTGAACTCGGCGGTGAACGTCTGACCCGCCGTCACGTCGACGGCGCGGGTGCAGGAGCCGGGCAGCACCACGTGTCCCTTCTTCAGGGGGACGCCGAAGCGGGCCACGGTGCGGGCGAGCCAGGCGACGGAGACGGCGGGGTCGCCCAGCACGGCGTCGCTGCGGCCCTCGGCGAGCAGTTCGCCGCCGCTGGTCAGCCGGGCGTCGATGGCCTTCAGGTCCAGTTCGCGGGGGTCGCGGCCCTCGCCGATGAGGTATCCGGCGGAGGAGGCGTTGTCCGCGATGGTGTCGGCGATGGAGATCCTCCAGTCGCGGATGCGGCTGTCGATCAACTCCAGGGCGGGTACGACGCGTTCGGTGGCGTGGAGCACGTCCTGGGGTGTGCAGTCCTCGCCCGGCAGGTCGTCGCCGAGGACGAAGCCGACCTCGACCTCGACGCGGGGGTGGCAGTAGCGGGCGACGGGCACGGGGGTGTCGGGGCTCAGCTCCATGTCGTCGAGCAGGTGGCCGTAGTCCGGCTCGTCGACGCCCATCATCCGCTGCATCACCGGGGAGGAGAGGCCGACCTTGTGTCCGCGTACCTGGGCCCCGGCGGCGAGGCGGTGACGGATGTTGAGGAGCTGGATCTCGTAGGCGTCCTCGGTGCCGATGTCAGGGAAGGTGTCGGTGAGGGGGTCGACGGGGGTTCGGCGGTGCTCGGCGGTGCGCAGGATCTGCGCGGCGCGCTGCCGCTGGGGGTCGGTGAGCATGGGTGTCCTTCGCGGGGGCGTCGGGCTGTTCGGGGAGGCTAAGGGGGGTGCGGGGCGGGCGGGGAGGGGGTTTTCCCGCTGACTGGGAAGGAGCGCCGTCGGGGTCTGGAGCGCGTTGCCGGGTGCGGGTGCGTGGTGGCTCGTCGCGCAGTCCTCCGCGCCCCTTCTCGGCGTTGCGGTCACCGTTCTCGCCATCGCGCCCCAGGCGTCAGTGCGCCCCGTACACCGGCTGCGGGGCCTGCGCCTGTATGAGGAGTTTCAGGGTTGCCTCTCCCGCCTCCGCCGGGGTCCAGCGGGCGCCCTTGTCCACCGTGGGGCCGGGGTGCCAGCCCTCCATGACCGTGATGCGGCCGCCCTCCGCCTCGAAGACGCGGCCGGTCACCCCGGCGCAGGCGGTGGAGGCCAGCCAGACGACGAGTGGGGAGACGTTCTCCGGGGCCATCGCGTCGAAGCCGCCGTCGGCCGGGGCGGCCATGGTGTCGGCGAAGGTCCGCTCGGTCATCCGGGTCCGGGCCGCGGGGGCGATCGCGTTGACCTGGACGCCGTAGCGGGCCATCTCGGCAGCCGCGACCAAAGTCAGGCCGACGATTCCGGCCTTGGCGGCGGAGTAGTTGCCCTGGCCGACGCTGCCGAGCAGTCCGGCGCCGGAACTGGTGTTGATCACGCGGGCTTGCGGGGTGCGGCCGGCCTTGGCCTCGGCACGCCAGTGGGCGGCGGCGTGCTTGAGCGGCAGGAAGTGGCCCTTGAGGTGGACCCGCATCACCGCGTCCCAGTCGTCCTCGTCGAGGTTGACGAGCATGCGGTCGCGCAGGAACCCGGCGTTGTTGACGAGGGCGTCGAGGCGGCCGAAGGCCGTCAGGGCGGTGGCGACGAGTGAGGCGGCGCCGTCGGAGGTGGTGATGTCGCCGGTGTGGGCGACGGCCTGCCCGCCGAGCGCGTGGATCTCGTCGACGACCTGCTGGGCGGGCCCGGCGGTCCCTCCGGTGCCGTCGAGGCCGACGCCGAGGTCGTTGACGACGACGCGGGCTCCCTCGGCGGCGAGGGCGAGGGCGTGCGCGCGGCCGAGTCCGCGGCCGGCGCCGGTGACGGCGGCTACGCGTCCGGTGCAGATTCCGGTGGTCATGGGGTTCCCTTCGTCAGGAGTGGTTGACGGTGGCGGCGTCCAGGAACGCCGGGCGTTCGCCGCCGCCGTGGACGTGCAGGCTCGCCCCGGTGACGTAGGCGGCCCGGTCGGAGGCGAGGAAGACGCAGGCGTCGCCGATGTCGGCGGGCTCGGCGAGCCGGCCGAGCGGCACGGTGCGGCCGACGGCGGCGATGCCGTCCTCGTCGCCGTAGTGCAGGTGGGACAGTTCGGTGCGGACCATGCCGAGGACGAGCGTGTTGACCCGCACCGTCGGCGCCCACTCCACGGCCATGGACCGGGCGAGGTGGTCCAGGCCCGCCTTCGCGGCGCCGTAGGCCGCGGTGCCCGGCGAGGGCCGGGTGCCGCTGACGCTGCCGATCATCAGGATCGACCCGCCCGACTCCTGCTCCCGCATCACCTCGTACGCGGCGAGCGAGGCGGTCAGCGGGGCGAGGAGGTTCAACTCGACCACGCGGGCGTGCCGTTCGGCGCCGCCTTCGCCGAGCAGCCGGAAGGGGGTGCCGCCGGCGTTGTTGACGAGGGTGTCCAGGCGCCCGTACTCGTCGCGCACCCGCATGAAGAAGGCGTCCACCGCGCCCGGGTCGCGCAGGTCGACGGGGAGGAAGCGGGCGGTGCGCCCGGCCGCCTCGACGGGCCGGTCCGGGGCCGTGCGCGCGCAGGTCACGACCTGCGCGCCGGCCTCCAGGAAGGCGCGGGCGATCCCCGCTCCGACCCCCCGGGTGCCGCCTGTGACCACCGTCACACATCCGGTCAGATCAATGATCGTCGCCAATGAGCACCTCCCGCAGCGCGCGGACCGCTGCTACCTTGCACACCTAACAAACGTTTGGTGGAAAGGTAGCTGATCCGCTCATGGGTGTCTCCACCTCCGCCCCGCAAGAGGGCGTCGCCGTCGTCACCGTGGACTTCCCCCCGGTCAACGCCCTCCCCGTCACGGGCTGGTACGAGCTGGCCGCCGCGGTGCGCGCCGCCGGGGCCGATC
Organism: Streptomyces sp. Ru71; assembly: GCF_002920535.1. Lineage (GTDB taxonomy): Bacteria > Actinomycetota > Actinomycetes > Streptomycetales > Streptomycetaceae > Streptomyces. The sequence continues at coordinate 49,467 of NZ_PQSS01000001.1, read as the reverse complement.
CGAAGGTCCGCTGTGTGGTGCTCACCGCGGCGGGGCGCGGCTTCAACGCCGGCGTCGACATCAAGGAGATCCAGCGCACGGCCGGTCACGACGCCCTCGTCGGCGCCAACCGCGGCTGCTACGAGGCGTTCGCGGCGGTGTACGACTGCGAGGTCCCGGTGGTGGCCGCCGTGCACGGCTTCTGCCTGGGCGGCGGCATCGGTCTGGTCGGCAACGCCGACGCGATCGTCGCCGCCGACGACGCCACCTTCGGCCTGCCCGAGCTGGACCGGGGCGCGCTCGGCGCGGCCACGCACCTGGCCCGGCTGGTCCCGCAGCACCTGATGCGCGCCCTGTACTACACCTCACGCACCGTCACGGCCGAGGAGCTGCACCGGCACGGATCGGTGTGGCGGGTGGTCCCGCGCGAGCGGCTGCAGGATGCCGCCCTGGAGCTGGCCGGTGAGATCGCCGCGAAGGACGGCTCGCTGATCCGCCTGGCCAAGGCCGCGATCAACGGCATCGACCCCGTGGACGTCCGCCGCAGCTACCGCTTCGAGCAGGGCTTCACCTTCGAGGCCAACCTCAGCGGTGTCGCCGACCGCGTCCGCGACACCTTCGGCACGGAACAGGAGCTGGGTTAAGTGAGCAGGGACAAGACGATGACCGCCGAGCAGGTGGTCGGCCGCCTGGAGAGCGGCATGACCATCGGCATCGGCGGCTGGGGGTCGCGGCGCAAGCCCATGGCGCTGGTGCGGGCGCTGCTGCGCTCGGACGTCACCGATCTGACCGTGGTCTCCTACGGCGGCCCGGACGTCGGCCTCCTCGCCGCCGCCGGGAGGATCCGCAAGCTGGTCGCGGCGTTCGCCACCCTGGACTCCATACCGCTGGAGCCGCACTTCACCGCGGCCCGGCAGCGCGCGGCCTTCGAGATGGTGGAGCTGGACGAGGCCATGTTCATGGCAGGCCTGACGGCCGCCGCGCAGCGGCTGCCCTTCCTGCCGATCCGCGCCGGACTCGCCTCGGACGTCCTGCGCGTCAACCCGCGGCTGCGGACGGTCACCTCCCCGTACGCGGACGGCGAGGAGCTCGTCGCCGTGCCCGCCCTGCGGCTGGACGCCGCGCTCGTCCACCTCAACCGCGCCGACGTGCACGGCAACGGCCAGTACCTGGGCCCCGACCCGTACTTCGACGACCTGTTCTGCGAGGCCGCCGACACCGCCTATCTCTCCTGCGAGCGGATCGTGGACACCGCCGACCTGCTCAAGGAGTCCGGTCCGCAGTCCCTGCTGGTCAAGCGGGCGTTCGTGAACGGCGTGGTGGAGACACCCAACGGGGCCCACTTCACGTCCTGCGTCCCCGACCACGACCGCGACGAGGCCTTCCAGCGCGCCTACGCGCAGGCCGCCCGGGACCCGGAGGCCTGGCGGGCCTTCACCGAACGGTTCCTCTCCGGTGACGAGGACGCCTATCAGGCCGCGGTGGCGGCCTTCCACGAGGAGGAAGCCCGATGACGGTCACCCGGGCCGAGTACTGCGCCGTGGCCTGCGCCGAAGCCTGGCGGGACGCCGGCGAGATCCTGGCGAGCCCGATGGGCACCGTCCCGGCGATCGGCGCCCGGCTGGCCAGGCTGACCTTCTCCCCCGACCTGCTGCTGACCGACGGCGAGGCACTGCTCACGGCGGACGTCCCGGCGGTGGGCGCCCGGGCCGAGGTGATCGAGGGCTGGTTGCCGTACCGGCAGCATCTGGCCCTGGTCGCCACCGGGCGGCGGCACGTGATGATGGGCGCGAGCCAGATCGACCAGTACGGCAACCAGAACATCTCCTGCATCGGCGACTGGGCCCGGCCCAGGCGGCAACTGCTGGGCGTGCGCGGCGCACCCGGCAACACACTGAACAATCCGACGAGTTACTGGGTGCCCCGGCACTCCCCCCGGGTGTTCGTCGAGCGGGTCGACATGGTCTCGGGTGTCGGCTACGACCGTGCCGCCGCGGCCGGCCCGTCGGCGAGCCGGTACCACCGCATCGCGCGGGTCGTCAGCGACCTCGGCGTCTTCGACTTCGAGACCCCGGACCGGACGATGCGGCTGAGTTCGCTGCACCCGGGCGTCACCGTGCAGCAGGTCACGCAGGCCACCGGCTTCCCCCTCACCGTCCCCGACGAGGTGCCGTACACCCGTGAGCCCACCACCGAGGAACTGCGGATGATCCGCGAGGTCATCGACCCCCAGCGGCTGCGCGAGCGCGAGGTGCCGGCGGCATGAGCGACGTCACGATCCCGACCGCGCTCACCGAACTCGTCGGCGTGCGCCATCCCCTCGTGCAGACCGGCATGGGCTGGGTGGCCGGTCCCCGGCTGGTGTCGGCCGCCGCGAACGCCGGGGCGCTCGGCATCCTCGCCTCCGCCACGATGACCCCGGACCGGCTCCGCTCGGCCGTCCGCGAGGTCCGCTCCCGTACCGACGCGCCCTTCGGGGTCAATCTGCGGGCGGACGCGGGCGACGCGCCCGAGCGGGTGCGGATCATCATCGAGGAGGGCGTGAAGGTCGCCTCCTTCGCGCTGGCACCCTCCCGGGAGCTGATCGCCCGGCTCAAGGACGCCGGGGTGGTGGTCATCCCGTCCATCGGCGCCCGGCGGCACGCCGAGAAGGTCGCCGCCTGGGGCGCGGACGCCGTCGTGGTGCAGGGCGGAGAGGGCGGCGGCCACACCGGGAGCGTCGCCACGAGCGTCCTGCTGCCCCAGGTCGTCGACGCCGTCGACATCCCGGTGATCGCGGCCGGCGGCTTCCGCGACGGCCGCGGGCTGGTCGCGGCACTGGCGTACGGGGCCGCGGGGATCGCCATGGGCACCCGCTTCCTGCTCACCTCCGACAGCACCGTCCCGGACGCGGTCAAGGCCAGATACCTGGCGGCGACGGTCCAGGACGTCACCGTCACCACCAAGGTGGACGGCCTGCCGCACCGGATGCTGCGCACCGACCTGGTGGACGCGCTGGAGCGGTCCGGCCGGGCGGCCGTGCTGCTGCGCGCGGTGCGCCACGCCGCCGCCTTTCGGCGCGAGTCCGGCATGAGCTGGACGCGGATGGTCCGCGACGGCCTCGCGATGAAGCACGGCAGGGATCTGAGGTGGAGTCAGGTCCTGCTGGCCGCCAACACCCCGATGCTCCTCAAGGCCTCGATGGTCGACGGCCGCACCGACCTCGGTGTGATGGCCGCGGGCCAGGTCGCGGGCCTGATCGACGATCTGCCGTCCTGCGCCGAACTCGTCGACCGGATCATGGCCGAGGCACAGGCCACCCTGCGCGCGCTGCCCTCCGCCGAGGGCTGACGGCCGCACACCGCCCCGGCACGGGGACACCCCTCATCCCGTTGGGAGTTGCTCTCATGCGTACTCCGCTCGTCCGTCATCTGACCACCGCCGTCGTCCTGTGCACCGTCGCCCTCGGCTCGCCGCCCATCGCCGCGGCGGCCCAGGCCCCGGCCCCGCCCACGGCCACCGCCCCCTCCCACCCCGGCGGCGTCGTCCCGCTCGACGGCGCGGTCAACGTCCGTGATCTCGGCGGCCTGACGACCGTCACGGGCCGCCAGGTGCGCCACGGCCGGGTGTTCCGGGCCGACTCGCTCGCCAGGCTCACCGACGCCGACGTCACCAGGCTGTCCGCGCTGGGCCTGCGCACCGTCGTGGACTTCCGGGTGCCGGACGAGGTACGGCACGACGGCGCCGACCGTCTCCCCGACGGCCTCACGGTGACCTCCCGGCCCGTGACCGACCTGGGGCTGTCCGCCCGGCTCCAGCAGGTCATCGGCTCGGCGGACCCGGTACGGCAGCAGGAGATGCTCGGCGACGGCAAGGCGGAGGAGATCATGCGCTCCGTCTACCGCGCCTTCGTCACCGACCCGACCGACCGGCGGCAGTTCGCGGACACGGTACGGGACATCGCCGACCACCGCAGGTCTCCCCTGCTGTACCACTGCACCTCGGGCAAGGACCGCACCGGCTGGATGAGCTACCTGCTGCTACGTGCCGTGGGCGTGCCGTCCGGGGCCGCCGAGCAGGACTACCTGCTGTCCAACGCCCTGCGCGCGGACGCCGACCGCGCGGTCCGCGAGGGACTGCGCAAGGCCGGTCTGATGCAGAACCCGGACCTGCTGATCCCGCTCCAGGAGGTCCGCGAGGACTACCTCGAAGCGGCCCTCGCCCAGGCCGAGCACGACTACGGCGGCCTCCTCGGCTATCTCACCGAGGGCCTCGGCCTGGACGTCCCGACCCTGGCGAGACTGCGCGCCGCGCTGCTGAAGTGAAGGATCCGAACCATGCTCCGACTGGGAATGATGGCACCGTTCACCGACGGCCTGATCACCTCCGGGGGCTTCCTCCGCGACCTCGCCGGCACGCTGGAGGAGTGCGGTGTCGAGTCGCTGTGGACGGTCGAGCACGTCGTCGTCGCCGAGGGGTACGAGCCGCTCTACCCGTACTCCGACGACGGCCGCATACCGGGCGGTTCCGGCTCCGTCCCCATGCCCGACCCGCTGGAGACCATCGCCTTCCTCGCCGGTGCCTCCACCGACCTGCGGTTCGGCACCGCCATGATGGTCGCCCCGCTGCACAGCCCCGTGGTGCTCGCCAAGCGTGCCGCGACCATCGACCGGCACTCCGGCGGCCGGCTGATGCTGGGGCTCGGCATCGGCTGGCAGAAGGAGGAGTACGCCGCCGTCGGTGTGCCCTACCAGGACCGGGGGCGCAGGCTGGAGGAGTGCGTGGGAGCCATGCGCGCGCTGTGGGCCGACGCCCCCGCCGCGTTCCGCGGACGGCACGTCTCCTTCGCCGGCCTGCACTCGCTGCCCCGGCCCGGCGGCGGGGCCGTGCCCGTCGTGCTCGGCGGGAACAGCGACCCGGCCGTGCGCCGGGCGGGCCGCATCGGCGACGGCTGGTTCCCGTACACGATCGGGCCGCAGGACTTCGCCCGCCAGGCCGGGCTGCTGCGCGAGGCGGCCCGCGCGGCCGGGCGGCCCGAGGACGCCGTGGAGATCACCGTGTGGCCCGGCTCCTGCGACCGGGAACGGGAGGGTGATCCGTCCTGGGTACGCGGCTTCACCGACGCGGGCGCGACCCGGCTCGTCATCGCGCCGCGTATCCGGGGCGCGGACGGACTGGCCGGCGCGCGCGGGCTCGCCGCACTGCGCGACCAGGTCGACCGCTACCGCGTCGAGGTGCTGGAGAAGCTCGCGTGACCGCGGTCCAGATCCTCGACACCGTGGTCCTGACGGGCGATCAGGTCGAAGGATGGCTGCGTCGCTGGCGCACGGAGTATCTGCCGGGGGCGCGCGAGCGCGGCATGGTCGCCGAGCGCGTGTGGCGCACCTGGACCGGGCCGGACACGGCGGCGGTGCGGATCCTGTGGTCGCTGCCGGACAGCGGGGCGTTCTTCGCCGCGCGGTCGGCGGCGAAACGGGACCCTCGGGTGACCGCGTTCTGGGCGGCTACGGACGAGATCGCCCGGGGCCGTAAGCGTCAGGTGCTCGAACCGGTCGACCCCGACGAGGACGGGGAAGGCGGCGCGGCATGACCCGCTGGGTGGCGCTGCTCCCGGCCGGCGGGAGCCAGGCGTACGACGCCGCGGGCGGGCTTCCCGGTGTGTCGGCTTCGTCGGCGGCGCCCGACCTGCCGGGCAGCTTCGGTGGTACGGGCGCCACCTGGGACGTGACGGCCGACCGGCCGCCCGCCCGGATCGCCGCCGACGCCGGCCTGCCGCCGCCCCTCGACGCGGTGGCGCTGGCGCCCGTGCGCGGCCGCAGCGTCCCGCCGGCCGGCCCGCGCGTGAAGCGGACGCTGCTGCTGACCGTGCGCCCCGGCACGTCCGGCACGCTGGTGGCCCGGCTGGAGCGGGACCTGCTCGCCATGCCGGACCACATCACCGCGATCCGGTCCTGGGCGCTCAGCCGTGTGGACCAGTCGCTCACGCCCTCGCGGTGGACGCATGTGTGGGAGCAGGAGTACGCGGACCTCGGCGGCCTGGCCGCGTATCTGGGCCATCCCTACCACTGGACCTGCGTGGACCGCTGGTTCGACGGCGAGGTGCCCGGCGGCGGGGTCGTGGCACCGGAACTGGCCCATGTCTTCCGCTGGAGCGAACACCCGCTGACGGGATGACAAGCGCGGCGCCCGTCTGGGGACGGGCGCCGCTCCTTCATGAAGGACCGTCAGAGCCGTTCGATGATCGTCACGTTGGCCTGGCCGCCGCCCTCGCACATGGTCTGCAGGCCGTAGCGGCCGCCGGTGCGCTCCAGTTCGTGCAGAAGGGTGGTCATGAGCTTGGTGCCGGTGGCTCCGAGGGGGTGGCCGAGGGCGATGGCGCCGCCGTTGACGTTGACCTTGTCGGGGTCGGCGCCGGTCTCTTTCAGCCAGGCCAGCACCACGGGCGCGAATGCCTCGTTGATCTCGACCAGGTCGATGTCGTCGAGGGTCATCCCGGCCTTCTTCAGCGCGTACGCGGTGGCGGGGATCGGCGCGGACAGCATGCGGATGGGGTCCTCGCCGCGCACGGAGAGGTGGTGGATGCGGGCGCGCGGGGTCAGCCCGTGTTCGCGGACGGCGCGTTCGCTCGCGAGCAGCATCGCGGAGGCGCCGTCGGAGACCTGGGAGGAGCAGGCGGCGGTGATGGTGCCGCCGTCCAGGACGGGCTTCAGGCCTGCCATCCTCTCCAGGCTGGTGTCGCGGCGCGGGCCCTCGTCGGTCGTGACGTCGCCGTAGGGGACGACCTCGCGGTCGAAGCGGCCCTCGTCGATGGCGCGGAGCGCCCGTTGGTGGGAGCGCAGCGCGAACTCCTCCATGTCGCGGCGGGAGATGCCCCACTTGGCGGCGATCATCTCGGCGCCGGCGAACTGGTTGACCGGCCGGTCCGCGTACCGGGACCGCCAGCCCTCGGAGCCCGCGTAGGGGCCCTGGGTGAGGCCGAGCGGTTCGGCGGCCTGGCGGGTGGCGAAGGCGATGGGGATCATCGACATGTTCTGCACGCCGCCGGCGACGACCAGGTCCTGGGTGCCGGACAGCACGGCCTGCGCGGCGAAGTGCACGGCCTGCTGGGAGGAGCCGCACTGGCGGTCCACGGTCACGCCGGGCACCTCCTCGGGCAGGCCGGCCGCCAGCCAGCAGGTGCGGGCGATGTCGCCGGCCTGCGGGCCGACGGCGTCCAGGCAGCCGAACACGACGTCCTCGACGGCCGCCGGGTCGGCACCGGAGCGCTCCATGAGCGCCTTCAGTATGTGCGCGCCGAGGTCGGCGGGGTGGACGGCGGACAGTCCGCCGCCGCGCCTGCCGACCGGGGTGCGCACCGCTTCGACGATGTAGGCCTCGGCCATGATCGACCACTCCTGTTCGCTGTCGGGACGTTCGGGGTTGTTCGGGGTGTCATGCGCGCCGGGTGATGCCTTCCAGCACCATGGACAGGTACTGGCGGGCGATCTCCTCGGCGCTGTGTTGTCCGTCCGGCCGGTACCAGGAGGCGGCGACCCAGATGGTGTCGCGCAGGAAGCGGTACGTGACCCGGACGTCGAGATCGGCGCGGAAGGACCGGTCGGCCACTCCGCGCTCCAGCGTGTGCAGCCATGCCTTCTCGAACCTGGCCTGTGAGTCGGCGAGGTGGGCGAAGCGCGGCTGGGTCTGCAACTGCCGTGCTTCCTTCTGGTAGATGGCGACGGCGGCGCGGTGCCGGTCGATCTCCCGGAAGGACTCGGTGACGAGGGCCTCGATGGTCGGGCGGGGGGCGAGGCCGGCGGCGAGGACGGCGTCGTAGCGGGCCCACAGTTCGTTCAGGAAGCCGGTGAGGATCTCGTCGAGCATCGACTCCTTGGAGTCGAAGTGGTAGTAGAGGCTGCCGGCGAGCATCCCCGCCTCGTCCGCGATCTTCCGGACGGTGGTGGCGCGGTAGCCCTGTGCGGCGAACACCTCGGCGGCGGTGGCCAGGAGGGCCTCGCGCCGTTCGGGCGCGGCGGTCACCGCCGGCCGGCCGTCGTGCGGCGCGGGGTCATCGCGGCCTCACGGGTGCTGGCTGCTGACCGAGACGGTCTCGCCGGTCATGTACGAGGAGTAGCCGGAGGCCAGGAAGACGATCACGTTGGCCACCTCCCACGGCTCGGCGTACCGCCCGAACGCCTCCCGGGTGGTCAGTTCCTCCAGCAGTTCGGGGCTGGTGACCTTCACCAGGTGCGGGTGCATGGCGAGGCTCGGCGCGACGGCGTTGACGCGGACGCCGAACTCGGCGGCCTCCAGGGCGGCGCAGCGGGTGAGTGCCATGACGCCGGCCTTGGCGGCGGCGTAGTGCGCCTGCCCCCGCTGGGCCCGCCAGCCGATCACGGAGGCGTTGTTGACGAGCACCCCGCCCTGTCCGGCGGCCTGCATCCGGCGCAGGGCGGCGCGGGTGCAGCGGAAGGTGCCGTTGAGGGTGACGTCGAGGACTCTCCCCCACTGTTCGTCGGTCATGTCGACGAGGTCGGCGGTGCCGCCGAGTCCGGCGTTGTTGACGACGATGTCCAGCCGGCCGTGCTGTTCCTCGGCGAGGTCGAACAGGGCGGCGACCTGGCGCTCGTCGGTGACGTCGCAGGGCAGGGCGGCGACGCGGTCGGCGCCGAAGCTGTCGGCGAGCTGCGCGGCGTACTCCTTCAGGCGGCGGGGGTGGGCGTCGGAGACGACGACCCGGGCGCCCTCCTCCAGCAGCCGGCGTGCGGTCGCCCCGCCGATGCCGGCGCCCGCTGCGGCGGTGACGACGGCGCCGCGGCCGTCGAGGAGCCCATGGCCGGGCTCGTAGGGCGGTGGGGTCACGGGCGTGCCTCCTTGGGCAGGCCGAGGACGCGCTCGGCGATGATGGTGCGCTGGATCTCGTTGGTGCCGGCGTACAGGGTGTCGGCGCGGGAGAAGAGGAACAGCCGCTGCCAGTCGGTGAGGTCGTACGGCTCACCGGCGGCCAGCATCCCGTCGGCGCCGCACACGTCCATGGCCAGTTCGCCCAGCTCGCGGTGCCAGGTGGCCCAGAAGATCTTGCCGATGGACGCCTCGGGTCCGGGCGCCCCGGCGGCGACCCCTTCGAGCATGCGCAGGGCGTTGCAGCGGATGATCTCCAGGCCGGTCCAGGCCCGGGCGATGCGGTCGCGGATCAGCGGGTCCCGGGCCGCGCCGTTGCGCTTCGCCAGGTCGACGATCGCCTCCAGCTCGCGCCGGAAGCCGACCTGTTGCCCAAGGGTGGACACGCCGCGTTCGAAGCCGAGGGTGGCCATGGCCACCTTCCAGCCCTCGCCGGGCGCCCCGACGATGTGGGACGCGGCGGTGCGCGCCCCGTCGAAGAAGACCTCGTTGAACTCGGAGGTGCCGGTCAGCTGGGTGATCGGCCGGACCTCCACACCGGGCTGGTCCAGCGGCACCAGCAGGTAGGACAGTCCCCGGTGGCGGGCGGAGCCGGGCTCGGTGCGGGCGAGGACGAAGCACCAGTCGGACTCGTGCGCGAGGGACGTCCAGGTCTTCTGTCCGGTGACCACCCAGGCGTCGCCGACGAGTTCGGCCCTGGTGCGCACGCCTGCCAGGTCGGACCCGGCGTCCGGCTCGCTGTAACCCTGGCACCACAGTTCCTCCACCGCCACGATCGGCGGAAGGAAGCGCTCGCGCTGCTCCGGTGTGCCGAAGGCGATGAGGGTGGGGCCGAGCAGCTGCTCGCCGATGTGGTTGACGCGGGCGGGGGCCTCGGCGATGGCGTACTCCTCGTGGAAGGCGACCTGCTGCTCCAGCGTGGCGCCCCGGCCGCCGTACTCCTTCGGCCAGCCGACACAGGTCCAGCCGGCGGCGGCCATGTGCCGTTCCCAGGCGAGCCGTTCGGCGAACGCCTCGTGTTCGCGGCCCGGTCCGCCGCGGCCGCGCAGGGCGGCGAACTCACCGGTGAGGTTGGCCCGCAGCCAGGCGCGGACCTCGGTGCGGAACTCCTCGACGTCGTTCATGGGCGGCTCCGGACGGCTCTCGACGGCTGACGTCCCGGACGTTAACCTACCAAACACTTGTTAGAAAAGGAGGGGGCGGATGCCGACTGCCCGCACGTCGCCCGACGACCCGGTGACCTATGAGCGCCGCGGCCCTGTCGCCGTGGTCACGATGAACCGCCCGGAATACCGCAACGCCCAGAACTCCGCGATGACGTACGCCCTGGACCGGGCGTTCTACCGCGCGGCGGACGACGACGAGGTGAAGGCCGTGATCCTCGCCGGGGCGGGGAAGCACTTCTCCGCCGGGCACGACATCGGCACGCCCGGGCGCGACGCCCATCTGCCGTTCGAGCGCCGGGCCGGACTGTGGTGGGACCACTCCGACAAGGGCGGCGCGGAGAGCCGCTACGCCCGTGAGTCGGAGGTCTACCTGGGCATGTGCCGCCGCTGGCGGGAGCTGCCCAAGCCGCTGATCGCCTCGGTGCAGGGCGCCTGCGTCGCGGGCGGTCTGATGCTCGCCTGGGTGTGCGACCTGATCGTCGCGTCCGAGGACGCCTTCTTCGCCGACCCGGTGGTCCGCATGGGCATCCCCGGCGTGGAGTACTTCGCCCACCCCTGGGTGATGCCGCCGCGCATCGCCAAGGAGTTCCTGTACACCGGCGAGCGGATGACCGCCCGGCGCGCGTACGAGGTCGGCATGGTCAACCGGGTGGTACCGCGCGACGAACTGCACGCCGAATCCATGGAGTTGGCACTGCGGGTGTCCGAGATGCCGCGCATGGGACTGGCGCTGGCCAAGCGCGCGGTCAACCAGGCGGAGGACCTGCAGGGCCTGCACGCCGGCCTGGACTCGGTGTTCGGGCTGCACCATCTGGCCCACGCGCACAACGCGGAGACCGCCCGGGACTCCCTGGGCGGCATGGACGTCAAGGCGATGAAGGAGGCGTCCTCCTGATGGATCTCGCCTTCAGCGCCACCGAGGAGGCATGGCGGGCCGAGGTCCGCGCCTGGCTCGCCGCCCATGTCCCCGCCGACCCCCTGCCCTCCCTGGAGACCGCGGAGGGTTTCGCCGCGCACCGGGAGTGGGAGCGCACCCTGTTCACCGGCCGCTGGTCGGCGGTGACCTGGCCCGAGGAGTACGGCGGCCGGGGAGCGTCCCTGGTGCAGTGGCTGGTCTTCGAGGAGGAGTACTACGCCGCCGGGGCACCCGGCCGGGTCGGCCAGAACGGCGTCAGCCTGCTCGCACCGACCCTCTTCGAGCACGGCACGCCCGAGCAGCGCACCCGGATCCTGCCGTCCATGGCGAGCGGCGAGGTCGTCTGGGCGCAGGCCTGGTCCGAGCCGGAAGCCGGCTCCGACCTGGCCTCCCTGCGCTCGACGGCCACCCGGACCAACGGCGGCTGGCTGCTCAACGGACAGAAGACCTGGTCGTCCAGGGCCGCCTTCGCCGACCGCGCATTCGGCCTGTTCCGCAGCGACCCGGACGCCGACCGCCCGCACCGGGGCCTGACCTACCTGATGTTCCCGCTCGACGCCGAAGGAGTGACCGTACGGCCCATCGGCCGGCTCGACGGGAAGCCCGCTTTCGCCGAACTCTTCCTGGACGACGTCTTCGTACCGGACGAGGACGTGATCGGCGAACCCGGCCAGGGCTGGCGGGTGGCGATGAGCACGGCCGGCAACGAACGCGGGCTGACCCTGCGCAGCCCGGGCCGCTTCCTGGCCACCGCCGACCGGCTCACCGCGCTGTGGCGGTCCTGCGCCGACCCGTCCGACACGGCCCTGCGCGACCGGGTCGCCGACGCGGTCGTGGGCGCCCGCGCCTACCAGCTGTTCACCTACGCCGCCGCCTCCCGGCTGGCGGCGGGGGGAGCGATCGGCGCGGAGTCGAGCCTGAACAAGGTCTTCTGGTCACAGCTGGACATAGCCCTCCACGACACCGCCCTGGACCTGCTCGGCCCGCTCGGCGAACTCGCCGACGACGCCCCCGAGGCACCCGACGGCGGCCGCTGGGCCGAGGGCCATGTCTTCTCACTGGCCGGACCGATCTACGCCGGCACCAACGAGATCCAGCGCGACATCATCGCCGAGCGGCTGCTCGGTCTGCCGAAAGGACGCCGGTGATGCGTTTCCTCCTCGACGACGAACAGCGCGCGTTCGCCCGCTCCCTGGACGCCCTCCTCACGGCGGCCGACACCCCCTCGGTGGTGCGCGCCTGGGCCGACGGCGACCACTCCCCAGGACGCGCACTCTGGTCGCGGCTCGCGGAGGCCGGCGTGTTCGCCCTGGCCGTACCCGAGCAGTACGACGGCCTCGGCCCGCTGCCGGTGGAACTGGCCGTCGCCTTCACCGAGCTGGGCCGGCACGCGGCCCCCGGCCCCCTGGTGGAGACGGCGGCAGCGGCCACGCTGCTGAACCAACTCGGCGCCGCGGAAGCAGCCGGCGCCTGGCTGCCGGGCATAGCCTCCGGCAAGGCCGCGGTGACCCTCTCCATACCGTCCCTCGACGCTCCCTTCGCGCTGGACGCCGACGCGGCCGACGCGGTCCTCGTCGTCGACGGGGACGAACTGCGCCTCGCCGAATCCCACGGCCCTCTCCAGCGTTCCACCGACCCGGCTCGACGACTGGCACGCCCCCAGGCCGGAACGGTAATCGCCCGCGGCCCGCGAGTGAGGGCCGCAGCGGCCCACGCCACCGACATAGCGATGCTGACCACGGCGGCCCAGGCCCTCGGCGTAGGCCGGGCGCTGCTCGCCGGCACGGTCGAACACGTCACACAGCGCGCCCAGTTCGGCGTCCCCCTCGGCTCCTTCCAGGCGGTCAAACACCGGCTGGCGGACACCCTGATCGCCCTGGAATTCGCCGAACCCTTGGTCCACGCGGCGGCCTTGACGCTCGGCGCCCCCTCCGGCAACCACACCGACCTGGCCGCGGCAAAACTCACGGCGTGCGAGGCGGCGCACACAGCGGCCCGTACCGCGCTGCAACTGCACGGCGCGCTCGGCTACACCGACGAACTGCCGCTGTCCCTGTGGATCCGCAAGGCGGGTGCGCTGCGCTCCGCCTGGGGCACACCGGCGTACTGCCGCGCCCGCGTCCTCACCCACCAAGGAGCAGACGCATGAGACCGACCGAGGAACAGCGGGAACTGAGCGCGGCCATACGTTCCCTGCTCATCCGCCACGAGGGCGAAGCGGCATGGCGGCCGCTGGCCGAACAGATAGGGGTGTGCGCCCTGGCGGTCCCGGAGGAGTACGGCGGAGCCGGCGGCGGCCCGCTGGAGATCCACACGCTGATGGAGGAACTGGGCCGCGAACTCAGCCCGGTCCCCTGCCTCGGTTCCGCCGTACTGACCGTACAGGCGCTGCTCGCCTCCGAAGACGGGGCGGCCTGCACCCGCCTGCTGCCGCCGCTGGCCGAGGGCCGGTCGGTGGGCGCCCTGGCCTGGGCCGAACAGGGCAGCTGGAACCCGGCGGCGATAGCGGCGCGAGCCGCTGAGGCGACCGGAGCCGTCCGGCGGATCAGCGGGGTCAAGGATCATGTGCTGGACGGCGCCCGGGCGGACGTCCTCCTGGTCGCGGCCCGAACGGCCCGCGGCCTGTCGCTGTTCGAGGTGTCCGTGGACGACCCCGGAGTGCGCCGGGAGCCCACGCCGACCATGGACCTGACCCGGGCCCAGGCCCGCGTAGTACTGGACGGCGCCGAGGGCCGGATCGTGGGCGAGGAAGGCGACGGCGAACGGATTCTCACCAGGGTGCTGGACCTGGCCTGCACCGCACTGGCCGCCGAACAGGTCGGCGCGGCGGAGCGCTGCCTGGAGCTCACGGTGGAGTACGCCAAGGAACGAGTCCAGTTCGGCCGCCCCATAGGCTCCTTCCAGGCCGTGAAACACCGGCTGGCGGACGCCTACGTCAACGTAGAGGCCGCCCGTTCGGCGGCGCTCGGGGCGGCGGTCGCCGCGGCGGAGGGCTCACCGGAACTGACACGCAGGGCGGCGGCGGCCAAGTCGGCGTGCTCGGAGGCGTTCTCGGCCGTCGCGGGCGAGATGATCCAGCTGCACGGCGGTATCGCCATCACCTGGGAACACTGCGCCCATCGCTACTTCAAGCGAGCGCACGGATCGAGCCGACTCTTCGGTTCACCCACCTGGCACCGAGAGCGGCTGGCCGCAGGCCTGGGCCTGACCGCCACCGGGGGCGCTTGACGCGGCGTTCCGGGCGCGGTCCAATGGCGGTGTTTCTAATCGAAATACTTCGAATAGGCATACCGGAGGCTGACGATGCCGTACACGGACACCGCACGGAACGCCCCCTCGCCCGGCGTCGACGACGCCACGCTGCGCGATGTGCTGAGCCGCTTCTGCACGGGGGTCGCGGTCGTCACGGCGCTCGACGGGCACCGCCCCGTCGGTATGGCGGTGCAGTCCTTCTCCTCGGTGTCGCTGGAGCCGCCCCTGGTGTGCTTCTGCCCCGCGCACACCTCGACGACCTGGCCGAGGATCCGCCGCTTCGGCCGGTTCGCGGTCAACGTCCTGGCGGCGGACCAGGAGGAACTGTGCCGCCGGTTCGCGGTGACCGGCGGCGACAAGTTCGCCGGCACGGCCTGGCGTCCGGGCGGCAACGGAGCGCCCCTGCTGGAGGGGGCGCTCGCCTGGATCGAGTGCGACCTGCACGCCACGCTCCCCGGCGGCGACCACACCGTCGCCCTCGGCAGGGTCACCTCGCTCACGGCGACACCGGCGGACACAGGCGCACTGGTGTACTTCCGGCGAACCTACGGTCGGGTGGAGTCCCACTGCTGAGCGAGGCGGAGACGGAAGACACGACGGCGCGACACCCGCGCACGGCGGAAAGGGGCCGGGGTGGGGGGTGTCCGCCCGCAGCGGCCGGCACCGCCGACCCTCACCGCGTCGGAGACAGCGGGCCGGACCGAGGACGGACACCCCCCACCCCGGCCCCGCCGTGACCACCGGCCGCAGGCGCTACACCAGCCACGACGCAACAGCAACGGGCCGCCGCAGGCATATAAGGGGCGCGGGGAACTGCGCGAGCAACCACAACGAAACAGCGACGGGCCGCCGCAGGCAAACACGTCGACACTTACGACGCCGACGACGCCGAGCCCCCCTCCCGCCCCGCCAGTTCCTCAACATCCGCAAGCATCGCATCAGCAAGATCCCGCTCAGCGGCGTAATACCGCTCCGCCCAGCGCAGCGTTAGCGCCGGGTACGCCCACTCCTCGCGCCCCCGTGACCCCTCCGCGTCCGCCTCGGCCCGCCGTCGCATCGTCTCGGCGTATTCCCGATGCCGCCCCAGGACCTCCCGCATCTGCTCGGGATCCAGCAGATGCCCCAGCCACAGCCGCAGCATCACCCCGTGCTTGAGCACCGGCGGCTCGACCGGCGCCTCGCGCGCCCAGGTACGCACCGCCTCCAACCCCTCGGCGGTGATCCGGTACACCTTCTTGTCCCGGTTCCCGGTCTCCTGGGCCACCATGCGGGCAGTGACGTAACCGGCCTTCTCCAGCCGCTTCAGCTCGCCGTAGACCTGACTGAAGGACGGGCTCCAGTAGAAGAAGCGCAACGACCAGTCCGCCCACTTCTTCACGTCGTAGCCGGACAGTTCCTCCCCGAAGGAGAGCAGCCCGAGCACCGCCCAACTGGTCGCCGGCAGCGCGGGCCGCCCTTCACCGTCCGGCGTACCGGCACTCTCCGTCGCGGGTTTCCTCTGCGCAGCCACAGCGACAGTGTACGGAGCGAGCGATCACCCGGGGACGCGTCGCCGTAGCATCGTCCGACAAGCCTGTGGGCACCACCGGAGGGGGACCCGTGGAACGACCGGACGACCGCATCGCATCGATCCTGCGCTTCGCCACTGAGCTCGTCGCCTGGACAGCCACGCCCTGGGCGCTGTGGGGGCACTCCCGGCTGCTCGCCGTACTGGCGGTGGTCGTGCTGATCGGCCTGCCCACCGTCTTCTCCACACCGGGCGACAAGGCCCAGGTGATCGTCCCGGTGCCGGGAGCGGTCACCGTCCTGCTGGTGCTGCTGCAGCTGGCTGCCGCCGTGGTCGCGGCCTGGGCTGCCTGGCCGGTGTGGGCGGCGCTCACGGTGTCCGTGCTGGCCGCGGCCACACTGGTCACCGAAAGCCCGCGCTGGCGCTGGCTCCTGGCCACGAGCCGCACGGCTCCCTGACGGACGGAGGGGTGCCGACCCCACCACACATATTTCAGGGCTAAGATTTCTCCGCAGGTCGTGCGTGCGCTGATGCAGAAGGGGCACTACATGGCGGGGAAGAAGACTACGGCCCAGCGGGACGCCGTCGCCGCGATCATCGAGGACTGGGCCCGGGAGCGGCCGGAGCTGGACACCTCCCCCCTGGAGGTCCTGGCCCGGCTGCACCGCACCTTCCTGCGCTACCAGACCGGGCTGACCGCCGCCATAGAGCGCCACGGGCTGGCCGTGGCCGGCTTCGACGTGCTGACCGCGCTGCGGCGGGCCGGGAAGCCCTACCGGCTCACCGCGGGCCAGCTCGCCGACTCCGGGCTGATCTCCTCCGCCGGTGTCACGCTGCGCATAGACCGGCTGGAGAAGGACGGCCTGATCGTGCGCGAGCGCGACGCCGACGACCGGCGTGTGGTCTACTCCCGGCTCACCGACGCCGGCCTCGCCAAGGTGGACGAGGTGTTCGCCGAGCACCTGGAGAACGAGCGGCGGATGCTCGCCGAGCTGTCCCCGGCGGAGCGGCGCCAGCTGGCCCGGCTGCTGTCCAAGCTGGAGCGCTCCATCGTAAACGCGGCCGAGACACAGGAGGACTCACCGTCCTGACCCCGGGCCCCGGACACCGGGACACCCGCCCCGGCCCCCGCCCCGGCCCCCGGCGCCTGGCCCCCGGCGCCTGGCCCCCGGCGCCTGGCCCCCGGCGCCTGGCCCCCGGCGCCTGGCCCTACGCCCGCGAGGCACCCGCCTGCGCCTCCGCCTGCTGCCGGTACAGCCGCCTCAGCCGGACCACTCCCAGGTCGTGCTGGTAGAGGTTCTCCCGCTGGTCGGCGTCGGCCGGCATGGCCTCCAGCATCACCCGGTCCTGCTCCAGCACCTGCCAGTGCCGCTCCTCGATGAGCGTGCGGTACAGGAAGCGCCAGGTGTCGCGCTGCCAGCCGGACACCTTGCGGTAGCGCCAGAAGAAGACACCCGTGCGCTCGGCGTCCACCGGGCAGGCCATGCCGACGATCCCGAAGGCGCCGCCGGGGCCCGCCGAGGGCGGGTAGGGAATGGACAGGTCGACCCAGTCGACACCGGTGCGGCACAGCTCCACCCAGTCGAAGTTGACGCCCCGCTGGTCGGTCTTCTCGAAGAAGTAGCCGCGCTCGGTCTCCCGGATGCGGAACCGGGCCTGGGTGTCGCCGTCGTACATGGTGTGCGATTCGTGGTGCAGGAAGGCGCCGTGCATCGGGTCGAGGAGGTTCTCCATGGCGAAGCGCCACGGCACGTTCCACTCGGCGTAGCACAGGAACGAGGCGATCTCCGGGTCGGTCAGCGGCTCGGGCAGGGTGAGGCCGGCCGGCTCGGGGTGCTCCTCGTCGCCGAACCAGGCGAGGATCGCGCCGCCCACCTCGCGCACCGGCAGGGAGGTCACGAGCTTCTTGCCCTCCAGGTTGCAGCCGGGCAGGCCGGGCACCGAGGAGACGGTGCCGTCACCCCGGACCTCCACGCCGTGGTACCAGCAGGCCACCCGGTCACCGAGGTGCTTGCCGAGGGAGAGCGGGGCGCCGCGGTGCGGGCAGCGGTCGGCGAGCAGGGACAGGGTGCCGTCGGACCTGCGGAACAGCAGCCAGTTCTCGCCGAGGGCGGTGACCTTGCGCATGCCGCCCGGCTCGACGAAGTGCGAGGGGACGACCGGGTGCCACTGGTTGCGCAGGCCGTTGGCGTAGACGTGGTCGGCGGTGACGTCGGTGGTGAGGGTCATCTCAGGCTCCCAGGCGGTGCATCTCGGCGCGGAAGGTCTCCTCGGTCCAGGGCGTGCCGTCGGGCGTGTGCACCTGGCGGGCGTTGAGTCCGGCGATCACGTCGGCGAGCTCGTGGCCGTCCTCGGTGAAGATCTCTTCGAGGGTGCGGGCGAGTTTCAGCTCGTACGGGGTGGGCTGGTGGGTGCGGGACTGGTGTGGTTCGAGGTACGGCCAGTCGGTGCTGGTCATCGGGGCCTCCGGGGCAGTCGTGGTCAGGGGGTTCACAGGTCGAGGACGAGCCGGTCGGAGGCGCAGCGCGAGACGCAGATCATCATGGTGGCGTTCGCGGAGTGCTCCGCCTCGGACAGCAGGAAGTCGCGGTGCTCGGGGGTGCCGGCGAGGACGCGGGTCTCGCAGGTGCCGCAGATGCCGTCGCGGCAGGAGGAGGGCACGGCCACGCCCGCCGCCTCGACGGCGTCCAGCACGGAGGTGTCCGCGCCGACGGTGACGGTGAGTCCGGAGCGGCGGCACTCCACCTCGAAGGCGGTGTCGTCACCGGTCCGCTCGACGACCGGGGCGGCGAACCGCTCCAGCCGCAACTGCCCTTCCGGGCACCGCTCCTGCACGGCGGCCAGCAGCGGTTCCGGCCCGCACACGTACACGAGGGCGTCCTCGGGGAGATCGGTGAGGGCGGCCTCCAGGTCGATGTGGCCCTGCTCGTCCTGCGGGACGAGGGTCACCTCGCCCCGGGTGAACGCGGCGAGCTCGCCGCCGAACGCCATGGAGGCGCGGGTGCGTCCGCCGTGCACCAGGCGGTACGGGATGCCGTCGCGGTCGGCCTGGCGGGCCATGGCGAGGATCGGGGTGATGCCGATGCCGCCGGCAATGAAGACGTACGACCCGGCCGGCTCCAGCGCGAAGTGGTTGCGGGGGCCGGCGACGCGAACCCGCTCGCCGGGGCGCAGCCGGGTGTGGACGTGCCGTGAACCGCCGCGCGAGGCGGGCTCGTCGAGGACGGCGACGCGGTACACGCCGAGGTCCTCCGGGTCGCCGCACAGCGAGTACTGGCGGACGTGTCCGCCGACGTGCAGGTCGAGGTGGGCGCCCGGGGTCCAGCTGGGCAGGGGCTTGCCGGCGGGGTCCGCGAGGTCGACGGACAGGACGCCGTCCGCCTCCCAGGTCATACGGCGTACGAGGAGTTCGAGCTCCTGCTCTTCGGTGAGCCTCATGGGACGGCCTCCTTACGCGGTGGGGATCTTCACCGGTGGCGTGAACGGGGTCTTCATCGGGCCGAGCGCGGCGAGGTCCACCTCGACGAGGACCGGCCCGTCCATGGCGAGCGCGTCGCGGATCACCGGTCCGGCGTCGCTCTCGGCGGCGATACGCGCGTACGGCAGCGAGCAGGCGGCGGCGAGTTGGGCGAAGTCCGGGGTGAACAGGTCGACCCCGCTGCGGCGTTCGCTGTAGCGGTCCTGGGTGTTGCGCAGGACGCCGTAGCCGCCGTCGTCGAAGACGAGCAGCAGCAGGCGGGGCCGCTCCTGGGCGACGGTGAGGAGTTCGCCGAGGTGGACGGCGAGGCCGCCGTCGCCGGCGATGACCACGGTGGGCTCGTGGGGGCGGGCGAGGGCGGCGCCGATGCCCATGCCGAGGCCCTGGCCGATGCCGCCGCCGCGCGGGAAGACGTTGCCGCGCGGGTCGTGGATGGGCAGCAGCCGGTTTCCCCAGGTGGAGGACGGGATGGTGACGTCCCGGGCGACGACGGCGCCGGGCGGCAGGGCGGCGGCGAGGGCGTCGCAGATCGCGGCCTGCGGGCCGATGGCGTCCCGCTGGGCGGCACGCACCTCGTCGCGTACGGCGGTGACGCGGGCGCTCCAGCCCGGGTCGGCGGGCGCGGCGGCCGGGGTCAGTTCGGGCAGCACCCGGGCGGCGTCGCCGTGCAGGGTGTGCGTGGCGGGGTGGACGCGGCCGAGGGCGGCGGCGTCGACGTCGATCTGGATGTGCGCCTCGGGGAGGCGGAGGGTGTAGTCGGCGGTCTCGTTGGAGCGGAAGTGCGTGCCGATGGTGACCAGGACGTCGGCGTCGTCGAGCAGGGCGCGTACCGCGGGCGTGGTGGCGTAGTTGCCGATGACCTGCGGGTGGTCCTCGGGGATCGTGCCGCGCCCGGAGTTGGAAGTGATGAGGCCGGCGCCGGTGGCGCGCAGCAGCTCCAGGACGGCGTCCCGGGCACGGGTGGCACCGCCCCCGGCCCAGATCAGCGGGCGTCGCGCGGTGGCCAGCAGCTCGCGTGCGGTGGCGAGTTCTGCCGGGTCGGGAGCCGGGACCTCGGCGTGGGGTGCCGCAGCACCGTCGTCCCGCTGGGCGGCGTACTGCAGGTCGAT
Source organism: Streptomyces sp. Ru71 (assembly GCF_002920535.1). GTDB lineage: Bacteria > Actinomycetota > Actinomycetes > Streptomycetales > Streptomycetaceae > Streptomyces. The sequence continues at coordinate 29,201 of NZ_PQSS01000001.1, read as the reverse complement.
GGGCCACTCGATGCTGGCCGGTCCCCCGGGTGCGGTCAGGGCCACGGCGGCGGCCTCACGCAGCAGGCGGCCGGCGCTCTCGGTGTCCGGGACGGTCGCGGCGTACGCGGAGACCGCGCGGAGCATGCCGAGCTGGTCCTTGGTCTCGTGGATGAAGCCGCGTCCGCTGCCGAGGTACTGCGTCTCGATCTGCCCGGTGACGTGCAGGACGGAGGTGCCTGCGGCGAGCGCCTCGATCAGGGAGCCGGCCGCGTTGCCGGCGCCGGTGCCGGTGGAGGTGAGGGCGCAGCCGAGGCCGCCGCGGGCGCGGCCGTAGCCGTCGGCGGCGTTGACGGCGGTGGCCTCGTGCCGCACGGGCACGAAACGCAGTTCGCGGTCGACGGCCTCGACCAGGGGGAGGTTGTGCACGGACACGATGCCGAAGACCGTGTCGATGCCGAATTCCTTCAGGACGGCGACGAGGAGGTCGCCTCCGGTGCGGTACGTCATGCGTGCCTCTCAATGCCTGTCAGTGCCTGTCACTGCCTGTCCGTGCCTGTCAGGCGTCCTAGAAGACGCCGCGGCCGACCCCGCCGCAGACGTCGATGGCGGTTCCGGTGATGTACGAGGCGCGCGGCGACAGCAGCGTCACGATCGCGTAGGCGACCTCCTCGGCCCGGCCGAGCCGGCCGAGGGCGACGCCCCGGTCGGCGGCGAGCTCGGCCTGCCAGTCCTCGTAGGACAGGCCGGTGTGGGCGGCGGCGTGCCGGCGGGTCCACTGTCCGGTGTCGATCAGGCCGAGGCAGACGGAGTTGACCCGGATGCCCTCGGGGGCGAGTTCGGTGGCGAGGGACTTGGACAGGTTGAGGATGCCGGCGCGGGCCGCGCTGGTGGTGATCAGGCGAGGCTCGGGCTGCTTGGCGAGGACGGCGTTGACGTTGACGACGCCGGCAGCGTCGGAGCCGCGCAGGTGCGGGCGGGCGGCGGCCAGGGGGTTCAGCACGCCCGTGAACTTCAGCTCCAGTTCGTCGCGCCAGTCCTCGGCGTCGGTGTCGTCGAGCCGTTTCATCCGGGACTGGCCGGCGTTGTTGACGAGTCCGTCGAGGCGGCCGAAGTGTGCGGCGGCCCGCTCGACGAAGGCGGTGACGGCGTCCGCGTCGCGTACGTCGCACACGCCGGTCAGCAGCCGGTCGCCGGCGCCGAGGCGGGCGGCGGCCTTGGCGAGGCGGTCGGCGTCGCGGCCGCAGGTGGCGACGTGTGCGCCTTCGTCGAGCAGCGCGCGGACCGTGGCCAGACCGACGCCCGAGCTGCCGCCGGTGACCAGGACGGTCCGGTCGGCGAGACCCAGATCCATGGAGTTCTCCGGTTCTTGGGGGGATCAGTGCATGGTGAAGCCGCCGTTGACGGCGATCACCTGTCCGGTGAGGTAGCGGGACTCCTCGCCGAGCAGGAAGGAGACGAGTCCGACGAGGTCGTCGGGCTGCTGCGGGCGGGAGATCGCGCGGTGGCCGGCGTAGAGGGTGTGGCGTTCGAGGGGCACGGTCTCAGTGGCCTCGCACTCGGTCAGGCCGGGTGCGACCGCGTTGACGGTGATGCCCTGCTCTCCGAGTTCGCGGGCCATGCCCCGGGTCAGGGCGATGACGGCGCCCTTGGAGGCGATGTAGTGCGCGAGGCGCGGGGAGCCGTACAAGGCGGCGTCGGAGGCGATGTTGACGATGCGTCCGGGGCGGGCGAGCAGCGGGTGCAGCGCCTTGGCGACGAGCCAGGGTCCGCGCACGTTGACGGTCATCAGGCGGTCCCAGGTCTCGATGTCGATGTCCTGGAACTCCTTGCCGCCGACGCCGTTGGCGAGGGCGGCGTTGTTGACCAGCCCCCAGACCGGACCGAACTCGCCCACCTGCTCGGCGAGTTGCGTGACGGAGGCGGGGTCGGCCACGTCGCAGTGGACGTAGTGGGCCTGGCCGCCCTCGGCGCGGATCGCGGACGCGGTGCGTTCGCCCCACTCGGCGTTGAGTTCGGCGACGACGACCCGGTGGCCGTCGGCGCCGGCCCGGCGGGCCATGGCCTCCCCCAGGCCACGGCCCGCCCCGGTCACGACGACCGTGCGCGTCTCGTCAGTCACGGGTGACGCCGTACAGCGGCGAGTACTCGGGGTAGGTCGGCACCTGCGGCTTCTGCGTGCCGATGATCACGCAGAACAGCGCGTCGGTGTCGCCCTCGTTCTTCAGGGAACGGGTGACGCCGGCCGGGACGACGATCATGTCCCGGTAGCCGAGGGTGCGGTACTCGACCTCGTCGGGGCCGCGGTGGATGCCGACGCGGACCTGGCCCTCCAGGACGAAGAAGGCCTCCTCCACGTCGTGGTGGGTGTGGGCCGGGCCCTCGGCGCCGGGCGGCAGCAGCATGTTGGAGAAGGTGAAGCCGCCGGAGGGGATGATCCGGCTGTCGTTCTCGTGGTTGCCCGTGGCGCCGGAGCCGACGTAGCGGATCTGGGCGCGGCGGTACTGCGGGCCGGCCTTCTCCTGGAAGGACAGGGTGCCCCAGTCGGGCTCGCGGGAGTCGCGGCTGGCGATGAGCGAGTCGGTGTACTTGGCGAGGTCGCCGTTGTTGTCGTACTCGGTGGTGGTCAGGGGCATGGCGGGTCAGCCTTTCGTGCGGGGGTTGGTGACGATGTGCAGGTGGGCCAGGACCCAGGCGTTGAAGCGCTCGGGCTGTTCCTGGTTGGCCAGGTGGCCGGCGTCCTTGACGACCACACTGGCGGTCCTGCGCAGGCCACCGGCCAGGGCCTGGGCGGCGTCCGGGCCGGTGACCTGGTCCTTGTCGCCGCACAGCACGAGCGTGGGTGCGGTGATGCGCGGCAGGTCGGCGCGCAGGTCGGCGGAGGCCATGGACGCGGCGGCGTGGGCGTAGCCCGGCAGGCGTACCGCGTGGGCCATGGTGTCGACGACCCGCCGCACGAGCTCGGGGGGTGCGCCGTCGGAGACCAGGCGGGGTCCGCGCCGTTCGGCGAACGCGCGGGGCCCGAGGGCCCGGAGTTCGTCCGCGCGGGCTCGCATCGCGGCGGCCTTGCCGGGGTCGGTGCCGGAGCCGGGGCTGGAGTCGGCCAGGATCAGGGAGGCGACGAGCGCGGGGTGGCGCAGGGCGAGCCGCAGGGCGATGACGCCGCCCCAGGAGACGCCGAGGACGTGGGCGCTGCCGCCGCGGGCCCGGATCACCTCGGCCGCCACGTCCGCGAAGCCGTCGAGGTCGAGCGGTGCGTCCGGGTCGGGCGAGCGGCCGTAGCCGGGGGCGTCCCAGGCAGCCACCCGGAACTCCTCGGCCAGGGCCTGGAGTTGGGGCCCGAAGGAGGCCGAGGAGGAGCCGATGCCGTGCAGGCACAGCAGCAGCGGCCCGGAGGTGCCCGCCTCCTCCACGTGCGCCTTGGCGGGGGTCACAGGATCTGTCCCGGCCGTCCGGCGATCGCGCCGAGCGAGCGCAGCACCGCGTACGGCACGACCTTGCTGGTGGCGGGGTTGTCCGCGTCGGGGGTGTGGGCCGCCTCGAAGCGGTAGGCGCCGTGCGGGCCGGACGCCTCGACGACGTGCCGGGTGTGTACCGCGGCGGGGTCGGCGACGACGCGGACGTGGACGGCGTCCAGGTCGCCGACGGCCAGCGCCACCGAGGCGGCGACGTTCGTGGAGCGGGGGAACTTCACGGGGATGTCCCGGGCGGTGCCGGCGAGGACCTCGACGGGGCCGGTCGCGGTGCGCAGCCGCTGCAGCAACTCCTCGTCCATCCAGGGCTGTTCGAGGGTGCCGGGGAGTTTCGTGGTGGTGAGCCGGACGTGGTCGAGGGGGCCGAGGGCGCGGACGGCCTGGAGGAGGTCGAGGCCACCGACGGCGCCGCCGGTGAAGTACACGCGGCCCGGTCCCGCGGTCAGCAGCCGCTTGGCGAGGTCCTCGTCGGTGAGGGCGCCGGTGGAGGCGACCAGCAGGTCGGTGCCGGAGGTGAGGACCCGTTCGCCCCAGGCGCGGACCACTGCCTGGCCGGCGGCCTCCACGACGAGGTCGCAGCGGTCGACGGCGTCCTCGAAGGGGAGTTGTTCCGCGGGTGCGGCGCCGCCCAGCGGGCGGTTGTCGACGACGCACTCCAGCGTGGCGCCCGGTACGTCCCCGGCGGCGAGGGCGGTGCCGACGACGCGGCCGATGGCGCCCCAGCCGACCAGGGCGACCTTGAGGGGGGTGGGGTTCATGCGGGGGCTCCTTGCGGGGCGGCGGGCCGGGCGTCGAGGGGCGGCTGGACGGGGGTGCCGTCCGGGGTGCCGGCCATGTGGGCGCGGATCAGCGGCGAGGGCGGTCCGGCGGTGCCCCACAGGTCGGACAGCTCGGGGACGCGCCGCCACACCTTGCAGATCCAGCGGTCCTCGACGACCTGGGCGACCTCGGAGGTGTACTCGCAGACCAGACCGGTGGGGTCGGTGAAGTAGGAGAAGGTGTTGTTGCCGGGGCCGTGCCGCCCCGGGCCCCACTGGGGTGTGATCCCGTGGTGGCGCAGCCGGCCGAGGCCGCGCATGAAGTGGTCCAGCGAACTCATCTCGTAGGCCACGTGGTTGAGGGACACCCAGGGCGCCTGGTTGAAGGCGACGCAGTGGTGGTCGCTGTTGCAGCGCAGGAACGCCATCTGGTGCTCGGACCAGTCCGAGACGCGCAGGCCGAGCACCTCGCGGTAGAAGGCGACGGAGGCGTCGATGTCGGGGGTGTTGAGGACGACGTGGGTGACGCCGACGGGCACGGCGGCGTCCCGGCCGCGCGGCGGTACGGCCCAGGTGTCGGCGGACAGCTCGATCAGGCGGCCCTCGTGGTCGTGGAAGCGCAGCCCGTATCCGCCGCCGACCTGGTCGAGGGGGCCGGGTCCGGTGACGGGACGGATGCCGCGCCGTTCGAGCCGGCGGGCGGCCTCGTCGATCTCGGCCGGTGTCGTCACGGCGAAGGCGAGTTTGCCGAGGCCGATGCGGTCGGAGCGGCTGAGCTGGAGGGCGTGGTGCTCCTCGCCGGTGCCGCGCAGCCAGCTGGCGCTGTGGCCGGCCTCGACGACCTCCAGACCCCAGGCCTCCTCGTAGAAGTCGGTGGCCTCGCTGAAGTGCGGGGTGTGCAGTTCGACGGAGCGCAGGGCGCGCAGGTGGGCGACGGGGGGTTCGGGCGGTCGGGACATGAGAACTCCGGGTGGGTCAGCCGGCCCAGGGCAGCGGCGCGGTGGAGGTGCCCCAGTACAGGGACTTCTGGCGCTGGTAGGCGCGGATGCCGTCGCGCCCCTTCTCGCGGCCGAGGCCGCTCTCCTTCATGCCGCCGAAGGGCGTGGAGATGCTGAACTGCTTGTAGGTGTTGATCCAGACGGTGCCCGCCTCGATGCGGCGGGCGATCCGCCAGGCGGCGCGGTGGTCGCGGGTCCAGATGCCGCAGGCGAGGCCGTAGACGGAGTTGTTGGCCTGGCGGACCAGGTCCTCCTCGTCGTCGTAGGGCAGGGCGACCAGAACCGGGCCGAAGATCTCCTCCTGGCAGGTGCGGGCGTCACCCGGCAGCCCGTCGAGGACGGTGGGCAGGTAGTAGGCGCCGCCGTCGTAGGCGGGGCCCTCGGGGACGGCGCCGCCGCACAGCACGCGGGCGCCCTCCTGGCGGGCGAGGTCGACATAGGCGGCGACGCTGTCGCGGTGGGCGGGGTGGACGAGCGGGGCGACCTGGGTGTCGGGTGAGGTGCCGGGTCCGACGCGCAGCTTGCGGACGCGTTCGACGAGGGAGCCGACGAAGTCGTCGTAGAGCGTACGGGCCACGAACAGGCGGGAACCGGCGATGCAGGACTGGCCGCTGGAGGAGAACACGCCGAACATGACGCCCGCGAGTGCCTGCTCGACGTCGGCGTCGGGCAGCACGATGGTGGGCGACTTGCCGCCGAGTTCCAGGGAGACGGGCATCAGCTTGTCGGCGGCGGCTCTGGCGAGCGCGCGGCCGGTGGCGGTGCCGCCGGTGAAGGCGACCTTGCCGACGCGCGGGTCACGCACGATCGCGTCGCCGACGATCCGGCCGGGTCCGGGCAGGACCGACAGCAGGGCCGGGGGCAGGCCGTGCTCCGCCAGGGCGGTGCTGATCAGGCGGCCCAGGGCGAGGGAGACCAGCGGTGTCCACTCGGCGGGCTTGAGCAGGACCGCGTTGCCGGCGGCGAGCGCCGGGGCGAGTTTCTGGGCGTCGCTGGCGACCGGGGAGTTCCACGGGTTGATCGCGCCGACGACGCCGATGGGTTCGTGCACGCTCATCGTGACGTAGGCGCCGCGGGAGGGGGTGAGGGCGTCCTCGGCGGTCTCCAGCGCGGCTGCGGTGTAGCGGAAGGTGCCGGCCGCGCTGGCGACCAGGGCGCGGGTCTCGGTGAGCGCCTTGCCGGTGTCGGCGGTCTGCAGGGCGGCGAGGTGCTCGGCGTCGTCGTCGATCAGCGTGGCGACGCGGTGCAGGAACCGGGCCCGCAGGTGCGGCAGCAGATCGCGCCAGACGGGCTCGGCCGCGGCCTCGGCTCCGGCGCGCGCCGCCTCGGCGACCTCCTCGGCGGTGACGGCGTGGACGGTGGCCAAGGGGCTGCCGGTGGCCGGATCGAGGCTCTGCGCCGGGGCACCGCCGCCGCGTCGCCACCGGCCCGCAACGAGCGCTTCGTCCGGGGGAGTTCGGAGCATACGGGGCCTCCTGAACGCATCGAGTGGGGAGCTGCTTGAGTAAGCGCTAGAAACCTAAGGGCTTAAATATCTGGGACGCAAGGGGGTGGCGCCGACAGATTCGGCGGTTAAATCGCTGCTTCAGGCCTTGACGGGCTCCCGGCGGCGAGAGATACAACTTAAGCGCTTAGAAGCTTTGCGCTTACCTGATGTTTGCGCTCGGCCCTGGTGCGGATCTGGTGCGCTCTGCCACACTGGACCGACTCGCTGGCCGAAAATCGCTCTCCCCGACCCCGTGCTTGTCGTCCCCCCGCCCCCGTGACCAGCGGAGTACCGCATGACGACCGAAGCAGTACCCGACCTCTCGCTCAGAGCCTCCATAGCCGCCCGCTTCGAACGACTTCCCCTGTCCCGCTGGCACGTCACCGTCCGGCTGGTCGTCGGCGCGGTCACGTTCTTCGAGGCCTTCGACCAGCTCCTGATCGCCTACGCCCTGCCCGGGCTGCGGGCCGACTGGCACCTGACCACCTCCGCCGCGACCCTGCTGCTCACCGTGGGTTCGATCGGCATGCTGGCCGGCGCCCTGCTCTCCGGGCGCGTCGCCGACCGGATCGGCCGGGTGCGGGTGATCGCCCTGTGCGTCGCCCTGTCCAGCGTCGCCAACCTGGCGCTCGCCCTCTCCCCCTCCCCCGGCGTCTTCATGGCGGTGCGGTTCGTACAGGGCCTGGCGATCGGCGGCGAGGTCCCGGTCGCGGCCACCTTCATCGCCGAGATCACCCGCAGCCACAAGCGAGGGCGCTTCGTCCTGCTGTACGAGCTGGTCTTCCCGGCGGGTCTGACCGTGGGCGCGCTGGTCGCGGCCTGGGTGGTGCCACTGCTGGGCTGGCGGTGGATGTACGGGCTCGCGGCGATCCCCGGGGTGCTGGCCTTCGTGGTCCACCGCATGGTGCCCGAGTCGCCGCGCTGGCTCGCCGACCGGGGCAGGACCGAGGAGGCCGCCGCCGTGATGGCGCGGATCGAGGCCGCGGTGGAGAAGGCGACGGGCGCACCGCTGCCCGCCGTGCCCGACGAGCCCCCGGTCGCCGCGCCGGCCGGAGCGGAGGGCCACTCCTCCGGTCTGCGCGGCCTGCTCACCGGCCGCTACCGACGCCGCACCCTGGTCGTGGGCGCGCTCTGGTTCGCCGGCTACTTCGTGAACTACGGCATCACGTCCTGGCTGCCCACCATCTACAAGAACCGCTACGGGCTGAACCTGTCCGACGCCCTGCTGTACTCCACGGTCACCTCGTGCGCGGGCCTGGCCGGCTGTCTCGTCGCCGCGCTCACCGTCGACCGCCTCGGCCGCCGCCGGGTGATCACCGGCTGCCTCGCCGGTTCGGCCGCCGTCCTCGGCGTCCTCGGCGTCCTCGGGGCCGGTACGCCGGTGCAGGTGCTGGTGTGGACCTCACTGGCCGCGGTGTTCTTCTTCGGCTCCAACATCAGCCTCTACCTGTACACACCGGAGCTGTTCCCGACCCGTATGCGGGCCCAGGGCAGCAGTGTGGGCGGGGCACTGAACCGGCTCGGGGTGATCCTCGGCCCGATCGTCGTCGGTGCCGTCTACGCCGGCGGCCACCTCGGCGCCGTCTTCCTGACCCTGGGGGCGGTGTCCCTGGCCGGCGCCGTCGTGGCCGGTCTGGGCGCGGAGGAGACGGCGGGGCGGCGGCTGGAGGAGGTCTCGCCGTAGGAGCCTCGGCGACGTGAACCCCGGCGCGCTGTGCGCCGGGGTTCACCCATGTCAGCAGCCGCCGCAGTTGTAGTACAGGACGTCCCAGTGGTTGCCCTCGTCGGCGTAGATGTTGCCGGAGCCGGACTTCCACTGCGGGGCACCGTCGCCACGCAGGCCGATGTAGGTGAAGTTGGTCTTGATGTAGTTCCCGATGCACGTGTACTTGCTGTAGTCCAGCTTGTAGCCGTTCCAGTGCGAGTACGTGCCGGAGGCGTGCCCGGTCTCGGTGCCGCCGGTGATGTTCAGGGCGCACCCGCTGGCCCGCTTCAGGGTCTGGGCGCCCTGCGCGGTGGCGAGGTTGAGCTGCTCGAAGGACGTACAGGTGGAGTTGTAGCGGTCGGAGCAGTTGCCGGAGGACGACCAGGTGATGCCGACCTCGCGGAACATCGAGGTGGCGGTGGCGTGGCTGATCTTGGTGACGGCGAAGGCGTCGCCGGCGGTGCCGAGCACGACGGCACCGGGGGCGATGACGAGGGCGAGGGCGGTCAGGATCGATCTGATCCGGACACCGATGAGGGCTTTCACGTGTTTCACGTGGAACCTCTCTGCGAAGAGTCATGCGTCCTGTGAGGTGACTGTGCAGGTGGTGCAGGGAGATGATGCCGCAGGTCTACGCGCGTTGGCCAGAGTGCGGCTTGACTTGGAGCGCGCTCCAGCTCCTAGCGTCCTGTGCAGATCGTTCCCCACGGCTCCAGGAGGCAGCAGCATGACCCACGTCCCCACCCGGTACCTCGGCGAACTGGCGGTCTCCGCGCAGGGCCTGGGCTGCATGGGCATGAGCCATGGCTACGGCGCCTCGGACGACGCCCGGTCGACCGCGACCATCCACCGCGCCCTCGACCTCGGGGTGAACTTCCTGGACACCTCGGACTTCTACGGAGCCGGGCACAACGAGGAGCTGATCGGCCGCGCGATCGCCGGGCGCCGTGACGAGGTGGTGCTGGCGACCAAGTTCGGCTTCGCCAGCCGTCTGGGCGAACCCACCGTGATCCGCGGCGACGCCGCCTATGTGCGCCAGGCGTGCGAGGCGTCGCTGCGCCGGCTCGGGGTCGACCACATCGACCTGTACTACCTGCACCGTGTCGACCGGCGGGTGCCGATCGAGGAGACGGTCGGGGCCATGGCCGACCTCGTGCGGGAGGGCAAGGTCCGCCATCTCGGGCTGTCGGAGGCGAGCGCGGGGACCATCCGGCGGGCGCACGCCGTGCACCCGATCACCGCGCTGCAGAGCGAGTGGTCGCTGTGGACGCGTGATGTGGAGCGGGAGGTCGTCCCGGTCTGCCGTGAGCTGGGCATCGGCCTGGTGCCCTTCTCCCCGCTGGGCAGGGGCTTCCTGACCGGCCGTTACCAGTCGCTGGACGGCCTGCCGGAGACGGACCTGCGGCGCGGCCAGCCCCGCTTCACCGACGGCAACCTCGAACGCAACCTGGCGATCGTGGCACGGCTGGAAGAGCTGGCCGCTGCCAAGGGCGTCACGGCGGGCCGGCTCGCCCTGGCCTGGGTCCAGCACCGCGGCGAGGACGTCGTACCCATCCCGGGCACCCGGCGTATCGCGTACCTGGAGGAGAACGTGGCGGCCCTGGACGTCGAGCTGTCCGCCGAGGACCTCGCGGCCATCGAGGCCGCCGCTCCCGCGGACCAAGTGGCGGGCAGCCGCTATGACGCGACCAGCCTCACCTTCGTCGACGGCTGAACGACGGCCGAGCCGGGCCGGCCCCGGTCAGTACACGATCCGCAGCGCCCCGGGCAGCACCCGCGCCGTGACGGGCAGGACCGCGTCCACCTCGCCGTCGGCGCCGTAGGGCACCTCGCGGTCGGCCTCGATCCGGATCTCCCGGCCGCGCAGGACGCGGACCTGGGGGCGGGCCACGTGGGCGCCCGTGGCCAGTTCGTTCATCAGGGCGAAGAAGAGGCGGCGGGGGGCGTCCTCGATCATGACGACGTCCAGCAGGCCGTCGTCGACGCGGGCGCCGGGCGCGATCATGCGGCCCGAGCCGTAGTACGGGGAGTTGGCGGCGACGACGGTGTAGCCGCGGTGGGTGTGCTCCTGCCCGTCCACGGTGACCCGGTAGTTGGCCGCCCGCCACGTGGTCACCGCGCGCAGGCCGCCCGCGTAGTAGGAGGCGGAGCCGCGCAGCAGCCGGGCGTGGTTGGCGTGGCGGTTGGCCAGCGCGTCGACGCCCGCGTACACGCTGCCGAGCACGACCGTCTTGTGGTGGACGGCGGACTCCACCTCGACGGTGTCCACCGGCCGCGCCTCGCCCTCCAGCAACAGCCGGGCGAGGGCTTCGGGTTCGGCGGGCAGGCCCAGCGCGCGGGCGAAGTCGTTGCCCCGCCCGGCGGGGACCAGGCCGAGCACGGACCCGGTGCCGCTGAGGGCGCCGCCGATGCCGCCGGCGATGCCGTCGCCGCCGACGGCGAGCACGATCCGGCCGCGTTCACCGGCGGCACGGGCGATGTCCTGGGCGTGGACGAGGCTGCGGCTGTACTCGGTGTCGAGTTCCGCCCCGGCCGCGCGCAGCACGTGGGCGACCCGCAGCAGTGCGGCCGCGGCGGTCGAGCCGCCCGCGGTGGGGTTGACGACGGCGGTGAACTGTCGCATGGGTGAGCCTCCGGGGCGGTCGAGCGGGCGGGCGGGGGTTTCAGTCCGTGGGCAGCAGGACGCCGGGGTTGAGCAGCCCGTCGGGGTCCCAGGCGTGCCTTGACGGCGCGCAGGGCCGCCACACCGAGCGGGCCGGCTTCCCGTACGTACCAGTCGCGGTGGTCGGTGCCGACACCGTGGTGGTGGCTGATGGTGCCGCCGGCGGTGAGGATCGCCTCGTTGGCGGCGTGCTTGGCCCGCGTCCAGTGCGCCACGGGGTCGCCCTCGCCCTGGGCGCTGACGACAGTGAAGTACAGCGAGGCGCCGTTGTCGTAGACGTGCGAGATGTGACACATCACCAGCGGTGGGGTGCCCGCCTCGGTGAGGGTGGAGGTGAGCGCGTCGCGGACGGCCGTGTACAGGTCCGGGATGCGCGACCAGAAGGCGGCGGTCTCCAGGGTCTCGGCGAAGGCGCCCGCGTCGAGCAGGGAGTCGCGCAGGTAGGGGGCGGAGTAGCGGCCGTGTGCCCAGCGCTCCCCCGGTTCCGCGCCCAGGGGGGTGCCGCCGGCTTCGGTGAGGACGGCGGCGGCGCCCTCGCGGCGGTGGGCGGTGTCCTCCTCGGTGCCCTCGAAGCCGACGATCGCCAGGCAGCCGGCGTCGGTGGGCAGGCCGCTCGCGCCGATGGCGTCGGGCTGGGCGAGGCCGATGAGGGTCTCGGTCTCGTCGGACAGCCGCAGCACGGTGGGGCGCGGCCCGTCCTGGGCGAGCCGGCGCAGGGCGGCGGCGCCCTCGGTGAAGGAGGCGAAGCGCCAGCCCTCGTAGCGACGGACGCGCGGCTGGGGGCGGATGCGCACGGTGACAGAGGTGATCACGCCGAACGCGCCCTCGGAGCCGAGGATCAGCTGGCGCAGGTCGGGGCCGGCGGCCGAGCGGGGGGCGCGGCCGGCGTCGAGGGTGCCCTCGGGGGTGGCGACGGTGAGGCCGAGCACCATGTCGTCGAAGCGGCCGTATCCGGCCGAGGCCTGGCCGCTGGAGCGGGCTGCCGCGAAGCCGCCGATGGTGGCCCACTCGTAGGACTGCGGGAAGTGGCCGAGGGTGAAGCCGTGTTCGGCCAGCAGCGCCTCGGCGTGCGGGGCGCGCAGCCCGGGCTGGAACGTGGCGGTGCGGGAGACGGGGTCGACATCGAGCAGCTGGTCCATGCGGCGCAGGTCCAGGGCGACGAAGGGGCCGCGCCGCTCGGGTGCGAGGCCGCCGACGACGGAGGTGCCGCCGCCGAACGGCACGACGGGGAGCCGGTGACGCGCGCACACGCCAAGGACGGCGAGGACGTCGTCGTGGCCGCCGGGCAGCACGACCGCCGCAGGGATGTCGCCGGTGTCGGCGGCGCGGATGCGCAGCAGGTCGGGGGTGGACTTGCCGCGGGTGTGCCGCAGCCGGGTCTCCGGGTCCGTGCGCACCTGGCTCTCGCCGCCGACGGCCTCGGCCAGTTCCCGCCGTACGGCCGCGTCGAGCGGTGAGTCGGGGACGTCGATGTCCTCAAGGCGCGGCGGCTCGGCCTCGCGGGGCTTGACGCCCAGCAGGTCGCGCAGCAGGCCGATCACCGGCTCGGGCAGCGGGGCCGCCTTGGCCGGGTCGCCCCAGCCGTTCCACAGCATGTCCACGGCGCTTGTCCTCATCTGTCGGTCCATCGACCTGTCGATCTGTCGATCTGTCGGCCTCGGTCGGCATGCGTCACCCGTCGCGTGGCGGCCGGTGGGCCGCCGCACGGCCGCCCCGGGACCGCCCGTGGGCGGTCCCGCGGCACCGCGGCGGGGGGGGGTTACACTGTGACACATGACGCCTATTCGTCACAACGATGGGGACAGCGATCCGGTACTGGACGCGGTGCGCGACTGCGTCCTGGCCGTCGGCGTCCGCCGTACGACCCTGACCGACGTGGCGCGTCGCGCGGGCGTCTCCCGGATGACGCTCTACCGGCGCTGGCCCGATGTGCGCACCCTCGTCGGCGACCTGATGACCCGCGAGTGGATCGGCGTGGCCACCGCGGCCATGCCCGCGCCCCGCCCGGGCCGCAGCGCGCGGGAGCTCATCGTGGAGGGCCTGGTGAACGGCGTCGAGGCGTTCCGCGCCCACCCGCTCTTCCGCAAGATCGTCGACGTCGACCCCGAACTGCTCCTGCCCTACGTGCTCGACCGCCGCGGCGCCAGCCAGGAAGCCCTGCTGGACCTGCTGACCGGCGGCCTGCGCGACGGTCACGCCGACGGGTCCGTGCGCGCCGGCCGTCCCGAACGCCAGGCCCGCGCCCTGCTGCTGGTCGTCCAGTCCTTCACGCTGTCGCTGCGGACGATGACCGACGAGGACGACCCGGACCTCGATTCCGCCGCCCTGCTCGGGGAGTTGCGGACCATCCTGGAGAGGACCCTCACGCCATGAGCACCGACGCCCCGCGCCCCGGCTCGTCCCTGTCCGCCGCGCGCCGCACGCGCGACCTCGCCGCGACCGTCGGCGGTGAGCCGGTGGACGTCCTCGTCGTGGGGCTCGGCGCCACCGGCGCCGGGGTGGCCCTGGACGCGGCCGCCCGCGGCCTGACGGTCGCCGCCGTCGACGCCCACGACCTGGCGTTCGGCACTTCCCGCTGGAGCTCCAAGCTCATCCACGGCGGCCTGCGCTATCTCGCCTCCGCGCAGTTCGACGTGGCGCACGAGAGCGCCGTGGAGCGCGGGGTGCTGATGGAGCGCACGGCTCCCCATCTGGTGCGCGCCCAGCCGTTCGTGCTGCCGCTCACCCCGCTGGTGTCGCGCGGTCAGGCGGCCCTGGCCTGGGCCGGCTTCCGGGCCGGCGACGCACTGCGGCTGGCCGCCCGCACCGCCCGGGGCACGCTGCCGGCGCCGCGCCGGCTGTCGGCGGTCGAGACCCGTACGCTCGCCCCGGGCCTGCGCTCTGGCGGACTGCGCGGAGGCCTGCTGTCCTGGGACGGAAGGCTCACCGACGACGCCCGTCTGGTCACCGCCCTGGCCCGGACCGCCGCCGCGCACGGCGCGCGCGTGCTGACCCGGCTGCGGGTGCTGGAGCTGTCGGGGTGGGGCGCACGCGTACGCGACGAACTCACCGGCGAGGAGGGCGAGATCCGCGCCCGCGCGATGATCAACGCGGCCGGGGTGTGGGCGGACGGCCTGGTCGACGGCATCCGGATCCGCCCCTCGCGCGGCACCCACCTGGTCCTGCGGGCCGATCGCCTCGGCCCGCTGCCGGCCGGCCTGCACATCCCGGTCCCCGGTGAGACCAACCGCTTCGTCCTCGTCCTGCCCCAGGGCGACGGCCGGGTCTACGTCGGCCTGACCGACGAGCCGGTCGAGGGGCCGGTGCCCGACGTGCCCGAGGTGCCGGAGACGGACATCGGCTTCCTGCTCGACATCCTCGGCTCCGCCCTGGACACCCCGCTGCACCGCTCCGACGTGGTGGGCGCGTTCGCGGGCCTGCGCCCGCTGCTGGACACGACCGCCGACGGCACCGCCGCCAGGACGGCCGACATCTCCCGCCGCCACGCCGTCCTGACGTCGTCCGACGGAGTCGTCACCGTCGTGGGCGGCAAGCTCACCACCTACCGGCGCATGGCCCAGGACGCCGTCGACCGCGCCGTCGCCACCCGCCGACTGCCCGCCGGCCCCTCCCCCACCGCGGCGCTGCCGCTGGTCGGCGCCGCCGCCCCGGCCCGGCTCGGCGCGCTGCCCGCCCCGCGCCGCCTGGTCCAGCGCTACGGCACCGAGGCCACCGCCGTCCAGGCGCTCGCCGGGCACGATCCGCGCCTGGCCGAGCCCGTGCTGCCCGGCCACCCGGTCACCGGGGCCGAACTGCTGTGGGCGGTGCGCCACGAGGGCGCGCTCGACGCCGCGGACGTCCTGGACCGCCGTACCCGGATCGGCGTCGTGCCGCAGGACCGCGCGGCGGCCCTGCCCGCCGTGGAGGAGATCGTCGGCGGGGCTCTGGCCGAACGCGACTGACGGGACGACAGACCGCGGCCGGGTCGCGCACCCCGAACCGGCCATGGTCACTTCACGGCCAACTGTGCGCTGAGCGGCGGCAGTTGGCCGTTCACCGTGCTTTCGCCATGCGGAAACATGACCGAAACAGTGTTCACGCGGCAACTATGCCAACGCCTACTGGCACCTTTAACCTGACTCGTCAGTAACCCCGCACTGCCCGCGGCGCGAACCGCCGGCGCAGCAGCCTTCCCGTGCGCCCGCTCGCACCGCCGGTCCCTCACCCCTCTCGCCCCTCGGGGCGCCCTTTTCCGCACGAAAGGACAAAGAGGATGAAAGACCAGCAAGGCGGACAGGTTGTCGGCCGCATCCGGTGGAGACGGTTCGCAGCTCTCGCCGTCCCCGGCTGCGCGGCCACCGCCGCCCTCGGCGTCGCCCTCGCACAGGGCGCCATCGCCGCCTCGTTCGCGGTGTCGGGCCAGCAGTTCAAGGTGTCCGCCGACAGCCTCACCGGCCAGGGCTTCGCCCAGTACGGCACCATCGACACCAACGCCCGCAACGACCTTCTGCCGGTCGCCACGGTCGGCATCAGGACCGCGAAGATCAACAACCTCTGCCAGTCGGTGGTCACCAAACTGCCCGTGCTCGGCAACATCTCGCTCACCCTGACCGCCGGCGGCGGCGCCACCCCCGTGGAGGCGGAGAACCTCTTCCTCGACGCCACGCAGCTGGAGGGCAACGCCACCTTCCACACCATCGAGATCGGCCGGGACGCCTCCACCCTCGACAAGGGCCCCGAGGGCGCGCAGGGCATGCAGGACGCCTTCTCCCAGCAGGCCGACGACATGGAGATCACCAACCTCCGGCAGGTGGCCTGGGCCGCCAACGCCGGGACGTTCAAGCTGTCCGGCCTCAAGATGAAGGTCACCAAGGGGAAGAAGGAATGTTTCTGAGCCGGCGCAAGTGGCGTGCCTGGCGCCGCAGCCGGCCCTTCTGGGGCGGCCTGGCCACCGTCCTCGCCGGCGGCGAGATCTGCGTCCTTCCCCTCGCCCCGCTGGAGGTCATGCTCAAACAGGGCGTGGCCGGCCTCCCGTCCGTCCTGCTCGGGCTGGTCATGATCGTGCTCGGCCTGTCCGCGTGGGTCGCCCCGCACTACCGCGGCCTGGCCGGCACGCTCACCGTGCTGCTGGCCGTCGCCGCCCTGGTCATGTCCAACCTGGGCGGGTTCCTCCTCGGCACACTGCTCGGCATCGTCGGCGGCTCGATGATCTTCGCCTGGCA
This sequence comes from Streptomyces sp. Ru71, assembly GCF_002920535.1. Classification (GTDB taxonomy): domain Bacteria; phylum Actinomycetota; class Actinomycetes; order Streptomycetales; family Streptomycetaceae; genus Streptomyces. The sequence goes on along the minus strand of NZ_PQSS01000001.1, from coordinate 12,939 downwards.
GCCGGTGCGGCCGGAACCGGCCACGGAACCGGCCACGGAACCGGCCGCGGACGAGCCGGGCGGCCCCACCGCCCGGACCGCCGCCCCGGCCCCGGCCACCGCCGAGCCGCCCGAGACGGCCGCCGACACCCCCGGTACGCCACCCCCCACAGGCACCACCGCGCACCGCACCGCACCAACCGTTCGCATCCCGTCAGCCGATACGTACGGAAAGGGACTCACACCATGACGCTCCGTCCCCACAGCGTCCGCACGCTGCTCTGCACCGCCACCGGTGCCGCCGCGACCGCCGCGCTGCTGCTCGCCGGCACGACCGCCGAGGCGCAGACCGCCGCCGGCTCGACCACGGTCACCCCGGCGGGACACTCCTACAAGGCCACGCTGTCCGGCAAGGCCACGTTCAAGGCCGGCACCGTGACCCTCACCTGCTCCGTCTCCACCACCACCGGACAGGTCCCCGCCGCACCCGCCAACCACAACGCCGCCGGCCCGGTGGCCTCCACCCTCGCCGCTCCCACGTTCAGCTCCTGTACGTCGAGCATGGCCGGCGTGACCCCCACCGTGACGACCAGCGGCACCTGGGGCATCTCCGTCCAGAACGGTTCCCCGGTGTCGGCGACGCTGACGGTGCCTCAGGGCGGGATGGTCGTCAAGACCAGCGGCCTGGCCACCTGCACCATCGTCTCCGCGCCGAACGGCCCGGCGTCCATCGCGGGCACCTGGACCAACGGCGCCCCCTCCAGCCTGTCCGTCGTCAACGCCGTCGTGCCCGTGAGCGTCACCGGCACCTTCGGCTGCCCCACCAGCGCGACGACCTCCACCGTCAACCTGGCCTACACCGTGGCCGACACGACCGATCCCAGCCAGCAGATCACCGTCGGTCCCTGATCCGGCCCGACCGGGGGTGCGCGGGCTCCGTCCCGCGCACCCCTGTGCGTTTTCCGGCCGTTGGCGTGCGGACGACGAGAGTGAGGCCCTTTCAGGAACACCCGCAAGCCGGTGTTCGTATCAAGGAGGGGAAGCGGTACGGCCCGGTTCTTCCCTTCCTGATAGTTTCTACAGCGTTGTAGAAGTTCACCGCAGCTCCGGTCGCTCGCCCGGCCGGAGACCTCACTACCCGTATGGAGTTGGCATGGCCCTGTGGGACCGCATCAAGGAGTCCGCATCGCAGATGCAGACCCAGCTCGTGGCGAAGAAGAACGACCTCAAGAGCGGCGCCTTCCGCGACGCGAGCATGGCGATGTGCGCGCTGGTCGCCGCGGCCGACGGCACGATCGATCCCTCGGAGCGCCAGCGGGTGGCCCAACTGATCGCCACCAACGAGGTGTTGCAGAACTTCCCGGCGGACGACCTGCGCCGCCGCTTCGAGGAGAACCTGAACAAGCTGACCGCCGACTTCGACTTCGGCAAGGTCAGCGTGATGCAGGAGATCGCCAAGGCGAAGAAGAAGCCCGCCGAGGCGCGGGCCGTCATCCAGATCGGCATCGTCATCGGCGGCGCCGACGGCGACTTCGACAAGGACGAGCAGGCGGTGGTCCGCGAGGCGTGCTACACGCTGGACCTGCCGCCGCACGAGTTCGACCTCTGACCCGGGGGCACCCGACGGTGAGCACCGCGGAGCAGGACCGCCCCGCGACCGGGGACCCGGCGCCGTCGCTCGCGGGTCGCAACCGGGCCGCCAAGGTCAGCGGCTTCTTCGCGCTGGGCGCGGTCGCCTCCCTGGGCAACTTCGCCACCGGCATCGCCTGGCTCAACCCCGGCGTCTTCATCGGCATGGCGGCCCTGTGCGCGCTGATCGCCGTCCCCGCCGGGCACGTGGGCCGCTTCCGCGGCCGACGGCTCGGCGGTGACGGGCGCGGACTGGCCCTGGCAGGCATCGTGACCGGCTGGCTGGTGCTGTTCGTGTGCGCACTGGCGGAGCTGGCCTTCCTGGGCCTGATGGCCGGACTGGCCGTGCTGGTGGACCACGCCTGACGGCGTCCCGGCCCCGACCGTACTGGCTGAGCCGTGCGACCGCCTGCGCGCTGGTGACGCAACGGCGCCTGCTGCCCGTCCTCGACGGGCTCGACACGATGGACGGCGTCCAGCGCGTTCACGGGACCTCACACAACCGCCCGTCCCGTACCTCCACCACCTGGTCGGTGCCGGCCAGGTGGGTGGGATCGTGGGTGACCAGCACCGTGGCCGTGGCGCGTTCGTGGGTCAGGCGGGTGAGCAGGTCGATCACGGCGGCGCCGCGCGCCCGGTCCAGCGCGCTCGTCGGCTCGTCGACCAGCAGAACCGTCGGCTCGTTCATGAGCGCGCGGGCGATGGCCACGCGCTGGCGCTGACCGCCGGACAGCTGATGCGGGCGGCGGCCCGCCAGCTCGGCCAGTCCGACGGCGTCCAGCAGGGCGAGGGCCCGCTCGCGCGCCGCCCGGGGGCGGCGGCCGGCGAGCTGGGCCATGACCTGGAGCTGCTCGACGGCGGTCAGCGACGGCAACAGGCTGGGCTGCTGGAACACGAGCCCGATCCGCCGCCGGCGCAGCGTGGTGAGCTCGGCGCGGGACAGCCCGGTGGTGGCGGTGCCATCGATGGTCACGGTGCCCTGATCGGGTGTCAGCAGGGTGGCGGCGACCGCCAGCAGGCTGGACTTGCCCGAGCCGGACGGGCCGACCACGGCGGTCAGGCTGCCCTTCGGCACGGTGAGGGTGACGCGGTCCAGGGCGGTCAGGCGGCGCTCACCGTCGGGATAGGTGAGGGTGATGTCGGTCAGGTGCAGGCTCATCGTGCGCTCCCGAGAGCGGTCAGCGGGTCGACGGAGGTGATACGGCGGACGGCGAGGGCGGCGCCGAGCACGCCGAGCAGGACCAGGACCCCGGCGGGGACGAGGACCGTCGCGGGCGTCAGGACGAACGGCACCGCCCGTCCGGCGACCAGACCGCCCACGGCGACGGCCAGGGCGGTGCCGATCAGCGTGCCGCCGGCCAGCACCGCCACGGCCTGCCCGAGCGCGTCCTTCAGCAGGGTCGCGGTGGAGGCGCCGAGGGCCTTCAGCACGGCGATGTCGCCGCTGCGCTGGATGGTCCACACGGTGAAGAAGGCGCCGACGACCAGGGCCGAGATGCCGAACAGGAAGGCGCGCATCAGTTGCAGCGAGCCGTTCTCGGAGGTGTAGGAGCCGATCGCGGCCAGGGAGGCGTCCTTGGAGACCGTCCTGGTGTGCGCCCGCGCGTCCACGGCCGCCAGGTCGGCGCCCGGCACCGTGGACAGGGCGATCACCGTCGCGGTCGCAACGCCGGCGGCACCGCTCGGGGGCGCGAGGCCGCGCCAGGTGGCGAGGCTGGTCCAGACGACCGGGGTGTGGCTGAAGGACGCGTCGGAGCGTACGGCGGCCACGGTCAGCCGCTGCCCGGCCAGCGTGAGCGTGCCGCCCACCTGCAGGCCGAGGTCGTCGGCGGCCCCGGTCGACAGCACCGCCGAACGGTCGTCGATCCGGCCACCGGCCGGTGCCAGGGCGGAGCCCGGCCGCACACCGAAGACGGTCACACCGGCGCTGCGTGCCCCGGCGGTGGCCTTGGCGGGGGTGATGCCGAGCGGTTCGGCCCGGATGACGCCGGGCGTGGCCGCCCAGCGCCGCCACTGGTCCTCGGTGACGGTGGAGTCGGTGTACGACAGGTCACGCCCGTCGGGGGGCGCGGCGAAGGCGATCCTGTCCGCGGGCAGGGAGGTGATCGCCGAGGTGCTCTGCCGGCTCAGGCCCGCTGTCAGTCCGGACAGCAGGCCGACCAGCAGGGTGATCAACACGATGACAGTGCCCATGAGGGCGAAGCGCCCCTTGGCGAAGCGGAGGTCCCGCCAGGCGACGAACACGGCTGCGACCAGGCCTTTCTACGGGGGAAGCGGAACGGCTCCACCCTCAGCCCTCACCCCGGCCCCGGGCATCCGGCGCCGGAGCGCACTTCGCGAGGCGAAAGATGCCGGGGCGATTGCACCTTTCGACAGAGGCCGGGGCCGGCCGCGAAACGTAAGGTGGCCCCGAAGCCCCCCTGTCTCCTCGATCCGCCTGTTCGCCCTGCTCTCCTTCCTCGGTGAGCAGCTCTCCCTCCCCCGTAAGCACCGTGAAGACATCAGCAAGAGCCGTGACCGCCGCCACCTCTCCGCTCCCCGTCCCGACGACCCGGGTCCTGACCTGGTGTCTGCACCTGCTGGTCGTCGGCCTGCTCGGGCTGGCCGCAGTCCGGGCCGTCACCGCCGGGGCGCCCCGTCCCACAGCGGTCACCGCACTCGCCGTGGCGTGCGCGCTGGTCTACGCGGCCGGTCCGCTGCTGCCGCGCGTGCGCGCCTCGCGCCGGGCCGCCGCCGCATGGCTGGGCGCCGTGAGCGTCGTATGGCTGGTGCTGCTGGCGCTGACCCCGGACGGGGTGTGGGTCGCCTTCCCGCTGTACTTCCTGCAGCTGCACCTGCTGCCGCGGCGTGCCGCGTCCGCCGCGGTGGCCGCGACCGCCGCCGCGGCGATCACCGGGTTCGCCGAGCACCAGGGGTCCTTCAGTCCGGCGATGGCGATCGGCCCCGCGCTCGGCGCGGCCGTGGCGATGGCCGTGGTGTGGGGCTACCAGGCCCTGTACCGGGAGAGCGAGCAGCGGCGCCGGCTGATCGAGGAGCTCACCGCCACCCGCGCCGGCCTGGCCGCCGCCGAGCACGCCGCCGGGGTGCTGGCCGAGCGCGAGCGGCTGGCCCGGGAGATCCACGACACGCTGGCGCAGGGCCTGTCCAGCATCCAGCTGCTGCTGACCGCCGCCGGGCGGGCGCTGCCCGGGGCGCCGGAGAAGGCCGCCGGCCACGTGGAGCAGGCACGGCAGGCCGCGGTGGACAACCTGGCCGAGGCCCGGCGTTTCGTCGCGGCGCTCGCCCCCGCGGCACTGGACGGCAGCACGCTGGCCGACGCCCTGGAACGGCTGTGCGCCACCACGTCCGCGCGGCACCCGCTCACGGCGCGTCTGCACCGCGACGCCGCCCCGGTGCCGCTGCCCACCGGGCACGAGGTCGCCCTGCTGCGCGTCGCCCAGTCCGCCGTGGCCAACACCGTGCGGCACGCCCGCGCCACCACCGTCGACGTCACGCTCGGCCGGCTCGCCGGACAGGTCACGCTGGACGTCGTCGACGACGGCGTCGGTTTCGACCCGGAGCGGCAGTCCGCCCCCGATCCGCGGGGCGGCGGTTTCGGCCTGGCGGCCATGCGGGCGCGGGTGCGGGAACTGGGCGGCACGTTCGCCCTGTCGTCCGCGCCGGGGCGGGGCACCGCGCTGACCGTCCGGCTGCCGCTGCCCCCGACCGCCGACTCCGACTCCGAGCCCGAGGCCCGCCCGTGACCGACGACGCCCCCATCCGCCTGCTGCTGGCCGACGACCACCCCGTGGTGCGGGCCGGGCTGCGGGCCGTCCTGGAGACGGAGCCCGGTCTCGCGGTGGTGGCGGAGGCCGCCACCGCCGAGGAGGCCGTCGCGCGTGCGGCCGGCGGCGGCATCGACGTGGTGCTGATGGACCTGCAGTTCAAGGGCGGTATGAACGGAGCCGAGGCGACCGCCGCGATCACCGCCCGGCCGGGCGCTCCGCGCGTCGTCATCGTCACGACGTACGACTCCGACGCCGACACCCTGCCCGCCATCGAGGCCGGTGCCACCGGCTACCTGCTCAAGGACGCCCGGCCCGAGGAGCTCGCCGCCGCCGTGCGCACCGCCGCGGCCGGCCGGTCGGCGCTGGCCCCGGCCGTCGCCGACCGGCTGCTGCACCGGCTGCGCACGCCGGGGACGTCGCTGACCCGGCGGGAGACGGAGGTACTGACCCTGGTGGCCGACGGGCTGTCCAACCAGGCCGTGGCCCGGAGGCTCCACCTGACCGAGGGAACCGTGAAGTCGCACCTGGCGCGGGTGTACGCCAAGCTCGGCGTGGACTCGCGCACCGCGGCGGTCGCGGTCGCCACGGATCTGGGGCTGATCCGCCGCTGACGTTCAGGCACAGCCCCAGGCGGACATGCCCTGCTGGGCGGCGAGACGCCGGGCGACCTTGATCTGCTCCCGGCGGGTGGCGAGATCGGCGCGCGGCGCGTACTTCAGGCCGCCGGCCGCGACCCAGCTGGAGCGGCTGAACTGGAGTCCGCCGTAGTAGCCGTTGCCGGTATTGGCCTTCCAGTTGCCCCCGGACTCGCAGGCCGCGATGGCGTCCCAGTCGGTTCCGAACCGCGGGAGGGCCTCGGCCGTGGTGCCGGCCGTGGTCAGCGCGGCGAGGGTCGTCACGAGCACCAGCGTGGCCTTCGCGCGGCGCGACGGGCAGCCGCCCGCATGCTTCATCACTCTGTGCAACGAGTTCATGACCATACTGTTACATGGTGTGACAATAGGGAGCGGGGATCTCCGCGGCCAGTCGTGTCGGGCCTCCTGCGAACGGAGGACGGACACGCCCGCGCGCCGCCCCGGACCGGCTGCCCGGTCGGCCCCGTACCGGTAAGCGCGACGCGCCGGCCACGGGTATGTTCGTTCGTGGGAACGGCCGCGATCTCCCCGCGGCGTTCCGGCATCCGGACCGACACGTGCCCCCGCGGGGCACCGAGCTCGGGAGGATCCCATCGCTTCCACGACGCCCGAGAGCGCCTCCGGGTCAACGGCGCACAGCCAGCCTCCCGAAGCCAACCTGCTGAGGACGATGCTGGGCCGGCCGGAGTACCGCAGGGCCCTGGTCTTCTGCGGCCTGATCGGCATTCCGGTGGCGCTCATCGCCTTCTGGTTCCTCGTGGCGATCCACGAGCTGGAGAACCTGATCTGGACGGACTGGCCCAAGGACCTCGGCTGGCAGCACGCACCCTGGTGGTGGGGGCTCCCCCTGCTGACGGTCGCCGGAGTCGTCGTCGGCCTGGTGGTCACACACCTTCCGGGCCGGGGCGGACACCTTCCGGCGGGCGGCCTGCACTCCGGCGGGGTCACCTGGCAGGCACTGCCGGGCGTCCTCATCGCCGCGCTGGTCGGCCTGCCCCTCGGCGCGGTACTGGGCCCCGAGGCACCGCTGATCGCGATGGGCGGCGGACTGGCGCTGCTCTTCGGGAAACTGGCCAGGGCGCCGGAGACCCCGTCCAGCACGGCCCTGCTCGGTGCGGCCGGGTCCGCCGCCGCCATCTCCGCGCTCTTCGGGAACCCGGTCGTGGGCGCCGTACTGCTGATGGAGGTCGCCGGGGTGGGCGGCCCGCAGCTGTTCGCGGTGATGCTGCCGGCCCTGCTGGCGAGCGGGGTGGGCGATCTGATCTTCACCGGGTTCGTCCACTGGACCGGTTTCCAGACCGGGAGCCTGAACATCGGCCTGCCCAAGCCGCCGCCCCTCGACTGGCCCGACGTGCTGTGGGTGCTGGTGCTGGCGCCGGCCCTCGCGTTCCTCGTCCACTGGATCTTCGTGGGCGGGCGCTACGCGGCCCGTTTCGTGACGACCCGGACGGTGGGCAACACGACCCTGTGCGCCCTCGGGGCGGCGGTCTGCGTCACGCTGTACGCGATCGCCACCGGACGCTCACCGGCCGAGGCGGCTCTGTCCGGGGAGGCCGCCCTGTCCGGCTTGGCACAGGACCCGCATGCCTGGCCGGTGGGCGCCCTTGTCGCGGTGCTGGCCTTCAAGGGCCTGGCGTACGCCCTGTGTCTGGGCAGCCTGCGCGGCGGCCCCGTCTTCCCCGCCCTGTTCCTGGGCGGGGCGGCCGGTGTGCTGCTGGCGCCGCTGCCCGGTCTCGGGCTGGTGCCGGCGATGGCGATGGGGATGGCGGCCTCCGTGACCGCGGCACTGCGGGTGCCGGTGAGCAGCGTGGTCCTGGTCGTGCTCCTGCTGGGCAACGTGGACACCGTGGCCCTGGTGGTGCTGGCCGCCGTGCTGTCCTTCGTCCTCGCCCAACGGCTGCCGCAGGGCCCGCGGATCCCGGCCTTCGACGAGCAGCCCGGCCGCGCGGAGACGGCGCCCGAGGCGGCCACGGCCCGGGTGAAGGACCGCTCGGCCCCACAGGACGGCGGCTAGCCCGCCGACGCGCCGCACGCTTCGCCCGTGCCAGTCCCACCCGCGCCGCACGACCGGGGCCAGGCCAGTCCCCGGCCCACGACGGCGGCCAGGCCAGTGCCGCGCCGCCGGAACGCGGTCAGGCAGGGACGCCGGGCGTGCCCAGGCGTCGGGCCGCCCAGGGCTCGCGGGCCACGACCGCTCCCACGGTGATGCACAGGGCCACGACCACGCACAGCGAGATCAGCCAGGACAGCAGCGTGAAGACCGCGCCCAGCGAGCCGTATTTCTCCAGGCTGTGATCGAGCGCCCAGGGTACGTACAGCGTCGCGGTGGAGGTCAGCGCGGTCAGCGCCGCCCCGGTCAGCAGCGCGCCCGGCAGTAGGGCCGGCCACGGCACCCGCCCGGCCAGCAGCAGGTGCTGCGTCCACCACCACAGGGCGACCTCCTCGACCAGCAGCAGCGGCACGCCGAGCCACAGCCCCACCCCGAAACCGTCGCGCAGGCTCCCCTGGAGACCGAAGACGAGCAGCCACGCCGCGAGCCAGGCGATCCAGCGCCAGGCGGCCACCCGCGCACCCGACCCGGGCAGGGACCAGGCCCGTTCGCACAGGCGTTGCATGGCGCGGCTGCACGCGGTGGCCGAGATGAGCACCATCAGGCCGCCCACGACCCCGGTGGTCTGCCGCAGCTCGTCGGAGGGCGAGCCGGTGCCCTGGAGGACCATGGCCAGTTGGGAGTTCGCGTTCCCGGACAGCCCGAAGGCGTCCTGCAGGGATCTGGCGAACTGGTCACGCAGCTCCTGCGGGGCGAGGGCGGCCACGACGAACAGCAGGGGCACGGCCGTGAGGAACGCCTGGGCGGCCAGCCGCGTCGCCGAGTCGAGCACGTTCACCGAGACCAGGTGCGACATGAGGTGGGTGATGAGTGGAACGCGGGTCTCCGTCCGCGTGCGCAGCCCCCGCACCCAGGACCCCGTCGCCGCGCCCCGCTCCCGCAGTGAACGGCGGTGCGGTCCCTCCCCTCCGGCCCCGGTCCCTGACTGCATGCTGCCAGCGTGCCGTCGCCGCGGCCGTCCGGCTCGCGGCACGAGCGGGACGCGGGCCGAACGGGCGAACGCGGGCGAGCCCGGGCACGGGGGAACGGGCCCGCCACACCGCCGTCGAGGCGCGCGGCCAGGGACGCACGGGCCCGCGACGACGATTTGTGGGGCGTCGGCGGGGCGGCGATGATGGGGCCATGAGCCAGAGCCGCCCGGTGGCCGGTTCCGCAGGTCCACACGGGGGCCGTCATGGTTCTTGACCTGGTGTTCATCGGTCTGGCGATCGCCGTCTTCCCCTTGTCGGTGACCGCGTTCGTGCTGGTGCTGTCGGCTCGTGGCGGGACCTGGAAGGGGCTCGCCTTCATCATCGCCTGGCTCGCCTGCTTCGTGGCCGTGCTCATCGCCGTACTGCTCACCACCGGCGGCAAGCCCCCGGCTCCCAAGTCCCCACCGTCCACCGCCTCCTCCGCCGTCAAGCTCGCCATCGGCGTGGGCCTGATCGGGTACGGGTGGTACCGGCACCGGGCCCGGCGCCGTGCCGGACCGCGGACCGGTGCGAAGAGTTCGTCCTCCGGCCTGATGGCACGGCTCGACCGGAGCTCGGTGTGGACCGCCGCGGGACTGGGTCCGCTGCTCCAGCCGTGGGGGCTGGTGGCGGCCGGAGCGGCGACGGTGATCGGCGCGGACATGTCCAGCACCTCGTCCTACCTGGTGCTGGCCGGGTACTGCCTCCTCGCCACCAGCGGACTGCTGGCCATGGAGCTGTACTCGGCGTTCTCGCCCGACGCCGCCCGGGTGCGCCTCGGCAGACTGCGCACCTGGCTGGAATCCCACCAGGAGCAGGCACTTGTGGCCGTGGCCCTGGTGGCGGGGCTGTTCCTGGTGGGCCGCAGCATCCAGCAGCTCGCGTGATCGGCGCGGCGGCGTGCGCGTACGGGGTGCGTCGCCCCATGTCCGGTGGTGGAATGGCACTCGGGGGACCCGCAACCGTCAGGGGTGACCACCGTGAGCGAACAATTCGGTGAGAATTTCGACGACATGGGACCCATCGACTACGTGGTGGTGGAGTTCCCCGGCAACCGCATGACGGGCGAGGGCTTTCCCCTGCTGGTCGATCTGGTGGACCGCGGCATCATCCGCATCCTGGACCTGATGTTCATCAGGAAGGACGAGGACGGCTCGGTGACCGCCCTGGAGATCGCCGACCTGACGGGGGACGGGGAACTCGACCTCACCGTCTTCGACGGCGTGCAGTCCGGACTGCTGGGCGAGGACGACCTCAAGGAGGCCGCCGCGGCGGTGGAGCCCGGCAGCTCGGCCGGACTGCTGATCTACGAGAACCTGTGGGCGGCGCCCTTCGCGAGCGCACTGCGGCGCGGCGGTGCGCAGCTGGTCGCCTCCGGACGGCTGAACGTGCAGGCGGTCCTGGCGTCCCTGGAAGCCGCCGAGGCCGCGTCCTAACGAACGAGAACCCTTCGGGGTGGGAGGCGATCACATGCCAGGTCTTCTTCGCGGAGTGGCCCGTACCGCCGTGGTCGCGGGTACGGCGACCGCGGTCTCCAACCGGGTCTCCCGCAGGCAGCAGGGGCGCTGGGCCGCCCAGGCACAGCAGTCCGCCTACGCGGAGCCCCAGGGCTACCAGCAGCAGGGCTATCAGCAGGCCTACCAGGAGCCTCCGCCCCCGCCGGCGCCGCCCGCCGCCGACGACATGACGAGCAAGATCGACCAGCTCAAGGAGCTGGGCGAGCTCAAGAAGCAGGGCATCCTCACCGAGGCCGAGTTCGAGGAGCAGAAGCGCAGGCTGCTCGGCTGACGGACAGGGAACCGGCCCCGCTCCATGCCGTGGAGCGGGGCCGGTTCCCTGCGTCCGTCGGCCGGCGGTGCCTTCCCACCGCCGGCCCCGGGCCCGGTGTCAGGCCTCACCCATGCGCCGCACGTCCTCCTCGTCCCAGGCCCGGGTGTCCCGGGGCTGTGTGTACGGCTCGGCGTCGGCCGGCAGGCCGCCCGCGATGGCCCGCTGGCGCACGGTCTCGGCGTCGAACTCCAGCCCCAGCAGCACCGCGAGGTTGCCGATCCACAGCCACACCAGGAAGACGATGACGCCGGCCATGGTGCCGTAGGTCTTGTTGTAGGACGCGAAGTTGGCGACGTAGACCGCGAACCCGGCGGAGGCGGCCATCCAGATCACCAGGGCGAGGAAGCTGCCCGGGGTGATCCACTTGAACCCCTTGACCTTCGCGTTGGGGGACGCCCAGTACAGCAGGGCGATCATCACGGTGACCAGCAGGACCAGCACCGGCCACTTGGCGATCGACCACACCGTCAGCGCGGTGTCGCCGAGCCCCAGGGCGTCCCCTGCCTGACGGGCGATGCCTCCGGTGAAGACGACGATCAGGGCGCTGACCACCGCCAGCACCATCAGCACGACCGTGACCCCGACCCGCACCGGAAGGATCTTCCAGACGGGGCGGCCCTCCGGCATGTCGTAGACGGCGTTGGCCGCGCGCATGAACGCCGCCACGTACCCGGACGCGGACCACACCGCGACCACCACTCCCACGATCGCCATGAGCGATCCGGTGCCGGCGTTGCCCTGCAACTGCTCGACGGCCCGGGTGAGGATGTCACGCGCCGAGCCGGGCGCGAGCTGCCGGATGTTGTCCAGCACCTTGTCCGTGGTCGAGCGTCCCGTCAGACCCAGGATGGACACCAGCACCAGCAGCGCCGGGAAGAGGGCCAGCACGCCGTAGTACGTCAGGGCGGCCGCCCGGTCGGCCAGTTCGTCGTCCTTGAACTCCCGCAGGCTCCCTTTGAGGATCCGCCGCCACGCTCCCTTCGGCAGTTTCGTCGGGGTCTGCGGTGCCCGGCGCTCCACATCGGGCCCGGGACCGAGGTCCTCGGGCTCCGGTGCGGACGGGCGCTCCGCAGCCTCGTCGCGATGTTCCTTCCGTCCCGGAAGATGCAGCTTCGCCATGCCGGTCAAGTAACCCCGACGGGCGTTCCCATGCCGCGCCGGTGCTCCGCCCCGCCGCGAGGCCCTCGGGTTTTGTTGGTTTCCGTTTGCATCTTTTCGGTGCGAGGGGTCTGTTCAGGACATCCAGCGACTGTTAAGAAATGAAGCCACGCGAGTCACTGACACGTGTAACCCATTCAAACCCCTCATTCCGTTCCCTGGGTGCGTCATGGCCGTCACCGGCCCGTGGCGGCCCCGGGTCCGCCTGCTCACGACGATCGAGGAGGGCACCGTGGCCCTTTCGTCCCCCGCGGCCACCGCCGCCGGCCGCTCCGACGGCCCCGACCGGCCCGCGCGCGGCCTGCTGCCGCTGCTGCTGCTCGGCAACACCGCGATGTACGCGCTGTACATCGGCGTCGCCGGCGTCCTGCTCGCCCTGCAGGTCGAGCACATCGACCCGGCACACAAGGAGGCCAATCTGGGGCTCGTCACCGGGATCGCCGCCGTCTTCGCCACCGTCTTCAACCCGCTCGCCGGCGCCCTGTCGGACCGCACCGGCCGCCGCAACCCGTGGATCCTGGGCGGCGGACTGCTCGCCGTGCCCGCGGTGTTCCTGCTCGGCAGCGTGCACACGGTGCTGATGATCACCATCGGCTGGTGCCTGGTGCAGGCCGTCATGAACGTCTACCAGGCCGCCCTGACCTCGGTCGTCCCGGACCGGATACCGCTGGAGAGCCGGGGCCGGGCCTCCGCCGCCGTGGGCCTCGGCCTGCCGCTGGGCAGCATCGGCGGCGCGCTGGTGGCGGCCGCGTTCACCGAGCGCTACCGCACCGGCTATCTCCTCTTCGGCGCGCTCGTGGCCGTGTCCGCCCTCGTGTTCACGTCTTGTACGCGCGAACAGCGGCTTCCGGCACGGCCGTCGACACCGCTGCGGGCACAGC